>CAVQWQ010000030.1:0-208523 GCA_963717645.1 uncultured Actinomycetes bacterium | reverse complement strand
GGCGCAGCACATCGCGGAGCGCCACGGCTGGACCCGGTTCGTGTCCATGCAGACCACTACAACCTCATCTACCGCGAGGAGGAGCGGGAGATGGTCCCGCTGTGCGTCGACCAGGGGGTCGGCGTGATCCCCGGAGCCTCTGGCTCGAGGCGTGCTGGCCGGGACCCGGAGCCGCGAAGGCGAGAAGCGCACGACGCGCTCGGAGACCGACCCGTTCACCGACTATCTCTACAGCCAGCCCACCGACTTCGACGTGGTCGATCGGGTGGCCGAGATCGCCGGCGAGCGAGGGGTACCCTCAGCTCAGGTGGCGCTGGCCTGGCTGCTCCACCGCCCCGGCGTGACGGCGCCGATCGTCGGCTCCACGAGCTCGGCCACCTCGAGGACGCGCTGGCCGGCGAGGAGCTTGAGCTCGGCGACAAGGAGATGGAGAGGCTTGAGGAGCTTTACGTCCCGCACCCCGTGCTGGGGCACTTCGAGACGGCCGGCGGCGGGGTTGGGGCCCCCGCCGCTCGGAGGAGGGTGGGGGTGGGGCCCCGCCCGGGGCGGCGAAGCCGCCAGAGACAAGCCTCACTCGCGAGCCAGGAGATCCTGGACGATCAGCGTCGCCGCCGCCGGGGCTCCTTTGACAAAGCCGAAGAACGGACCGAAGTCCCTGGTTGCGAGGAACCCTGGCAGGTAGAGGCCGGGCAGGCTGGTGCCGAAGGCCTCGTCCAGGATCGGGAAGCCCTCGGCCATCGCTACGTCGCCGAGGACACCGGTCAGGTAGGGAACGCTGCTCAGCGTGGCCCGGTAACCGTGGCGAACACGACCTCGTCCACGAGCAGGCGTTCGCCGTTCGACAGGCGGATCTTGACCTGCGCGCCGGTGGTGACGGCGTCGACGACTTCCGTGCCTGGCCATCGCACGACGTTCACGCTGCTCAGCCTTGGCGTCAGCCACGCCTCGAGCGTCGACCGGCCGACCTCCCAGAACCGTCTCGAGATGGCGTCCTGCTCGGCCGCCGGAAGGTGGCGCCACCACCCGCGCACACCCAGGGTCGCCTCGACGTACCCGTCGACGAACTGCCAGCTCACCTGGTCGAAGCGCGGTACGTCGTGGCGGTGGACCACGTCGACGCGCTCGGCACCCTGCTCGCCTATCAACGCCGCCCACTCGTAGGCGCTCTGCCGTCCTCCCACGATGAGGACCCGCGCCCCGAGAGCTCGTCGAACCGGACGAGGTCACAGGTGTGGGATCGATGTTCCGGGGCCAACCCCGCCGCCCAGTCCGGCACGGCGGTGAAGTTGGAGAGGCCAGGCGCGGCCACCACCGCGTCAGCGGCGAGATGATCGCCGCTGACGAGGGTGGCCTGGAAGTGGCCGTCGAGCGTCGTCAGCTCGGCCACGAGATCCTGTCGGACCTCGATCCTCTCGGCCCGCCGGAACCAGTCGGCGTAGTCGATGAACACATCGACGGGTATCGGGTCGACGTCGCCTGGCGCGATCGCCTGCTCTTCCAGGTATGCGTCCAGGGTGTGCAGGCCGGCGGCGTCGAGGTGCCAGTCGAGTCCCGAGCGGAGGAACATCTCGGCCGGCATGTGCTCCCGCCAGAAGCTCATCGGCTTGCCGAGCACCACCGTCTCGAGGCCGTGACGGCTGGCGAAGGCGGCGGCCGACAGCGCGTACGGTCCGGCCCCTATCACGAGCAGCGGCGTCGTCACCATCGGCGGGTCCCTCCCCGCAGCCGAACGTGCCAACTCAGGGTAGCCTCGCCACTGCCGGCCCGGGAGGCCGGCCGTAGACGGAGCCGGCCCGGGAGGCCGGCGGTGGACGGAGCCGGCCCGAGCAAGGGCGAGCAGCTATGGCATCTTCGGTGATCGTCTCGGCGGTGAGGACGCCCGTCGGGCGCTTCGGCTCGGCGCTGCGGAGCTGCGCGGCGGTCGACCTGGGCGCGGTCGCCATCGCAGAGGCCGTCGCCCAGGCTGGAGTCGAGCCCGCTGATCTCGACTACGTGCTGATGGGCCACGTCCTCCAGGCCGGGACGGGCCAGATCACCGCCCGCCAGGCTGCCGTCGCCGCCGGCGTTCCACCGCACGTGCCAGCGATCACCCTCAACAAGGTGTGCCTGTCCAGCCTGACCGCCGTCGCCCTCGCCGACCAGCTCATTCGAGCGGGAGAGATCGACGTCGCCGTGGCCGGCGGGATGGAGTCGATGACGGCTGCGCCGTACGTGCTGCGCCGTGGGCGCTGGGGGGCGCGGATGGGCGACACAGAGCTCGTCGACACCATGATCCACGACGGCCTGTGGTCCACCTTCACGGGCCAGCACATGGGCGAATCCTCCGACGAGGTCAACGCGGCCCTGGCGATCACGCGGGAGGACCAGGACGAGTGGGCCGCCCGCTCCCACCAACGGGCCGCCGAGGCCTGGCGCTCCGGCTGCTATGCCGAGGAGATCGTTCGTGTCCCTGTTCGGGCGGGGCGGGAGGACCAGTCGGTCGCGCGCGACGAAGGAGTCCGACCCGCCACCACGAGCCGATCCCTCGCCCGCCTGCCCCCCGCATTCACGGCGAACGGCACGATCACCGCCGGCAACGCCTCCCAGCTGTCGGACGGCGCTGCTGGCATGGTGGTGATGAGCGCTGAGCGTGCGCAGGTCCTCGGCATCGAGCCGTTGGCTGAGATCGTGGCCCACGGGATGTGCGCCGAGCGATTCGAGTACCTGCACACGGTTCCCGCCATCGGTCTGGAGCGGGCGCTCAAGAAGGCGGCGCTGCAGGTCGACGACCTCGGGGTCATCGAGATCAACGAGGCCTTCGCGTCGGTCGCCCTGCACGCCACGCGGATGCTCGGCGCCGACGGGGACAGGGTGAACGTCAACGGCGGGTCAGTGGCGTTGGGCCACGCCCTCGGCTCGACCGGAGCTCGGATGCTCGTCACCCTGGTCCATGAGATGCGTCGCCGTCGGGTCGACCACGGCGCGGCGACGCTGTGTGGCGGCGGTGGTCAGGGTGACGCCCTGATCGTGCGCCGTCCTGGACTCACCTGAGAGCCGGGAGACCCCGCCGCTCAGCTCGAGTTGGCGGTCACGCTGGCTGAGCAGACGATCTGTCGGAGCTCGTCGACCGAACGGGCCAGGGCGTCGACCTTGGCCTCGATCCCGGCCAGCCGGTCCGGATCGGGGCGGTCGTCACCGCTGCCTGCGGCGCGCAGGCACTCGTGACAGGACCGCAGCATGCGGGCGCTGTCGCGCTCCTCGGCGATGTAGCGACCCAGCAGCTCTCCGGTTCGGATGTCGATCGAGTGGTCCTTGAAGAGGTCGTCGAACAGGTCGGGACGGTCACCAGTATCGAGCTTGTGGAGCTCGAGGGCTTCCATCTTCTCGAGGTCCGACCGGTCCGATCGCACGATCTCCAGGGCCTCCTTGGCCCTGGGGAAATCCTTGTCCCGGACCGCGAACCCGAGCTCGTTGATCCTGCGGGCGAAGCTCATCCCGTGCTCGCCCTCCCTCGCCGCCACCGCGAGGAGCACCTGGCGAACCTCGGGGCTCTCGGTCACGCCCGCCCACTCCGTCAGATAGCAATGGGCAGCGGACTCGGCCACGGCGATGGCGTTGAGGAGGCCGAGGTAGCGAGGCTTGTCCTTGTCCGGCACGGGTCGGCTCCCTTCACGCGGGCGTCGCCTGGACGATAGCGCTCGGCGGATCGGCACGACGATCGCCCGCGGGCAGTGGCGCCCGGCGATCCGATAGATTTCGGTACAACCCGGCGGTACACCGCACGCAACGGGTCGCATCGCGTCGATTCACATCTCCTGGAGCAGGCGAATGAACCCCCTCGCTTCGGTTGGCCGCTTCTCAGTCAGGTTCCGATACCTGATCGTCCTCGCCTGGATCGTCGGCGCCGTCGCCGCGGGGGCCGCCCTGCCGACGCTCAACAGCGCGGTCAAGGCCAACAACCAGAGCTTCCTGCCGTCCAACTCTCCGAGCCTCGAGGCGGCGAAGCTGGCCCAGCCGTTCCAGCCCCTCAACTCGGTACCGGTGCCCATCGTGGCCTCGCGGTCGGGGACCCAGCTCACGGTCGCCGATCAGGCCGCCGTCTCCCGCATCAAGGCGGCAACCCAGGGTGTGGCGAGCGTGAAGTCGGTGCAGCTGGTCGGCGTGTCGCCCGACGGCCAGGCCATCGAGCTGCGGGTGCTCGCCAATCTGCAGGGCGGCATGAACGCCGACAAGACCCTGGTCGACGCCTTGCGCTCGGCCATCGCGACCCAGCCCGTTCCTCCGGGCCTCAGCGTCCACCTGGCCGGGGAGGTCGCGGCCGGGGTCGACAGCCAGAAAGCCTCCAACAACGCGGGCAACCGGACCGAGCTGTTCTCGATCATCTTCATCCTCGCCCTGTTGTTCCTGGTGTTCCGGTCGGTGCTGGCGCCCATCCTCACCGTGCTGCCCGCCATCATCGTGTTCTCCATCGCCGGACCCCTGATCGGTGAGGCGGCCCAGGCGGGGCTGCAGGTCTCGCTGTTCACCCAGGTCCTGCTCATCGTCCTCGTGCTGGGAGCAGGGACCGACTACGGGCTCTTCCTGGTGTTCCGGGTGCGGGAGGAGATCCAGGGGGGCCTCCCGCCCAGGGACGCGGTGGTCAAGGCCGTGTCCCGGGTGGGCGAGACGATCAGCTTCTCGGCCGCCACGGTGATCGCCGCCCTGCTCAGCCTGCTGCTGGCGACGTTCGGCATCTACCAGAGCCTCGGCGTTCCACTGGCCATCGGCATCGCCCTCATGCTGGTAGCGGGCCTGACCCTGCTGCCCGCCCTGCTCGCCATCTTCGGGCGGGCCGTGTTCTGGCCGTCGCGGCCGAAGGTCGGACCTCATCGCTTCGGCCTCTGGGGTCGGGTCGCCGGTCATGCCGTCGAGCGCCCGGGTCTGACGCTGGGCATCGGCGTGGTGATCTTCGGCCTCCTGGCCACTGCCGCGCTCGGCAACAAGCCCTCCGGCTTCGGGAACCAGACGCCACCGCCGGCCAGCGACTCGGCCCAGGGCAACGCCGCCCTGGCCGCCCACTTCCCGCAAGCGGCCGCGAACCCAACCAACCTGGTGTTCAAGTACCCGACCTCGGTCTGGGTCGATCCCGCGCCGCTGACGACGCTCCAGACCCAGCTGGGCCACGCCTCGGTGTTCAAGTCGCTCGCCACCCCGCTCGACCCCAACGGGACCACGCTCACCCCCACCGAGCTGTCCGCCCTGCACGCCACGCTCGGGCCCGCGCAGGCCCTGCCGGTGATCGCGCCACCGGCGCTGGGCGTGCCGGCGACCACCTACAACGCTTACCGGGCGGCGTCGCAGCTGGTGAGCACCGACGGCCGAACGGTGATGATCAACGCGTCGCTCACCGTCGGTGACCCGCAGACCACGGCGGCCCTCAAGCAGACGCCCGCCATGCGCACTGCCGTCACCCAGGCCGCCCGCGCCTCCGGTGCGACCGACAGTGGGGTGGCCGGTATCGCTCCGGCGTCCTACGACATCAGCTCGGTGTCGAGCAGCGACCTGAGGACCATCATCCCCGTCGCCGTGGCCATCATCGCCGTGCTCCTGGCCCTGGTACTGCGCAGCCTGCCCGCCCCGCTCTACCTCATCGCCAGCGTGATCCTCTCCTATCTGGCCGCCCTCGGCCTGGCCGTCATCATCTTCATCGACCTGGCCGGGGACTCGGGGCTGATCTTCTTCCTGCCCTTCTTGATGTTCATCTTCCTGTTGGCCCTGGGGGAGGACTACAACATCCTCGTCATGACGAGGATCAGGGAGGAGGCCCAGGACCTTCCGCTCCGCCACGCCATCACCGAGGCCCTCGGCGCCACCGGCACGACTATCACGTCGGCCGGCCTGGTCCTGGCCGGGACCTTCGCCGTGCTCGCCCTGTCGGCCGGGAGCGGCTCCAGCGGGAGCCAGCTGCGGGCCATCGGCGTCGGCCTCGCCCTCGGCATCCTCATGGACTCGTTCCTCGTGCGAACGTTGCTGGTGCCCTCGGTCGTGGCCCTGCTCGGCCGGTGGAACTGGTGGCCGTCGCCCCTCTCCCGTCCCGAGCACGAGGCCGCGCTGGCGGCCGAGGCGCCGGCCACCGAGGACGTGCGTCAATAGCGTCCGCGGCGCCAGCGGTCAGATGCGCTCGAGGTCGGCGCCGTCGAACAGTGGTTGCAGGTCCTGGGCGACCCAGTCGTCGCGGAGCTGGGCATCCGAGGGGCGCCGGACGGGAGACGACGCCGCCTCGAGGATCGGCCGCAGCAGACGGGCGTCGCTCGACGTGATGAGGAAGAGCTGCGGTCGGGCGAGCACGTACTGCACGGCGCGCTCCAGGGCCGGGCCGGCGGGGAGAGGCTCGTACCAGCTGAACCGCGGCTGCGCGTCGTCTCCCCACCGGCGTCGGGCGGCCGACTTGATGGTCTGGGTCGCGACCCGGCGCTCGTCGCACACCGCGAGCAGCTCGTCGACGTCCGCCCGGTAGCCGTCGTCGGCCAGCAGCGAGAAGTTGCACGGGAAGAGCACGGAGTCGAAGTCGAAGCGGTCGAGGCTACGGAGGTGCATGCGGACGATCCGCAGGCCGTGCCCCGTCACGCCGATGAACCGGACCAGGCCCTCCTGCCGGGCCTGGTCCAGGGCCTCGACGGCGCCACCAGGGCCGTGGGCCACCTGCCACTCGTCCTCTTCCACCAGGTTGTGCAGCTGGATCAGGTCCACCTGGTCGACCCCCAGGCGTTCGAGCGAGCGCTCGAGGCTGGCCCGGGCGTCCGGCCCAGTGCGGTCGCCGGTCTTGGTGGCGAGAAAGAACTCGTGGCGGCGGCCCGCCAGCCACGGCGCCAGCCGCAGCTCGGCGTCGCCATAGGCGGCGGCCACGTCGAGGTGGTTGACGCCGAGCTCCGACAGGACGGGGAGGAGCTCGTCCGCCCGCTCCTGGCTCATCCGGGAGAGCGCCGCCGCCCCGAAGATGGCGCGGCTGCTCTGGTGGCCCGTCCGCCCGAACTCCGCTCGTTCGATCACTCGAGCGACGCTACCGTCCGCCTTCGGCCCGCGCCCGACGGCTGCGCCCGAGGGAGGCGGTGAGTTCGCCTAAGCTCGCCACATGCCGCAGATCGTCAACGGCGGCAAGTGGGCGGAGAACCGCCTCCGCCATCTCCGCCAGCTGCGCGAGCAGACGTCGAGCGAGGACGAGCTCCGCCAGATCGACCAGGAGATCGAGCAGCTCAAGTCCGAGACCGGGTTCGGTCGTCGGCTCCTCCGTCTGCTGTTACCGGGCATGAAATAGCGTCTGCGGGCCGCGCCGGATCAGACCTCAGGGGATGGGCGGGTTCTTGGCCACGCAGCCCACCGCTCCGGATGACAGCCGGGCTGCTGGCAGCTCCGGCGGTGCGGCGAACGGCGGACGGCGGGCCGAGAGCTGCAGGCAGTCGAGCAGGTTGCTGGCGTTGGCGTCCCGGTAGGTGAGGGCGGGCAGGTTCCACTTGGTCTCCACCAGCTTGAGGATCGACGTGTGGTCGTGGACGACCGACGACACGTAGTCCCGGCGGGCCCACGACGACACGATCACGGTCGGCACCCTGAACCCGTAGCGGTCGAAGCCTCCCGGCTGGTCGGGCGGCACGGTGATCTCGGGCGGCACGAGGTCAGGGGGCACGGCTCGAGGCGGCGGGACGTGGTCGTAGTAGCCGCCGTGCTCGTCGTAGGTGAACACGAGGACGGTCTTCTCCCAGGCGGGGCTGTGGAGCACCGCGTTGATCACCGACGCCGCGTAGCTCTCGCCGACCGTGATGTCCTGGGGGTTCTCCTCCGACCCCTCGAAGCTCTCGGGATCCACGAGGCTGAAGGCGGGGAGAGTGCCGGCGGCGGCGTCGGCGAAGAAGTCGGCGACGGGCACGACCTTGCCGGGATTGTCCTCGATCAGGTATGGGAACAGTCCCGCCGTCGGCAGGTCGGCGAAGTAGTCCTTCCAGCTGATGCCGTGGGCGTTGAGCTGGTCGAAGATGGTCCCGTTGGGGGGACGCGGGTCGGTCACCGACGGGAACGGGTCGCCGACCATCCCGAGCGACGTGCCGGCCATGAGGTACCGGCGGTTGGGGTACGTCTGGCACAGGGTTGAGCAGAAGTAGCGGTCGCAGAGCGGGAACGTGCTCGCCAGCCCGTAATAGAAGGGCAGGTCCGCTCCGGTCCATTAGGCCATGGCCTGGTTGCTGGAGGCTCGCACGAAGCCGTCGTTGCGCCCGCCGTCGAGCGATATGTGGCTGGCGTCCCAGCTCTGGCTCACGCCCCCCTGGTCCTGGCAGGTCGTGGGGGAGTGATAGGCGCGCACCGGTTGGCCCTGCTTGTCGGGGCAGGTGGCGAGGGGCTGACCATCGGCTCCGATGCCGAAGCCGTCGCCCCTCGGCCGTTCGCCCGGCCCTCGACCCAGCATCCCGAGGTAGCAGTCGTAGGAGTGGTTCTCCATCATCAACACGATGATGTGCTCGATCCCGGGCATGGTGTCGGTTCCGGGTGGCAGCGACGGATGGGGCAGCGAGCCCGGACGCCGCAGCGACTCTCCCCAGGCCGGTCCCACGGTTCGTCCCAGCACGGATCCAGCGAGGGCGAGGCCTGTGCCCGCCGCCATGCTCCGGAGCAGCGCTCGACGGGACAGCTGTTCGTGCGGGGCGCGAGGTTCGCCTTCGGAGCGCCCGGTCCTCCCCTGACCCCCGAGAGTTCACCCGCTGTTGGCCCGGTCCCAGGACTGCCGGCTCGGCACCGCCGGGACACAAAGCTCCGGATCGCCACAGCCTCGACCGCCGGGCCGAGCTCCCCGCTCGCCTACGATCGTGGCTGTTCTCCTCGGGCCGGCCTGTTGGGCCGATCCGAGCCACACGGACCTCGGGGACTCATGAGCGACCGCCTGTACTTTCGTCAGCTACTCGCTGGACGGGATTTCGCCACGGCCGACTTCGTCGCCCAGCAGATGGTGAACTTCGTGTACCTGATCGGCGACCGGGAGACCGGAGACGCCGTCGTCGTCGATCCGGCCTACGGCGTAAGTGACCTGGTCGACATCCTCGCTGCCGACGACATGCGGCTGACGGGCGTGCTGGTGACCCACTGGCATCCCGACCACGTGGGGGGTGACCTCATGGGGCACGGCATCGAGGGCCTGCGCGAGCTCCTGGAGCACAAGGAGGTCTCAGTGCACGTGCAGGCCGACGAGGCGCCCTGGGTGACGCGGGCGACGGGGGTCGCCGACGTCCTCGTCCAGCACCAGAGCGGCGATGTCGTCGACGTCGGCGACCTGGGTGTGACACTCCTCCACACCCCCGGCCACACCCCGGGCAGCCAGTGCTTCATGGTCGAGAACCGGCTGGTCGCCGGGGACACCCTCTTCCTCGAGGGCTGCGGTCGCACGGACCTGCCCGGCGGCGACCCCGAGGCGATGTACGACAGCCTCACCCGCCGTCTGGCCAGGGTTCCCGACGACACGATCCTCTTCCCCGGTCACCTCTACTCGGCCGACCCCTCCGCCACCATGGGCGACACCCGCCGCCTCAACTACGTGTTCCGCCCGCAGACGCCAGAGCAGTGGCTGATGATGTTCGGGCGATAGCCGGCCGTGGGCCAAGCCGGGACGGAGGCCCGGCGGGGTGTTCGCCGCCGATGCGAATTCCGAGGGGTTCGGTGGCTCACGGGCGGTACTGTGCAGGGCATGGCCGACAAGGCGACGTTCGCCGACCAGGCGATGGAGTTCATGCCTGCCCTCTACACGGCCGCCTTGCGTATGACCCGCAACCCGGCCGAGGCCGAGGACCTGGTCCAGGAGACATACCTGAAGGCCTACCGGGCATTTGGGAGCTTCGAGCAGGGCACCAACCTCAAGGCGTGGCTGTACAAGATCCTCACCAACACGTTCATCAACGCCTATCGATCCCGGCGCCGGCGGCCCGAGCAGACCGAGATCGAGGACGTCGAAGACCTCTATCTGTACCGACGGCTGGGGGGTCTGGAGGCGGCCACAGCGGGGCGGAGCGCCGAGGAGGAGGTCCTGGACCACTTCACCGACACCGACGTGAAGGAGGCGCTGGAGTCGCTGCCGGAGAGCTTCCGGATGACCGTCCTCCTCGCCGATGTCGAGGGATTCTCGTACCGGGAGATCGCCGACATCATGGATATCCCCATCGGAACGGTGATGAGTCGACTCCATCGTGGAAGAAGGGCGCTCCAGAAGGCGTTGCTGGAGTTTGGTATGGAACGTGGCCTCGTAGGCGATCGAGACTGATGATGCGTAGGGAGCGATTCGTGGGAGTTGGTGATGGGCGTACCGGACCACGATGAGTGTTGGGAGGCGGTCCACCGTCTCTACCATTTTCTCGACGGCGAGTTGACCAGCGAGAAGCGTTTGGAGATATCGCGGCACCTTGACAGCTGTCATCCCTGCCTCGAAGCCTTCGACTTCGAGGCGGATCTGCGCCAAATGCTCGCCCTCAAGTGCCGTGACCACGTTCCCGAGACCTTGCGGGAGCGGGTCGCCTGGGTCCTGAGCCACGAGCAGGAGGTCGACCAGCACCGCTAGAGCGGGCGCGGAATACCGCCGCCCGGCTGCTCGTTGTCCGAGGCGTGACAGAACGTGTGGTGCGAGGGACGTCGTTGTCGGGCAGCGATCGACCGTCCCGCTCCTTCGGTGCCGGAAGGGTCTGTCGGGAGCCAGGCTGCAACACGAAGCTGTCGATCTACAACAACGGCAGGTACTGCTATCAGCACGAGCCGATGGCCGTGCCCCGGACCCGGGGCAAGAAGATCGCCTGATCGGCGGATCGCCCACCCCGAGCCGCAACCCGGAGGACGATGGCGATCGTGGGTCGGCTGAGCGGCGGTCGGGGATGATGCAAGGTTGCGCCCGGTGCGGGTGCATGATGGCGTGATCCCCACCGCGCCTGGAGATGCCGTGACTGAAGCAGTGTCCTGGGATCTGGCCGAGCGGGTGGCCGTTCGGGTCGCCGGCCGAGAGCCCTTCGCCGAGTCCTATCACTACTCGTCGCTGCAGCCGGATTTCGAGGAGCTGACGGTCGAGGCCGAGGAACTGGTCGCCCGGGCGACCGGGCTGCGGTCGCTTGCGGGCCCGGCTCGGGCGCGGGTGACCGATCGTCCGGGATGGGTCCGGGCCAACGTGGCCTCGTTCCAGCGGTTGCTGCGACCGGTCACCGAGCGGCTCGGCCCCCGACTGCTGGCGAGCCCTATCGCCCCGGTGAGCAGGGCCGCCGCCGGCGTGCAGGTGGGCACCGTGCTCGGGTGGATGTCCACCCGGGTGCTCGGCCAGTACGACCTGCTCCTGACCGAGGACGAGCGGATCGAGGAGCAGGACATCGTCTACTACGTCGGCCCCAACGTGCTCAGCCTGGAGAAGCGGTTCTCCTTCCCGCCCCGCCAGTTCCGCCTCTGGCTCGCGCTGCACGAGGTGACCCATCGGGCCCAGTTCACCGGCATCCCCTGGATGCGGCCCCACTTCCTCTCCCTCGTGGACCAGACCCTCGGGGCCATGGACCCCGACCCCCGCCGGTTCCTCGAGGGTCTCCGGAGGGCGGCTGACCAGGTGCGTACGGGGCGCAATCCCCTGTCGGACGGCGGACTGCTGGGTCTGGTCATGGGGACGGAGCAGCACGCCGTCCTGGGCAGGGTCCAGGGCCTGATGAGCCTGCTCGAGGGACACGGGGACGTGACCATGGACCGGGCCGGTGCGGCTCGGATCCCGAGCGCCGAGCGGTTCAGCCGGGTGCTGCGGGACCGCCGCCGCCAGGTGCGGGGACCGGCCCGGCTGGTGCAGCAGCTGATCGGTCTCGAGGCCAAGATGCGCCAGTACGAGGACGGTGAGCGGTTCGTGGCCGCCGTCGAGGCGGCCGGCGGACCCGAGCTGCTCGGGCTGGCCTGGAGGGCGCCGGACGACCTCCCCACCCTGGACGAGATCCGCGACCCGCCGAGTTGGATGCGCCGCGTCAGGGCGGGGTGAGCCCGATCGTCGCCGACCTCCTGAGACGTTGCGCCTTTCCGCCGCGGGGGTCGACGCTCACCTGCGCCGTGTCGGGCGGAGCGGACTCGCTGGCGTTGCTGGCCCTGGCCACCGAGGCCGGGTGCGAGGTCACAGCTGTCCACGTCGACCACGGTCTGCGCGCCGGGTCGGCCGGCGAGGCCGGCGTGGTCGAGGCCGCCGCCCGGCGGTTCGGGGCGAGGTTCCGGGGCGAGCGACTGGCTCTCGCTCCCGGGCCCAACCTCGAGGCCCGGGCCCGGGCGGCGCGTCTGGCTGTCCTTCCCGCCGACGTGGCCACCGGGCACACGGCCGACGACCAGGCCGAGACGATGGTCCTGAACCTGCTGCGGGGCGCCGCGGCCGGTGGGCTCGGTGGTATGCGCGTCGGACGCCGACACCCGATTCTCGGGCTGCGAAGGGCCGAGACCGCGGCCGTCTGCAGGCACCTCGGCCTGATCCCGGTGCTGGACCCGTCGAACGAGGACCCCATCCATCGCCGCAACCGGGTCCGCCACGAAGTGATGCCGCTGCTGGACGAGGTCGCGCAGCGCGACGTCGTCCCCGTGCTCACCCGCCAGGCTGCGCTCCTGGCCGACGAGGCCGACTACCTCGACTCGCTGGTCGCGGGCATCGACCCCACCGACGCGCGGGCCGTGGCTCGAGCCCCCGTGGCGCTCGCCCGACGGGCCGTGCGCACCTGGCTTCGAGGCGACGGTCCCTACGCACCGACAGCTGACGCCGTGGAGCGCGTCCTCGACGTCGCCCGCGGCGGCGGTCGGGCGTGCGAGGTGGGTGCCGGCGTGAGAGTCCGTCGCTCCCGGGGTCGGCTCGCGCTCGAAGGTGCACCCGACGATGCCGCGGTCCCGGTCGCTGATGCACCCTGACCACCTCACCGCTAGGGTCGGGCAGGTGGACGGCCCGGACACCGACGGCCGCTTTCCCGCCAGCCTCCAAGACGAAGCCAAGCTGGGACGGGTGGTGGTGGCCGAGGACGCGCTGATGGCTCGCGTGGAGGAGCTCGGTCGCCAGATCACCGTCGACTACGCAGATCGTCCTCCGCTGCTCGTAGGTGTCCTCAAAGGTGCCTTCGTGTTCATGAGCGACCTGGCCCGCTGCATCCGGTTGCCGGTCGAGTTCGACTTCATGGCGGTGGCGTCGTACGGAAGCGCGACCAAGACCAGCGGCGTCGTCCGCATCGTCAAGGACCTCGACCTGGATCTCTCTGGCCGGCACGTCCTCGTGGTGGAGGACATCGTCGACAGCGGGCTCACGCTGTCGTACCTCCGGCGCAACCTGCTGGCGCGTGGCCCGGCCAGCCTCGAGGTCTGCGCCCTGTTGGTGAAGGAGGGGCTGCAGCGGACCGAGCTCGACCTGCGCTACGTCGGGTTTCGCATCCCGCCCGACTTCGTGGTGGGTTACGGGTTGGATATCGGCGAGCGATACCGCAATCTGCCCAGGGTCTGCGTCTACGTGGGCGACGACATGCCGAGGCCGCAGTGAGCGTGGACCGCGGTCGCATCGAGAAGGCGGTGGGCGAGCTCCTGGAGGCGATCGGCGAGGATCCGGACCGGGACGGGCTCCAGGCGACGCCGGCGCGGGTCGCGGCGATGTACGACGAGCTGTTCTCGGGCATCCACGACGACCCGGAGCGACACCTGACCGTGACGTTCGCGGCCGAGCACGACGAGATGGTCATGGTGAAGGACATCGCCTTCGCATCGCTGTGCGAGCACCACATGGTGCCGTTCATCGGTAGGGCGGCGGTCGCCTACATCCCGAACGACGACGGTCGCATCACCGGGCTCTCCAAGATCGCCCGTCTGGTAGAGGC
Source organism: uncultured Actinomycetes bacterium (assembly GCA_963717645.1). GTDB lineage: Bacteria > Actinomycetota > Acidimicrobiia > Acidimicrobiales > AC-9 > AC-9. Next base: position 194,694 of record CAVQWQ010000030.1, on the reverse strand, counting down.
CTACGCCCGGCGGCTCCAGGTCCAGGAGCGGCTGACCAGTCAGGTGGCCGACTCGCTCGAGCGGGGCCTGGCGCCGAGAGGCGTCCTGGTGGTCATGGAGGCGGAGCACCTCTGCATGTCCATGCGGGGCGTCAAGAAACCGGGGGCCTTGACGGTGACCTCGGCGGTGCGGGGCCTGTTTCGATCCGACGTCGCCACGCGGGCCGAGGCCATGCAGTTCATCCACGGCCGATAGGCGGGCCCGGGCGACCGGCCTCGAGGGCACGGGCGCGTCGCACCCGCCAGCGGCGCCATAGGCCCTCGAGCGGGCCCCAGCGTCCACCACTCAGCAGGCTGAGAACCTACGCTGACTCCATGCGGCCGTTGGTGATGGGTGTGCTCAACGTGACGCCGGACTCCTTCTCCGACGGCGGCCAGTTCTTCTCCCACGAGGCCGCGGTGGCACACGGCCTCGAGATGGCGGCCGAGGGGGTCGACATCGTGGACGTCGGCGGCGAGTCGACCCGGCCTGGCGCCGAACCCGTCCCCGAGCCCGAGGAGCTCCGGCGGGTGATCCCGGTCGTCGAGGCGCTGTCGCCTCACGTGCGGGTATCGATCGACACGACCAAGGCGCCGGTCGCCGAGGCGGCGGTGCACGCCGGAGCGACGCTGGTCAACGACGTCTCCGCCACGCTGCACAGGTTGGCGGCGGCCGAGGGCGTGGGCTGGGTCGCCATGCACATGCGGGGCACGCCCCGGACGATGCACCACGACCCCCGCTACGACGACGTGGTCGGCGAGGTCGTCGCCTTCCTGGAGGAACGGGCCGAGCGGGCGCTGGCGGCCGGGGTCGGCGAGGTCTGGGTGGACCCGGGGATCGGCTTCGCCAAGACGGCCGAGCACAACCTGAGCCTCCTCCGCCACCTCGGCCGGCTGGTGGCCAGCGGCCACCCAGTCCTGATCGGCACCAGCCGCAAGAGCTTCCTCGGCCGGCTCGTCGAGGGTGAGCCGGCCCCCCTTCCCACCGAGGAGCGCCTCACCGGCTCGCTGGCCACTGCGGTATGGGCGATGGCGAACGGTGCTGGCATGGTTCGGGTCCATGACGTGGCCCCGACGCTCCAGGCGGCCAAGATCGTGGGCGAGGACGCCGGCGACGTGCTCGTGGGGGAGAGGTGAAAGGCCGCTGGGCGGCCGGCATCGCCCCACGCAACTTCGCCTGGGTGATCAGAGATCACCTGGCGGTGAGCGAGCGCCCCGGCGGCTACGCCCGCAACCACCGGCGGGTGCGCCGTCAGGAGGAGATCATCTGGCTCCGGGAGCAGGGCTTCACGCTCGTGGTGTCTCTCCTCGGCTCCCCTCACAACCTTCACGCCTACGACGAGATGGATCTCCCCTGGGCGCACTTTCCGTTTGGTCCCAGCGCCGAGCCGCGCCTGGTGCTCCCCGACATCTTCGTGCATCTGCAGGGTTGGCTGGGCCACGGCGAGCGGCTCCTGGTGCACCAGGAAGAGCTCGGTGACCGGGTCATGGGTGTGATCGCCGGGTTCCTCCGCTGGTCCGGCAAGGTGCCCTCGGGGCCACAGTCGATCGCCGCCGTCGAGCGGATCGTGCGCCGGCAGATGGGCCCGCTCGGCCGACAGCTGGTGGCCCTCTCACCGGAGCTCGAGACTGGCCCGGCGGGCCGGCCCGAGGAGACAGCCGGTGAGGCCGATGATCTCCGGTGACGGCTCGGACCGGATCGAGATCCGGGCCCTCCGCGTCGTGGGTACCCACGGGCTCCTGCCCGAGGAGCAGAGCCGGGGTCAGCCGTTCGAGATCGACCTCGACGTGGACGCGGATATGACGACCGCCGGCCGCAGCGACGATCTGGCGGGCACGGTCGACTACGGCGAGGTCGTCGGGCGGGCGGCGGCGGTCGTCACCGGCCGCAGCTATCGCCTGCTCGAAGCCCTGGCCGAGGGCATCGCCGAGGCGGTGCTGGCTGACACCCGGGTGACCTCGGTGAGCGTCGGCGTGCGCAAGCTGCGTCCCCCGCTGGCTGTCGATCTCGCCTCGGTCGGGGTGCGGATCACCCGGTCCCGCCTGTAGCGCGTGCGCGCCTTTCTGGGCCTCGGATCGAACGTCGGGGACCGGCGCGCCGCCCTGCGACGGGCGGTCTCCTCCCTGCCCGACGTCGTGTCCGTCTCGCCCGTGTACGAGACCGAGCCAGTCGGCGGGCCCCCCGGCCAGCCGCCCTACCTCAACCTCGTCGTCGAGCTGGCGACCGAGCGGGGGCCCCGGGAGCTGCTCGACCTCGGCAGCCGGCTGGAGTCGGCGGCGGGAAGAGTCCGGGCCGAGCGGTTCGGCCCGCGGCCCCTCGACGTCGACGTGCTCCTGGTCGATGACCAGAAGGTCGAGGAACCCGATCTCGTCGTGCCCCATCCCAGGATGTGGGAGCGGCGCTTCGTGCTGGCGCCGCTGGCCGATCTGGCACCCGAGGTGGTGCCCGAGGGCTGGGAGACGGGCGTTTCCGGCGAGGTCACCAAATTGGGTACGCTCTAGGCACTGCACGAACGGCACCCTCGTGGAGGGGCCGGAACGTCGAGAGAGGTCGTTTGACCAGTTTTCGCCTGATCGGGCCGGGTCGCGCCGGCCGGTCGCTCGCCACCGCCTTGTCGAATGCTGGCTGGGGCCTCGCCGGCATGCTGCGACGACACGACGACCTGTCCTCCGCAGCGCGTGGCGTCGACGCCCTCGTGATCGCCACCCCCGACGGGGCCGTCGCCGCGGTCAGCGCCTCGGTCGACCCATCGCCGAACACGGTGGTGCTCCACTTGGCCGGGTCGCTGGGGCTGGACGTGCTCGATCCCCATCCTCGGCGGGCGTCGGTGCATCCCCTCGTCACCCTTCCCGAGGCCCGCTCGGGCGCGGCCCGCCTCGCGGCCGGAGGTTTCTTCGCCGTGGCCGGGGATCCGCTGGCGCTCGACCTGGTGGCGGCGCTCGGAGGCCGGCCCCTGGCGGTGCCCGACGATGCACGGGCCGCGTATCACGCCACCGCGTGCATCGCCGCCAACCACGTGGTCGCCCTCCTCGGCCAGGTCGAGCGGGTGGCGGCCAGCGCGGGCGTCCCGCTGGCGGCCTTCCTGGAGCTCGCTCGCGGCGCCGTCGACGACATTGCCGCCGTCGGCCCGGCGCGGGCCCTCACCGGTCCGGTGGCCCGAGGCGATCAGGCAACTGTGGAGCGACATCGCGCCGTGCTCGACCACGCCGAGCGTCCCGCCTACGACGCCCTGGTCGAGCTGTCCCAGCGCCTGGTCGAGGAGCGCGCCGCGGCGGAGCGGCCAGCAGAAGGGCTGGCGCCGTGCAGGTGATCGAGACGCTCGAGGAGCTGACCCGGACGCTCGAGAAGGAGCGGGCCACGGGCCGCCAGGTGGGCCTGGTCCCGACCATGGGCGCCCTCCACGCCGGTCATCTGGCGCTGGTCGATCGGGCCCGGTCGTCGTGCGACTCCGTGGTGATGACCATCTTCGTGAACCCGCTCCAGTTCGATGCCCGCCACGACCTGGCGAGCTACCCGCGGGACCACGCAAGGGACATCGAGCTCGCTCGCCGGAGCGGCGTGGACTACGTGTTCCTGCCGGCCGACCAGGAGATGTACCCGGGTCCGGTACTGACCTCGGTGCGCGTGTCGGCATTGACCGAGGGCCTGGAGGGAGCCGTCCGCCCGGGGCATTTCGAAGGTGTGGCGACCGTGGTGGCCAAGCTGTTCGCCGCCGTGGGCCGATGCCGCGCCTATTTCGGCGAGAAGGACTACCAGCAGCTGCTCGTCGTGCGCCGCATGGCCGCCGACCTTTCGTTCCCGGTCGAGGTCGTCGGTTGCGAGACGGTGCGCGAGCGCGACGGCGTGGCCCTCTCGAGCCGCAACGCCCGGCTGACCCTCGAGCAGCGGGCCGCCGCCCCTGTGCTCCACCGCGCCCTGCAAGCCGGTCGGAGCGCCGTCGACGCCGGCGAGCGGACGTCGGAACGGGTCGCAGCGGCGATGGCGGCGGTCGTGGAAGCCGAGCCGCTCGCCCAGCTCGACTACGCCGCGGCCCTCGACGCCTCCGACCTCACCGTGCCTGCGACCCTCGCCGGCGATGTCCGGCTGTTCGTCGCCGCTCACTTCGGATCCACCCGCCTCATCGACAACGTCGAAGCGCGGACGCCATGAGCGCCCTCCCGCGCCCGACTCTCCCGAAAGGCAAGAGATGCGACGCCGCATGATGAAGTCCAAGATCCATCGGGCCACCGTGACGGGAGCCGAGCTCGACTACGTTGGCTCGATCAGCCTCGACACCCGCCTGATGGAGCTGGCCGACATCCGAGAGCACGAGCAGGTGGCCGTGCTCGACATCGACAACGGCGCCCGCTTCGAGACCTACGCCATCGCCGGACAGGAGGGTGAGGTCTGCCTCAACGGCGCCGCCGCCCGCCTCGTGCATCCGGGCGACAAGGTGATCGTCCTCACCTACGCCGATTACGAGGACTCCGAGCTCGACGGGTTCGAGCCGCGCGTCGTGCACGTCGACGCCGCCAACCGGATGGTGGCCGGCCCGGGAGGCTGGCCCGCGGAACTCGAACCCATCGTGCTCCAGCCCACCCGCCCCTAGTGACGACCCCCGACCTCCCGGCGGAACGTCCGGCGGCGCTGGACGTCCTCATCGTGGGGAGCGGGGTGGCCGGGCTGTCGGCCGCCGTGCGGGCCGCCGGGAGCTCGGGACTGCGGGTCGGCGTGGTGACCAAGGCCGAGCTGACCCAGTCGACGACGCGGTGGGCCCAGGGCGGCGTGGCCGCTGTGCTGGGCGTGGACGAGGACTCGACGGACCTCCACCTGGCGGACACGTTGGCCGCGGGAGCCGGCCTGTGCGATGTCGACGCCGTGAAGGTGCTCGTCGGGGAGGGGCCGGCCAGGGTGGAGGAGCTCATCGCCATGGGAGCGGTGTTCGACCGCCACCCGGGGGGTGCGTTGGCTCTGGCGCGCGAGGGCGGTCATTCCACCGCTCGCGTCGTGCACGCCGGCGGGGCGGCGACGGGGGCGGAGATCGAGCGGGCGCTGGTCGAGGCCGTGCGGGAGACGGCCGCGGCCCTGCTCGAGGGATGGTTCGCCGTGGATCTCCTGGTGGAGGGCGGTCGCTGCCAGGGCGTCGTCGCCCTCGATCCGAGTGGGCGACCCCACGAGGTCCGCGCCTCCCACGTGGTACTGGCGACGGGGGGCGCGGGCCAGCTCTACGCCGTGACCACCAATCCGTCCGAAGCCAGCGGGGACGGTGTCGCCATGGCGTTGCGCCGTGGGGTGGCGGTGGCCGACGTCGAGTTCATGCAGTTCCACCCCACCGCGCTGCACCATCCGGCCATGCCCCGTCCGCTGCTCTCAGAGGCGCTGCGGGGTCACGGAGCCCGGCTGCGGGATGTCGAGGGCCGGCGCTTCGTCGAGGAGCTGTCGTCGCGCGACGTCGTCAGTCGGGCGATGGCCGCCCGCATGCTCGAGCAGGGCGTCGACCACCTGTGGCTGGACGCCACCGGGCTGGAGCGTTTCGACCAGCGGTTCCCGACGATCGCCGCCTCGGTCCGATCGATCGGTCTCGACCCCAGCTCGGACTGGCTGCCGATCGCTCCTGCCGCCCACTACCTGTCCGGAGGGCTGCTGACCGATCTCGACGGGGCGTGCACCCTCCCTGGCCTGTGGGCGTGCGGGGAGGTGGCCTGCACCGGCGTCCACGGCGCCAACCGGCTGGCGTCGAACTCGTTGCTCGAGGGCATGGTGTTCGCGGCCCGGGTGGTCGAGGCCATCGCTGATGGGCGTGAGGGGCCCGAGCGCACGGGCGCCATGGGCCCGACGCTGGACGCGCTCGGGGCGCTCGGCCGTCCCCCGTCCAGCCAGGCGACGAACGGCTCAGGCAACGGGGACACGATCCCCGTGCGGCTCCTCGACCGTTTGGGCTCCGAGCTGTTCGGGCCGGCTTCCCGGACCGGCCTCGACGATCCAGGACAGGAGGCGGCGGCCGACGACGGCGAGGTCGACAAGCGCCGCCTCCGGCTCCAGCAAGCGATGACGATCGGCGCGGGCGTGGTCAGGAGCGAGGAGTCACTGGCGGCCGCCCACGCCGTGGTGGAGGAAGTCGCCGGTCCCGGTCGCGGGGGGGCAACTTGGGAGCTGGCCAACCTCGTCGAAGTTGCCGGCGCCGTGTTGGCGGCGGCCACCGCTCGACGGGAGAGCCGGGGCGCGCACGCCCGCTCCGACTTTCCTGAGCAGGACCCCGAGCTGCGCTGCCGACTGGTGCCCACCGGGTGACCAGGTGACCCAGCTCCCCACGGTCCACCCGCCGCTGATGGCGGTCCGAGAGGCGGTCGCCCGCGCCCTTGCCGAGGACCTTCTACCCCTCGGCGACCTCACCGCCTCGCTCCTGCCCACCGACAGCAGGACCGACGCCCGGCTTGTCGCCCGGGCCGAGGGGGTGCTGGCCGGACGCGCCTGCGCCACCGAGGCGTTCGCCCAGGTGGACCCGTCGGCCACGGTGGCCTGGCAGTTGGACGACGGCGCCCCGTTGGCCCCTGGTCGCACCATCGCCACCGTCTGCGGGCCCGCCGGCCCGGTGCTGAGCGCCGAGCGCACCGCCCTCAACTTCTTGTGCCATCTCTCGGGAGTGGCGACCGCCACCTGGCGCCTGGTCGACCGGGCCCGAGCGGCCAACCCGGCCACCCGAATCCTGGACACCCGGAAGACGACCCCCGGCTTGCGGGCGCTCGAGAAGGCCGCGGTGCGCGCCGGCGGCGGGGTGAACCATCGGGGCAGCCTCTCGGACGGTGTCCTCGTGAAGGACAACCATCTGGGCGGCGTGACGATTGCCGACGCGGTTGCCAGAGCCAGGTGGAGCTGGCCGGGACGCCTGCTGGAAGTCGAGTGCGACCGGCCCGAGCAGGTGGCCGAGGCGGTGGTCGCGGGGGCCGGCCAGGTGCTGCTCGACAACATGACGCCCGACCAGGTCGCCGAATGCGTTGCCCTGGTCCGTGAGCGCGCGACCGACGGGCCCGATGGTGCCCGCGTGCTGGTCGAGGTGTCAGGCGGCGTCACGATCGACACGGTGGGCGCCTTCGCGGCGGCAGGCGCCGACCTCGTCTCGGTCGGAGCGATCACCCACTCCGCGCCGGCGCTCGACATCGGCCTCGACCTGGCTGATACGGCCGGCCCTGGAGGCCGGCCCGACGGCAAGACCGGCCCTGGAGGCCGGCCCGACGGCGTGGAGGCCTGACCCGTGCTCCTGGCCATCGATGTCGGCAACACCCAGACGGTCGTCGGTATGTTCGGCCCGGCGGCCGCCAACGCGCCGCCCAGCGCGGACGGGGAGCTGCTCCATCACTGGCGCATCGCGACCGATTCCGAGCGCACGGCCGACGAGTACGCCCTGCTGGTGACCCACCTGCTCGACCTCACAGACCTCGATGTCGCCGAGGTCGTCACGGGCGTGGCCCTTTCCTCGGGCGTGCCCAGGGTCACCGCGGCACTCCGGGAGACGTTCAACCGCTGGTACCCGGTGCCCATCGTCGTCGTCGAGCCGGGGACACGGACGGGCATGCCCATCATGATCGACAACCCGAAGGAGGTGGGCGCGGACCGGATCACCAACGCGGTGGCCGCGTTCGACCTGTATGGAGGTCCTGCCATCGTGGTGGACCTGGGGACGGCCACCACCTTCGACGCCATCTCAGCGCGCGGCGAGTACCTGGGCGGGGCCATCGCACCCGGCGTCGAGATCAGCCTGGACGCCCTGTTCGCGCGGGCGGCCGCCCTGCGCCGGGTGGAGCTGGTGGAAGCTCCTCGGCATCTCATCGGCAAGAGCACGGTGGAGGCACTCCAATCCGGCGCCGTCTATGGCTGCGCGGCGATGGTCGACGGCATGTGCCGTCGGCTGGAGGACGAGATGGGCCCCTCGACGGTCGTAGCGACGGGGGGGTTGGCCGAGCTGATCTGTCGCGTGTGCACGAGCGTGCAGCACCACGAGCCGTGGCTGACGCTCCACGGGCTGCGGCTCGTGTTCGAGCGCAACATCGCCCCGCGGTAGACCCGCGCCCCAGGACCCGGAGGACCATGCCCGACGTCCCGTACCGATTCGAGCGCACCGACGAGGCGGCCCGCCTGCAGACCGCGTTCGCCGAGCTGGGTGCGGGCGAGGAGTCCGGGGTGTCGGTCTCCGTGGCCGGGCGGCTCATGCTCACCAGGCCGCAGGGCAAGCTTACGTTCGCCGAGCTACGGGATTCGAGCGGCGCCGTCCAGCTCTTCGCGGGCGGCGGCTTCACCGAACGCTACGACTCGTTCTCCCGCCTCTCCCTGGGCGACTGGGTGGGAGCGAGCGGCGAGGTCGTCCGGACGCGCCGGGGCGAGCTGTCGGTGAAGGTGGGCGATTGGGAGCTGCTGGCCGAGGCCCGGCGGGGCTTCGGCGACAAGTGGCGTGGCATCGCCGACCCCGACGTCCGCTATCGCCAGCGCTACGTGGACCTGTGGGCCAACGAGTCGGCACGCAAGGTCTTCGGCCTGCGCAGCCGCACGGTGAGCTTCGTGCGAGCGTGGTTGGAGGAGCGCGGCTTCGTGGAAGTCGAGACGCCCGTGCTGCACCCGGTGCCGGGAGGAGCCGACGCCCGCCCCTTCGTCACCCACCACAACGCGCTCGACGTGGATCTCTACCTTCGGGTCGCCACTGAGCTGTACCTCAAGCGCCTGGTCGTCGGGGGCATGGAACGCGTCTTCGAGCTCGGACGCGTCTTCCGTAACGAGGGTCTGTCGCGCCGCCACAACCCCGAGTTCACGCTGCTCGAGCTCTACCAGGCCTACGGCGACTACACCGACATGATGGAGCTCGTCGAGGAGCTGGTCTCGAGCGCCGCTCGCCAGCTCCTGGGGACCACCTCGATCACCTACGGAGGCCGACCCATCGACCTGGCTCCGCCTTGGCCGCGGGCCACCCTGACCGAGCTGGTCGAGGAGCACGCCGGGGTGGCCGTCGACGTCGGCATGTCGGTGCGGGAGCTGCGGGCCATCGCCGCCGAGCACGACGTCCCGGTGACTCCCTCGTGGGGTCCGGGCAAGCTCGTCCTCGAGATCTACGAGAAGACCACCGAGGCCGAGCTCTGGGGCCCCGTGTTCGTGTGCGACTACCCGAAAGAGGTGTCACCCCTCGCCCGCGAGCACCGCAGCCGGCCCGAGCTGGTCGAGCGCTTCGAGCCCATCGTCGCCGGGCGTGAGCTGGGCAACGCCTTCTCCGAGCTGGTGGACCCCGACGAGCAGCGGGCCCGCTTCGAGGAACAGGCGGCGCGGCGGGCGGCCGGCGACGCGGACGCCACGATGGTGGTCGACGAGGACTACCTGCGGGCGCTCGAGTACGGCCTTCCCCCGACCGCCGGCCTAGGGATCGGGATCGACCGACTGGTCATGCTCCTGGCCGACGTGCCCAACATCCGCGACGTGATCGCCTTCCCCACCCTCCGCCCTGAGGCAGGGCCGGAGTGATCAGCCGCCTCAGCCCGTGGGGATGTCGTCGACCAGGATGTGGCCCAGGCGGCCGAGAGCCGAGCCGGTCGGGCCCGAGCTGAGCGCCGAGGCGGCCACGGCGGCCGTGTCGGCGTAGCGGCGGCCGGCGCCGACGGCCGAGGCGATACCGCCCGAGGTGGCGACCATGTCGCGGGCCTTGTCCCGCTGGCTCCGGTCCAGCGGGCGGCCGAGCAGCGATCGCAGCTCGGGGCCGACGCCGGCGTCGCCGAGGCTCCGCAGCACCGGCAGGGTGTAGATGCCGCGCTCCATGTCCTGGCCCACCCCCTTGCCCAGCTCCTCCTCCGTGGCCACGACATCGAGGATGTCGTCACGAATCTGGAACACCATCCCGAAGCACTCCCCGAAGGTGGTCAGGGCCTCCACCTGGCGGCGGTCGAGCTTGGCCGTCAGGCCACCGATGCGGCAGGCGGTTGCCATCAGCGACGCCGTCTTGTCGCGGATGGTGGCGAGGTAGGCCTGCTCGCTGCGGTCCACGTCGAAGGCGGTGTGGACCTCGCCGATCTGGCCCTCGCAGAGGCGAGCGAGGGTGGCGGCCAGCAGCCCGGCCACCTCGGTTCCCAGGCTCGCCGCGATCCCAGCCGCCCGCGCCAGCAGGAAGTCCCCGGCCACCACGGCCACGAGGTTCCCCCACCGATCGTTGACGCTCTGGACGCCCCTCCTGGTCGCGGCCTCGTCCATGACATCGTCGTGGTAGAGCGACGCCTGGTGCACCAGCTCCACGGCGACCCCTCCGAGCAGGACCTCCTCGGATGCAGCGGAACCTCCGGCGGCCGCCGCGGCAACCGTCAAGGACGGTCTGAGCCGCTTGCCCCCCGCGGCGATAAGGTGGGTCGCGACCTCACTGAGGAACGGGTCTTCGGTGGCCACGACCCGGCAAAGGGTGTCCTCGAGGCGGGCCAAATCGTCCCCGAGCCCGGGAAGGCCGAGCGCCTCAGTGATGTTCACTGGCACAGGAACTTAGGCGAGATGCCTACCTCGACGACAGCCGGGAGGGGGTTGCCTCCCCCGATCGGGGGCCGCGTCAGGGGCGCACGAGGGTGGTGGTCCAGAAAAGAGGGGAGCGAGGAACTGGACAGCCACGGGTAGAATGAGACCATGGAGACAGCCTTCCCAGGAGGCCGGTAGTTGTTCGAACGCTTCACAGATCGAGCCAGACGAGTGCTCGTCCTCGCTCAAGAGGAAGCGCGCCTGCTCAACCACAACTTCATCGGTACCGAGCACATCCTGCTGGGCCTCATCCACGAGGGTGAGGGCGTCGCAGCCAAGGCCCTGGAGTCGCTCGGTATCTCGCTGGAGGCCGTGAGGGAGAAGGTCGAGGAGACCATCGGGCCAGCCGGGAGCTCGCCCACCGGGTCGCCCCCGTTCACCCCTCGGGCCAAGAAGGTGCTCGAGCTGTCCCTCCGAGAGGCGCTCCAGCTCGGGCACAACTACATCGGCACCGAGCACATGCTGCTCGGCCTGGTCCGCGAGGGTGAGGGCGTCGCCGCCCAGGTCCTGGTCAACCTGGGCGCCGACCTGTCGCGGGTCCGCCAGCAGGTGATCCAGCTCCTCTCCGGCTACCAGGGTAAGGAGTCGACCTCGGGCGGTCCCAGCTCGGGCCAGGAGACCCCGTCGGGATCACCCGTTCTGGACCAGTTCGGGCGCAACTTGACGACTCTGGCGAGGGAGCGGAAGCTCGACCCGGTCATCGGCCGGGACCGTGAGATCGAGCGGGTGATGCAGGTCCTCTCCCGGAGGACCAAGAACAACCCGGTGCTCATCGGCGAGCCGGGCGTGGGCAAGACCGCCATCGTCGAGGGCCTGTCGCAGAAGATCGTGGCCAACGACGTCCCGGAGACGCTCAAGGCAAAGCAGCTCTACACCCTGGATCTCGGAGCGCTGGTGGCCGGCAGCCGCTACCGGGGCGACTTCGAGGAGCGCCTCAAGAAGGTGCTGAAGGAGATCCGCACCCGAGGCGACATCATCCTGTTCATCGACGAGCTCCACACCCTGGTGGGCGCTGGCGCCGCCGAGGGGGCCATCGACGCCGCGTCCATCCTCAAGCCCATGCTGGCCCGAGGTGAGCTCCAGACGGTGGGCGCGACGACCCTCGACGAGTACCGCAAGCACCTGGAGAAGGACGCCGCCCTGGAGCGCCGGTTCCAGCCCATCAAGGTCGAGGAGCCGTCGCTCAACCACACGATCGAGATCCTGAAGGGACTGCGCGACCGCTACGAGAGCCACCACTCGGTGACCATCACCGACCAGGCCCTGGTCGCCGCGGCCAACCTCGCCGATCGTTATATCTCGGACCGCTACCTCCCCGACAAGGCCATCGACCTCATCGACGAGGCCGGCAGCCGCCTGCGCATCCGCCGCATGGCCACCCCGCCCGACTACAAGCAGCTCGAGGACGAGATCGGCCGCATCCGCCACGACAAGGAGACGGCGATCGAGCGCCAGGCCTTCGACCAGGCCAAGAAGCTCTCCGAGGAGGAGAAGGAGCGCCTCGAGCGCAAGGCGGCCAAGGAGGCCGAGTGGCGGGCCGAGGGCATCGACCTGTTCGACGTCGTCGACGAGGAGGTCATCGCCGACGTCCTGGCCAACTGGACGGGGATCCCGGTCTACAAGCTGACCGAGGAGGAGACGGCCAAGCTGCTGCGCATGGAGGAGGAGCTCCACAAGCGGGTCATCGGCCAGGAGCCGGCCCTGCAGGCTCTGTCTCGTGCCATCCGCAGGACCCGGGCCGGCCTCAAGGACCCCAAGCGGCCGAGCGGGTCGTTCATCTTCCTGGGCCCCACCGGGGTCGGGAAGACCGAGCTGGCCAAGGCCCTGGCCGAGTTCCTGTTCGGCGACGAGGGCTCGCTCATCCAGCTCGACATGAGCGAGTACATGGAGAAGCACACCGTGAGCCGGCTGGTGGGCTCGCCGCCCGGGTACGTGGGCTACGAGGAGGGCGGCCAGCTGACCGAGGCCGTCCGACGCAAGCCGTTCTCGGTGGTGCTGTTCGACGAGATCGAGAAGGCGCACCCCGACGTGTTCAACACGCTGCTCCAGATCCTGGAGGACGGGCGCCTGACCGACTCCCAGGGTCGCTCGGTCGACTTCAAGAACACCGTGCTGATCATGACCTCGAACCTGGGCACCGCCGACCTCCGTCGGGCATCGGTGGGCTTCGCCAAGACCACCGAGTCGGTGACCTACGAGCGCATGAAGGAGCGGGTCAACGAGGCGCTCAAGCAGCACTTCCGGCCGGAGTTCCTCAACCGCATCGACGAGGTCATCGTCTTCCACGAGCTCTCGCGTGAAGAGGTCATCGAGATCGTGGACCTGATGACCAAGAGGGTGCGCGAGCAGCTCGAGGGGCAGGGCTTGGGCCTCGAGATGACCCGGGCGGCCAAGGAGGTCCTGGCCGAGAAGGGCTACGACCCCACGCTCGGGGCCAGGCCGTTGCGCCGGTCGATCCAGCAGATGGTCGAGGACCCGCTCTCGGAGAAGCTCCTCTGGAAGGAGTTCCGGGTGGGCGAGACGATCATCGTCGACGTCGAGAACGGCGAGATCGTGTTCCGGGCCATCGAGGGCATCGAGCCGCCGCCGGTGGAGCTGGCCGGAGCCGGTCCCGCGCCCGAGTAGCGCCTGTCCCCCTGCTGGCTTCTACGCTGACGCCTCGTGTACGAGCGGATACTCGTCGGAACGGACGGTTCGCGCACCGCGGCCAAGGCCGTGGACCGGGCCGTGGAGCTCGCCGGGGCTACCGGCGCCAAGCTGACAGTGCTGACCGTGGGCGCCGAGGCCAGGGCGCTGCTCACGGCCGAGTCCGAGGTCGCCCGCCACCGCGAGAGCGGCGTGGTCATCGAGGCCAAGGCGATCGACGGCGATCCGGCGGCGGTGCTGCTGGACGAGGCCGAGGGGGGCCGGTACGACCTGCTGGTGATGGGCAACAAGGGGATGACGGGTGTGAGCCGGTTCCTGATGGGATCGGTCCCCAACAAGGTGTCTCATCACGCCACCTCCACGGTCCTGATCGTCCGCACCACCTGAGGAGCACCCGCCCGGCGCGGGCACGAACATCCCGCGCGTTCCACCTTCTGTGCGTTCCACCTTCTGTGCCGTCGAAAAGGTGGCTGGTAAGTGCCGGACCGCCGGTGTTCTCCGAAATCGCCGCCGCCGCGCCGGCCGGATCACCTTGTGCCATCGACCCCTTTGCGCCGGAACCCTCGAGACCGCCGCCGTCCACGGGCGAACTTGTCGGGATTTGGGCCATCTATCGGCCCGGATCACGACGAGAACGCTCTCCGCCGGCTGATGCTGCGAACTTGTCGCGAAGAGGGCGCGTTCTAACTGGCGGGCTTCGCCGGACCCGCTCCCTCACCTGGGCTCCGGCACCGGCCCTTTTCGACAGAAGGTGGAACCAGACAGGCATCCCTCCGACTGTCGCACCCTGCCGATACGGTGCCACCCAATGAGCCGCGACCGCACCGTGCACCGGTGCCGCCAGTGCGACGGCGTCTCCGCTCGATGGAGCGGGCGATGTCCCTCGTGTGACGCCTGGAACTCGTTGGTCGAGGAGACGGTCCCGTCCGACAAGGGACGACGCCCAGCGGCCGGCGGTCAACTGGCGGAGCCCCCGCGCCCGATCGCCGACGTCGACGCGGCCGACTCGGCGCCGATGCCGACGGGGCTGACCGAGCTGGACCGGGTGATGGCCGGCGGAGTGGTGCCCGGCTCGGTCACGCTGGTCGGCGGGGAGCCGGGGATCGGCAAGTCGACGCTCCTGCTGCAGGCGGTGGCGGCGATGGCCGCGGCGGGCACGAAGGCCCTGCTGGTGTCGGCCGAGGAGTCCGCCCAGCAGGTCCGCTTGCGGGCGGAGCGGCTCGGCGCCCTGCTGCCCGGGCTGTGGCTGCTCTCGGACACCTCGCTCCCCAACGTGCTGCAGGCGATCGCCGATCTGCGACCCGACGTGGTCGTCGTCGACTCCATCCAGACCGTGCTCGACCCCGAGCTGGGGTCGACGGCGGGCACCGTCACCCAGGTCCGCGGGTGCGCAGCGCAGCTTCTGCAGGTGGCCAAGTCGTCGGCCGTGGCCACTCTGCTGGTGGGCCACGTGACGAAGGAAGGTGCTCTGGCCGGACCTCGGGTGCTCGAGCACGTCGTCGACACCGTGCTGTCCTTCGAGGGGGAGCGCCACCACGCCCTCAGGTTGCTGCGGGCCACCAAGCACCGCTTCGGTCCCACTGGGGAGCTCGGGCTGTTCGAGATGGCCGAGGCTGGCCTGGTCGGCATCGCCGATCCCAGCCAGCTGCTCCTGGGAGATCGTCAGACGGGAGTCCCAGGCGGCGTGGTGCTTCCCACCATGGAGGGCCAGCGTCCCCTCCTGGTGGAGCTCCAGGCGCTCGTCGCCCAGACCAAGCTGCCGATGCCCCGACGTTCGGCGCAGGGACTCGACAGCGGACGTATGGCGTTGCAGCTCGCCGTCCTCGAGCAACGCGTGGGGTTGGCGCTCACCGGGGCCGACGTGTACGCCTCGGTCACCGGCGGGGTGCGGGTGACCGAGCCGGCCGCCGACCTCGCGCTCGGCCTGGCCCTGGCCTCCGCGGTGAGCGGCCGGGCACTGCCGCCGGATCTCGTGGTCTGCGGCGAGGTCGGCCTCGGCGGCGAGGTACGTCAGGTCGCGCAGCTGCCGCGGCGCCTGTCCGAGGCGGTGCGCCTGGGGTTCCGACGGGCCGTGGTGCCGGCGTCGGGGCCCCCAGGACCGGCGGGGATGGAGATCGTCAGGGTGGCCACCCTGGCCGAGGCCGTCGAGCTCCTGTTGGCCGAGCGGGCGATGGGTGCAGCCGGCCCGGGAGGCCGGCTCGATGACACAGCCGGCCCGGGAGGCCGGCCCATGGGCCTGGTCGGGTAACTCTCGATCGCTTCGGCGCCTCGAGGCTACGATTCGGCTGTGCTGGCCGGGCGCAGCGTGGCCATGACCGAAGCGTTGGCGGTGGTGGCCCCTGGACGCCCATTGCGTGAGGGACTCGATCGCATCCTCCAGGCCAACATGGGGGCGCTCATCATCGTGGGGGACGGGCCCGCGGTGCTCTCCATCTGCTCTGGCGGCTTCCTGGTGGACGCCGGGTTCACGCCGCAGCGGCTGTCCGAGCTGGCCAAGATGGACGGGGCGATCATCCTGTCGCCCGACGCCAGCCGGATCGCCCGGGCCAACGTGCACCTCGTTCCAAACCCGAACGTGCCCACCACCGAGACCGGGACCCGTCATCGCACGGCCGAACGGGTGGCGAGGTCGATCGACGTGCCGGTCATCTCGGTGTCGGAGGACATGTCGATCATCGCCGTGTACCGGCACGACCTCAAGCACCCGCTCCAGCCCATCCCCCAGCTCATCAATCGGGCCAACCAGGCGCTCCAGACCCTGGAGCGCTACAAGAACCGTCTCGACACGGTGAGCAGCTCCCTGTCCACCCTCGAGGTGGAGGACCTCGTCACCGTGCGCGACGTCGCCACCGTGCTGCAGCGGGCGGAGATGGTTCGCCGCATCGCCGAGGAGGTGCACGGGTACCTGGTAGAGCTGGGCGAGGACGGGCGTCTGCTTCTCCTGGCCCTCGACGAGCTCATGGGCGGGGTCGATGACGATCGCCGTCTGGTGGTGAAGGACTACCTGAACGAGCAGTCGGGGCGAGGCCTCGACCTGGCGATGGAGGAGCTGGCCAGCCTGTCCAGCGAAGACCTTCTGGACGTGAAGAACGTCGCCCACGTCCTTCGCATCGCACCCGAGATCGAGCTCGATGCCAGCCTCGAGCCCCGCGGCTTCCGGTTGCTGTCGAAGATCCCCCGCCTGCCCGACAGCGTCATCGATCGCATCGTGGCCCATTTCTCGACCCTGCAGAAGACCATGCGGGCCACGGTCGAGGACCTCGACGAGGTCGGCGGTGTGGGTGGGGCCCGGGCCCGGGCCGTGAAGGACGGGCTCTCTCGGCTGGCCGAGACCAGCATCCTCGACCGCTACAGCTGAGCCCGGGCGATCAGGTCGCCCGGCGGGTCATCTGCTCGCGGTCGACGATCCGGTACTGGCGATCGGCCTGTTGCAGCCAGCCGAGCCGCAGGAAGGCCGCCAGTGCCTTGTTGACCCGCTCCCGCGACGCGCCGACGAGGCCGGCCAGCTCCTCCTGGGTGACGGGCAGCACGAACTCGTCGGCCGGGCCGGCCAGCTCGAGGAGGCGTTTCGCCGTCCGGCCGGGAACGTCGAGAAAGACGCTGTCGGCGAGCGCGGAGTTGGTGGCCCGCAGGCGGCCGGCCAGCATGGACACGACCGACCACAGCAGCTCCGGCTGCCGGGCGAGGACCTCCCTGATCGGCCCGTACGGCACCCCGACGAGCTGGGAGGGCTCCAGGGCTCTGGCCTCGGCCGAGCGGGGCCGGCCGTCGAAAAGCGGCATGTCCCCGAACAGATCTTCCCGCTCCATGAGGGCGACCATGGTCTGACGACCGTCGGGCGAGCGTTGGGCGATGGCGATCCGCCCGGACCGGACGATGAACAGCTCCTCGGCGGGCGCATCCTGGGCGAACACCACGTCGTTGCGCTGGAGCGTGACCGCCCGCGTCGCCTCCACCACATGGTCGAGGGCCGGGGGACCGAGTCCCCGGAACAGCTCCGATCTGGCCACCAACTCGCCGTGCTGCATTCTGAGCCGCAGCGTAGCTTGGACCTGCCCGGAGAGGACCGGGCCACTTAGCCGGCAAAACACCTCGCCCGTAGAGTTGTCCAAAGTCGCCTTGTCCCCGTACCCTAGGGATATCCCCCCTCGCCGTCTCGTTCTTGGGAGTGGTATGTCGTTCGACGTCGGTGACAAAGTCGTCTATCCCCATCACGGCGCCGCCGTGATCGAAAAGCGTGAGAAAAAGGACGTCTTCGGCGAGAACCGCGAGTACCTGGTGCTCCGCCTTGCCTACGGGGACCTGACTCTCATGGTCCCGGCCGACAACACCGACGAGGTCGGCCTCCGAGAGGTCATCAACGACGAGGAGGTCGAGGAGGTGTTCGCGGTCCTTCGCAAGAAGGAGGCCCGGATGCCGACAAACTGGTCTCGTCGGTACAAGAACCACGTCGAGAAGCTGAAGTCTGGCGACATCTACCAAGTCGCCGAGGTCGTTCGCAATCTCTCCATCCGGGACAAGGACAAGGGCCTGTCGGCGGGCGAGAAGCGCATGCTCACACGTGCGCGCCAGATCCTGGTCTCCGAGCTCACCTTCGCCATCGGCGTGAGCGAGGACGAGGCGGAGGAGAAGCTGAACGAGGCGCTGCCCTAGCGGCAGCTGTCACCACAGGAGTGGGTGAGCCGGGGACGCGGCGGGCAGGGGTCTGGGCAATCGTCGTGGCGGCGGGAAGCTCGAGTCGTTTCGGACGACCCAAGCAGTTCGAGTCCTTGGCCGGGCGTCCGGTGCTCGATTGGTCGATGGAGGCGGCCCGATCGGTGGCCGCCGGCGTCGTGCTCGTGGTCCCTGGTTCGGCTCGTGCGGAGGACCACGGGGCCGATGTGGTCGTCGATGGCGGTTCCACCCGCGCCGCGTCTGTGCGAGCCGGCCTGGACGCCGTTCCGTCCGGCGCCGAGGTGGTCGTCGTCCACGACGCTGCCCGCCCCCTTGCCGGAGCCGACCTGTTCCGAATGGTCGTGAAGGCGCTCGCCCCCGGCGTGGACGCCGCGGTGCCCGGCCTTCCGGTCGCCGAGACCGTCAAGCAGGTCGCCGACGGCCGGGTCGTCTCCACACTGGACCGCAGCGAGCTGGTTGCCGTCCAGACTCCGCAGGCCTTCCGGGCGGGCGGGCTGCGCTCGGCCCATCGGGCAGGCGGCGAGGCCACCGACGACGCCGCCCTGGTCGAGGCCGCCGGTGGGACGGTCGTGATCGTGCCGGGCGATCCCCGCAACATCAAGCTGACCGAGCCTTCCGATCTCGTCGTGCTGGAAGCGCTGTTGCGGGCATGACCAGTCGGGTAGGCCTCGGCTTCGACGTCCACGGGTTCAGTGCCGACCCTGGTCGCCCGCTCGTGCTCGGCGGCGTCGCCATCGAGGGGGCGCCGGGCCTGGCCGGGCACAGCGACGGCGATGTCGTGGCCCACGCCCTCGCCGACGCCATGCTCGGAGCCGCGGCACTGGGAGACATCGGCCAGCACTTCCCTGACACCGACGCGACGTGGTCGGGCGCCGACAGCGTGGCGATCCTCGGCCGGGTGGCGGCCATGGTGCAGGAGGCAGGATGGCGACCGGTCAACGCCGACTGCACCGTGGTGCTCGAGACGCCGATGCTGGCTCCGTACCGGACCCGGCTCCAGGACCGGCTGCGCGATGTCCTCGAGGCGCCGGTGAGCGTCAAGGCCAAGCGGTCCGAAGGCCTGGGGGCCATGGGGCGGGCCGAGGGGATCGCCTGTCTGGCGGTGATGCTGCTGGAAGGCGGCGACCCATGACGGGCAGGTCGCAACCTCCTGGCGGTTCTCGACGGCCCCGCCGCGGGCGGGTGCCCAAGGGCGCCCCGGCCGGGCGTCGAGACGCCGAGCGTCGCCTGCCGTCAGCCCGGGACGCCGCCCGCCGCCAGCCCCGCGGCCTGGGCGGCGAGCAGGTGGAGGGCCGCCGGGCGGTGCGCGAGCTGCTGGCCGCCGGGCGCCGCCGGACGCGGGACGTGTGGCTGGCCGAGGGCCTGGACGACTCTCCGCTCCTCGGCGAGATCCGCCTACTGGCCGCCGAGAACGGCGTTCGTCTCAGGACGGTGTCCAGGTCGCGTCTCGATGCCGAGTCCCGGACGGAGGTGCCGCAGGGGGTGCTGGCCCACGCGGAGGCCCTGCCGGAGGTCGGCCTCGACACCCTCTGCCGCCCGTCGCCGGGCGGCCCCAGCCCGTTCCTCGTCGTTCTCGACGGGGTCACCGATCCCCACAATCTGGGTGCGCTGCTGCGCACGGCGGAGGGGGCGGGAGCGACCGGGTCGGTGCTGGGCCGTCACGGCGCCGCCCACGTCACGCCCACCGTGGCCAAGGCCGCGGCCGGGGCCGTCGAGCGGCTCCCGCTGGCCATGGTCCCGAGCGTGCCGGCCAGCCTGGCCGAGATGGCCCGCCACGGCGTCTGGACGGTGGGGCTCGACAGCAGGGCGGAGACGTCGTTGTTCGGCCTGGCCCTGGCCGACCAGCCCCTCGCCCTGGTGCTGGGATCCGAGGGCCGGGGCCTGGCCCGGCTCACCCGTCAGCGCTGCGACCTGGTCGTGGCCATCCCCAGCGTCGGGAGCCTCGCCTCCCTCAACGTGGCCGCCGCCGGCGCCGTGGCCTGCTTCGAGGTGGCTCGGCAGCGGCTGGACCTCTCGTACTAGTCCCCAGACGGAGAAATTTTGTGTCGTCTCGGGGGGTCCGGGTACATCTGCCCTGATCCGGGACCGGATGTGACAGTTGACACGGGGGGGCTCGGACTGGTTACAAAGAACTAGTCCCACAGCCATCGAGCACCAAGGCTCGGTCACAGCACCCCAGGGGTGGAAAAAACATGCCGCTTCGAATGGACCAGCGCCCCGACGTCGACTGCCCTGATGACGAGCTGGTCGCCCGGTTCCACGGCGGAGACGGCTGTGCCCTCGACGTCCTCCTCCATCGCTACCGGCGCTTCGCCCGGGCCAAGGCGCGCACGTACTTCCTGGTGGGTGCCGACGCCGACGACATCGAGCAGGAGGGGCTGATCGGGCTGTACAAGGCGGCCAGGGACTTCCGCCCCGATCGCCAGTCGTCCTTCCGGGCGTTCGCCGAGCTGTGCATCACCCGGCAGGTCATCACCGCCATCAAGACGGCGACCCGCCACAAGCACCAGCCGCTCAACCAGTACGTGTCGATCTCGGCGACGCGGCCGGACGACGAGCCCAACGACCGTCTGGTCGAGAAGCTGCTCGGCTCCGATCACAGCACCGACCCGGCCGAGCAGGCCGTCTCGAGGGAGCGCATGGAGCACATGCGCAGGTCCATGGGCGAGATGCTGTCGGTCCTCGAGGTCGACGTGCTCCGCCTGTACGTCGAGGGCAAGTCCTACCAGGAGATCAGCGAGCGGCTCGGCCGCCACGTCAAGTCGATCGACAACGCCCTCCAGCGCATCAAGCGCAAGGTCGACCTCCACCTCCAGGAGCGGGCCGCAGAGGACGCTCTCGTCGACGCGTAGCCGCGCCCGCCGGCGGCTGGCCCGTTGGGGAGATCGTGTGCGCTTCGAGGTGGGGGACGCGGCCCGCATCCCCGCCTCCGACGCGCACTTCGACGGAGTGTTCGACTTCGGGATCATCCACCATGTGCCCGACTGGCGGGAGTCGATCGCCGAGCTCGAGCGGTCGGGCATCGTCATCGGACGCGCCGCGGAGCGTTTCTTCGGCGACTTCGTCATCGGCGTGGGCGAACGGCTGGCGCACTGAGCCAGGCCACCAGCTCGTCGGCGGCGTCATGGCCATGACCTGCAGCTGTTGCGACGAAGGGCTGGTCAGGGGGCTGCGACGCAATCACGCGACGCCGACGACGCGCGCGGTCGATTCAGGCCGATCCCATCCGACCACCAGTGGAGCGCCGACGACGGCGATCGCGGCCGGTAGATTCGTCCGAGGAGGACCACATGGCAAGCCTTGATCTCGTCCGCCGCGTGGGCGCGGCGGACAACTGGCTGGCGGTCGTCGCTGCCACCCGTGCCGACGGGTCCGTCCACGCCTCGCTGGTCAACGCAGGCATCGTCGACGACCCGGTAACCGGTCGGCCCGTGATCGGCCTCGTCGCCGGAGGAGCTACCCGCAAGCTGTCGCACCTGCGGCGGAGCGGCCGGGCGACCGTTGTCTTCCGGAGCGGCTGGGAGTGGGTCGCCGTGGAGGGCCCGGTCCGGATCGCCGGCCCCGACGACCCCCTCGAAGGAGTCCCGCCCGAGGACATCCCCGCTCTGCTGCGGGAGGTCTTCCGGAGCGCCGGCGGCACCCACGACGACTGGGACGAGTACGACCGCGTCATGGCCGCCGAACGTCGTGCCGCCGTGCTCGTCGATCCGACGCGGATCGTCAGCAACGGCTGATCGCTGGTGTCGAGGGCCCATCCGCTTCATTCTACGTCGTTCACTATCGGTTGTCGGCAGCAGGCGCCGGCGGAGGAGAGGTGAACGGTGAAGTACCTGTGTCTGGTCTACCAGGGGAGGACTTCGTCCCCGCGGACGCCCCCGACTTCACGGCTGCGCGGGCCATGACCGAGGCCGGTGTGTACCTCGACAGCGGGGCCCTGCGCCGTCCAGCGCCACCACCACGGTGACGTTGCGCGACGGTGAGACGTTGCTCACCGACGGTCCGTTCGCCGAGATCAAGGAGCAGGTCGGGGGGTATTTTCTGCTCGAGTGCGCCGACCTCGACGAGGCCGTGAAATGGCTGCCGCCAACCCCTCCATCCGCAAGTGGGGGGCCTCGATCGAGATCCGTCCGCTGATCGACTTCGGGCCGCGCTGACCCTCGACCTGGAGCCGGTCTTCCGCGACCACTGTGCGGGCGGTGGCCACCGTGTCTCGCCTCGTCGGCGACGTCGAGGTCGCCGAGGACACGTCCAGGAGGCGTGCGCGGCCGCCGTGGTGCAGTGGCCGACGGCCGGCTCCCGCGAACCCGGGAGCGTGGCTGCGGCACGCCCGGCACAAGGCGTTGGACCGGCTGCGGCGGAGTCGCGACGGCCGGACAGGGAGGCAGCGGCGATGCGAGCGCTAGGAGATCCCGGCGGTCCAGCCCGCGGGGCACGATCGAGGACGACCGGCTCAGTCTCGTCTTCACGTGCTGCCATCCGGCGCTCGACGCCGGTGCGGGTGCCGCTGACGCTGCGCACGGTGTGCGGCCCACCACGAGCGAGATCGCAGCCGTCTTCCTGTGCCCGAGCCCACCATGGCCCAGCGCCTCGTCCGAGCCAAGCGCAAGATCCGCCAGGCGGGCATCCCGCTCGCGTCCCTCCGCCGGATACCTGGCCGGAGCGTCTCGCGGCGTCCTCCGGTGTCTATCTGGTCTTCACCGAGGCCATCGACCCACGACGGCGACAGCGTCGTCCGCGCCAGCTCTGCGACAGGCCTCCGCCTCGCCCGCGTTCTCGCCGAGCTCCTACCCAAGCCCGAGGTGGTCGGCCTCGTCGCCCTGCGCTGCTGACCGACGCCCGCCGTCGGCCCGCCTCGACGACGAGCCAGCTCGTCCTGCTGCCATCAACCGCAGCCGCTACGGCCAAATCCCACGCTCTCGTCAGCGCGCTCCGCCGCCCCGCCCTACCAGCTCCACCCATCCCCTCCACTCACCCCACCCACGCTCAACCCCTCTACCGGCTCACCCTACACTCCTCGTTGAGGCCAAGCGGGCCGTCGCCGTCGCCATGGCCGAGGGTCCGGGCCCTGGCCTGGTCATCCTCGACATGCTCGGCGCCGATGCCCCCTCCCTCTCCTCCCCTCCCTACCGGGGGTCGTCCCGATCCAGGAACCAGTGGCGGGCAACGGAGGCGAGCCGCTCCGTGCCCTCCTGGCGGGGGGTGAGCCGGAAGCGGCTGATCGTGCGCTGCCCCCCGTCCTGGTCGCCGTAGAGGAGGTCGACGGTGACCGGCTCACGATTGTCCACGGCAGCACGCACGGCCGGGTAGCAGGGGTCCTGCGGGTCGCGGAGCGCGCCCTGCCAGAACCCGATGTCGTTCCCCGGCACGTAGATGTCCCGGTTCAGCCGGCGGAACGGCTCGGGCTCGGGAGGGGTCATCGCCGACGCCCACTCGGCCCGATCCTCGGGTTCCTGGGGTAGGAACCAGCCATGGAGGATGGCCAGCCCGGAGGCGGCGTTGCGCAGGCCCATCACCATGTAGAGGTTGCCGTCGACCTCCTCGACCGCGCCCGTTCCACCGCGCACGTGTATCAGGTGCTCGTCGATGAAGTTGATCTTGACCACGGGGTCCTCTATCCGCGACGGCAGGAGGAGCGGTCGTAATCCGACCTGGAGCGAGCGCTCGGCGACCCGCGCCGCCCTGTTCGCCGAGCGCACCGACGAGAAGGTGGCGAGAGCGAGGACGAGCGTCCCACCGGCAGTGGCCGCAGATGTGATCGTGGCCCAGTCAGCCATGCGCCCGTCAGCGTAGACTCGGGTTTCGTGCCCGGGGGCGGGGGGGAAGCCGCGGCCGAGGGCGCGGGGGCCGGACGACGACGTCGTCTGTTGGTGGCTGCCGTCACCCTGTCGGTCGCCGCCGGCTTCATCGATCTCACGGCGGTAGGTGTCGCGCTCCCCTCGATCCAGCGCGACTTCGACGTTTCGACGACCACGATCCACTGGGTGGTGCTCGCCTTCCTCCTCGCCTCGGCGAGTCTCGTGGCCGCTGCTGGTCGCTTCGCCGACATCTTCGGGCGGCGACGGGTCTACCTGCTGGGGCTCGGTGTGTTCACGCTGGCGTCGGTTCTCTGCGGGGCGTCGACCAACGAATGGTGGTTGATCGGCGGCCGAGCACTCCAGGGCGTCGGCTCCGCGGCCTTGGTCCCGGCCGGGATCGCCCTCGTCACCACCGCCGCGCCCGAGCGCGAGCGGGGCATGGCCTTGGGGTCGGTGGCGGCCATGGCGACGGGCGGCTACGTCGTAGGCCCTGTCCTCGGCGGCATCATCACCGACCACGCCAGTTGGCGGTGGATCTTCTTCATCAATGTGCCGATCGCCTTGGTCATCGCCACGTTGGTGCTCACGGCGGCCGCCGAGTCGAGGGACGAGCGCGTGAGGACGATCGACTACGGGGGGCTTGCGCTGCTCACCGGCGGCCTGACGGCCATCGTCCTCGGCGTGTCGAGGGGTCCAGAGGTGGGCTTCGCGTCACCGATGACGGTCGGGCTCCTGGCCGGAGGCTGCGTCCTGCTGGCCGGCTTCCTCCGGCACGAAGCCAGGACCCGGGAACCGCTGATCCGCCCCGAGATCATGCGCCACCGCCACATGATCGCCGCCAGCGCGGTGGGCTTCTTCAGCCAGTTCGCCGCCTTCAGCCTGGTCATCCTGGGCGTGACCTTCGTCCAGAAGGATTTCGGCCTTTCTGCGTTCCTGGCCGGGTTGGTCTTCCTGCCCCGGCTCGTGCCCGAGTTGCTCTTCGCCCGGCGCGCCGGGCACATCGCCGACGTCATGGGGCCGACGTTGCCCATTGGTGTCGGCATGGCCGTGATCGCTGCCGCCATGGCGGCGGTCTCGGTGCTGGCCGACAGGGGCTACCTCGTCCTCGTCGTCGCCTTCGCCGCCGTCGGGCTCGGCGTCGCCATGGTCGACGCTCCGAGGCGGGTGGCGGCCCAGTCGTCTGTGGCCCGCCAGTATCAGGGGGTCGTCGCCGGCATCAGCAGCACCACCACGCGACTCGGCGCCACGTTCGGGATCGCCGTCCTGGGCGGCGTGATCGTCGCCATCCAGTACGGCCGGTCCGTGCATCTCCTGGCCCAGACCGGCGTGCGCGTGAATCAGGGCGACCGGTTCGCCCTCGACAGCCTGCTCGCGAATGGGAACACCGGGGCCCACCGGCTGCGCCAGCTTCCACCTCAGGTGGCCGGGCCGATCCAGCGCGCCGCGCACGACGCCTACACCTACGCCTTCGGCAACAGCATGCGCGTCGCGGCGGTGGCGGTAGCCGTGGCCGGGCTGGTCTCGGTGATCCTCCTCAGCTCTCGGGCCGAGCCCGTGGCGGCGCCGGCGGGGATGGACGGATGACGCTCGCTCGCCTCCCCGCGGCGATCTGTGCCCTCGCCCTGTCGGCTGGCGTCCCGTCCACCACCACTACACCACAATTCAACCTCGAGCGCGGTTCTCGCATTGCTATCTTCTCCTTCTCCCCTGCTACGCACCGCAGCAGATCCGAGGAGCTACGAGGTGCAGTCTGCTCGACTCGGCGTGCCTGGTCGCGGGGACGTTGTGATCGTCGAGAACGCCAGCCCGAGCCTCCGCCACGATGTGCACATCTACTACCGGGTCGTGGACTCACGATCCGCAGCTGACGGTCGTCCAGCCCTTCGGCGCCACCCGGTCCGACGAGGACTCCGAAGACGTGTTGGATGTGGAGACGGTGCACTCGATCGCTCCGGGCGCAGGCATCATCGTCGTCGACGCCCACACCGCGAAGCTCAGCGCCGCTGCACAAGCGGCGAACATGATCGACGGCGCCAGCCTGCTGCGCGCCAGCTAGTACGTGATCGAGCACGATCTCGGTG
Organism: uncultured Actinomycetes bacterium; assembly: GCA_963717645.1. Lineage (GTDB taxonomy): Bacteria > Actinomycetota > Acidimicrobiia > Acidimicrobiales > AC-9 > AC-9. The sequence continues at coordinate 168,970 of CAVQWQ010000030.1, read as the reverse complement.
ATGTGTTGTCTCTGAGCTGGAGCACCGGCGAGACGTGCCTCTCGCCCCGGCAGCTGGCCGATGCCCATCGCGCCTTCCAGCAGGCTCGCTACCGCGGGATGACAGTGGTGGCCTCGGCCGGCGATCAGGGTGACATCGGCCGGAACTGCGTGTCAGCTACGACGAGGGGCGTGAACTACCCGGCGACGGATCCGTTGGTGATGTCCGTCGGAGGGACAGGCTCGCTGCTGCGGGCAGCGTCGGGACGTGGCAGGGAGAGACGACCTGGAACGAGTCCACTCCCCAGCTCGGAGCGAACAGGCGACCGGAGGGGGGTACAGCTCCCGTTCGCCCGCCCCGACTATCAACCGGACGCCCCCTGGCGCCCGCCAGGCCGTGCGATTCCCGACGTGGCCTATGACGCCGACCATCAGACCGGTGTGCCGACGGCCCGCAGTGTCGCGGGCACGACCAAGGAGGTCTCCGGCGGTGGCACGAGCCTCCCGCACCAGCTGGGCGGGCATCGTCGCTCTCGCCGACCAGCGAGCGGGCCACCGCCTCGGGTTCATCAACGCGGCTCTCTACCGGATCGCCGCCGGTCCGGCCTACAGCCCTTCACGACATCACCCAAGGTGACAACACGCTTCGGCTCGACGTCGCCAGCACCGACCTCGTCGTGGCCGGTTACGATGCCGGCCCCGGCTGGGACCCGGTCAGCGGGCTGGGCAGCCCCAAGGCCACCGACCTGGCGGCGACGCTTCCCGTTTATCTGCGACCGACGGACTGAGCTGGGCTGTGATCGCGGCGGGCGGGGATCACCGACGCACCGTGACCGCGCTTTAGCATGGCTGGCGTGGCCTCGGGGGTGTCGGCGGAGGCGCTCGACTGGATGACGGCGTGGTGGGACGACGACGTCGCCATGCTCTGGAACCCACCCGGTTCCTTCGACGCGTTGTTCCCTCCGCGCAGCCTTCACCTGGTGCCGCCGACGGTGTGGTACGCACTCGGTCTGTTGCGACGGCGCGCCGACGGCGACGTGGAGAACGCGGTGCGCGCCCTCGGCGCTGTCGTCGGCTGTCAGCTCGTCGATCAGGGTGCCCCCTGGAACGGCACCTTCGCCCGGTTCCGGGAGGCCCCCGAACCCCAGCCGGGCGCCGTCGAGTACGTCGGGTTCGACCCGAACTGGCGGCAGTTCGTCGGCACGGGGTTCGCCCTCGCGCTCATCCTCGCCGGAGACGTCCTGCCCCCTACGACCGTCGACGCCATGGTGGCGGCGATCGCCCTCGCGGTGGACGGCGAGCCTCCCGAGCGAGTGGGCGAGCGCTACTCCAACATCGCCCTCATGCGGGCTTGGCTCGAGGTGTATGCCGGGCACCTGCTGGACCGGCCCGAGCTCACGCGCCGAGGCGAGGAGCTGGCGGGTCGCACCGTCGAGCGCTTCGACCTCCACGGGACGCTCGACGAGTGGAACTCGCCCACCTACTACGGGATCGACCTCTACGCCCTCGTGCTGTGGCGCTCGCACTCGCCGTCGCCTCAGCTGCGAGCCTGGGGTCGTCGCCTCGAAGCGGAGCTGTGGGCCGACCTGGCCCCCTGGTACCAAGCCGGTCTCGGTAACGTCGCCGGGCCGTACACGCGGGCCTACGGCATGGACATGCGGCGCTACGTGGCGGCGCTCGGCCTGTGGATCCAAGCCGCCGAGCCCGACGCCGCGGCCCCCGTGCCGGAGCTGAGCCGGCCCTTCTCCCACTCCCATGACCTCGCCCTGGCGCCGGTGATCGCGGTCCTTGACCCCTGTGTACCCGCCGAGGCGCAGCATGCCCTCAACCGCTTCGACGAGGAGCGCCACGTCGAGCGCGTCGTGTCGTCCGACCCGGAGCGGATCGCCAACGCGTGGCTCTCTGCCGACCTGATGATCGGCGCCGAGCGCGGCGGGCGGCGATGGCCGGGCTGGGGCCAGTACCACCCGGCGACGGTCCACTGGCGAGACCCCGACGGCCGAACCCGGTGGATCCGACTCGTCCACCCGGGCCCGGTCGAGGCCCGCGCCGAGCCGCACGAGCTCGTCACGACCTGCCTCCCCCACTCCCGGAGGGGTCCGCAGGCGACGACGTTCCTCATCTCGGCGGCGGACGCCCTGGAGGGCGACGTCTGGCGTCTTCCCGGGCTGACCGTACGGGTCCGCACCAACGCCGAGTTCGTCGGCGTCGCCCCGTCCGGGGAGCTGGACGAGATGCGCTACGAGCCGCCCAACAGTGGGACGGCTTCCTTCTGCTTGTCGTTCGACCCCTGAGCGATCTCCTGCGGTCCCGTCGGCTGCTCCTCCAGCACCTGTCCCGGCTCAGGCTCCCCACCAGTCAGGAAGTGCCGACTGCGCACCCGGCTCTCGTCGATGATCCGGCTCGTGTGGCTGAAGTCGGTGATCTCGATGTCGGTGGTGTCGGCCCCGGGCACCGTGATCACCCGCTGCCCGGCGCGGGCCAGCGCGGTCGGATCGGGGAGCCGGGCATAGCGGCTGATGGCGAAGCTGCGGATGAGGACGTCGAGGGCGGTCAGCCGTCGCGGCTGATCGTCCTCGGGGCCTACGATCTCGCCCAGCACGTACACGCTGCTGGCGTCGAGGTCGACGGCTCGCTGCACCGGCGCCGGCTCCAGGACGCCGCCGTCGACGTGGCGATGACCGCCGAGCATGACGGGCGGGAACAGCCCGGGCAGGCAGGCGCTGGCATAGAGGATGTCGATCGCGGGACCCGCCACCCACCAGCGGGACACGCCGTTGTCGAGGTCGGTGGTCGCCACGTGGACGGGAACCTTGGTGTCCGCCAGCTCGGTGAGGTTGCAGAAGCGGGCGATCAGCGCCCGCAGGGCGGCGGGCGTGTAGATGTGGTCGTGGCGAAGCAGGACGTGGGTGATCGTCCCGTAGCGGTTGCGCCCGAAGACGTCCTCGCGGTTCAAGCCCCGCCAGATGGTGGCGAGCCGGTCCACCTGGGCGATCGTCGGGTCCATGGCGAAGAAGGCGGCGTTCAGCGCGCCCACTGAGGAGCCGACCACGACGTCGGGACGGATGCCGGCTTCCACCAGGCTGCGGAGGATGCCCACCTGGGCCGCGCCGCTGCTGCCTCCGGACGGGAAGACGAAGGCGACCTCCGGCGATCGCGAGCGACCCGGCCCCGGTGGCGGCCGCGGCGGGAGCGCCGAGGTGAGGCTTCTGATCAGGGTGAGGCGCTCGACGGGCTGGCCGAGGCAGGCGCTGAGGGTGTGGTTGGGCTCCCGGTGGCCGATGCGACCCCCCATGCGTTCGAGGGCCCGCGACCGATGACCGGCCATGGCGTTGATCTCGCCGTACCAGCCGGGAAGCCCCGCTCGGCGGACGCGATCATCGATGTGGTCGGTCAGCAGCCTGCGCGGCCCGCCATCACGCCACCCGCGGTCGACATTGACGTGGGCGTGCGCGGGCATCGGTGCGGCCGGGCCCGAGCGCCACATCGTCACCCCGTCGCGGAGGCGACATCGGTAGAAGCGGGCGGCGCCGCCGCGGTACCGGCCCCCGGCGAAACCGACCAGGAGGGTGAAGGCGAACCGGGCCGCCCGCCGCCGCATCCATCGGGCGTGGCCTGCGCCGTCGGTGCACACCAGCGCGTAGCCGACGACCCGCCCGTCATCGGACTCGACGACCGCGGCATCCTCGCGACCCGGACCGAGGTACCAGTCGAGGCACAGCGACTCGTAGCGATCCAGGTCGGGAAGCGAGAACGGCAGCTCGCGGCCGAGCAGCAGGGTGGAGCGGAAGATGGCGCGTACGGCGTCGTGGTCTTCGGTCACGAGCGGACGGGCTCTCACCTGATCGTCTCCAGCGGTGCGGCCAACAGGCGATGGGCGACGAGCATCCCGTCGACCGTGCGCGACCACGGATACCGCTCGGCCCGGGCGCGCGCGGACGCTCGGCGACCAGGGACATCGAGCAGCGCGGCCACCGCCTCCGCCATCGATGCCGGGTCGGTGGCGGCGGTCCGGCCGCAGCTGTCATCGATCAGCTCGGCGGAGGCGCCGCCGTCGCCGACGACGACCGGGGTGCCCGCGGCGAGGGCCTCGAGCACCGAGAGGCCGAAGCTCTCGACGGGGCAGGGCGCAAGCGCCACGTCGGCGCCGCCGAGCAGGGCGGCAACGGCGCCCCTGTCCTGGAGGTGCCCGGTGAACCGCACCGGAAGGCCCGCTCCGGCGGCGGCCAGCCCCGGTGCGAGCGGGCCGGCTCCGACGATGGTCAGATGGGCATCCACGCCGCGCCCGAGCAGCACGCGCACGGTGTCGATCGCCAGCGCGGGCCGCTTCTCCTTCGACAGGCGGCCCACCATCACCAGCTGTGTGCGCCCCGTGGGCGCCGAAGGCCCGGGCTGGAAGACCTCGAGATCGACCCCGAGTGGGACTCGGGTCAGGTTGGTCGCCCCGATCCGCTCGAACTCCTCGGCGCCGAAGGCCGACGTGCAGACGACGCGGTCGAAGCGGGTCGCGAGGCGCCGGTTCCACCGGTCTGCGGCCCGACGGAGCGGAAACCACCTCGGCACCCGCGCCGCCAGGATGGCGTCGAGGCGCTCGTGCGACAGCAGGATGCTGGGCAGGCTCCGGGCCGACGCCCAGCGGCTCACCCACACGAGCGACAGCTTGTCCGACACCTCGAGGTGGTCGGGCCTGATGCGGTCGAGCACCGCTTCGACCCGGGACCGCGAGTTGAGCACCCGGTACCCACCGCCACCCGGGAGCAACGGAGCGGCCAGTGTCACCTTGGTGCCGCCGTCGGTCGACTCCTCGTCGTCCCGCTCGCCTGGAACGATCGAGAACCGCTGGAGGCCGGCGCGCTGGTAGCCCCGACCGAGCTCGTCGAGCACCGTGCGCAGACCGCCGGACTCGGGCCCATAGAAGTTGGCGAGCTGCACGATTCGCGTCATGCGACCTGTGTTGCCGGCGCGTCCGGTCGGTTTACGACGTCGAGATAGGTCACGGGCGAGGCGCCGGCGGCCACGGCGGCGTCGATGGCGGCCAGCGCCGCAGCGCGCAGACGGGGCCGCTCCACGTCCGCGGGGTGGAGGGCGATGCGCACCGGTCGCCCCTGGCTGACGAGGAGCCGCGCCGTCCTCGTCATGAAGGCCGAGCCGGGACGCTCGAGCGAGCCTCCAGCTCGGTGGGAGAGGACGACGGCCCGATGGCGAGCTCCGGTGGCGAAGTCGATGACGGCGGTGTGCGAGGTCGTGTAGCGGTAGCCCAACGCGCTCATGCTCCGCAGCGCGCTCGCTGACGCCAGCCACCCGGGCGGGACGAACCCGACGGACTCGATTCCCTCGGAGCGGAGCTGCGCCCGGCCGAGGGCGAGGCGTCGAGCTGCTTCGTCCTCGTCCAGGGTCCAGAACTCTGCGCAGCCTCGGGCGACGACCCGGCCGATGAACCGGCGACCCCGCGACCCGCGCCTCGTCGCCGAGTGGGTCCAACCGTGCTGGGCGATCTCGTGTCCCCGGCCCTGACAGGCGCGGAGCCAGGCACCGAAGCGGCGATCGTGGCCGATGGCGGGCGCCTTCCACGGGCCGGGCACGACGAGCATCGTGGTCGGCAGGCCGAGCTCCTCGAGGTCGTCGATCCACCGCTCGCAGGCCGGCCTGGTCGCCGGCGCGACATCGTGGACAGATACGACGATCCACGACCGGATGGCCATCAGGCCACCCGGCGGGAACCCTGGGCGGCCCCCGAGAGCGTGCGGTAGTGGGCGACGAGCTCTTCGCCGAGCTCGTCCCAGCTCCGGCCCTCGACCGAGACGCGGGCCCGCTGACCCATCATCAGGCGCCGGGTGTCGTCGGCGACGAGCTCGGCGACGGCGCTCCGCAGCAGCGCCGGGTCGTCGTCCGGGAACAGCCATCCGTTCTCGCCGTGCCGAACGAGGTCCATAGGCCCACCCACCGCGGGCGTCACCACCGGGACGCCGGAGGCCAGTGCCTCCTGGATAGTCTGGCAGAAGGTCTCGTCGGCTCCAGTGTGCACGAACACGTCCAGCGAAGCGAGGGTCTGCGACAGCTCGGCTCCCGTCTGGAACCCGAGGAACTGGGCACCTCGAAGGCGCCGGCGCAGCGCCCGCTCCGACGGTCCGTCACCGACGACCACGACTCGAACCCCCGGCATATGCAGCACGTGGTGGAGCAGATGGACGCGCTTCTCAGGCGCCAGCCGACCGACGTAGCCGACGATGGTCTCGCCGTCGGGCGCCAGACGACGCCGGAGCAGTGAGCTGCGGTGCCGGGGGTGGAACCTCTGGAGGTCGACCCCCCGGCCCCACTTGACCACCGGTCTGATGCGGTGGCGGGCCAGGTCCCAGCAGGCGAGGGAAGAGGGCGCAAGCGTCAGGTCGGTCTGGGAGTGCACCCAGCGGAGCCAGTTCCACATCGCCGGGCTGGCGACCCCCAGCCCGTACCGCCGAGCGAACCCGGCGAAGTCGGTCTGGTACACCGCGACCGACGGGATGCCGAGGCTGCGGGCGGCTTTCGCGCCCGCTGCCCCGAGGACCGCGGGCGCGGCCAGGTGGACGATGTCGGGCGAGAAGCGCTGGAGGAGGTGGCGGACGCGCCCGGTCGGCAGGGCCACCGACAGGCCTCGGTAGAACGGCATGTCGACCGCTGCCACCCGTTCGACGGGGGTGTCGAGGTAGCGGCTGGGCCCCAGCCCGGGCGCCACCACCAGCGCCTGGTGACCTGCACCCTCCAGGTGCTCGACGACCCGGAGCACCGAGTTCGTGACCCCGTTGCACGCCGGGAGGAAACATTCGGCGATGATCGCCACGCGGACGTGACCAGACCGTACTCAGGCTCCGTGTCCGGACGGCTTCGTCCTGGTAACGGTGAGACGAACCCTTGGAACACCGAGCCTGCCCGCCGGGCGGGCGGCACGTATCCTGAGAGAGGGCACCTCGCCCCGGCTGCAAAGGCCATTTCGCCAGGCTGAAGGGTAGGCGAGTCATCGGTGCCCCACCTCCTGCAGACGACGACCCGGTCGCAGCTGTGACCGAGACGGCCGCGGGAGGCCCGGTCGTCGACGAGCTCGTCGGCCTGGACGACGCGGCGGTCCGGGATCGCGTCGCCCGTGGTGAGGTCAACGAGGTCCCGTCCGCACCGTCGCGCACGGTCTCGCAGATCTTCCGGGCCAACATCTTCACCCGCTTCAACGCGATACTGGGCGCCCTCCTCGTCGTCATACTCATCGTCGGGCCGTTCCAGGACGCCCTCTTCGGCGTGGTGCTGGTCGCCAACGCGGCCATCGGGATCATCCAGGAGCTGCGGGCCAAGCAGACCCTCGATCAGCTGGCGGTGCTCAACGCGCCGCACGCCGCGGTCGTGCGCGAGGGCCGGGTTGGTCAGCTCGGGGTCGACGAGGTCGTGCTCGACGACGTGCTGGAGCTGGCGGCAGGCGACCAAGTGCTCGTCGACGGTGTGGTGCTGGTGGGCGGCCTCGAGCTGGACGAGTCGCTCCTCAGCGGCGAGGCCGATCCGATGCCGAAGAGCGTGGGCGACGAGGTGCTCTCCGGCAGCTTCGTCACGGCCGGGAGCGGCCGGTACCGTGCCACCCGAGTGGGCCGCGCCGCGTACTGCGCGCGAGCTCGCGGAGGAGGCCCGTCGGTTCACGCTCGTGCGATCCGAGTTGCGGGAAGGCATCAACCAGATCCTGCGCCTGGTGACGTTTGTCATCCCCCCGGCTGCCGCGCTGCTCGTGTTCAGCCAGCTCCAGTCGGCCGATCTCGAGGACTCGGTGCGGGGGTCGGTGGCCGGCGTCGGCAGCATGGTGCCCGAGGGCCTGGTTCTCCTGACCAGCCTCGCCTTCGCCCTGGCGGTGGTCCGGCTCGGTCGCCGTCGGGTCCTCGTGCAGGAGCTCGCCGCCGTCGAAGGACTGGCCCGCGTGGACGTGGCCTGCCTGGACAAGACGGGCACCCTCACCGAGGGCGTGATGGAGGTGCGCGACGTCGAGGTACTGGCGCCGGAGCTCCCGGTTCGAGACGTGCTCGGCGCCTTGGCGGCGGCTGATCCCCAGCCCAACGCCAGCCTCAGGGCCGTCGGCCAGTGGGCGGGCGACCCGGTGGGCTGGGCTGTGCGCTCCCGCGCCCCGTTCTCGTCCGCGCGCAAGTGGGGAGCGACCACGTTCGACAGGCACGGGACCTGGTTGTTGGGAGCGCCCGAGATCCTCCTGGCGAGCGCGCCCGACAGGGCCGCCCTCCGACAGTCCGATGCGCACGCTCAGGAGGGACGGCGGGTGCTCCTCCTGGCTCGAGGCGATGGTGAAGCCGATCTGTCGTCGCTTCCGTCCTCGATCACGCCCGCCGCCCTGGTGGTGCTGGACGAGCGAGTCAGGGCAGACGCCGCCGACACGGTCGGCTACTTCGGCCGCCAGGGCGTCACGGTGAAGATCATCTCGGGCGACAACCCCGCCACCGTCGGGGCGATCGCCCGGCGGGTGGGGGTTCCCGGTTCGGACGAGCCGGTCGACGGCAGGGGGTTGCCGTCCGAGCCTGCCGAGCTGGCCCAGGCGGTCGAAGACCATTCGGTCTTCGGCCGGATCAATCCCCACCAGAAGCGGGCCATGGTGTCGGCACTCCAGTCCCGCGGCCACGTGGTGGCCATGACCGGTGACGGGGTCAACGACGTGCTCGCCCTCAAGGACGCCGACATCGGCATGGCCATGGGTTCAGGCAGCAGCGCCTCGCGTGCCGTCGCTCAGCTGGTGCTCCTGGACAACGCGTTCGACGTCGTTCCTGGAGTCGTCGGAGAGGGACGCCGGGTGATCGCCAACGTCGAGCGCGTGGCCAACCTGTTCGTGACCAAGACCGTCTACGCCGTCCTTCTGGCCATCGCCGTCGGGGTGGCGACCCTGCCGTTCCCGTTCCTGCCCCGGCACCTGACGGTCGTGAGCGGGTTGACCATCGGGGTGCCGGCGTTCTTTCTCGCTCTCGGCCCCAACTCCCAGCGCTGGCGGCCGGGGTTCGTCAACCGGGTCCTTCGCTTCGCCATCCCGTCCGGAGTGGTGGCAGCGACGGCCACGTTCACGGCGTACGCGGTGGCTCGTGACGAGCCCAGCCTGACTCTCACCGAGGCCCGCACCACGGCGGTCATCGTCCTGTTCTCAGTTGGACTGTGGGTCTTGGTCATCCTGATCCGGCCGTTCAACCGCGGCCGCCTGGCCCTGGTCGTGGGCATGGCGGCGGTCTTCGCCGGCGCCCTGACCATTCCGGGTCTCGACACGTTCTTCGAGCTTCAGCTCCCGACGTGGTGGGCGATCACGGTGGCCGTGGTGATCGCGGTGCTCGCCGACGTCGCCCTCGAGATCGGCTGGCGGGTCGCTGGCTGGTGGCAGTATCGAGCTCCGCCGCTCGGGGACTAGAAGGCGGCGCGGTTACTATCGCCGCGCATGGCGACGATGGTCCGCGATGTGCGGGATCGTCGGGCAGGGCGTCTTCGTGGCGGCGCTGTCGTTGCGGGCGCCCTGGTGCTCATCGGCGGCGTGTTCGCCGTCGCCGGTCGGTTGGGCTTCAACCCGACCGACGACGGCTACATCCTCGCTCAGAGCTATCGCATACTGCACGGTCAGGTCCCCCACCTCGACTTCATCTCCCCGCGTCCGGTCGGATCGCCCATCATCCATCTGCTGGACTTCGCCCTGCCGCTGCCCCTCATGGTCGCTTCCCGGGTGGTCACCACGGCCGAGCTGGTCGGTACCGCGGTCCTCGTCGGCTGGCTGGTCATCGGACGGCCACCGGCGCGGTGGCGAGCGTGGGAGGGTGTCGCGGTCGCGGCCAGTGCGCTGATCTCGATCCACGGGTTCCCGTTGATGGACTGGCACACCATCGACGGCGTCCTGCTCGTCGCCCTCGGCTTCGTCCTCGTCCAGTACCCGCGCGGACCGTGGCCGGGTTCATCGCTCTCGGGGCCGCGCTCGTCGTCAAGCAGAGCTTCTTCCTGGCTCCCCTCCTCGGCGTGGCCATGGTTGCCGCCCGTACCGCGCCCGCAGCGCGGTTCGCCACGGTGGTCCGCTCCGTGCTGTGGGCGGCCGTTCCCGGCGCGCTCTACGTGATCGTGATCTCCGCCTTCGGCGCGTTCTCGTCCTTCGTCCGTGAGCTCACCGGGGCTCGACCGATCTACGGGCGCGACCTGATCCACGAGATGCTGACCACCGGTGACCTCGCTCGGTCGGCCGTCGTGGTCGTTCTCCTGGTCGCGCTGGTTGTCGCGGACTCCCGGGCGGGTTCGGCGATCGGGACCGTGCTGCGCCTTGTCCTTACGGCTCTGGTCGTTGGGACCGCGCTCCAGCAGCATCTTCAGCTCTATGGGACCTGGGCGGACCAGCTGGAGGCGATCGTGGGCATCGTGGTCCTGTGGCACATGTATCGCCGACGGCGCGTCGACTGGCCGGGAATCGCCGTGGTGGGCACAGGGTGGATGGTCAGCCTGTCGTGGGGGTACGCCGTCCCGAACCTCGTCGCCGGAGGCCTCGTGCTCCTGGCGGTGATCCGCATCTGGGACGGACACCAGATCGCCACCCGACCAGGGGCGCTAGTCAGCGTGCTGGCTGCCGTCGCCGTCTTCGGTGCCACAGCTGCCGTCTTCGTCCACACCCGACGATCCGACATCTATCGTGATCGCCCCGCCGGCCAGTTGACGTTCCCGCTCTCGCGCGTCGCCCCGGACTTCGGATCCATCCGTACCAATCCCGACACCGGCGCCTACCTCTCGGACATGAAGGCCTGCATCCGACAGATGCCCGCCGGCCGGGTCGCGCTGCTGCCCAACAACGCCGCCATGTACCCGGTCCTGCACCTTCACGACCCGCTGCCCATCGACTGGCTGTGGATCGACGAGATCGGGGGGTCCCACGCCCAGATCCTCGGCGCCGCCCGCTCCCTCGACCGGCAGGGCGACTACCTGGTGCTCTTCGAGACCCAGGACGCCTCGGTGGTGCCGATGGTCGGTCTGCAGCCCGGTCCTGCTCCGTTGGACCCTGACATCCTGGGTGTCCTCCACGGACGCCAGACACGATGTGGCCCTTTCGTCGCCGTGTACAGCCCCCCGTCCGCTGCCCGCTGATTCCCTCTCGGATGTGTCGACTCCCCCTCACCCTCACCGACGACGAAGCCGAGCGGGCACTGTTGCAGCGCCGTCGAGGCGCTCTCACAGAGAGGTAGCCTGCATCGCGGTGGGCGCCGACGACGACCTCCCGCAGCACGCGTTCTCCTCTGCCGCCCATTGGGAGGCGTGGCTCGACCACAACCACGCCGAGTCGGACGGCCTGTGGATCAGGATGGCGAAGCGGGATGCGGGCATCGACAGCGTCGGTTACCCCGAGGTACTCGACTGCGCCCTCTGCTTCGGATGGATCGACGGGCGACGCGAGGCCCTCGACGAGCGCTACTTCCTCCAGCGGTTCACCCCGAGACGAGCCCGAAGCCGATGGTCGCGAATCAACCGCGACAAGGCCGAGCGACTGATCGCTGAGGGCCGGATGCGCCCGGCCGGGCTCGCCGAGGTCCAGCGGGCCGAGGTGGACGGCCGCTGGGACGCGGCCTACGAGGGCCAGCGCCACAGCACCATTCCCGACGACCTCCAGCGGGAGCTCGACGCCCGCCCCAAGGCCAAGGAGTTCTTTGCCGAGCTCAACAGCCAGAACCGCTACGCCATCCTCTACCGGCTCCAGGACGCGAAGAAGCCCGAGACGCGGGCCCAGCGCCTGGCGAAGTTCGTGGCCATGCTCGAGACGGGGGAGCGAATCCACCCGTAGGCGGTCTGGCTCCCTGGCTGGCGCCGACCACCCGGCGCTATCACCTGGAGACCGCTCCCCGTATCGCAGCCGGTACCCTGGCCAGAGCTGGAGTATTCGACGTGCCGGGGCGGTCGGCGTGAGAGCAAGGGGATGTCTGAGGCGGGGCTTGGCGACTTGTGTGCTAGCAGCGCTGTCAGCGTCCTGTGCCACGAGCGGCTCGCACGCGCAGCGCGGCCCTGCACGGCACAGCGCGGCCGCTGCACCGACATCAGCACCGGGCGCTACGACCAAGACCGGCTGCAGCAATGCCAGCGTGCTGGCAACCTGGCCAATAGCTCGCCGAGCCGCGCAGCTCGTCGTGGCGCCGGTGGAGGAGACCGCCGTGACGACGGCAGTGCCGGCGGTGCGCCAGGGTGTCGGCGGGGTCATCCTGTTCGGATCGGCGGCACCGACGGACCTCTCCCAGCAGCTGGCGGGCCTCAAGGCGCAAGCGCCGGGCGGTATCGCCCCCTTGATCATGACCGACGAGGAGGGCGGCCAGGTCCAACGGATGCCCAATCTGGTCGGGTCGCTGGCGTCGCCCAGGGCCATGGCCGCGACTCTCGACCCAGAAGCTGTTCGTCAACTGGGCGAGGCCACCGGGCGCACGCTGATCGCCAACGGCGTGGACGTCGACCTCGCCCCGGTGCTCGATCTGGCGAGCGGGCCCGGGCCCGATGTGCAGCACACCGACGGTCCCCGCTCGTTCAGCCCTGATCCGGCAGTTGCCGCCAGCTACGGACTCGGTTTTGCCGAGGGACTACTCGCCGCCGGCGTCATCCCCGTCGTCAAGCACTTTCCCGGTGAGGGCTAGGCCACCGCCAACACCGATGACGCGCCGGCGTCGACCCCGCCGCTGCCGGCGCTGGAGGCGGCGGACCTGGTGCCCTTCGGGGGCGCCGTGCACGCTCTGCTACCAGCCGTCATGGTAGGCAACGCCACCATCCCGGGCCTCACGAGTGGCCCCGCCAGTCTGTCCCCGGCAGCCATCGGGGGCCTTCTGATGCGCCAACTCGACTTCGGTGGACTCGTGCTGACCGACTCGTTGTCCGCCAGCTCCATCAGGGCCACTGGACTGGACGTTCCACACGCCGCGGCGCAGGCGGTGACCGCTGGTGCCGACATGGTCCTGTACGACCTCTCGGCCCCGTCGTCTGGATCTTCCGAGGTGGTGAGCCAGCTGACCGCGGCGGCCAGTGACGGAACCCTTCCGCTGTCACGACTCGACGACGCCGTCGGCCACGTGCTGTCGGCGAAGCGGGTCAGCCTCTGTTAGATCGCCGAGGGGCTCGGGCGAACCCCGAAATTCTTCGGAAATTATGTCTGAATAATCTAGTTTGCCCCGACCAGATCCGGGTATCAGCGTGTTCGGTGAGCGGACAGACCATTTCGTTGCGCGCGCCGACCACCGAGGACGGGGCTGGTGTCTGGCGCCTGGCCAGATCTTCTGGCCTCGACCTCAATTCGCCCTACTTGTACCTCCTCTGGTGCCGTGACTTCGCCGATACGTCGGTGATCGCCGAGGTGGACGGGGCCACGGTCGGCTTTGTCATCGGTTTGCGTCGCCCAGTCGAGCCGGCGACGTTGTTCGTATGGCAGGTAGGCGTCGCCAAGGCGTGGCGCCGACAGCGCATAGCTCTGGCCATGCTGGACCACCTCAGCGACCGTCTCGCGCCCAGGCTGCGCTTCGTCGAGGCATCGGTGACCCCCTCGAACGAGGCCTCCGCTGGGCTCTTCCGGTCGCTGGCGGCATCGTCTGGAGTGGAGCTCGCGCTGGGCGAGCTCTTCGGAGGGTCCGTGTTCCCACCGGAGTGTCCGCACGACGACGAGCTCCTCATGCGGGTCGGCCCGTTCGGAGCCAGCGAAAGCGAACCGGGGGCTCCTGCGCACCTGGAACGGGCCACGCCGGCTCGACCATAGAAACCGTGTCTGTTGCCTAGCATGGCGTTTGGGACGGACGCGATCGACGGAGAGCATGCCGAGGAGGCGCGACGCGTGAAGAACCTTCAGGCCGCGACAACGACGAGCACGGGGAGCACCGTGACCGACACCGCTAACGAACCCGTGGTCGCCGGTGGCATCACGTCCATGCACGGCGTGTTCGAGCAGCTCGAATCAGAGGTCCGGAGCTACAGCCGCGCCTGGCCGGTGGTCTTCGACCAGGCGCGGGGCGCCCGACTACGCGACACCGACGGCAAGACGTACATCGACTTCTTCAGCGGCGCCGGTGCCCTCAACTACGGTCACAACCATCCGGTGCTCAAGCAGGCGCTCCTCGACTACCTGGCCGAGGATCGGGTGCTGCACAGCCTCGACATGAACACCGTGGCCAAGGCGGAGCTTCTCGAGCAGCTGCGAGCCGTGGTCTTCGAACCTCGTGGCCTCAGCTACCGCGTGCAGTTTCCCGGCCCGACCGGGACGAATGCGGTGGAGGCCGCCCTCAAGCTGGCGCGGAAGGTCACCGGCCGAAAACAGATCGTGAGCTTCACGAACGCCCTTCACGGGATGACGCTCGGCTCGCTGTCGGTCACGGCGAACTCCATGAAGCGCAACGGCGCAGGGGTGTCACTGAACGACTCCACCCACCTTCCCTACTGCGGGTTCCTCGAGGACGAGGTGGACTCGATACAGCTCCTGGAGGCGCTGATCGAGGACAGGGGGAGTGGGCTCGATCTCCCCGCCGCCGTGATCGTCGAGACGGTCCAGGGTGAGGGCGGCGTGAACGTGGCCAGCGTCTCGTGGATCCGTCGGCTGGCAGAGCTGTGCGCGGCCCGCGAGATCCTTCTGATCGTGGATGACGTCCAGATGGGGTGCGGACGCACGGGACCGTTCTTCAGCTTTGAAGATGCCGGCATCGTTCCTGACATCGTCGTGCTGTCGAAGTCCTTGAGCGGGATCGGCCTCCCGCTCGCCCTGACGCTGATCCGGCCGGAGCTCGACGTCTGGGAGCCAGGCGAGCACAACGGAACCTTTCGTGGGAACAACCTGGCCTTCGTGACCGCGTGTGCCGCGCTCTCGATGTGGCAGCAGGGTGGATTCACCGACGGTCGAGGGGCTCAGATCAACCAAGACGGATCGGTTCGCATCGATGACGGCGGCATCGAGGAGAGTGTCCGGGCTCGGGGACGAATCGTCGAGCAGGCGCTCGGGAGCATCGCCGACGAGGTCCGTCGCCAGCGACCCGATCTCGATGTCGGCGTGCGCGGCAAGGGCCTCGTATGGGGGCTGGCGTTTCCCGGAGAGGACATGGCCACGAAGGCGGCCCGCGCCGCTTTCGACCGCGGCGTCCTGGTCGAGACCTCGGGACCGGGCCAAGACGTCGTCAAGTTGATGCCGCCGCTCAACGTCTCGGTTGACGACGAGCTCATCCCCGGCCTGGAGGTTCTCGCCGACGTCATGTGCACGGTGGTGACACTGTGATCGTGCGAACCCTGGCCGGCGTCGAGGGCTCCGACCGAGACGTTGCCACGCCGACCTGGCGGAGCCGGCGCCTCCTGCTGGAACGCGACCGGCAGGCCTTCTCGCTGCACGACACGATCATCCACGCCGGCACCGAGACGACCATGTGGTACCGCCACCACATCGAGGCCGTGTACTGCATCGACGGTCATGGGCGACTCGATGACCTCGACAATGATCGTAGCTACGACCTCGATCCCGGCACGGTCTACCTCCTGGACGGGCACGAGCGTCATCGGGTGGCCGCCGACTCCGACCTCCGAATGGTGTGTGTGTTCTCGCCGCCGTGCACGGGTCAGGAGACACACGACGAGGACGGGGTCTACCCGTTGCTCAGCCAGGGTGATGACGGCAAGGGTGAGCACGGGCAGCCATGATGGAGGTGGCTGTCGACGACCGTTACCCGACCCGGGTCGCCCCGCCGGTCCAGGCCTTTCCCCGCCGAGATCCGGTGGTGTACTCCGCCGACAGTGGGCCGCTGCGACCAGACGAGCTCAGGCGCTTCCAACGTGACGGCTTCCTCGTTCGAGAGCGCCTCGTCGACGCCGTGACCATCGACCGGTTACATGACGAGCTCGAGCGCATGGCTGCCGATCCGGAGCTGGCGTCATCGGATCGGGTCGTCAGCGAGCCCGGCGGGGACGCTGTGCGGTCCATCTTCGAGGTGCACCGTTCGAGCACGTTGGTCGCCCGAGTCGTCGCCGACGGACGCCTGGCTGGTGCCGCCCGCCAGCTGTTGGGCTCGGCTGTCTATGTGCACCAGAGCCGCGTGAATCGGAAACCAGGCTTCGTCGGTCAAGGGTTCAGCTGGCACTCCGACTTCGAGACCTGGCATGCCGAGGACGGGATGCCCGCGCCCAGGGCAGTGAGCATCGCCATCGCTCTGACGGCGAACTTCGTGCACAACGGGAGCCTGATGATCATCCCCGGCTCCCACCGTACCTTCGTACCGACCGTTGGCGTCACTCCGGAGGACCACTACCGCAGCTGGCTCGCGCCCAGGAGATCGGGGTCCCTGACGACGCCAGTCTCGCCGAGCTCGTGACGGCGGGAGGCGGAGTGGCAGTCGTGACCGGCGAACCGGGCTCGGCGGTACTGTTCGACTGCAACGCCATGCACGGCTCCTCGAACAACATCACGCCCTATCCACGCACCAATCTCTTCGTTGTGTACAACAGCGTGGACAACTCGCTGACGGAGCCGTTCGTGGCGCCGACCCCGCGGCCGGAGTTCATCGCCGGCGCCGGGTTCTTGCCCGTCGTCTGAGGCGCCCGGCTGGCTGCGGACGTACTGGCTTCCATCGGCTGCACCTCTCCATGCAGATCGACGCCGACGGGCAGCACGACCCGGCCGAGGCCATCCAGTTGCTCGACGCGGTCGTGTCCGGAGGCGCCGACATCGCCAGCGGGTCGCGCTGGCTCCGCCACCGCCAGCGGGTTGCGCTGGCTCCGCCACCGCGACAACGCGGCACCAACCAGCCGGCGCGTCGGCATGCGGGTACTCGCCGTCTTGGTTCGCTGGCGAACGGGCCAGTCTTTCACCGACACCACGTCGGCTTCCGGGCGCTGGGTCCGCGCGCGTTGGAGCTGTTCGCCCGGACCTACCCGTCCGACTTCCCCGAGGTGGAGTCGATCGTCTGGCTACGCGGGCCGGGCTGCGAGTCTGTGAGCTGCCGGTCAAGATGGCCGAGCGGCAGCAGGCCATGTGGACCCTGCACGGCGCCGCCTTTGGGTTGGACCTCGCCGCCATCGCCGTCGCCCTCATCGGGCTCGGCAGAGCGGCGGCGTCGACGCGCCTCATCCCGGCCTGGCTCATGGTCGCCACCGTGCCTGGAGCTGCGTGCCTGCTCGTCGCTTCCATGTTCACGGTCGCGCTCACGAACGGCGGTGCCTGGATCGCGCTCGGCTTCGTCGGGTTCATCGTCTGGCTCGCGTTCGTCGCCATCACCAGCATCTCGCTGCTCCGCAGGCCCCAGATCCCGTGAGTGCCGACCAGCGCAAGCCAGACCTCACCTTCGTCGATCTGATCCATCAAGCGCTCAGGGTCGATGGAGCCCGGCTGGCAGCCGCCATCGCCGATCTGGACACAGACGATCGAGCGAGCCGGTTGGCCGGCATACGAGCCTTCTTCGACGAATACCGTGAACAGCTCGCTCTTCACCACACCCATGAGGACACCGTGTTCTTCCCCGCCTTGGAGGCCAGAGTCGGAGCCGACCGGATGCGCCTCGACGAACTGGCCGACCAGCACGAGGCGCTCGCCGTCGCTCTCGAGGTCGCCAGCGACCACCTCGCCGCGCTCGGCCAATCGCACAGGCAAAGTCGCGACTCACCGTAGGGAGGCCGCTGACGCCTTCTCCGTGGTGATGGGACGACTCGACGCCCACCTCACGCTGGAAGAAGGAGCGCCCCTGCCTCTGTTCGAGACGGAGGTGCCTTTCGCCGACTACAAGAGGCTCGAGGCGAAAGCGCGTAAAACAACCCCACGGGCCAAGACCACGGTTCCTGATCCCGTGGCTCGTGGCCCACGCCACTCCGGAACAGCAGAAGGCGCTATTCAGGTCGGCTCCCCCCCTCCGGGTCATCGCCCGGCTCAATCGCCGCCGCTATCGGCGCTTCGATCACGTTCTCGTTCATACCGCGAGCGCGGGAGCATGAGGTCGGTCACCCGCCGAGACGGCCGGGTCCGCTCAGTCTTGGGGGAGGTCTGAGCCGACCAGGTCCCTCAGCGCCCGATTGGCAAGTCGAGGTTCATCGGGTGGGCGAAGCCTCCCCATCATCGGTTCAAGAGGCCAACTCGAGGGCCGTGGGCCGGAGATGGCCGCGCCGAGGCCCTCGACCTTGCTGTCCCTCGCTGTCGTAGGGTGGGGTCCCGTGGCCGAGGAGAGCCGCGATGAGCGACGACCCGTCGTCTAGCCAGAATTGGCAGTCAGATGAGACGCCTAGGAACGGACGGCGGAATCGACAGCGGAGCGGCGTCCACCTTGCGGAGCCCACGACCAGCGGGCCCGCGCCCCCGCCCGCAGGCGGGTTCGGCGTCCCGCCGGTACCGCCCATCGAGCGCCTCCACACGGCGTACCAGCGACGCCATGAGACCGATTACATCGCCAACTTCTGGAGCCACGGTGGGGATGGGGGATCCTCACGGTCGGGTTCTTTTATCTCTACATCTACTACCAGCTCGTTCGTCGGATGCGGGACCACAATGCCCGTCGCCTGGACCTCCTGGACGCGGCCAACGCCTACGCCTGGGAGGTTGCGGGCCGGCGGACCTTGCAGGAGGGCAGCTCCGCCCGCACTTCGAGCGCACCGCCGGTGACCTCGATAGCCTTCGCCTTCTCGGCACGAAACTCAAGGGGCCCGTCATCTGGTTGGTGATCTACCTCGCCGCCTTCTGGTTCACCAGCAGGCGCCTGAACCCGGCGCCCTTCGTCACCTACACCCTCTCCGCCGGCGGCATCGTGTACGGAATGATCGTCGTCTTCGTCGTGTACTGCGGTCTCGACGGCGATCTCATCAAGCACGACTTGGCGGAGGGCGCCGTCGAAGCCGAGTTGGCCACCATCTACTCATGGCTTGGTCAGCCCCTTCCCCAGCCCGACCCGGCTCGCATCAAGGGCAAGCACAACTACGTCGCCCGCATCATCGTCAGCATCGTCACCGTCGGGATCTATACGTTCTGGTGGACACGTAACATCATGAACGAGCCCAACCGTCACTTCGAGATCAACTGGGTGTGGGAGGACTCGCTCGCTCATGCTGCCCAGGCGTTGCAGCAGTAGCGGGCGGACCTGGCCGGTAACGGAGAGTAGTCAGTGGCGACACACCGCCAAGAGCTAGGCCGGGGGGGAAGGCCAAGATGACCACAGGAGAGGTTCGGAGCACCTGTCCGAACGATCACGAGGTTCCACCGGGAGCACGGGTCTGCCCAACGTGCGGCGCCGCTGTGCCCGAGGACGCATCGGTTCGGGGAGGGCAAGCAGGTCCACCAGCTTGGGCTCCACCACCCCGGCAATGGCCTGAGACGCGGCCAGCACGGGCCGACCAACCATGGGCGGCTCCAAGCGGACCTACCAAACCACGGAAATGGCCCTGGGTCGCGGGAGGAGTCGCCGCTGTCCTGCTTGTGGGAGCGATCGCTGGAATCGCCGCGGAGATCGGCGGCTCCCGATCCAGGGGCGCATCGGGAAGCGGTGCAAACACCGCCTGGATGCACGACCTCGCCCCCCACCTGTCGAATCGGAAGCTGAGCACCATTGTCATCCCCGGGTCGCACGACACCGGCACCTACAGCCTCGACCCGGCGATGAACGATGACGCCATCACGCAGTCCGAGGATCTCATCCACCAATTGAACGACGGCGCCCGGGAGTTCGACATCCGCCTGAGGGCCACCAACGGAGGCTATTACCTCAGCCACGGGGAGGCAGTCTCACCCTGGCTGCGGCTGAACCGCATCTTCAAGGACGTAAGCGAGTGGGCCACCAACCAACCCGGTAGCGCCGGTGCGGGGCCAGGGCCTCGGAACCAGGAGATCGTCATGCTCAACCTCAGCATCGACGGCGCCGTCCCGACCGCCGACTGCCAGCGGTTTGGGCAGCAGCTCGGGGACGCCCTGGTGACCCCCAGCGCGCTCCAGGCCCAATTCGGTACCACCGATCTCGGTCAAGTGACCCTGGGACAGCTGTGGTCACTGCCCGATTCCAAGGGGGCGGCGCGGGTGATCATGGACAACAGGCAGTGCCTCGATGCCGCGGACCCCTTCGCCGGGCACTGGAACTCTGACCCGCCGTTCGGGAAGGGCGACGCTCAGAGCTACTACGCCAACCAGTGCTCGGCCTCCGGGCTCGAGGACCAGCCGACAGACCCGCCGACGCAGGGGGTTGGTGTCTGGCCACGGGTGTCTTCGGCGGTGAACACTCGGAGCACTGATGGAAACGGCCCCAGTCCTCCTACATCATTCGGTCCGTCCATGGTCGGAGGGGTGTACACGCTGTTCATACAAGGGACCCCGGACGACTTGTCGGATGTATGCAACATAGCCCCGCGGAAGATGCTCTCCGACGAGGAAACTGTCCTCGCCAGGCTCGTCGCTCAATGGCGGAAGGACCCCAGCACAAGAGTGCGAACTCAACGTCATCTCCGGTGACTTTGTCCAGGAGACGGATCTCGTGGAACATGTCATGGCCATGAACGTGACCTGGCCGACGGCGTCGTGACCTACCCAGCTCTCGCCGACAACCCCACATGATGACCGAGGTTACCCACGCCATTTGTCGTGCCGCGCTTGAGCACATCGTGGTGTATCTCGAGCCGATCGAACCAGACCAGCGCTCGCTGACATCATCTCCCCGCGAACCCACGCGACACCCTCATAGCCGCACGAGCACCTCGCCGGCCCGCAGGACGAGCGGGTACGCCTCGACCCCTTGGCCGCCACTGAGAGCGGCGCCGGTGGTGAGCTCGAACCGCCTCTCGTGCAGCGGGCACGCCACGCATCGGTCGGCGACCAGGCCGTCGGCCAGCGGGCCGCCGCGATGTGGGCAGCCGTTGGCTAGGGCGTACCAACCGGTCGCCGTGTTGAAGATGGCCAGGCGTCGCCCTCCACCGTCGCCGCACGTCCCTCACCCATCGGCACGTCGTCGACCGAGCAGATCCGCACCGTCATGCCTCTTGGCGCGTCGCCGTCCCTCAGGGCGAGAGAGTCGGTCACAGCTCACCGTCCTCGGGCGGACCGACCAGTGCGACGGTGGGCACGTCGACGGCCGGCTCGTCGAGATCGCGGAACTGGCGCCGGTGATAAGGATCGTCGCGTTCCAGCCACGGGTCGCGGACGGCCGACTTGGCGATACTGAACCTCTCCCGGAGACGGCCCCCTCGTCGTCGTCGAGGACCACGTCGCGGATATGTTCGAGCCCCACACGGGGGACAAAGTCGTACAGGCGCTCCTTGTACTCACCGTTCTCCCGATAGTACTGGAGCAGCGCGGTTGCGATCCGCGTCCACCTCCTCCACGGTCTGCACGCTCGCCAGCAGATCTGCCTCGCGGACCGTGGCGCCCGTGGCCCCGCCGACGCGGATCTGCCAGCCGCCTTCGACAGCGACCACTCCGATGTCCTTGACCGTGGCCTCGGCGCAGTTGCGCGGGCAGCCCGATACTCCCGACTTGACCTTGGCCGGGGTGTACAGCCCCTCCCACTCCTTCTCCAGAGCGACGGCGAGAGCGATCGAGTCCGCCAACCCGAAGCGGCAGAAGTCCGACCCGACGCACGACTTCACCGTGCGGATGGCCTTGGCGTAGGCGTGACCGGAGGGCATGCCGAGGTCACGCCAGATGTCTGGGAGGTCCACCTTGCGGACGCCGAGCAGGTCAATCCGCTGGCCACCGGTCACCTTGACCATCCGGGCTCCATATCGCTCGGCCGCGTCGGCGATGCGGCGCAGCTGGTCGGGGGTCGTCATCCCTCCGTACATCCTCGGGACCACCGAGAAGGTCCCGTCGTTCTGGATGTTGGCGTGCACCCGGTCGTTGATGAGCCGGGCCTCGCGCGCTCGCGGTGGCGATTGGCGTTGATCTCGGAGACCAGGTAGGCGAGGGCTGGCTTGCACAGCCCGCACTCACGCCCTGTCCCGCACTCGGCAGCGACCTCGCTGACCGCGGTGAGCCCGCGCTCGGTATCGTTGCTCCCAGCTGCTCGCGGGTCAGGCGACGGCAAGGGCACAGATAGGCGGGCTCGTCGAGCTGACCCCCGGTGGCCGCGGTGACCAGCTCCTTGACGGTCGCCTTGCACGAGCCGCAGCCAGTCCCGGCTCGGGTCCTCGCCATCACCTCGCGGGCTGTGGCACAGCCCTGGTCCCGGACAGCGGCGAGGACGTCGTCCTTGCGCACCCCGTTGCAGTTGCAGACCTGGGCCCGTCCGGCAGCTCAGCCGCCGTGACCTCGGCAGCAGCGGCCAGCCTCGAGAGCGGGTCGATGATCTCCTCGGCTCGGCGGATGGCCTCGAGGAGATCTTCGGTGCCGCGGACGTCACCCAGCAGGATGGCGCCTTGGGCGCGGCCGCCTTCGACCACCAGCTTGCGGTAAGTCGGGCCCGAGGCGTCGGTCGTGACGGCCTGGACGGGACCCTCGGGGCGGCCGATCGAGACGACGTCCACTCCCATCACCTTCAGCTTCGCCCACTGCAACGAGCCCTCGTAGGCGCGACCGGGCCGACGACCCAGGACCGAATCCGCCACCGCGTCCGCCTGTTCGCGAACGGGAGCCACGAGACCGTAGACGACGCCCCGGTGCTCGGCGCACTCGCCCACGGCCCACACCGACGGCGCGGTGGTGCGCATCTCGTCGTCGATGACGATACCCCGCGCCACCTCGATCCCCGCATCGCGGGCCAGGCTCGTCTCGGAGCGGATGCCGATGCTTACCACGATCAACCCGCCTCGAGCTCATCACCGTCGGCGAAGCGCAGGCCGCGGGCGCGCTCCCCGCCCACAACTCGCTCGGCTCTCTTTCCAGGAGCACCTCCACTCCGAGCCGCTCGATCGCCGGGCGAAGCAACGCGGCGGCTCCGGCGTCGAGCTGACGCTCCATCAACCGATCCATCAGGTGCACAACCGTCACCGGGCACCCCTGAGAGGCGACACCGTATGCTGCTTCGAGTCCGAGCAGACCGCCACCGATGACAGCCACCCGGCCGACACCGGCATCGGCTGCGGCGAGTATCGCCTGGCAGTCGGACGGCCCGCGAAGCTGACGACCCCTGGCAGATCGAGGCCGGGGATAGGTGGCATCAGCGGCTGCGATCCGGTGGCGATGACCAGCGAGTCGTACGGAACGGTCTCGCTCCCGGCCAGCTCTAGTGTGCGCCGCGAGGTCTCGATCCGCGAGGCGCTGCGACCGAGCACCAGCCGCACCGAGTGATCTTCGTACCAATCGACGGGGCGAAGGTCGAGGGAATCACTCGGTCTGCCCGAGACGAGCAGCTCGGACAGCCGGACCCGGTCGTACGGCACGCGGGATTCGCCACACACGAGGGTCAGCGGATCCCCGGGTCGCGCTGCCGTATGGCCTCGCAGGTGGACTGTCCGGCGATGCCACCGCCCACGACGACGACTTCGGCAGAGCTCATGCCACTATCGTCGTGGGTCGGCATTTCCAGGCCATCACGCAGCCGTTTCTCCTGGATGAACGCATCCTCTCAATTGCGCGGCACAGGTGTGAGGTCGTCGGTCGCAGGCTCACCCCTGGTGCGACCAGTCTCGGCCCGCCGATGCCCTCAGACTGAAGCATCGGCCAAGGCGCCGCCCCTCCTCGCCAAGGCGTGGGCGGGCAGCAGGTACACGGCGAGGGTGACGGCGGCAAAGAGGAGATAGCAACCGACGAACACCCAGAGGGCGGGCACGGACCAGTCGGAGTGGCTCGCAGCGACGGCGACCTTGGCGGCTGGCGTCTTCGCCGCTTGCACGAGGTTCGACACGTTCAGACTGGCCTGGCGGAACACAACCTGGACGAGCACCCCGCCTAACGCGCCGACAGCTCCGGCGATGCCGACGACGGCTGCCGCTCGCCGCTTGAACTCTATGGCGGCGTCGTTGACATCGACGGATGTCTCGTAGGCGCTCTTGCGAGCCAGGCGGGCGAATATGCCCGGGATCATCTTGTACGTAGACCCGTTACCCATGCCCGCGAGCAGGAAGATCACGATGAAGGCACCGAAGAACACGGCGAAGCTCCGGTGCTCCACGCCGTCGATGGCAAGGACGGTGAAGACAGCCATTCCGACGAAACCGGCGAGGGTGACCCGAGCTCCTCCCACTCTGTCCGCCAGCCACCCACCGATGGGGCGGGCCAGAGACCCGACGAGCGCGCCCATGAACCCCAATCCGGCCAGGTAGGTGGCGATGAAGGAATGACCGGCGAGAAACTCGGGAAAGGTCGTCTTGATGACGAGGGGGAGGGCGAAGGAGAACCCGATGAACGAGCCGAACGTGCCGATGTAGAGGAACGACATGATCCAGGTATGCGCGTTTCGCAGCGACGGCCCATACGACTGAGAGTCAGCCTTGGCCTCTGCGAGGCTGTCCATGTACCACCAGGCGCCCGCCACGGCGAGAACGATCAGCGGCAGCCACATCAGACCCGTGTAGGCCATGTGCACATGGTGCTTGGGCAGCTTCACAGCCGCCGCCGGGATGCCGATGATGATCACGAGGGGAACGAGCAGCTGGGCCGAGGCGACGCCCAGGTTTCCACCAGCCGCGTTCAGCCCGAGCGCCCAGCCCTTCTTCCGCTCCGGATAGAAGAACGAGATGTTGGACATCCAAGACGAGAAATTCCCGCCGCCGACTCCGGCGCTCGCCGCGGAAAGGAACAACACCCACAGCTGTGTGCTGTGGGTCTGATGCAGGAGCCAACCGCTCGGTACCACGAAGGCAAGCAGCAGGGTCGGTACGAGCAGCAATGCAGCGCTGACCGTGGTCCACGCCCGCCCGCCGAAGCGCGGGATGGCGAACGTGTACGGGAGGCGGAGCAGCGAGCCGACCAGGTTGGGGAGCAACGTGAGAAGGAAGAGCTCGGACACCGACATCTTGACGCCCATGTTCGCGAGGTTGAGAACAACGATCGTCCACAGCACCCAGACGCTGAAGCCGAGGTGCTCGGCGAACATCGACAGCAGCAGGTTCTTTCGAGCGATCCTCTCGCCTCCGTTGGACCAGAACAGTTCGTCGTCCGGCCTCCAATGATCGATCCACCCACCCCGTCGTCGACGTGCGATGGGCGCGGTCGGTGTGGTCGGTGCGGTCGAGTAAGGATCGGGTGCGGTATGAACATTGGTCATGGCTGCTACTCAAATGGAGCTGTGTTTCGGCCGGGTTACGCGTCGTTTGAGTCGCCGGGTCAACCTCCTCACTGTTGCGAGCCTTGCCGTGTGAGCGGGTGGAAACGCCGGCGTTACAGGCGGGATCGAGCTTCGACAGAGTGACGTCGAGACAAGGGAGCGATGCGTTCACGCCCGCTCCCGCGCTAGCGCCTTGAACTGGCACTGGGACCAGAACTGGCCGGGCGGGTGATAGAACTTGACGAACATGCGGTGGGCCTGGCACCAGCCGTAGTTCAGCTCGTCGTCCTGTGGCTCCAATCGGGGGCACGTCCTGCAGTCGCGATGACGAACGCCCCGCGCGGTGGCGAGGCCCTCCAGGGTGGTCATGGAAGTTCGATCTCCTCGGGGATTCGGCCGAGCGGATCGGCCACCTTGGACTCCCAGAACCCGGCCGTGAACTGGTCGGTGAGCGTGATTCGCGACGCCCACTTCACGCCCTTGTAGCCCCAGTACGTCGGCGGTCCGACGTAGCGCAGAGGTCCGCCCGCCTCGGGGCCGAGCGTCTCGCCGTCCCGAGCCCAAGCCAGCACGCCACGCGCCGCATCGTCGAGCGGGAGGCACGAGGAATAGGTGTCGGAGGCCGCCTCGATCACGACGTAGGTCGCCGTCGGGTCGACCCCGGCCGTCTCCAGCAGGCGGTCGAACGGGATGCCGTCCCAAGTGATCCGAGGGCGAGACCACCCCCACACACAGTGCAGGGCCATGCTGAGCTGGACCGGCCCGAGCTCTCGCAAGCCGGCAAGATCGAAGCGGCCGGAGGAACGGACCATGCCGCCGACAGTCAAGCCCGACCATTCGGGCGGCGTCGCTTCCAGATGCAGCACCGGCCACGCCTCTGGAACCCGCTGTACCCGGCGCGTCGATCTGGTCGCAGCCCGGTCGGATGCCGGCTCGTTCAGCACGCCAGGTCCATCTCGACCGCGTCTCCGCGGAGGGACAGCTCACTTGCCACGCCGCCATCACACAGGACCAGCGTGTTCTGCCCGTTTCTGCCACGCGAACTGCCGGTCACGTATGGCTCACTCGCCGCTCGTCTGGCCGTGCGCGGTGGGAAACGCAATGGAAATCCCCAATGAGTAACCTCGCTCCGGAGGTGTTGACACGTTGGTAATGGGCACGAAATCAGCCAGTCGTCTCCCTTGGGCAGATTTGCTGGGATGAGTCTCGCTTCCCTCGACGGGTTCACGATCGGGGTGACCGCTGACCGTCGCTGGAAGGAGCAGGCCGAGCTGCTCGAGCGGCGTGGAGCGAGCATCATGCACGGCCCGAGCATCTCGACCCGCTATCTCGGTTCGGACCGCAACCTTCGAGCGGCCACGGCCGAGGTCATCAGGCGACGGCCCGAGTACCTGGTCGCAACGACCGGTATCGGCGTGCGAGCCTGGTTCGAGGCAGCCCAGGCCTGGGGGCTGTGGGACGACCTCTTCGTCGCCCTCCGACCAGCACTCCCTGTGGCCCGGGGACCGAAGGCGGCGGCCGCGTTGAAGGTCGCGGGTCTCGACACGTGGCAATCCGTGCCGAGCGAGCGCGTCGAGGAGGTCGTCAGCGTCCTCGCCGCCCAACCGCTCGGTGGCAAGCTCGTTGCCTGGCAGCACTACGGGGAGGACAACCCGACTGCCCTGGAGGCACTCCGGCATACGGGTGCCGAGGTGATCGAGGTGCCCGTGTACCAGTGGCGATTGCCCGACGACGACGCGCCGGCGCGGCGGCTCGTCGATGCTGCGTGCGCTGGAATCCTCGACGCCGTCACCTTCACCAGCGCGCCCGCCGTGGCCAACCTCATGAAGATCGCCGACCGGCACGGCCTGCAAGAAGACCTCAGGACTGCCTTCAACCAGCGGGGCGTGGTGGCGGCCTGCGTGGGCCCAGTGTGCGCACAGGGCGCCTGCGCCGCCGGCCTTTCCGAACCGCTCAGCCCGGCCACCGGCCGCCTAGGGCTGCTGGTCCGATCCCTGACCGAGGCCA
Source organism: uncultured Actinomycetes bacterium (assembly GCA_963717645.1). Taxonomy (GTDB): domain Bacteria; phylum Actinomycetota; class Acidimicrobiia; order Acidimicrobiales; family AC-9; genus AC-9. The sequence continues at coordinate 141,876 of CAVQWQ010000030.1, read as the reverse complement.
TGCAAGGGCGCCGGCGGGAGCTGCGGTACGAAGGTGGCTCGCTCGTCATCCAGGGGCGCGCCGTCGTCATTGGTGAGACCGTCGTGCGACTGTCGCCCCGCGAGGGGGCACTGCTGGGAGCGCTGGTCCGTCGTACTGGAGCCGTCGTGTCGAAGAGCACGCTGCTGCGCCAGGGCTGGCAGGTCCGCGCCAAAGATGCGCATGCCGTCGAGACGGCGGTCGCCCGACTTCGTCGCCGGCTGGGCGGCGCTGGCGCCGCCATCGAGACCGTGCCGGGTAGGGGCTACCGGCTCATTGCCGAGGACGTCAGTCTTCGAGCCCCCTAGGTCGTGAGATCCGTGGCCCGGACGAACGACCTCTTCGAGCCGGCGGTGGGATTCGAACCGACGACCTGAGCTGATGGCTTCTTTCGGGCCGAGCAGCGCCCGGCCTCACGCCGTTCCGGACGTCGCTACGAGGCTGACGACGGGCGGCGACTTGAGGTAGGCGTCCCAGAAGCCGGGGCCGAGGGAGGCCCGGCCTTCAGGTGATACCTCGGGCATGATCCAGTCGAACGAGGTGAAGCCGGCTGCCGCGAACTCGTCCCGGTAGACCTCGGTCGGCAAGTAGTAGTTGTCGAGCTCGAACACCGTTCCGTCAGGGTTGAAGAAGCGGTAGGTAATCGTGCTGCCTTCAACCGGTTCGGCTGCGCCGATCTTCACGAAACCGTACGGCCGGTACCGATCATAATGAGCGGGTGGATTGTCGGGGTAGTCGTTGCAGCCAACGACGAGACCGCCAGGGCGGATGAGGCGGGCCACGCCCTCGATAAGGGCGCGAAGCTCGGCACGGCTGCCGGCGTAGTTGAAGAGGTAGGAGCAAAAGGCGGCGTCGAATCGCTGATCGAGATCAACCTTCGCCACGTCCGCCAGCACGTACTCGACGCCGATCGGCACGGCCGCCTCCGCCCGGCGGGCAAGTGCGATCATCTCGGCCGAGATGTCCACCCCGACGACCCGCGTCGCTCCCCGCCGCATGAGCTTGCGGGTGTAGATGCCGTCACCGCACGCCAGATCGACGACCGATCGTCCGGTCAGGTCGGGCAGGATCCGGAATGTCGTGTATTCCTCCACGTGGAGGCGGAATGGGAGCAGCTTGGACTCTTGGTAATCAGGAGCGATTCGGTCGTACTCGTCCGCCACGTGGTCAAAATCGCTCACGGAGGAAGAGTACTGTCAGGCGGCCAAAGGGCAACATTGACAGGACCGGCAAAGCTACGGAACTGGCGCCGACACGCTCGCCGGGCAGGAAGGGCCCCATCTAGCTGGCACTTCTCGACGACGGCCGGCGGTCGGTTCATCGTCACATCCGTTCGGCGCCCTCGTCATGGGCCTGTAATCCGGTTGTCGCCGTGCCAGTGAGGTGGTCACCCAGTTCGGTGGAGGCTCGGAACTCGACCTCGACGCTCCTGGCGTCGCCGTCTCGCGCCGCCCCGGTCACCGTCCCGGTGAAGGTCAGTGTCGAGCCGGGGAACACCGGCACGCCGAGCCGGATGGAAACCCGTTGGAGCATGGTGTCCGGTCCGGCCCAGTTGGTGAGGAAGCGGCTGCAATAGGCGTTGCTGGAGATGATGTTCATGAAGATGTCGGGTGCTCCCTGCGCGTTGGCGTAGTCGCGGTCGTGGTGCACCGGCATGAAGTCGCGGGTCGCTATCGCACCCGCGACGATGACTGTGGCAGTGATGTTGACCTCGAGGGGGGCAAGCTCGTCACCGACGTGGATCTGCTGCCAGTCGAGGGGCGCCGGGCCCACGGCCAGGATGGCGTCGGCGGACGGAACCGAGTCTCGACCAGCCTGATGTCGCGGGGCGTGAGTAGCTTCTCCACCGGTGAGCCGATCGCTATCGGCGACAGCGCTGCGAGCCGCTTGCTCGCTCCTGGCCGCTCCGGGCCTGAACTTGAAGATGCGGAACCGTTGCCGCCCCACGACCCCGCCCGGCTCGTCCCGAAAGGTCGTGACCCACGTAACGAAATGTCCAGGCCCGAGGCGGGTCTTCTTCTCGTCCGAGATCGACTCCATGATGGTGTTCGACGACACGACCTCACCGAGGTGCAGGTAGCGCTGGATCTCGAACTCCGAGTTCGAAGCCAGCGTGCCGACGAACCCTGCCTCGTCGAGCATTGACAAGGCCCCCCCGCCTTCCGACTTGACGGGTGAGCCCCCGCGCTCGGCGATGCCGGTGATCCTTGGTGTCGCCATCGTCCACGTCTGGAGCATGAGAGGCGGCGCGACGATGCCACCGAATCGTGACCTGGCCGCCCGCTCGGGCTCGGTGTAGATGGGATTGTGGTCCTCGAATGCGGCAACCCAGTGGCGGATCATTGGCTGGTTTACCGGGTCGGGCGCCCGGGACGAACTGGTCGACCCGACTGGCTTGCCGACGAACTCGTCGAGCCGCTCCCGGAGAGACGTTGCGCTCTCACCATGCCGCGCCCCAGTTCGTTCTCGCTCTTCGGTCATCTCTCCCCTGGAGATCTTCGGCCGGCGGTGGGATTCGAACCAACGACCTGGCGATTACAAGATGTGGCCCGTCATCCCGGGATGTCTCGTCCTGGCTGGTTGGCGGGGGTGCTCGGGGTGGTCGACCGACACAAGGTGGGACACCGTGGGACGCTCCGAGACGCGCTTGTGGGGACGCGGGACTGGCTGGCTGCCAGGCGACCGGCGCCCTGCCAGTCGTGCGGTCCTGAGAGCTGACCGGCCCTAATGGCGGTCCATGTCGCGGGCGAGCCCGCGCGGGCCGATCGACACGGGTACGCTCTGCCGCTCGGCGTGCTCGGCGTAGGCGATGACCTGGTCGCGGTAGGCGTGGCGGAACGTCGAGCACCGGTTTTCATGCTGGAGCACGTCCATCGCGTGGTGGGCGCAGCCCCCCATGCACACGGGGAGGGCTATGCAGCTTCGGCACTCCTCGTCGCTGAAGGGGTCGTATTCGAGCCACCGGCGCCGGCGCCCGTTCTGGTTGTTGTAGTCGAAGATGCTGCCGACGACCTCTCGGTCGTTGCCCACCGAGTCCCAGCACTTGTACAGCTCGCCGTCGCTGCCGACCACCACCTCGTTGGCCCGCACGGCCGTGCAGGGCGCTCCGCTCGGAGGCGGGAGGGAAGGATCCCCGAAGCCGTACTTCGCGGCGAGCTCGGTGAAGGAGAGCTCGACCCTGGCGAACTCCGGGCTGCTGAAGCACCGTGGCTGGTACGTGGCGGACGGCGCGGGCACTCCGTCGTCGACGCCGACCAGCTGACCCGGGTACACGCCGAGCTTCCCCGAGAGGCCCTCCTGCTCGAGGATCTGGAGTAGCTCCTCCACATGGGAGACGTTCTCGCTGTCGACGTTCACCCGCACCGCGATCGGGAAGTAGTCGACCGCGTGGTGGAGGTTGGCCACGATGCGCCAGAACGTGCCCTTGCCGCCCACGAGCGGCCGCATCCGGTCGTGGACCTCCGGCGGCCCGTCGAGGCCGACCTGGACGCTCTTGACCCGCCGGTCCCGGAGCTGCGCGCAGCTCTCCTCGTCCAGCAGGTAGCCGTTGGTCGTGATCGAGGCGCTGTACTCGACCTCGGCCCGGTCGCAGCGGGCGATGAACTCGTCGGAGAGCTCGAGCAGCGGGCGTTTGCCGACCATCGGCTCCCCGCCGAACCACGAGGCGCTGAAGCTGGAGATGCGGGGAAGCTGACCGTCGAGGACCTCGAGCACCGCGGAGACAACGTCGTTGCTCATGATCGAAGGGTGCTTGGCCTCGAAGCAGTACGGACAGTCGAAGTTGCAGCCGAGGCTCGTCACGAGCGTCATGGCGAAGCGCGAGGTGTCGTGGCGGGTGGCCCCGTAGCGCTTGGCGAGCATGGCGATCTCGTCGGCGTCGTCGGGCACCAGCATGCGCCCGACCGCCATCTTCTCGAGAAGCCGGGGTGAGCAGTCGCGCGCTCCCGGCTTGGAGAGGACCTGGCCGACCGCCGCCCGTTCCTCGGGGGACATGCGAAGCAGGCCGCCGCTCACCCCGTTGTAGAGGTAGGTCGAGCCGTCACGCTCGACCCAGACGTTGTAGCGGGACTCCCTCACTCCATGACCCCGATGCGGCAGTGGAACCACGCCAGGCAGGTCCCCGTCTCCCGGGGCATGCACCGCCCGAAGCTCTTGCAGATCCGGTAGTCGGGGCACGGCCCGATCACGCACGCGAAGCCGGCAACCTCGGCCTGCTCGCTCTCCTCGAGGCTGCCCAGGAGCCTCTCGAGCGCGCTGCGGGCCTCCGGAGACAGCTCGGTGTCGGAACCGAGGCCGACCTCGACGTGGACCTCACCCCGTCCCGGTGGCTCGAGCAGCCAGCTCGACTCGGGTTGGTCGCCCGTCTCTTCTGGCATCTCCGCTCCCTCCTGGCTCAGGCGATCCTGGTGATGTGGCAGACGGTGTCGACGAAGCACGGAGTCGAGTAGTGCGGCTGGCACTTCCGCAGGAAGCACTGGTACCAGGGGTCGCAGTCGCCGCGGGCGGCGATGGCGAAGCCCTCCACCTCGCTCGCGTACAGCTCGCTCACCAGGGTGTCCAGCGCCTCTCGCAGCTCCCCGGAGACCTCCACCGACTCCCCTATGTCCACGTGGATCCGCGCCTCGTTTGTCGCGAGGGGCTCGGCCAGCCAGCGCCGGGCCTCCTCCACCCGCTTCTCGGCGTCCTCGCGCCTCATGCCTGCCTCCCGATCCAGCACCACACGTCAGCGAAGCAGGGGTTCTTGGAGAGGCCGCACTTGCCGAGGGGAAGGCACTCGTACCGAGGGCTGCAGGCCCCCAGGTCCGGACACCAGTGCGCGAACCCGGCAACCTCGTCCGCGTAGAGCTCCTCCAGGAGCACGTCGAGCGCGGCGCGGGCCTCCTCGGAGATCTCGACGCCGTCGCCGATGTCGACGTGGACCCGCAGCTCCTCGGGCCCGATCGGCTGGACCAGCCAGCTGCGGTCGCTCTCCTCACCAGGTGGCATGCAACGCCTTCTTCTCGCGCCTGTCGCCGCACCCTTCAAGACGGGAGGACAGGGGCCGGGTTACATCCCTCCCGGTTACCCGGGTCGCCCCGAACCGTGTGGTGGGCGTGGAGGACACCGCCGGCGAGCCTAGCCCCTCGGCCCGCCTGAAGGAAAGATCCGATGGTTGGCCCAAGAGCGCCTCGACCCAGGAGAAGCGCGTGCTCGTCGGCGCCCTTCTGGCCCCCGGGTTCACCCCCCGGCTCGGGATCGATCCAGGCTTGTTCGCTGGTGTCACAGGAGAGGGCTCTGGTTCGTCTTAAGGGCCGGTAAAGGTCCGCGACACGCTTGGAAGGAGTAGACAGATGCGACTATTCGTCGCCGGAGGGTCTGGGGCCATGGGCCGACACCTGGTCCCCAAGCTGGTAGCGGAAGGTCACGAGGTTGTTGCCACTGCCCGGTCCTCGACCAAGCTGGCCGAGATCCGGGACTGGGGCGCCAACGCCGTGGTGATGGACGGCCTTGACCCGACCTCGGTCAGAGCCGCGATCACGGCCTCCCGCCCCGAGGTCGTCGTCCACCAGATGACGGCACTGGCCGCCGCGACGGACCTGCGGCATTTCGATCGCAAGTTCGCGGTGACCAACCGTCTGCGCACCGAGGGGACCCGCAACCTGGTCGACGCGGCGGCGAAGGCCGGGGTCCGTCGCTTGGTGGCGCAAGGATTCACCGGGTGGACGAACGAGCGGGACGGATCGCCGGTCAAGGACGAGACTTCCCCGCTCGACCCGCACCCGCCCAAGTCGATGCGCCAGTCCTTGAATGCCATAGCCGAGCTCGAGAAGACGGTGAGCACCGCAGCCGGGGTGGAGGGCGTGGTGTTGCGCTACGGGAACTTCTACGGGGCCGGATCGACCGCTCTGCTGGACGCCGTCCGCCGACGCAAGCTCCCCGTGGTTGGCGGCGGTGCGGGCACGTGGTCGTTCATCCACCTCGCTGACGCTGCCGACGCCACGATGGCCGCGCTCGACCGGGGAGCGCCGGGTGTGTACAACATCGTGGACGATGATCCCGCGCCTGCTTCCGAGTGGATTCCATACTTGGCCGAGGTTGCGGGAGCGAAGCCGCCACTTCATGCGCCGGTGTGGGCCGGCAGGCTGGCCGCCGGAGAGGCCGTTGTTTCGATGATGACCCAGACCCGGGGCTCATCGAACAGCAAGGCCAAGGCGCTGCTCGGCTGGGCTCCTCGCCACGCGAGCTGGCGTGAAGGCTTTCGGTCTTGGGTCGCCGAGGAACGAGCGTCGAACAGGCGGGAGGCCGCATGAGAACCACGTCGGCCGCTCGACCACAACCGGCGGCCGCTCGCCCCAGAGGACGGTCGTGAGCAATGGACGTGCCTGGGCCGGACGACGAGGCAGGCCTTCGAGGACTCATGTTCTCGATCGCCTACCGGATGACCGGGAGTGTCGCCGAGGCCGAGGATCTGGTCCAAGAAGCGTTCTTCCGGCTGGAGCGTGCCCGCCAGAGCGGGGTGGTGGTCGAGTCGCCCAAGGCCTATCTGACGACGGCCACCACCCGGCTGGCGATCGACCACATGCGCTCGGCCCGAGTTCGTCGGGAGTCCTATGTCGGCACTTGGCTTCCCGAGCCCATCGTCGCCGACCAGCACGAAAGCCCTGAGCAGATGGCTGAGCTGTCCGACTCCCTCTCCATGGCTTTCCTCGTGCTGCTCGAGAGCCTTTCACCGGTCGAGCGAGCGGTGTTCCTACTCCGCGAGGTGTTCGACTACTCCTACGAGGACATCGCCCAGATCGTCGACAAGAGCGAGGCCAACTGCCGGCAGATCTTCGGCCGGGCCCGCCAGCACCTGGACACCCATCACGCCCGCTACGAGGCATCGACCGAGCACAGCGAGGCCCTGCTCCGGTCCTTTCTCGCCGCCGCCCACGACGGCGACCTCGACCAGCTCGTCGATCTCCTGGCGGCAGACGCCGTCTTGTGCGGCGACGGGGGCGGCAAGGCGACCGCCATCCGCGAACCCCTCTACGGACGAGATCGGGTCGCCGCCTTCGTCCTCGCACTATTCGAACGGGCGCCCCGACTGGGAGTAACCGTCGAACCGGTACTCGTCAACGGCGGACCCGGGATCATCACCCACGACCCCCAAGGCAAGATCGTCAGCGTTCTCTCCCTCGAGGTCCTGGACGGCTTGATCCAGACGGTCCGTGGCATCGTCAACCCCGACAAGCTCCAGCACCTCGGCGCCGTCTCCGACGTGGCCCGTCTCCCAGACTACGAGCCCTGAATCGATATCGAGCCACCCAAGACTGACAACAACCGTAGCGCCGTAATCCTCCAAGACCCGCTCCCGCGGCGTACTCACGTGAAGGGATATCGATGCGAGGAGGACTCGAGTGTCAACGACCCAGGAAACGAGCAACAAAGCCGCGTTCCGACGCCTCCATGACGCCACGAACACTCACGACGCGGAGCTCATCTCGAAGACGATCGACGAGGTCGCCGAGCCGGAAGTGCTGATCCGCACGCCGTTGCCGCTTGACGCGACGGGGGCGCAAGCGCTCAAGCAAGTGTGGGCGATGCTCCTTCGGGCCTTCCCCGACCTCCACGTCAAGGTCGAGGACCTCATCGCGGAGGGGGACAAGATCGTCAGCAGAAACACGGTAACCGGGACTCAAAGGGGCGAATACATGGGCCTCCCGCCAACCGGCAAGTCTGTCACGTACAACGAGATCTTCATCTTCCGCTTCGTCAACGGCCGAATCGCCGAGACTTGGGGGGTCGTCGACGTCCTCTCGCAGATGCGACAGCTCGGCGTGGTTCAGGCGTAGCAAAGCCCTATCCTCGACGACCACCCTCCGACCGCCTTCGCTGCACAGGTGTCACAGGAGAGGGCTCTCCTTCGTCTCAGGGGTTGCCAACCTACAAATACCGCTTGGAAGGACTCGAGCGGTCGAGAACAGAAGGGAGCCCACGTGTCATCAACCGACACCACCAGCGACCTGTCCCAGTTGACGGGTACCTGGGCGCTCGACCCCCAAAGGACCATAGTTACGTTCCGCACCAAGGCGATGTGGGTCCTGCCCGTCAAAGGCACCGCGAAGGCGCTCAGCGGTGATGCCCAGGTCAGCCCAGACGCCGCCATGAAGGGCACGTTGGTCATCGACGCCGCCTCGTTCGACACCAAGAACAAGAAGCGGGACGACCATCTCCGCTCCTCGGACTTTCTGGAGGTCGTCAAGCACCCCACGATCGTCTTCACCGCCACCGGCGGCCGCCCAGCCGGAGCTGGCCGAGTCGAGATCACTGGCGTGCTCACTGTTCGCGGCCGGACCCAGCCCGTCACCTTGCAAGCCGAGGTGAGCGGATCTGGTAACTCGGCAACGGTGTCAACCGAGGTCGAGATCGACTGGAGCCTGTGGGGTGTGTCCTGGGCCAAGATGGGAGCCAGGGTCAAGAATCACGTCGCGATCCGTGCCCACTTCGACCGAGGCTGATCGGCCCATAGACGCCAGCCACCTATGCAGCGTCTGCCGGCTCACCCCATCTCTCGGCCACCGCGGTCATCGACAGCCCGTCTTGGAGGATCGCCAACGCCGCCTGGTATCGCTGCTCGGCCACACTGATCTCCCTAGAAACCGGGCCACCCCCTCGGCCCTGAGGAGAGCCGAGGACGGATGGGGGTGAGGTGTCGACCATCAGCCGAGACGATGCCAACCGTCTGCCGAGACTGGCTAAACGATCAACCGTTACTGATCCGGCAAGGATCAGCCGAGATCGCACAACTTCTTCGAGCCGGCGGTGGGATTCGAACCCACGACCTGGCGATTACAAGTCGCCTGCGCTACCAACTGCGCCACACCGGCGTCCGGGGGGCCAGCGTACCGGCGGCCTGCTCCTCGGACCCGGGGGCGGGGTGCTTGATTCTCGCCTCGAGGATTGGCAGGCTGATCTTGATGGCGCTCTCCGAACGGGACCGGGCGATCCTCGACTTCGAGCGCAGCTGGTGGACCGAGCCGGGACCGAAGCGTACGGCGATCGAGCGGCGGTTCCAGATGTCGTCGGGCCGCTACTACCAGCGTTTGAGCCAGCTGCTCGAGTCCAGCGAGGCGGCGGCCTACGACCCGCTGGTGGTCCTCCGCCTCCGACGACGACGTGACCGGCGCCGGCGGGCCCGCTACGAGGGCTCCTCGGCGGGCGAGCCGCCTTCGCCATGAGCAGCGGCGGCGACCCGGGCGGAGGACAGTCGCACCACGACGCCCCGCCGGTCCGGGTAGTCCGTGGCGTGGCCCTGGTCGCCGTCGGCGTTGTGCTCGGCGTCGTCCTGTTCCACTCGGTGGGACGAGCCCCGGCGGGGTCCGTCGCATCGGTCGCCGCCACTCCGGGCGCCCAGAGCAGCAGCACCACGCCACCCGCGCCCACAACGACCGCACCTGCACGCCCACCGGCTCAGGTCAAGGCCTTGGTGGCCAACGGGACCAAGACGAGCGGGGCCGGCGCCAAGGTCTCCGACACCCTGCGCAAGGCGGGATACGACGTGCTGGCGCCGACAGATACGACCGCCCCGGCGGCGTCTTCGGCGATCCTGTTCTTGCCGGGCTACGCCAGCGAGGCGGGGGCAGTGGCCACGGCCCTCGGCCTCGCACCGACCACCGTCATGCCCGTTCCCCTGCCGTCGCCTGTCGCCAACACCCAGGCCGCGAACGTGGTGATCGTGATCGGCCCCGATCTGGCCGGACAGGGCGCAACGGCGCCTGCCGCCCCGACCACGTCGACGACCGCGCACACCCCGACGACCGCCCACACCAGCTCGACGGTCCGCTGACCACGGACCGGTCTGACCCCGGATCCCAGGTGTGGGCGCCTGACTTCGCTGCGACGCCTCTGGAGGAGTTGCGCGGCCGTCCTGGCGACAGCGGCGTTCTGGTCGACTTCGACGGCACGCTGGCGCCGATCGTCGACGACCCGGCGGAGGCCCGTCCTCTTCCCCCGGTCCTTGATTCCCTGCAACGGCTGGCCCGACGGTACCGCCGTGTGGCCGTGGTCTCGGGTCGTCCTGTGAGCTTCCTCGTCGAGCAGCTGGGGCTCGGGCGAGCCGCCGCCGGCCACGGCCCGAGCGTCGTCGCGTCGGGTCTCTACGGGCTGGAGTGGGCCGGAAGCGGGGGCGTGGTGCACACCCGTCCAGAAGCGGAGCTTTGGCGAGACGTCGTCGATCGGGTCGAGCGGGCGGCCCGGGCGGCCGCTCCACCCGGGGTGCTCGTGGAGCACAAGGGCCTTACCGTCGCCTTGCACTGGCGGACGGCGACCGCCCGTGCCGAGTGGGCCCGGTCGTTCGCGGAGCATGCGGCACGCGAGAGCAACCTCGAGCTCCACCCCGGCAAGATGAACGTCGAGCTGCGACCCCGGCTGTCGGCGGACAAGGGCACGGTGGTGACAGAGCTGTCTCGTGACCTCGGTGCTGCTTGCTTTGTCGGCGACGACCGGGGGGACCTGGCCGCGTTCGCCGCCCTCGAGCACCTCGCGACGCAGGGGATGGTCATCTGCAAGGTGGCTGTCGCCAGCGGCGAGATCCCACCCGAGCTGCGGGCGGCTGCCGACCTTGTTGTCGATGGACCCGAGGGTGTGGTCGCCCTGCTTCAGTGGCTGGGGGAGGGCTAGGGACCGTAACGGGCGCCGGTCAGGCTTCGGCGGCCGCCAGCTGGTCGTCGAGCCAGTCCCGGGGGCTTCGCCGGGCGGCGACCCGGCGGATGGCTGCTGATCGCTCGGCCCGCTCGGCCCGTCCCACCGTGAGGGCCGTAGCCAGCGTCTCGGCGGTGCCGGCGATGTCGAAGGGGTTCACTTCCAGCGCCGTCTCACGCAGCTCCGCCCACGCGCCGGCCTCACGCGACAGCGCCAGCAGCCCCTGGTTGGTATTGACGATGGGTCCCTCCTTGGCCACGAGGTTGAGCCCGTCACGGAGCGGGTTCACCAGAAGCACGTCGTAGCGACGCAGAGCCGCCACCGAGCGCGGGTAATTGTCGGAGACGTCGAGCACCACGGGGGTCCAGCCTGGCGTGGCCCACTTGTGGTTGAGCTGCGCCGCAAGGTGCTCGACCTCGGTCCGGTAGGCGAGGTACTCGGGCAAGCCCTGGCGGGACGCGTAGCCCAGAGCCACGAAGACCACCCGTTCCCGAAGCTCGGGATGGACCTCGAGCAGCTCGTCGAAGGCGAGGAATCCCCGGAGGACGTTCTTCGACAGCTCGATCCGGTCGACGCGCAGGATCAGCTGTCGATCACCCAGGAGCGACGTCAGCCAGTCGTCCCATCTCCCGCTCTCGTCCGAGCCGGCGACCCTCTCGAGGTCCTCGGCGTCGGGTCCCAGGGGTGCCACGAACGTCGGGGGTACTCGGCCCAGTACCTCGGCGCTGCATGCCTCGAACGCCTGCGCCCAGCGGGGGGAGTGGAACCCACACGACACGTGGGCCCCCATCCCCGCGAGCAGCTCCTCGGCCACCTCCGAGGGCAGGATCCGCAGGCCGCTGGGATCGCAGAACGGCGTATGGGTGAAGTGGACGGCCCGCAGATCGGGCCGACGGCTTGACAGTCCTGCTCCGACCAAGGCCAGGTGGTAGTCCTGGATGAGCACTGTGGCCCCCCGGGGGGCGGTCTCCACCACGGCGTCGGCAAAGGCCCGGTTCACCTCCTGGTACGCGGCCCATGCCTGGCGCCAGCGCCGGTCGAGACGAGGCCGGCGAGCGAGATCGAAGAGCCCGTGATGGAGGAACCACAGAGTGGCGTTCGAGACCACGTCATAGGCCATGCGATAGCGGTCGGGATCCAGGGCCAGCGACTGGAGGCGAAAGCCTTCCATCTCCATCAGCCCGCGCTCTGCCGCCATCCGGTCGTGCTCGCCCATGGCGGCGGCGATCCATATGGTGTCGGTCCCCGCGACCAGCGGACTCAGGCTGGAGACCAGCCCGCCGGCGCCTCGTCGGGCCACGAGCTGCTGGTCGTCGTCCAGCGAGAACGACAGCGGACCCCGGTTGGAGACGATGACGATCTCCGGTCCGCCCATGCCCCGGACCCTACCGCCAGTGTCGCCCGCCCCGGGCGAACCTCCCAGCGTGGCGACAGGCCGACGGCCGGTCGCCCACCGGTCGACCCGTCGGGCACGATGGCTGGGTGCCTCACCTCGTGGCTGCGCCGGACAAGTTCAGGGGAACCGCCGCCGCCAGCGAAGTGGCGGCCGCCGTTGCCCGGGCCGGTGCGTCGCTCGGCTGGAGCTGCACCGAGGTGCCGATGGCCGACGGGGGCGAGGGGATCCTCGACGTCCTGGGCGGGAGGGCCCGCCGGACGTCGGTGCAGGGTCCGCTCGGCGCGCCGGTGACCGCCGAGTGGCGACTGGACGACAGGACGGCCGTGGTCGAGATGGCCCGCGCCTCGGGGCTGGAGCTCGCTGGTGGGCCCCGCGGCAACGACCCCGTGGCCGCGTCCACGGCCGGGACGGGTCAGCTGATCGCCGCCGCCGTGGCGGCCGGCGCCCGCCGGGTGATCGTCGGCGTCGGGGGATCAGCGACGACCGACGGCGGGCTCGGCGCCCTGAATGCATTGGAGCCGCACGCTCGCCTGGCCAACGTCGAGCTCGTGGTGGCCTGCGACGTGACGACGACATTCGTCGATGCCGCTGAGGACTTCGCCCCCCAGAAGGGCGCCACCCCGGCCCAGGTCGCCTTGCTTCGGCGACGGCTCGAACGCCTGGCCCAGCTGTACGACAACGAATACGGCGTCGACGTGCGGCAGTTGCCCGGCAGCGGGGCGGCCGGCGGGCTCGCCGGCGGTCTCGCTGCTCTCGGTGCCACCCTGGTACCGGGGTTCGACCTGGTGGCCGATGCCGTGGGTCTGGCCGAGGAGATCGACCGGGCCGAGCTCGTCGTCACCGGTGAGGGGTTCCTCGACGAGCAGTCGTTCAAGGGGAAGGTGGTCGGAGAGGTCGCCGAGCTCTCGGCCCGGGCGCAGGTTCCTGTCCTCGCCGTGGTGGGCGAGGTGGTCGATGACCTGAAGGAGCTCGGCGGCGAGGGCCAGCCCGACCTCTCTGTCATCTCGCTCGTCGAGCGCTGCGGGCCGGAGCGGGCGATCGGGCACGCCCTCGCGTGCGTCGAGCAGGAGGTGGCTCGCTACCTTGAGGCGCTTCAGGCGCTGCGACGGGTGTAGTCGGGCACGTCGAGCAGGGGCGGGAGGTCCCCGCTGGCGACCGTGTGCGGCACAGCGCCAGGGACGACCAGCGTCGCCAAGGGCTGCCCCCGAGCTGGCACCCCGGCCCGATCGAGGGCGACCTGGACGATGGCGACAGCCTGGGGCGCCAGCTCGGAAACCGGGCGGTTGCGATGAGCCCGCGTCCCCAAGTCGACCTGGGCGATCGAGTCCAGGCCGAATCGCGCCGCGACATCGGCCAGCAGCCCGAGCTCCACCCCGTAACCGTGGGCGAACGGCAGACGCTCGAGCACCTCCCGCGGTGCCGCGCACTCACCGGCGAGCGGCTGGACGACGCCGGACAGGTGCGGAAGCAGCACGGCGATCAGGGGCCTGGCCACCAGCTCGGTCACCCGCCCGCCACCGGTCGCCTGCCCATCGAGCGGACGGTCGTAGAACGCCTTGACCAGAGCCACATCGTCGTAGGTCAGCACCGGGCCCAGCAGCCCGGCGACGAACGAGGGCTGGAAGTTGGTCACGTCGGCGTCGAGAAAGGCGACGACGTCCCCCTCGCTTGCGAACACCGCGCTCCACAGCGCCTGGCCCTTGCCCGGCGCCCCGCCGTGCTGGCCGAGCACGTCGGCTGCCCGCACCACCCGGGCCCCTGCCGAGCGGGCGACCTCGGCGGTGCCGTCGGTCGAGCCGTCGTCGACGACGAGGACCTCGTCGACGAGACCCGAGGAGGCCACCCGACCGGTCAGCAGCGCCCGCAGGATCGGGCCGATGGTCGCCGACTCGTCACGCGCCGGGAGGCAGATCGAGACCCGCCGGCCCCGCTTGGCCGCGGCGAGCGACTCGAGGGGAAAGTCGTGGTGATGGAAGGCCCGTGACCGGCCGGGAACCATGGGGCCATCATCCACCACCACGGGCGCCTCCGCCTCAATGCCCCAGCGCAACCGCTTTGACGGGCGGGCGTCGGTCGATCAATATTATTAGTAGCCATCATCCAGAGCGGTCGAGGGACCGGGCCCTAGGACGCCGCGACAACCAGCGCCAGACCCGCCGGGGAGCGGGGAGCGCCAGGTGCCAATGCCCGAGCGATGAGGAGGAGTTGTGTCGTTCATAGAAGGCCTCCGCTGCCGGGAATGCGCGCGCGTCTATCCGGCCGAGGCTCTGCACGTCTGTGACTACTGTTTCGGGCCCCTCGAGGTCACCTACGACTACGAGGCCATCGCCGACCACGTGAGCGCCGGCAGCATCGCCGCCGGCCCCGACACCATCTGGCGCTACGCCGACCTGCTGCCGGTCGAGGACGAGGCCCCTGTCGACCTCGGGGCCGGCTTCACCCCGCTGGTCCGGGCCGACCGCCTGGCGGCCGAGCTGGGGCTGGGAGAGGTGTGGATCAAGAACGACACGGTCAACCCGACCGGCTCGTTCAAGGATCGGGTGGTGTCGGTGGCGCTCACCAAGGCCCGCCAGCTGGGCTTCAAGGTGGCTGCCTGCGCCTCGACCGGCAACCTGGCGAACGCCGTCGCTGCTCACGCCGCCCGGGCGGGCATGGAGTCCTTCGTGTTCATCCCGCACGACCTCGAGCTGGCCAAGATCGTGACCACCGCGGTCTACGGCGGCCACCTCATCGCCGTCGAGGGCAACTACGACGACGTGAACCGGCTGTGCGCCGAGCTGACCGCCGAGCACCCCTCGTGGGCCTTCGTCAACGTCAACGTGCGCACGTACTACGCCGAGGGGTCGAAGACCCTCGCCTTCGAGGTGGCCGAGCAGCTGGGCTGGGAAGCCCCCGACCACGTGGTGGTGCCCGTCGGCTCGGGCAGCCAGCTGACCAAGATCCACAAGGGCTTCCAGGAGCTGGGCCAGGTGGGGCTGCTCCCCGAGACGCCCGAGGTGCGTATCTCCGGAGCCCAGGCCACCGGCTGTGCTCCCGTGGCCACCGCCTTCACCGAAGGCGTCGACCACATCCGTCCCGTCCGACCGGCGACGATCGCCAAGTCGTTGGCCATCGGCAACCCGGCGGACGGTTGGTACGCCCTCGACACCGTGCGCTCGACGGGCGGCGCCCTGGACGCTGTCACCGACGAGGAGATCGTCGAGGGCATCGGGTTGCTCGCCCGCACCGAGGGCATCTTCGCCGAGACGGCGGGGGGTGTGACCGTGGCGACCCTCGCCAAGCTGGCGGCGGCGGGCGTGGTCCGCTCCGACGAGCGGGTGGTCGCCTACGTCACCGGTCACGGGTTGAAGACGGTCGACGCGGTGACGCCGCACGTGGGCCCCACCGCCACCATCGCCCCGTCGATGGACGCCTTCGCCGAGGCGCTCGCCGCCCTCGAAGAGGTCGACCGGCCATGAGCGTGACCGTTCGGGTGCCGACCCAGCTCCGCACCCTGACCAACGGCGCCGGCGAGGTCACGGTCGAGGGGTCCAGCGTGGGTGAGATCCTCAAGGCGCTCGACGCCTCCTTCCCGGGATTCGCCGGTCGCCTCTTCGACGACGCCGGGAAGCTGCGCCGGTTCGTCAACGTCTTCCTGGCCGACGAGGACGTTCGCTTCCTCCAGGGTCTGGAGACCCCGGTGCCCGACGGTCAGACGCTGTCCATCATCCCGGCCGTCGCCGGAGGCTGACCGGCGGTCGCGCCGGAAGTCGAGCGGAAAGGCGGCCCCGAGCCGAGCCCGTCTCGCGCCCCGGCACCCCGAGCGCCGGGCCGCCCGAAGAACGTTCCCGGCCCCCCGGGGCCCGGTTGCAGAATGGGCCCGTGCGTGGTTTGCTGTTAGCAGTCACGGGATGAGAGTGCTAACGGTCCACCCATTGGAGGGAACCACGATATGCCCAAGTTGATCGCCTTCGACGAGCATGCCCGCAGGCAGCTCGAGAGCGGCATGAACCAGCTGGCCGATGCGGTCCGCGTCACCCTGGGCCCCAAGGGCCGCAACGTCGTGCTGGACAAGAAGTGGGGCGCGCCGACGATCACCAACGACGGCGTGTCCATCGCCAAGGAGATCGAGCTGGAGGACCCCTACGAGAAGATCGGGGCCGAGCTGGTCAAGGAGGTGGCCAAGAAGACCGACGACGTCGCTGGTGACGGCACCACCACGGCCACGGTCCTGGCCTGGGCCATGGTGCACGAGGGGCTTCGCAACGTCGCCGCGGGCGCCAACCCCATGTCGCTCAAGCGGGGGATCGAGGCCGCAGTTGAGGCCGCGGTGTCCTCGCTCAAGGCGTCGGCCAACGAGATCGACTCCAAGGACCAGATCGCCCAGGTAGCGGCCATCTCGGCCGCCGACACGGAGATCGGCGGGATGATCTCGGAGGCGATCGACAAGGTCGGCAAGGACGGCGTGATCACCGTCGAGGAGTCCCAGACCTTCGGGATGGAGATGGACCTCGTCGAGGGCATGCGCTTCGACAAGGGCTACATCTCGCCCTACTTCGTCACCGACCCCGAGCGCATGGAGGGCTCGCTCGAGGATGCCTACATCCTCCTCGTCGGCTCGAAGATCTCCGCCGTCCGGGACCTCCTCCCGGTGCTGGAGAAGGTCATGCAGTCGGGACGCCCGCTGGTGATCATCGCCGAGGATGTCGAGGGCGAGGCCCTGGCGACCCTGGTGGTCAACAAGATCCGGGGCACGTTCAAGAGCGTGGCGATCAAGGCCCCCGGCTTCGGCGACCGGCGCAAGGCCATGCTCCAGGACATGGCCATCCTCACCGGCGGCCAGGTGATCACTGAGGAGGTCGGGCTCAAGCTCGAGAACGTCACCCTCGATCTGCTCGGGAAGGCCCGCAAGGTGGTCGTCACCAAGGACGAGACCACCGTGGTCGAGGGCGGAGGCACCGAGAACGACATCAAGGGCCGCATCGCCCAGATCAAGGCCGAGATCGAGAACACCGACTCGGACTACGACCGGGAGAAGCTCCAGGAGCGCCTGGCCAAGCTCTCGGGCGGCGTCGCCGTGATCAAGGTGGGTGCCGCGACCGAGGTCGAGCTCAAGGAGAAGAAGCACCGCATCGAGGACGCCGTGAGCACCACCAAGGCGGCCATCGAGGAGGGTGTCGTCGCCGGCGGGGGCGTTGCGCTCCTGCGGGCCCAGGCCGCCGTGCTCGACGCGGCTGAGAAGCTCGAGCACGACGAGGCCACCGGGGCCAGGATCGTGGCCCGCTCTGTCGATGAGCCCCTCAAGCAGATCGCCGTCAACGCCGGCCTGGAGGGCGGCGTGGTCGTCGAGCGGGTTCGCAATCTCCGCAAGCCGAACGAGGGCTTCAACGCCCTCAGCGGCGAGTACGAGGACCTGGTCAAGGCCGGCGTCATCGACGCCGCCAAGGTGACCCGCTCGGCGCTCCAGAACGCGGCGTCGATCGCCGGGCTCTTCCTCACCACCGAGGCTGTCATCGTCGACAAGCCCGAGGACCAGGCCCCCGCCATGCCCGGCGGGGGGATGGAGGACTTCTAGAGTTCCCTGCCCGAGCTGCACAACCGACGCGGGTGACACCGAGGGGCGCCGAAAGGCGCCCCTCGGCCGTCCCCGTACACTGAGGGCGTGCCGGAGCCCCTCTCACCGTCGACCGGGTGGGGAGTCCTCCACGTGTTCGCCCGATTGCGTCAGGACGTGGGTCGCGAGGCGGTTGTCCAGGCAGTCAAGTCGGCCCAGGCCGACGGCCAGCAGGTCGTCACCTTCGCCGTCCTCGGGCACAAGGCGGACCTCGGCTTCCTCGCCCTGGGGCCCGACCTCTGGCGACTGCGGGCCTTCCAGTCCGCGCTCCAGGCGGCGGGCGTGGAGGTGACGTACTCCTACGTCTCGCTCACCGAGGTCTCGGAGTACGCGCAGGGCTTCCCCGACGAGATGAAGCGCCCCCGCCTCTACCCACAGCTGCCTCCCGAGGGGAAGCGGGCCATCTGCTTCTATCCCATGTCCAAGCGCCGCAACGAAGGGCAGAACTGGTACGCCCTCCCGTACCAGGAGCGAGAGGCGCTGATGCGCGGCCACGGGGCCACGGGGCGCACCTTCGCCGGCCGGGTCCTGCAGCTGGTCACCGGCTCGACCGGCATCGACGACTACGAGTGGGGTGTCACGCTGTTCGCGGTCCGCCCGGACGACCTCAAGGACGTCGTCTACACGATGCGCTTCGACGAGGCGTCGGCCCAGTACGCCGAGTTCGGGCCCTTCTACACCGGGATGATCGGTGACACGGAAGAGGTGCTCGAGCAGATCGCACGGTTCTGATGCCCGTCGTCCGGCCGAGCACGACGGATCCCGACCTCGACCGTCTGCGTGACGAGCTTCGTCGGCTCGGCCGCGTGGCGGTCGCCTTCAGCGGCGGGGCCGACTCCGCCTTCTTGGCCTGGATGGCCACTGACGAGCTGGGTCCTGATCGGGTCCTCTGTGCCACTGCGCTCTCGCCGTCGCTGGCGCCTGAAGAGCAGGCCGACTGCGAGGCGCTGGCCACCGAGTGGGGACTGCGCTGGACCTCGGTGCAGACCGACGAGCTGGCGAACCCCGACTACTCGGCCAACGACGGCAGCCGCTGTTACCACTGCAAGGCCGAGCTCATGGCGGTCCTGGGCCCGATCGCTGCCGCGGAGGGCGCCGTCGTCGCCCTCGGCGTGAACCTTGACGACCTTGGCGACCATCGCCCCGGACAAGTGGCGGCGCAGGAGGGCGGGGCCTTGTTCCCGCTCGTCGAGGCCGGGTTCACCAAGGCGAACGTGCGCGCCGCGTCCAAGCTCCTCGGCCTGCGCACCTGGGACAAGCCGGCGGCGGCCTGCCTGGCGTCGAGGGTCCCGTACGGCACGCCCGTGACCCTCGGTGTCCTCGAGTCGGTGGCTCGGGCCGAGTCCGCCCTCCGGCTGCTCGGCTTCGGTCAGCTCCGGGTCCGCCACTACGGGGATCTCGCCCGCATCGAGCTCGACGGCGACGAGCTGGTCCGGGCGGTCGAGTGCCGTCAGGCGATAGTGGCCGCCGTCCGCGACGCCGGGTACACCTACGCGACGCTCGATCTCGAGGGCTTCCGGTCTGGCAACCTCAACCGCTCCCTCGGGGCCGCCGGGGCGGCGTCCGCCATCGAGCGGGAGCGCCGATGATCGGCGCCAAGATCAAGCTCACCTTTCCCGAGCACCTCATCACCCAGCCGATCGTCGCCCGACTGGCACGCGAGCACGACGTCGTCCCCAACATCCGCCGGGCCAGCGTCGAGGGCAACGTCGGCTGGATCGTCTGTGAGCTGGCCGGCGAGCCCGCTGGGATCGATCGCGCCATCGCCTGGCTGCGCGATGAGGGTGTGCAGGTCGATCTGCTGGGCGACGTCGTCGAGAGCTGAGGCCCGCCCGGGAGGCGGGCCCGAGAGCTGAGGCCCGCCCGGGAGGCGGGCCTCAGCTCGAGCTGTCGCAGACGGTCCAGGTGGGGAAGACGAGGTGGGTCACGCCGAGGTGCTCGACCAGCCGACCCTGGCTGCGTAGGCGAGGGGCACAGCGGCGGGCCGAGGCGGTGCCGACCATGCGGACGTACTCGGCCCAGGTGACGAGGAGCGGGCCGACGTCGAGATCGCCCGGATGGGTGACGGCATCGACCTCGAGCGTCGGCCGGCACGGGTTGGCGAGCTCGACGGCGTGACAGTGGTAGACGACGCCCTCGAAGACCGAGAGGGCCCTGATCCTCACCAGCCCATCGATCCGGGCTCTCCCTTGAACGGGCCGACCACGCTCGCGGTGATCCAGCCGCCGTAGAAGGGGCCTTCCTGGGGCTTGACCGGCTCGCCGTCGACCCAGCAGCCGTCCATGAGCCGGGGGTAGAACGAGACGAGGTCGGCCAACGGCTCGAACCCTGGTGTCGGCTCGGGGTAGGCCCAGGCGGCGTCGGTCCGCCGCACCCGCCCGGCGACGACGTCGAAGTAGCGGGCCGTACCCTTCCACTCGCACAGCGTCGTCGTCGTGCTGGGTTCGAGTGTTCCTGGACTCACGTCCTCGGGAGGCACGTAGTAGCCCGGCGGGTGGCTGGTCTCGACCACCCGCCACGCTCGGTCCGTCTCGGCGATGGTGACCCCGCCCAGCGCCACCACCACTCGGCTCGACGTCCGCTCCAACCGCGGAGGTCGGGGATAGTCCCACACCGACTCTTGACCAGGGCCGGGGGTGACCGGCTTGGGCCGCACCAGGCCAGCATGCAACATGAGGCGATGGAGGAGCACGCCCAGGCACTGTTCGACGGCATCGAGGCCGCCGTGCCGGGCTGGGTGGAGCGCTGTGTCGAGCGGCGACTGCTCGACTACAAGGGAACGGCGGACGACGAGGCGATGAGAGCGGCGGCGGCCGCTGGCCGGCGGGCCCAGGCCGAGGTCGCGGCCGGCCTCGGGGCCCTCCTCGAGACCGACGTCGACGCCCAGGCGACGACGCCGCTCAGCCTGCTGCGCCAGGCCGTGCGGTACCCGACCGAAGTGCTGCGAGCGGCCGGGATACCAGCCGTGCGACGGGACGCGTTCGTCGAGTCCAGCTTCCCGGAGGACGACTACGACCTGGCGCCGGCGTCCCTGGCCGACGTCGACCCCGAGCTCGTCGAGCTGGGGCTGGCCTGGGGCGCGGCCAAGGCCATGGCCCACCGGCGCCGCCACGGGAGCGGTCCCTGATACGACCGGTACTAGGTTCGTGGGGGTGGCCGACCGGCGGTTATCCCGCGATCTGATCCGCTGGAGCGAGAGCCTCTCGGCCATCGCCCGGACCGGCCTCGGCTTCACCGAGAATCTCTACGAACGGGAACGCTTCGAGGAGGTGTTGAGGGTCGCGGCCGACATCCGCGTCGCCGCCAGCGCGGAAGCCGACGCCGCCACCGTGGAGGCGGAGTGGCTCGACGTGGTGGGCGAGGGCGTCGCCGGTTACGTCACGCCGAAAGTCGCTGTTGGCGCCGTGGTCGGCAACGACCAGGGTGAGCTGCTGCTGGTGAAGCGGGCCGACTCGGGAGTATGGCTCTATCCGACCGGTTGGGCGGACGTCGGGTACTCGGCGTCGGAGGTCGTGGTCAAGGAGGTGCTCGAGGAGACGGGAATGGAGGTGCAGCCCCTGCGCCTCATCGCCGTGCTCGACGGTCTGCGGCTGGGCTTCACCCGTGTGCCGCTCTACTCACTGATCTTCCACTGCCGGGTCCTCGGAGGCGAGCTCCGCCCGCACCCCCTCGAGTGCGCCGACGTGGGGTGGTTCTCCGAGGAGCGCCTGCCCCAGCCCCTCGCCGGAGCCGAGAACTGGGTGAAGCACGTGTTCGCCGCCATACGGGGCGAGCCCGTCGAGGTGCTGTTCGATCAGCCCCGCCAGCCGACCTGGCGCGGCGCCGAGTAACGGGACCTACCGGGCCTCCAGCTGCTCGAGCAGCAGGGTCGCGACCGACACCCGACCTCGGCTCTGCTCCCATGCGTCGCCGATGGCGCCGTGGTCGACGAGGCCGACCGCGCTGGGTCTGATCCCGAGGGACTCGGCGGCGGCCCGGCCGAGCGGCGCGGGCTCGAGCTCGTCGCAGTAGGCGGCGAACGCCTCCAGCCCATCCCACAGCGACTCGGGCGGAGCCGGCGGCTGCGCGCCCGTGGCCACCGCCAGGGCCACGGTCGGGAAGACCGAGTAGGTGTCGACGCCGGGCGGGCGCTGGTACCCGGCGACGGGATGCAGTCGCCACTCCAGCGTCACCCCCCGGGGACCGTCGTCGCGCAACCAGACCTGGGACCCGTTCACGTAGGCGTCGGTCGACTCGCCGAAACCGTCGTCGAGGGCGACCACCAGCTCCGGCGTGACGTCCCACACGCAGGTGGCCACCAGCGGCGCCATCCCGCCACCCTAGGGCCGGCCACTAGCGTTGCCGTCATGGACACCGTGGTGAACGAGGCCGAGGCCGTCCGCACGGGCGAGCGAAAGGCCACCGAGGTCCTCGACCAGCACGCCGCCGCCATCGGCGCCGCCGACGACAAGCTCAACGCCTTCGTCCACCTCGACCTGGACCTGGCCCGTCAGGCCGCCGAAGAGGTCGACGCCCGCCGGGCGCGCGGCGAGGACCCCGGTCCCCTCGCGGGCGTGCCATTCGGCGTGAAGGACCTGGAGGACTGCGCGGGCATGCCCACCTCGCGTGGCTCGCTGCTGTTCAAGGGCAGGCCTCCGGTGACGGAGGACTCGGTCCACGTTCGCCGGCTGCGGGCCGCGGGCGCCGTGCCGGTGGGCAAGACCGCGACACCGGAGTTCGGCATCGTCTGCTTCACCAGCACCCGGGCGTGGGGAACGACGGCGAACCCCTGGGACCTCGACCGGACACCGGGCGGGTCGAGCGGCGGCTCGGCCGCCGCCGTCGCCGCCGGGCTGGTCCCGTTCTGCACCGCCAGCGACGGCGGGGGCTCGACGCGCATCCCCGCCGCCTTCAGCGGGCTGGTCGGGTTCAAGGCCAGCTACGGCCGGATCCCCCATCCCGACGCGGCGCCCTCGCAGACGACCAGTCTCGGCGCGCTCACCACGACCGTCGCCGACGCCGCCCGTCACCTCGACGTGGCCGCCGGGCCCGACGACCGCGACCGAACCTCGCTGCCGCCCGCCGGGGTCGTCTTCGAACGGGTCATCGAGGAGCTCGACGTTGCCGGCCTCCGGGCGGCCTGGTCACCGGACCTCGGTTTCGCCGTGGTCGAGCCGGAAGTCAGCGAGCTCACCGAGTCCGCCGCCCTCGCCCTGGCCGAGGCGGCAGGGCTCGAGCTGGTCGACCGTCCGGTCACCCTGACCGATCCGGTCCGAACCTGGCTGACGTCCGGTGCGGGCGACCTGTGGACGGACCTCGAAGAGGGAATGTACCCGGCGCGGGTCGACGACATGGACCCCCTCACCCGCCTGTCCCTCGACGCCACCGTCGACATCGCGATGCCGCGGTACGCGCGCATCGTGCGACGGCGAGCTCAGCTGGAGAAGGAGATTGCCACCCTCTTCGACGATGTCGACGTGCTGCTCAGCCCGGCCACGGCCGTGCCCGCCTTCGCCGCCACTGGACCGATGCCGAGCGAGATCGCAGGCCAGAAGGTCCACCCCGCCATGGTGGTTCCCTTCACGATGGTCGCCAACCTGTGCTGGAACCCCGCCGTGTCGGTGCCGGCGGGGCCCACCGAAGCCGGCCTGCCCGTCGGCCTCCAGGTCATGGGGCGCCGCCAAGCCGACGGCGCCGTCCTGCGCCTGGCCCGCATCTATGAGCAGGTCCGGCCCTGGCCCCGAGTGGCGCCCCGGCCCTTCGCCCGCTCGGCCTGAGCGCCGCCGCCAGCAGGAAAGTGGGCACCGCGCCCTCGAGCGCCCCGCCCGCTTTCGCCCGGACGAGGGAACCAACGCCTCGGGATCAGTCGTCGTGATCGCGCAGGTAGCGCTCTACCTCGGCCGCCAGGGCGTCGCCCGAGGGCATCTCGTCCTGCTCGTCGTCGGCCTGCTCCAGCTGGGCCACGTACGCCGCCGCCTCGTCGTCCGCTTCGACCAGCTCGGTGACCTGACGCTCGTAGGCGGACGATGCGATCTGGAGATCGACGGGCTGGATGCCGGCGCCCAGCAGCGAGGCGGTGCGCTCGACGAGGGCCAGCGTGGCCTTCGGCGAGGGCGTCTGGCCCACATAGTGGGGAACGGTCGCCCACAGCGAGGCCGAAGGGACGCCCGCCCGGGAAAGGTTGTCGTGCAGGACCCCGACGATCCCGGTGGGGCCCTCGTAGCGCGAGCGCCGCAGCCCGAGACGGGCCACCAGCTGAGGATCTGCCGCGGTCCCCGTCACCCGTACGGGCCGGCTGTGGGCCACGTCGGCCAGCAGCGCCCCGAGGGTGACGACCAGCTCGACGCCGAGCTCTCTGGCCGTGTGGGCCACCACCTCGCTGAACGTCCGCCACCGCAGCTGGGGTTCGGTGCCGTGGAGGAACACGACGTCGCGCGCCCGGCCCGGCAGGGCGGCCGAGGCAAGGGTGTTCTCCGGCCACTCGATGTGCCGGACCGTCCCTTCGTCGAGTCGGACCTGTGGTCGGGTCGCCGTGAAGTCGAAGAACTCTTCGGGATCCAGGTCGGCGAACGGGCGCGCCGACCAGGCTTGCGCCAGGTACCGGGCCGCCGTCGTGGCGGCGTCGGCGGCGTCGTTCCACCCCTCGAAGGCCGCCACCAGGACCGGGCGGCGGAGCATCGGGCGGTCGCTCCAGCGCAGCGCGTCCATCGCTCCCACCGTAGCGCCCGCGCCCGCGGAGGCCCCGGTCGATGCACACCCCGTAGACTCGCGAGAGAGGCACGCAGAGGAGGCTCATGACCGACGCCACCGGATCCCGCACCCGCACTGTCGCCGACGTCATGAGCAGTCCCGCCGTCACGGCGTCGCCGCGCGAGAGCGTGGCCGAGGCGGCCGAGCGAATGTCCGAGCTCCGGCTCGG
Organism: uncultured Actinomycetes bacterium; assembly: GCA_963717645.1. Classification (GTDB taxonomy): domain Bacteria; phylum Actinomycetota; class Acidimicrobiia; order Acidimicrobiales; family AC-9; genus AC-9. The sequence continues at coordinate 117,309 of CAVQWQ010000030.1, read as the reverse complement.
ATCGGTCGTGGTCGTCGAGGACCGACGCCCGGTCGGCATCTTGACCGAGCGCGACCTCGTCCACTTCGCCGGCTCCGGCGCCGACGCGTCCGTGACCAAGGTCTCGGAGTGGATGACCGAGAGGCCCGACACCGTGGCCCCCAACGTCGAGGTCACCGAGGCGTGGCGCAACCTTGCCGAGCACGGGTACCGGCACATCCCCGTCGTCGAGGACACCGAGCTGGTCGGGGTGGTCTCGATGCGCGACCTCATGCGCATCGCCCAGATCCGGCCGGTCGAGCAGGCCGTGACCGACGTCCCCAAGGGCCTCGAGGGTGTCGTCGTCGCCGAGACCGACATCGGCGACGTTCGCGGCCTCGAGGGCTTCTACCACTACCGCCAGTACTCGGCCGTCGAGCTGGCCGAGAAGCGGTCGCTCGAGGACGTGTGGCACCTCGTGTTCTTCGGCGAGCTGCCCACCGCCAGCCAGCGCGAGGACCTGCGCCGGCGCGCGCGGGCCAGCCGCACGATCCCCGACTCGGTGCGTCCGCTGCTCCCCGCCATCGCCGCGGCGGGCGACCGGTTCGTGGCTCTGGACGCGCTCCGATCAGCCGTGTCGTTGAGCGCCAGCTCGCTCGGCTTTCGGGCCAGCCTGGACCTCGACGCCTCCGAGCTGGAGGAGGAGGCCATGCAGCTGTGCGCGCTGGTCCCGACGCTCGTGATGGCGCTCTACCGGCTCAGCGAGGGAAAGCAGCCGATCGAGCCGCACCCGGAGCTCGACTACGCAGCCAACTATCTCTACATGCTCACCGGGGAGGTGCCCGATCCGGCCAAGGCCCGGGCCCTCGAGAAGTACCTCATCTCCACGATCGACCACGGGTTCAACTCGTCGACCTTCACCGCCCGGGTCATCACCTCGACCGGGGCCGACCTGGGCGCGGCGGTGGTCGGCGCGATCGGTGCCCTCTCCGGTCCGCTGCACGGCGGCGCGCCCAGTCGGGCCTTGGACATGCTCGATGCCATCGGCCGACCCGAGAACGCCGACGCCTACATCCGTGACATGGTGCAGCGGGGTGGCCGGATCATGGGCTTCGGTCACCGCGTCTACAAGACCGACGACCCGCGTTCGCTCATGCTGCGGCAGGTGGCGCTCGGCCTCGGCGGGCCGCTGGCGGACTTCGCCCAACAGGTCGAGCGGACCGTGGTCGACGTGCTCAGCGAGCTCAAGCCGGGCCGGTCGCTGTACACCAACGTCGAGTTCTACGCCGGCGTCGTGATGAGCGAGTGCGGGCTGCCCCGGTCGTTGTTCACCCCGACCTTCGCCAGCAGCCGCACGATCGGCTGGTGCGCCCACATCCTCGAGCAGGCCGGCGACAACCGCCTGATCCGGCCGAGCGCCCATTACACGGGGCCGCCGCCTCCGCAGCCCGTGCCGGATCCCGGGTAAGCGGAGGCCCAACAGTGGAGGTCAGGGTCGAGGCGGTGACCGACGTCACCGCCGAGCTGGTCGAGGCCATCGCCGGTATGGTGCCCCAGCTGTCGTCATCCTCGCCAGCTCCGGGGGCGGCCGAGGTGGCCGAGATCGTCGAGTCTCCGGCGACGACACTGCTCGTCGCCCGGGTCCCCGAGGGTGCGATCGTGGGGACACTGACCCTGGTGATCTTCCGCATCCCGACGGGGATGCGGGCGTGGATCGAGGACGTGGTGGTCGACGGCGGCGCCCGGGGGCGGGGCGTCGGCGAGGCCCTCAACGAGGAGGCCATCCGGCGGGCGGCGGCGGCCGGCGCCAGGAGCGTCGACCTCACGTCCCGACCCTCCCGGGAGGCGGCCAACCGCCTCTACCGCCGCTTGGGGTTCGAGCCTCGGGACACCAACGTCTACCGGCACCGATCCTGATTCTGGAGGCCTCGGCCCCACCGTAGTATGGCAGGAGGAGTGGCAAGAGGAAGAGGGAACGACTCGTGCCAGAGAGCGTCACCATCACCGACAACCGCAACGGCCAGTCGGTCGAGATCCCCATCGAGAACGGCGGGATCTCGGCGGCGGCGTGGTCGAAGCTGCTGCCCGGCGTCTGGTTCTACGATCCCGGCTTCACCTCCACGGCGGCGTGCCAGAGCGCCATCACGTTCCTCGACGGTGAGGCCGGCATCCTCAGGTACCGCGGCTACCCGATCGACGAGCTGGCCGAGCGATCGTCCTACCTCGAGGTCGCCTACCTGCTCCTGAACGGCGAGCTGCCCACGCCGGCCGAGTTCGAGGCCTGGCGCAAGGAGATCACCCACCACACCTTCATCCACGAGAACATCCGAAAGCGGTTCCTCGAAGGCTTCCACTACGACGCCCACCCCATGGGCATGCTCGTGTCCGCGGTGGCCGCCCTGTCGACCTTCTACCCCGACGCCAAGGACATCTTCGACCCCGAGTCCCGCCAGAAGCAGATCATCCGGCTGATCGCCAAGATGCCCACGCTGGCAGCCGCTGCCCACCGGTTCTACGTGGGCATGCCGTTCGTCTACCCTGACAACTCGCTCGGGTTCACGGCCAACTTCTTGTCCATGATGTGGAAGATCGCCGAGCCCCGGTTCGACGCCAACCCCGCCCTGGCCCGCGCCCTCGACGTGCTCTTCATCCTCCATGCCGACCACGAGCAGAACTGCTCGACCACCGCCATGCGCGTCGTCGGCTCGTCCCACGCCGATCCTTACTCGGCCACCGCCGCCGCCTGCGCGGCCCTGTACGGTCCCCGCCACGGGGGCGCTAACGAAGCGGTCATCCGGATGCTCACCGAGATCGGCTCGATCGATCACGTCGACGATTTCGTGGCCGCGGTGAAACGTGGCGAGGGGCGTCTCCAGGGTTTCGGTCACCGCGTGTACAAGAACTACGACCCCCGGGCCCGGATCATCAAGCGCACGGCTGACGAGGTCTTCGACGTCACGGGCAAGAACCCGCTGCTCGACATCGCCCTCAAGCTCGAGGAGCGTGCCCTCGCCGACGAGTACTTCACCTCCCGGCGGCTCTATCCCAACGTCGACTTCTACTCGGGGCTGATCTACCAGGCGATGGGCTTTCCGATCGACATGTTCCCGGCGCTGTTCGCCATCCCGCGAACCTCCGGGTGGCTGGCGCACTGGGTGGAGCTGCTGGACCAGGATTCCAAGATCGCCCGCCCCCGCCAGCTCTACGCAGGCGAGGACGAGCGCCACTACGTGCCGCTCGAGCAGCGCTGAGCCCGGAGCCAGCTCAGCCAGCTCAGCGGAAGCGGACCAGGCCCTCCTGGACCACCGACACCGCGAGGCCGCCGTCCCTGGTGAAGATGGTCCCCCTGGCCAGGCCGCGTGCCCCGTATGCCGAGGGGCTCTCCTGGTCGTAGAGCATCCACTCGTCGACCCGGAACGGTCGGTGGAACCACATGGCGTGGTCCAGGCTCGCCCCCATCAAACGGGGATCGTCCCAGCTGACCCGGTGGGGCAGCATGACGGAGTCGAGCAGGGACATGTCGGAGGCGTACGCGACCACACAGGCGTGCAGCAGCGGGTCGTCGGGTAGTCGGCCGTCGGCCCTGATCCACACCTTCTGCCGGGGTGGGCCGACGCCCGCTCGGAAGAGACCTCCGCCGTTGCCGACATAGCGCTGGTCGATCGGCTGCGGGCGCGTCAGCCAGTCGCCGAGCTGTTCGGCATACGGAGCCAACCGCTCCTGGAATGTCGGCAGCGACTCGGGGTCGGGCGCGTCGGGCATGGGTAGCTGATGGTCCACGCCCTCTTCGTCGACGTGGAACGACGCCGACAGGTTGAAGATGGCCCTGCCGTGCTGGATGGCCACGACGCGTCGGGTGGTGAACGACCGCCCGTCGCGGATGCGGTCGACCTCGTAGAGGATGGGGACGCTGGTGTCGCCGGGACGGAGGAAGTAGGCGTGCAGCGAGTGCACGTTGCCCTGCTCGACGGTCCGGCCGGCGGCCACCAGCGCCTGACCGGCGACCTGGCCACCGAAGACGCGTTGTCGCTTCTCGTCGGGGCTGACGCCGCGGAAGATGTTGACCTCGATGGCCTCGAGATCGAGGAGGGTGACCAGGGCGTCCAGCGCTTCTGTCATCCGGTCATACTGTCATTCCCTTGTGCACAGTCCCTCCGGCTGGCGGCGTCCCCCTTCCGCTACTGTCTGGCGGATGGCGGTGCGTTTCCCGGAGGGCTTCCTGTGGGGCACCGCCACGGCAGCTCACCAGGTCGAGGGTGGGAACTGGAACAACGACTGGTGGGCTTGGGAGCATCAGAGCGGATCCGGCTGTGTCGAGCCGAGCGGCGACGCCTGCGATCAGTTCCACCGCTATCCCGAGGACATCGCCCTGCTAGCCCGCCTCGGCTTCGACACCTACCGCTTCTCGCTGGAGTGGAGCCGAGTCGAGCCCGAGCGCGGGGAGTGGTCGCTCGCCGCGCTCGACCACTACCGGCGGATCTGCGCCTGCTGTCACGAGCACGGCCTCGTGCCGGTGGTCACCTTCCATCACTTCACCTGCCCGCGGTGGATGGCCGAGGCCGGCGGCTGGGCCGACCAGGGGGCGGCGGACCTCTTCGCCCGCTATTGCGAGCACGCGGTCGCCCACCTGGGTGACCTGATCGGGTGGGCGTGCACGATCAACGAGCCCAACATCGTGGCCATGATGGGGTATCTCGCGGGGGTCTTTCCCCCCGGGAGCCGCGATCCCGCCCTGCGCCGGGCGGTGAACCAGGTCCTGATCGACGCCCACGGCAAGGCGACCGCGGCGATTCGCTCGGGACCTGGCACTGCCCCGGTCGGACTCACCCTGGCCATGTCCGACTACCAGGCCGTCGACGGCGGTCAGCCCACCGTCGAGCGCATCCGCAGGTCGATGGAGGACGTCTTTCTGGAGGCGGCGCGGGGCGACGACTTCCTGGGCGTGCAGTGCTACTCGCGCACGCGCGTCGGTCCCGCTGGGGCGCTCGGGCCGGAGCCGGGCGTGGAGACGACGCAGATGGGCTACGAGTTCTGGCCCGAGGTGCTGGAGGCGGCGCTCCGCCGGGCCTGGCAGATGACGGGCGGCGTTCCGCTGCTGGTCACAGAGAACGGCATCGCCACCGAGGACGACGACCGCCGGATCGCCTACGTCCGCCGTGCCCTTGCTGGCGTCCGCCGCTGCCTCGACGACGGCATGGAGGTGCGCGGGTACACCTACTGGAGCGCGCTCGACAACTTCGAGTGGGCCCTCGGCTACCGTCCGACCTTCGGTCTGGTGGAAGTCGACCGCACCACCTTCGAGCGCAAGCCCAAGCCGAGCGCCTCGTGGCTCGGCTCCGTGGCCAGGGCGAACGCCCTGGATCCCCTGTGAAGTCCGTCACCGCGACGGGCATCGCCGAGAGGCGACGCGTAGCCGTGGGGATTGTGACGATATGATGAAGGGGGTGAGCCTCGCTCCCAGTGACCTGAGGGCTTGGGCGTCGACGCCGTCGGGCAAGAAGGCCGTTCGTTACTCACTTGTCTCGGTGGTGTCGGTGGCCGTCAGCCAGGCCGTGCTCTTCCTGACGTTCGGCGTCCTGCAGCTGGCGTCCGCCGTCCCCTGCAACATCATCGCCACGGCCGTGGCCACCGTGCCCTCCTACTACCTGAACCGGCGGTGGGCCTGGGGCAAGACAGGACCCTCGCACCTGTGGAAGGAGATCGTGCCCTTCTGGGCTCTCGCCTTCGTCGGTCTGGTCCTGTCGATCCTCGCCGTGGACATCGCCGAGAGCGAGGCGCCCCACCTCACCTCGTCGCACTTCGCCACGGCCATCATCGTCAACGCGGCGGCCCTCGCCTCGTGGGGCGTGATCTGGATCGGCAAGTTCGTCATCTTCAATCGGCTGCTGTTCATCGACCACGGTGACCACCGCGAGGGCCGCCTCGAGGCCATCCTCGAACGTCCCGGTCCGCCCGACGACTGAGCAGGCATCGGTGTCCGTCTTCGCCGACGCCCTGGCCCGCCTCGGCCGCCCCGACCAGGCGGCGGCCCGCTCGACCGCCGACCATCTCGACCGCCTCACCAAGCCGCGAGGGTCGCTCGGCCGGCTCGAATCTCTCGCCGTCCAGTTGGCCGGCATCGCCGGGGAGTCACCCCCACCGGTCCCAGAGCCCGGCGTGGTCGCGGTTTTCGCTGGCGACCACGGCGTGCTGGCCGAGGGCGTGTCGCCGTGGCCGGCCGAGGTCACGGCCCAGATGGTCGCCAACTTCTGCGCTGGCGGCGCGGCCATCAACGTGCTCGCCCGTCACGCCCGAGCGGATGTGGTGGTGGTCGACGTCGGGATCGCCGCCGATCTCGCCCCCGCGGACGGCCTGGTGCTGGCGAAGGTGCGGGCCGGCACCGCCAACCTGGCCGACGAGCCGGCCATGACGGCTGAGGAGACGACCGCCGCCCTCGACGTCGGAGCGGCGGTGGCCGTCGACCTGGTGACGAAGGGCGCTCGGTGCCTGATCACCGGTGACATGGGCATCGGCAACACGACCCCGTCGGCCGCCCTGATCGCCGCCTTCACGGGTCGGCCGGCGTCGGGTGTGACGGGCAGGGGGACCGGCATCGGCGACGACGACTGGGCCCGCAAGGTCGGCGTCGTCGAGCGGGGCCTGGACCGGACCGCGGCGGCGGCGATCGTGGAGCCCCAGGCCGTGCTGGCGTCGCTGGGCGGCCTCGAGATCGCGGCTCTCGCCGGGTTCATCGTGGCCGGAGCGGCCGCTCGAGTTCCGGTCCTCGTCGACGGGGTGATCGCCGTGGCCGCCGGCGTCGTCGCCGAGGCTCTGGCGCCGGGCTGTGCCGCCTTCTGCGTCGCCGGGCACCGCTCCAGCGAGCCCGGAGCGTCGGTCGGGCTCGCGCACCTGGGCCTGTCGCCCCTCCTCGATCTGGACCTCCGACTGGGAGAGGGGACGGGCGCCTGCGTGGCACTTCCGGTGCTCCAGGGGGCGGCGCGGATCGTGGCGGAGATGGCCACCTTCGACTCCGCGGGGGTCAGCGAGAAGACGGCCGGCGGCGGGGCTGGGGGTCCGCGCCGCTAGGACGAGGGCGGGGATGGGGCCCCGGCGGGGGGCGGCGAAGACGCCAGAGACGCAGCAATGAGCTCGGGGCCGCGCCGGCTCGCCCGCCCACGACGGCGAACCAGGCCCTCGAGCCCCCACGCCGCCAGCACCGCCAGGCCGCTCGCTCCGAGCACGGGCACGTCCCCCGCCCGGGCGTAGGGCGTGAGCCCGGTGCGCATCGCCGGGGTGCCCTCGATGACCTGCTGGGATCCGAGGTTCGACCGGGCCAGCACGTGGCCCCGGTGGTCGATGATGGTGGAGAAGCCGGTGGGGGACGTCTGGATGAGATCGCGACCTTCCTGGATGGCCTGGAGCCTGGCCGTGGCCAGCTCCTGGGTCGGTACCTGGCTCGTGGCGTAGGAGGCGGTGTTGGTCGGCACGGTGAGGAGCCGGGCGCCCGACCGCACCGCCGCCCGGCCGGCGTCCTCGTAGAAGACCTCGTAGGAGATCATCACGCCGAGGGGCCCGGCGGGAGTGTGGAGGATGCCCGGGCCGCGGCCGGGGATGGCGTCGCGAGGCACGGCGGACAGATCCGCCAGCCGGCCGAAGAAGGACCGCAACGGGATCCACTCTCCGAACGGGACCCGGTGGACCTTGTCGTAGGTGGCGACGACGGCCCCCGACGGCGACCAGGCCACGGCGATGTTGCGGAACTGGGTCGTCCCGACCGGCTCGGTCACCCCGGCGACCACGGTGGCGCCCTTGGCGAGGGCCAGCTGGCTGACCTGCTGGGCCTCGGAGGAGCCCCGGAGGGGCTCGTTCAGGTCCAGCACGTTCTCGGGCCACAGGATCAGCGCCAGCGGGGGGCGCAGTGCCAGGCTCGGTGTGATCTGGGCGTCGAACACCAGGGCCGGGTCGACCTGGGAGGCCCGGAATCCCCGCCGCCCTCCACCCTGCACCAGCGCGACACGATCGCTACCGACGGCCGGCCCGCCGTCGGGAGCCAGGTCGCCGGCCGCGGCCAGCCCGACGATGGCCACGGCGGCGAGCCCCGCGGTCGCCAGCGCCCGGGCGCGTCGGCGGGGGTCGGTCCTCCTGCCCAGCGGAACGAGGCGGGCGGCCTCACCCAGGACGACGCCGGCCAGGGCGGCAAGCGCCAGCAGCAGCATCGGGCCCCCCAGCCGGGCGGCGGGACCGAGCGGACTGCCCACCTGGCTCAGGGGGATGCCGCCCATCGGTAGGCCGCCGAAAGGCCACGAGCCGCGGACCACCTCGGCGAGCACGAGGACGGCCGGGAAGGCCAGGCTCCGTCCCCGCGCCGGGGGCACCAGGGCGCAGGCGACTGCGACGAAGGCCGATTCGAAGAGCACCAGCACCGCCCACCCGCCGGCGTTGAAGGCGGTGGTGAAGAACAGGCCGACGGCCAGCAGCCCGATCCCGAAGGTGAACCCCGCCAGGGCCCGGGTCAGCGCCCCCCGATCCTCCAGCAGCCGGTAGAGGACGGCCAGGCCGAGGGGCGCCAGGACCCAGAACCCCCACGGCGGCAACGAGAACGCTGTCGTCAGGCCGGCCGCCAGCCCGGCGGCCGCGACCCTGACGGCGGGCATTCTCCCCAGCGGCGCCGTGCTCAGGATCGGCCGATCCTCAGGATGTTGCCCGTCGCTTCTCCTGCCGCCCGGTGTCGTCGGTCTCGCCCTTCTCCTTGACGGCGGCCAGGCTGGCTTCCAGCGCCGACATGAGGTCTACAACCGGTGCCGCCTTCTCGGGCGGCGGCTCGGAGACCACCTCTTGTCCCTGCGCCTTGGCCTCGATGAGCTCGAGCACCGCCTCGCGGTAGCTGTCGTGGTACTTGTCGGGCTCGAACTTGGCCGTCAGCGAGTCGATCAGCTGCTTGGCCACCTTCATCTCGCGACTCGACGGCTCCGCGCCCGGTCCCGGGAGCCCGTCCAGCTCGCCGGCCGACGAGACCTCGTCGGCGAAGTTCATCGTCGTGAGGACCAGGGCGTCGCCGAGGGGCCGCACGGCGCACAGGTACTGCTTGGTGCGCAGCACCACGCGACCGATGCCCACCCGTCCGCTCTCGTTCATGGCGTCGAGCAGCAGGCGGTAGGGCTTGACGCCGGGGGCGTCGGGCACGAGGTAGTAGGAGGAGTCGAAGTAGAGCGGGTCGATGTCCTCGAGGGCCACGAAGTCCTCGATGTCGACGGTGTGGGTCGCTTCCGGGTCGAGCGCGTCGAGCTCCTCGTTGGTCACCACGACGTACTGACCGGGGCTGATCTCGTAGCCCTTCACCAGGTCGTCCCACGACACCTCCTCGCCGTCGGCGGGGCACATCCGCTTCTGCTGGATGCGCACGCCGTCCTCGGCGTGGAGCTGGTTGAAGCGCACGTCCTTCTTCCGCACGCTCGTGAACAGCTTCACGGGCACGTTGACCAGCCCGAAGCTGATCGATCCGCTCCAGATAGCCCTGGCCACATCATCACCTCGCTCTCCGGCCCAGCTCTCCCGATTCTCCCAAATTCGCCGTGCGTACCCCACACCGGCGGCGGGTACGGCCCATCCCGCAGCCGGCCGGAGGCTCACCGCCGGGCGCCCGCCGTCAGCTGGTCGAGCACGGCCCGGGCCGCCCGGCGCCCCTGGCCGATGCACGCGGGGATGCCCACCCCTCCGTAGGAGGCCCCGGCGGCGACCAGGCCCTGCTGGCCGGCCAGGGCGGCCTGGATGCGGGCCACCCGCTCGAGGTGTCCGACCTGGTACTGCGGGAAGGCGCTGGGCCAGCGAGTGATGGCGACGGCGTCGGGGCGGGCCGTGATGCCCATGGCCTCCTGCAGCTCGGCCCGCAGGCGGCCCACGAGCTCGTCGTCGGCCATGTCCAGGGCGCGATCGTCGCGCCAGCGGCCGGCCGACACCCGCAGCAGGGCCCTGCCCGGCCGCTCCAGGTGGGGCCACTTGGCCGACAGCCAGGTGCACGCGGTCGTGAGGCGCCCGTCCACCCGGGGAACGAGATACCCGCTTACTCCCTGTCTCATCGAGACGGCGTTGGCCGGATAGGCCAAGGTGACGAGGACCACGGACGCGTGCTCGACGGCGTTCAGCTCGGACGCCGTCTCGGGTAGTTGGGACGCCACCAGGTCGGCGGCCACGAAGGACGGCACGGTCAGCACGACCGCGTCCGCGACCACGGGCCCGAGGGGGGTCCCCAGCTGCCACCGTCCCTCTGCTCGCTCGAGCTTCTCGACCGGCGCCGCGGTGCGCAGCTCGACGCCTCGCCCGGCCAGCTGGCGGGCCAGCGCCTGGACGAGCTGGCCGAGCCCGCGGCGCGGGGCGAGGAAGACGGGGGTGGGAGCGGCGCCTGGTTCACGTGGCGGCGGACGCAGGCCGCGCAGAAGGCTTCGATGCTCGCGTCTCGCCGCGTCGAGCTGCGGGGCGGTGGCAGCCAAGCTCATGTGCTCGGTCGACCCGGCGTGGATGCCACCCAGGAGGGGGTCGACCAGGCGCTCGCGGACCTCGCGTCCGAGACGGGCGTCGACGAGCGCCGCGACGGAGCGGTCGGCGGCGGAGGCGTCGGCGGGCAGGACGAGGTCGAGGCCGGCGCGAGCCAGCCCGGCGACCGAGACGATCTTCGAGGCTCCCAGCGTTCGAAGCCGCGTCGGGACCCCCAGCACGGTGTCGTCGGGCAGACGGCGCAGATGGCCCCGCGTCCAGATGAGGGCCGTGTTGGTGGCAGGGGCGATCAGCTCCTCGCCCAGCCCGAGCTCTTCGCACAGGGCCACGGCATCGGGCACCCGGGCGACGAAGGCGTCGGGCCCGGCGTCGACCGGCTCGCCGGCCGGGTCTTGGCTGTCGATCCTGCTCTCGGTCGTTCCGCCGATCTTGCCGCCGAGGCGCGTCCCGGCCTCGAGCACCGTCACCCGGGCGGGACGGCCGCCGGCCGCTGGTTGCGACAGCTCCCACGCCGCCGCCAGGCCGGTGATGCCTCCGCCGACCACGACCACGTCGTCGCGCGGCGTCATGCGACGCGACCCTCCTCGTGGACCAGGTCCACGATCCGGTGCAGCACGTCGGGGTCGGTCTCGGGCAGCACGCCGTGGCCCAGGTTGAACACGTGGCCCGGGCGGCCACCGCCCTCGGCCAGCACCTTGCGGGCCTGGGGGGCCACGACCTCCCACGGCGCCAGGCAGCTGGCCGGGTCGAGGTTGCCCTGGACCGCCCGCCCTGGTCCGACGCGCTGTCGGGCCGCGTCCAGCGGTACCCGCCAGTCGACCCCGACCACGTCGGCGCCGGCAGCAGCCATGAGCGACAGCAGCTCCCCGGTGCCGACCCCGAAGTGGATGCGGGGCACGCCGAGGTCGGCCAGCCCGGTGAAGATGCGCCTGGTGGCCGGCAGGACCAGGTCCCGATAGTCGTCGGGGGACAGGGCGCCGACCCAGCTGTCGAAGAGCTGGACGGCGGTGGCGCCGGCCAGCACCTGGGCGCGCAGCGACGCCAGGGCCAGGTCGGCGAGCAGCTCCGCCAGCTGAGACCAGGTCGACGGGTCGGTCCGCATCAATGTCTTGGTCCGGGCGTAGGTGCGCGACGTCCCTCCCTCGACCAGGTAGCTGGCCACGGTGAACGGGCCGCCGGCGAAGCCGATGAGGGGCACGTCAAGCTCCTGTACCACGAGCCGCACGGCGTCGATCACGTACGGGATGTCCTTTTCCGGCTCGAGGGGCCTGATGCGGTCGAGGTCGGCCGGACCCGAGAACGGGCTGTGCACCACCGGACCCACCCCCGGCTCCACGTCGACGCCGAACCCGATGGACGCCACCGGGACCACGATGTCGGAGAACAGGATGGCGGCGTCGACGCCGTAGCGCCTGACCGGCTGCAGCGTCAGCTCGGCGGCCAGCTCGGGGTGGGCGATCGCCTCCAGGATGCTTCCGTCACCGCGCAGGGCCCGGTACTCGGGAAGGGACCGACCAGCCTGGCGCATGAACCAGACCGGCACCCGATCGGCGGGCTGGCGCCGGCAGGCCCGCAGGAACGGGGAGTCCTCGAGCGGCACGCGGCGACGTTACCTGTGCCGACAGCGGAGTCGCCGCCGCGGGTTCGGCCGCGGCGCTGAACGGTATTAGGGTGGCTTCTCCCGCCAACGGTGGAACGACCCCGGACCTGCCGGTGCCCCATCCCGACCTCAAGAGCGAGCAGGCCTACATCGATCACGCTTACGAGCGGCTGGCGGCCATGCGCGATGCCGCCCAGCGGCGGCTCGAGGCGGTCCTCGACCAGGGGAAGGGCGGCACCCACCAGGCCAGGCAGGAGCGGGACGTCATCGTCCGCTCCAGCCTCCAGCGCCTCGACCAGCTGGAGATCGGTCGGCACGCCCTGTGCTTCGGCCGCATCGACCGGGCGGCCCCCGAGGGGCCGGGTGCCGGCCCGGGAGGCGGGCCCGAGGGCGGCGACGGCGCCGGCGGGCGGGCGGGCGCCAACGCCGGCGAGGCGTTCTACATCGGCCGGCTGGCCGTCTCTGGTGCCGACCACGAGCCGTTGGTGGTGGACTGGCGGGCTCCGATCGCCGAGCCCTTCTACCGGGCCACGGCCCGCCATCCCATGGGTCTCGTCCGCCGCCGGCACTTCTCGACCGACGGTCGGCGGCTGCTGGGCATCGAGGACGAGCTCCTCACGCTCCCCTCGGGGGAGCCGGGCGGCCAGGACGGGCTGGCCGACGGTGACACCGAGGGCCGTGTCGGGTCCGGAGCCCTGCTGGCGGCCCTGGAGCGGACCCGTTCCGGCCACATGCGCGACATCGTGGCGACGGTCCAGCGGGAGCAGGACGAGATCATCCGGGCGCCGCTGCCCGGTGTCGTCGTCGTCCAGGGTGGGCCCGGAACGGGGAAGACAGCGGTTGCTCTCCACCGGGCCGCTTACCTGCTGTACACCTACCGCTTCCCGCTCGAGCGACAGGGGCTGCTCCTCGTGGGGCCCAACCGGGTCTTCCTCCGCTACATCGAGCAGGTCCTGCCGTCCCTCGGTGAGAACGGCGTCGTGCTGAGCACGGCCGAGAGCCTCGTACCCGGCGTCGAAGCCAGCGGATCGGAGCACCCGAGCACGGCCGCCCTGAAGGGTGAGATCCGGATGGCCGCGCTGATCGCCCGGGCCGTGCGGGACCGGCAACGACCGCTGACCCGCGACGTCGAGGTGCCGTTCGGATCCGCAGTGCTCCGCTTCACGGCCCAGGACTCGGCCGAGGTGGTGACCGCGGTCCGCCGTCGCCCGGGCACCCACAACTCCCGGCGTCGGCAGGTGGAGACCCTCGTCGGGCGCCGCCTGTTGGCTCGGTACCGGGAGACGTTGGCGCGTGTCGGCGCGGCGGACCGTGTGGCGGGCTTCGAGCTGGAGGACGACGAGTTCATCAGGGAGGTCCGCCGGGTGCCGGCCCTGTCCGAGGCCCTCGACCGTATGTGGCCCCGCCTGCGGCCCGAGGAGTTGCTCCACGACCTCTACGGGGCGCCGGCCCTCCTGCGCCTCGCCGGCCGGCGAGCCGGGCTGGCCGATCAAGAGCTGGGCGCCCTGCATCGCCCAAGGAGCAGCTCGTTGGACGGGATCCCCTGGTCGGTCGCCGACCTTCCTCTCATCGACGAGGCCCGGGTGCCGTTGGGGCCGTTGACGTCAGGCGGGGAGGACGAGCCTCGCTCGTACGGCCACATCGTGGTGGACGAGGCCCAGGACCTGTCGCCGATGCAGCTGCGCATGGTGTCGCGCCGCTCGCTGTCGGGATCGATGACCGTCGTCGGCGACCTCGCTCAGGCGACCGGTCCGGTGGCGCCGAGGGCGTGGGCCGAGGTCCTGGCCCACCTCGCACCAGGACGATCGGCGCGGACGGTGGAGCTGAGCGTCAACTACCGCACGCCCGACGAGGTGATGAGGGTGTCGAGCCACGTCCTCCAGGTGGCGGCACCATGGGTCCGGCCCCCTCGCTCGGTGCGGGTGACGGGTGAGGCCCCGGCCGTGATCGCCACCGACCCGGGCGGCCTCGTCGCCGAGGTCGTGGGGCGGGCGGAGCAGGAGGCGGCGCTGGTCCGCGGTGGCACCGTGGGCGTCGTGGCTCCCGGCTCGCTGGCGCCGGCGCTGTCGGAGGGCCTGAGCCGTGCCGGCCTCTCGTTCGGCGAGGCCCGCCGAGACGGGCTCGACTTCGCCATCACCGTGGTCCCCGTGGAGGTGGTCAAGGGTCTCGAGTTCGACTCGGTGGTCGTGGTGGAGCCGGCCTCGATCGTCGACGAGGAGCCCCAGGGTCTGCGGGCGCTCTACGTGGCCTTGACCCGTGCCACCAGGCGTCTGACCGTCGTGCACGAGCGGCCCCTGCCGTCGGCCATGGCCCCCTCCCCGGACGCGCCGGAGCCGGTCGGCGCCGATGTGATTGGTAGCGGCCCCTTCGACTAAGAACTGGACCCGTGACTCAGGCCATCCCGGTCGAGGGGACCCCGGGCTACGGACCGGCGCACGCCAAGCGCCCGTCCATGGTGGGCGTCGGGACCATCATCTGGCTGGCCTCCGAGCTCATGTTCTTCAGCGGGCTCTTCGCGTCCTACTTCACCATCCGCGCCCACGACGGGAACCCCTGGCCGCCCACGGCGACCCACGTCGATCCCATCCGGGCCGGCATCTTCACGTTCATCCTGGTCATGTCCAGCGTGACCATGCAGCACGCCGTCTGGCAGGAGGAGAAGTTCCTCAAGAGCTCGGCCCGCTTCTGGACGATCATGAGCTTCCTGCTGGGGGCGGCGTTCGTCGCCAACCAGCTGTACGAGTGGCTGACGGTCGACTTCACCCCGAAGACCAACGCCTACGGGTCGATGTTCTTCATGATGACGGGCCTGCACGCCCTCCACGTCACCCTCGGCCTGCTGGCCATGATCGCTCTGCTGGGCCGCATGATCGGCCCCCGCGGCGACCCGGGCGAGATTCCCGCTTTCCAGGCCGTCGCCTACTACTGGCATTTCGTCGACATCGTCTGGGTAGGTCTCTACGCCTCGCTGTTCCTCCTCCACTAGACCGTGATGCGCAATCGGCTCCTCCTCCCCGCGGCCCTCGTGGCCTTCGTGGTCGCCCTGGGCCTGCTGTCGTTCGGCGGCAGCCCGACGCCGGCGCGTGCCCAGCCGGCGATTGCTCCCACCACGGCTCCCGGGGGGGCCTCGTCGACGTCGTCCTCGGTTCCGACCTCGTCGTCCGTCGCCAACGCCTCGACCACCTCGACCACCTCGCCGACGGTTCCCGTTCCCGCCGCGCTGTCGAGCGTGGGACAGCCGCTGTTCGTCAACAACTGCTCCAGCTGTCACGGGCTGAACGCGGAGGGCACCAACCGGGGCCCCAACCTGGTCGGGGTGGGCGCCGCCACCGTCGACTTCTGGGTCTCGACGGGACGGATGCCGCTGGCGTACCCGGGCGCTCAGGCGGTCCGCAAGCCGGTGCTGTTCAGCCGGACCCAGCAGCTCGCCATCGTGTCCTATGTGACGTCCTTCGGTGCGGGGGGGCCGGGCATCCCCGCCGTCAACACCCAGTCGGCCAGCCAGTCGAGCGGCAACGACTTGTTCGGGCTCAACTGCGCCGGCTGTCACGTCATCACCGGGGTTGGTGACGCCCTGGCCAACAGCGCCTTCGCCCCGTCCCTGTACCAGGCGTCGCCGACCCAGATCGCCGAGGCCATCCGGACAGGCCCGGGGAACATGCCCCGGTTCGGCCCCGGCTCGCTCAGCGACCAGGACGTCAACGACATCGTCCGCTACGTGACCTACCTGCAGCACCCCGCCAACCCGGGAGGCTTGGGGCTGGGTCACGTGGGACCGGTGACGGAGGGCTTCATCGCCATCGTGGTGGGACTCGGCGTGCTGATACTCGCGGCCTACTGGATCGGGATCAGAGCGGGAGCGACCGACGAAAAGGACGAGGCCGATCATGATGACGAGGGTGGCGCCCACCGCGAGCCCGAAGAGGTGACCACGTGAGCGCAGGCGGCGAGGACGAGAGCGGGAGCGGGCAGGTGAGCCCAGGCGGCGAGGGCCCGGGGCCCGCTGGCCCGGTCAGCCCGGGCTCCGCCCGTGGGACGGCCACGGCGGTGGAGGACCTCCGGCTGGAGATCCCGGTCGAGCGCCCGCGTCGGGTCGAGAACTTCGTCGGCCTGTGCTTCGTCGTCAGCGTGCTGGCCACCATCGGCTTGGCGATCACCTACTCGCTCGGGGGCCAGGTCCAGGCCGAGGGGGCGCTCCTCGGGCTGGGACTGGGGGGGATCGGGGTCGGCGTCGCCGCCTGGGGCAAGTACCTCATGCCGCAGGGCCCCTTCGTCGAGGACCGTCACGAGCTGCCGACGACCGAGCAGGACAAGCGGGCCTTTGCCGCCGCCTTCTCCCGTGGCTCGGTGGCCGTCGAGCGGCGAGGCTTTCTCGGCAAGCTCCTGGGCGCTGCCATCGGCGTCTTCTCGATCGTCGGGATCTTCCCGTTCCTTCGTTCCCTCTACAACCCTCGGCCGGGGAACGCCCTGGACTACACCCAGTTTCGGCGGGGCTCGAGACTGGTGCAGATCGACGGCCGGCCTGTCATGGCGAACGACGTCGACGTGGGCGGGGTGCTTACCGTCTTCCCCGAGGGCCACGAGGGCGACGCGGTCTCGCAGACGCTGCTCATCAGGGCTTCGTCGGTGCCCATCACCACACTGCCGGGGCGCGAGACGTGGTCACCGCACGGCTACCTCGCGTACTCCAAGCTGTGCACCCACGCCGGCTGCCCGGTCAGCCTGTACCAGCAGCAGGTCCAGCAGCTTCTCTGTCCGTGTCACCAGTCGGTGTTCACGATCCTCGACGGGGCCCGACCCATCTTCGGCCCAGCACCGCGCCTCATACCCCAGCTCCCTATCATGGACAACGGTGACGGCTTCCTGAGAGCCCAGTCGGACTACCAGGAGCCGGTGGGGCCTGGCTTCTGGGAGCGCAACACGTCGACGACCTTGAACCCGCCGAAGAAGGCGTCGGGACAGTGATCAAGCGACCGACGCTGAAGTCCCGCGACACGCCGCGCCCCTCGGTCGAGGACCGAACCATCGAAGCGGCGCGCTGGGTCGACGATCGCTTCGGGATCGCCCGGTTCGGGAAGACCACGTTGAACAAGATCTTCCCGGACCACTGGTCGTTCCTGCTCGGCGAGATCGCAATGTACTCCTTCGTGATCCTGATCATCACGGGGATCTTCCTCACGCTGTTCTTCGTGCCGTCGACCCACGAGGTCATCTACCACGGCAGCTACGTGCCGTTGCGGGGGCAGCGGGTCTCGGAGGCCTACCAGTCGACGGTGGACATCAGCCTCAACGTGCGAGCCGGCCTGGTGATGCGCCAGATGCACCATTGGGCGGCCGACATCTTCGCTGCGGCCGTCGTCGTCCACCTGTGCCGGATCTTCTTCACCGGGGCCTTCCGCCGGCCTCGGGAGCTCAACTACATGATCGGGCTCACGATGCTGACCCTGGTCATCGTCAACGGGTTCATCGGGTACTCGCTGCCCGACGACCAGATCTCGGGCGCCGGGCTGCGCATCGCCTTCTCGATCTTCCTGTCCATCCCGATCGTCGGGACCTGGGGGGCGTTCCTGCTCTGGGGTGGCAACTTCCCAGGCAACGGCGACATCATCCCCCGCTTCTACTCGCTGCACATCCTCATCATCCCCGCCGTCATCGCCATCCTCCTCGGCGCCCACCTGGGGATCATGTGGCACCAGAAGCACACCGACTTCCCGGGGAAGGAGAAAACGAACCGAACCGTTGTGGGTTCCTCCTTCTGGCCGACGTACGTCGCCAAGACGACCGGGTACTTCTTCGTCATCTTCGCGGGCCTTGCCCTGCTCGGGGGCCTGTTCCAGATCAACCCCATCTGGCTGTACGGCTCCTATGAGCCCTTCAAGGTCAGCTACGCGGTGCAGCCTGACTGGTACATGGGGTGGCTGGACGGCGCCCTCCGGATCATGCCCGCCTGGGAGACCCAGTTCGCCAGCCGGTACCTGATCTCGGCGCCCTTCTACCCGGCAGTCATCCTGCCCGGGCTCACCTTCGGCATCCTCTACGCCTGGCCCTTCATCGAGGCCCGCTTCACCAAGGAGAACCGGATCGAGCACCACCTGCTCGACCGGCCCCGCGACAGACCCGTTCGCACCGCGCTCGGGGTCGGCGTGCTGTCGTTCTACGTGATGCTGTTCTTCGCCAGCTCGACCGACGTCCTGGCCAACACGCTCAGGGTGTCGCTCAACGGCGTGCTGTGGACGTTCCGCATCGGGACCCCGACGATTCCCATCGTGGTGGGCCTGGCCACGTACCAGATCTGCAAGGAGCTGTCGCGCGCCCCGAGAGCGGGACTGCGCAAGCGGTCGAACGTTGTCGTTCGGTCAGCTGACGGCGGCTACACCACGGTCCCGGCCGATGTCCACCCCGGCGACGATCGCCGCGAGCCGCCTCCCGAGGCGCTGCCCGAAGAGGCGGTGCGCCGCGGCGCCGGTGCGCGTGACGGCGGCGAAGAGGAGGGCGGCGAGGAGGTCGGCGTCGGCGTCGACCGCTCGGAGGCCACCGCCGTCACGCCCCCGCGCCGCTTCGGAGGCCTCCTGCGGCCCCGACACCGGCCCGCCGAGAGCAGCTGAGCGGGGCTGGTTCGCCGGGGCGCCCGGCGCGGGCGATCCGGCCCGGTCGCATCGCCGTCATTCCACGAGCTCGCCGCCGTTCGGGGCCGCTTGGCTGTCCGCAAGCGAACATGTAGCGATTGGGGCACATAGATGGCCCGGATCACGACAAGAACGGTCGACGCAGGCGTCCACGCACGAACGTGTCGCGCTTTGGGCCGGCTGCCTCAACCGGTGGACGCAACAAACTCGGCGAGTGCTTGTGATGGTGGCCACCGTCGGCCTCCGCCAGCAGGAGGACCGGGCGATCCGACCGGCGACCGGCGACCGGCGGTCTCGGGGCTCCTCAGCGACCTTCGGCGTGGATTCTGTGCTCAGACGGTGCCGCCGCGGCGGCTCTCGATCACGACGCCGATGATGGCCGAGATGATCATGCTCCCGCCCAGGACCCCCAGCCAGGCGCCGAACACGAAGGCCGACGCCGAGACGCCGGCGCCGATGCCGAAGATGAAGGGCCAGATGCTGGTGTCGGGAAAGGCGCCCACGTTGCCGGCCCCCTCGTCGAGGACGGCGTCGTCGCGGTCCTCCGCACGGGGGCGCATGCGCCGGGACCACCACAGCAGGTAGCCCCCTGGGAGCAGTCCGAGGAACGCGGTGAAGATGAGCAGGACGCTCCCGGCCCGCTCGTAGGACCCGAACCAGTACATGGCGCAGACGGCGGCGAAGAAGACGGCCACGCCGACGAGGAACCGGGCCTCCACGATCCACGCCCGCCGGTGGCGGGTGAACGGCTTGTCCTCCGGGATGGTGCCCTCGGGCGGGACGCTGCTCATCAAACGGTGACCCCGGTCGGTCCCTCGATACCTGGGGCGTCAGGCTCTCCGTGGTTCATGTCCCACACGGGGCGTTCGGACCGGATGAGGGGCAGCCGCTCGAAATTGTGGTGGGCGGGCGGCGAGTCGGCCGCCCACTCCAGGGTGTGCCCGTCCCACGGGTTGGCACCGGCGGGTATTGGTCGGCGCCAGGAGATGTAGAAGTTGATCAGGAGGCACACCACGGACAGGAAGAGGATGTACGCGCCGGCGGTCGAGACGCGGCTGAGGGTGGTGAACCCGTCCGTCGGGGAGTACACGGCGATTCGGCGGGGCATGCCCTTGAGCCCGAGCAGGTACTGGGGCATGAAGGTGACGCTGAACCCGACCAGCGTCAGCCAGAAGTGCCACTTGCCCCAGCCCTCGTGGAGCTTGCGCCCGGTGATCTTCGGATACCAGTAGTAGATGCCGGCGAAGCCGGCGAACACGGCCGTCCCGAACAGCACGTTGTGGAAGTGGGCGACGACGAAGTACGTGTCGTGGACGAAGAAGTCGACCGGTGGCGAGGCCAGGAGCACGCCCGAGAGGCCCCCCAGCAGGAACGTCACGAGGAACCCGATGGCGAACAGCATGGGTGTCTCGAAGGTGAGCTGGCCGCGCCACATCGTCCCGATCCACGCGAAGAACTTGATCCCCGTGGGCACGGCGATGAGATAGGAGAGCCCGCTGAAGAACGGGAGAAGGACCACGCCCGTGGTGAACATGTGGTGGGCCCACACACCGGTGGACAACCCGGCGATTGCCATGGTCGCGAAGACGAGGCCCTTGTAGCTGAAGACTGGTTTTCGGGAGAAGACGGGCAGGATCTCGGTGACGATCCCAAAGTAGGGCAAGGCGAGGATGTACACCTCCGGGTGCCCGAAGTACCAGAAGAGGTGCTGCCAGAGCACGGGCACACCACCGCCTTGGACCGTGAAGACGTGGGTGCCTAAATGCCGGTCGGCCATGAGCAGCACGAGGGCGCTGGTGAGGACGGGGAAGGCGATGAGGATCAGGATCCCGGTGACCACCATGTTCCAGGTGAAGATCGGGACACGGAACATAGTCATGCCCGGCGCTCGTAGATAGAACGTGGTGGTGATGATGTTGACGCCGGTGAAGATGGCCGAGAACCCGGTCAGGATCAGGGCCATGATCCACAGGTCCGGGCCCGCCCCTGGCGTGCTCGTGACGTTGGAGAGGGGTGCATAGGCCACCCAGCCGAAGTCAGCGGCGCCGCTGGCGGTGAAGAAGCCCGAGATCATCATGAGCCCGCCGCTCAGGTACAGCCAGTACGACAGGGCGTTGAGGCGGGGGAACGCCATGTCCGGGGCGCCGACCTGGAGTGGCACGATGACGTTGGCGAAGCCGCCGAAGGCGAACGGCCCGGCGAACAGATACATCATCAGGCTGCCGTGCATCGTGAACAGCTCGTTGTAGGCGTGCTGGCTCACGATGGTGCTGTTGGGCTCGGTCAGCTGGGTGCGCATGACCATGGCCAGGACTCCGGCCAGGAGGAAGAAGAGGAACGAGGTGATCAAGTAGCTCTTGCCGATCACCTTGTGGTCGGTGCTCGTGAGCCACTTGTAGATGCCCGAGGGCTCGGCCTCGTGGCCAGGCTCGTGGACGACGGTCGCCGGGCGCTCGCCGATGATGGTCATGCCGCCGCTCCCGTGCTCTGGCTGGCCAGCCAGGTCCTGAACTCACCCCGGCTCACGGTCTTGACGCTGAACAACATTTGCGAATGGTAGAGGCCGCAGTACTGCGCGCACCGACCGACGAAGGTCCCGCTCTCGGTCGGGTTGAAGTCGAAGGTGTTGGTCACTCCGGGCTGGGCGTACCGACTGAAGTTGAACGCTGGGATGTAGAAGCCGTGGACAACGTCGTTGGAGACGAGGTTGACGCGCGTGGTCACGCCCACGGGCAGCACCAGCTGAGGGAGGTGGTTGGGTGACGCGATGACGGACACGCCCGATCCCTGGTAGTCGAAGCGCCAGGCCCACTGGTAGCCGGTGACCCTCACGGTGACCGCCGGGGTGGGGCTCACGGCGTCGATCCGGTCCTCCACGATGACCGTGAAGTAGAAGAGCCCGATCACGATGAGGATCGGGACCACGGTGTAGACGATCTCCACGGGCGTGCTGTAGCGGATCTGCTTGGGGAGCTCGTCGCCACGCTTGCGATAGCGGATGACCGACCAGAAGATGAGTATCCACACGACGGCCCCGACGACCATGGCCGCGAGGAGGGACCACTCCCACATGTGGAAGGCCGCATGCCCCTGGTCCGTCGCGCCCTTGAAGCCACCGAAGGTGGGGATGGTGCAGGCGGAGCCGGACACGGCGACGAGGGCCAGCCCCAAGGCCACCCACAGACCTCGTCGAGAATGGGAGCCGTGGCCACCCGCCCGGCGGAGCTCGCGGTTCACGCGGGGCAATCTAGCGGGACGTGCCGGCGAAATCGAAAGCCGGAGGCCCCGCCCTTCATCGCTGCTCGCAGCCCCACGTCGCGGGCTGGTCTGAAGGCGAGTCGGACGGCTCAGCCCCGCAGCTGCCGGCGGACCCGGAAGGCCGCAGTGAACCCAGCCACGAGGAAGGCGAGCAGGGCGAGGACGCGGGCGGCGTCGGACAGTCGGCCGTCGTGACCCTGGCCGGCCGTCGGGATGCCCAGGTTGCCGGCCGCGGTGGCCCGGGAGTCGAGCGGCGGGCTCGCCACGGATGACCCTGACGATGTCGTCGCCGGCCTCTGTGCCTGGGTGTCCGCGGTTCCGGACCCAGGGGGCCGGACCGAGGCCGCCCTCGAGGTGGCCCCGTGGCCGGAGGAGGCGCCGCCGGCGGGGGCCGACGGGGTGGCCGGTGCCGAACCGGCACCCACGGCGCTGGAGGCGTCGAGGCGGCCCGCGCAGCCGGCCCCGCAGGCCGTCGCCTTGTTGGCCGACGAGAGGGTGTCGGACACCGCCTGGCTCTGGGTTCGTCCCATGGCCAGGAGCAGGGCCACCGTCCCCGTCACGTGCGGGGTCGCCATCGACGTTCCCTCGTCGTAGCCGTACGCGTTGGCCTGGCCCGAGCTCCAGTAGGTCGAGATGATGCACTGGGCCCGGGCGGCGCCGTCGCAGCTCGGCTGGCCGGTGGAGTCGTCGCCGGCACCGCCGGGCGCGACCAACGACCACTTGGCGCTGCCGGGCGGGCTCGAGTAGCTGGCCATCTGGCCGTTGGAGCCCGTGGCCCCGACGACGATGGCGTCCGTGCTGCCGTAGTTCTGGCTGCCGAGACCGAAGTAGTTGGTGTTCCCAGAGGCCAGGACGGGCACCGCTCCGTGGCTCCAGGCGTACTCGATGCCGGTCTCCAGGGAGTTCTGTCCCAGCAGGCCGGGGACGATCGGCGTGGAGTCACCCAGGCTCAGGTTCACCACCCGGGCGCCGTGGTCGACGACCCACATGATGCCGGCGTTGACGTCGGAGAAGTTGCCGGAGCCCTGAGAATTCAGGGCCTTGGCCACCACCAGCTGGGCGTCCGGCGCGGTGCCCGCCACTCCGAGCCCGTTGTTCGTCGAGGCGGCGGCGATGCCCGTCACGTGCGTGCCGTGGCCGTTGTCGTCCTGGGGGCTCCCGTTGCACTTGGCGGAGTCGCCGCCGGAGTTGATGCAGTTGGTGCCGGCGACGACCTTGCCGGCCAGATCCTGGTGACCGAGGTCGACTCCTGTGTCCACGATCCCGATGCGCACGCCTCGGCCGGTGCTCGCGCCCCAGGCCGCTGGCAAGCCGATCTGGGTCATGTTCCACTGCTGGGGCCAGAACGGATCGTTGGGCGCCGAGGGAGTACCCGAGGCGGAGCAGGCCCAGGCCAGGACGGGGAGTATTACGAAGACAGAGGCGAGGATCCCGGCGCGACGGAAGACCGAGCGTCGAGTCATGACGTGGGTATATTCGCCCACTTTTGTGCCACTTCCTGCCTTGTCGGGGGATGCCGATGGTGACCCCGAGTCACCCCCGCGCGAGTCGGCGTGACTCGGCCGCCGCCCAGGCGAAGATGCCTCTCGACATGACCGAGGCCTCGTCGGCCGCCCGCCGCTCGAAGACCTCGGCCCGAGCCCGCTGCACACCCGGATCCGCGGGGGCGGCGAGCGCCGCGGCCTCGGCCAGGTGGCCGGCCAGCCGGAGATCGCCGGCCTCGGCGAGCTGCCGGGCCCGATCCGCCAGCCGGCGGGCCCCCCCGGCCAGGTCGGCCAGCTCTCCGGCCAGGTCTGCCTCGGGGGCGGGCTTGAGGGTGGCCGGGTTGCCGTCGTACCAGCCGCCGTAGAGGCGCCATACGTTGCGGACCACGAACTCGGGCTCGTCGTAGACGGCGTGAAGGTACGGTCGCTCGAGGAGATGGCGGGGGGCGGCGACGCTGTGGATCACCTCGTCGAGCCGGGCCCCCTCGTTCATCAGAGCCACGGTCTGGTCGTGCAGGCTCTCGAGGAGCTCGGCGGTGTCGGTGAGGGCCCGAGCGACCCGGTCGGCGCCCACGATCGGGAAGCCGTGGCCGGGCAGGAGCACCTCGGGGCCGAGACCGGCCATCTTGCGCAGCGCCGCCGCCCATTCGTTCGGGTAGCGCTGGACCTTCTGCGGGTTGCCGGCGTTGGGTGACGCCCAGATGAAGAAATCGCCGCAGCACAGCACCCGGCGCTCGGGGATCCAGGTCCAGGTGTGGTCGTCGGTCTCTCCCCGGTCGTGATGCAGCTCGACCAGCACACCGCCGATCTCGAGGTTCATCTGGTCGCGATAGGTGTTGTCGGGGTAGCGGTAGGTCGTCGGCCACACCAGATCGGGTGCCTGGAACTGGCGCTGGTTGACGATGCCGTTGTAGCCGGCGGTGAGCACGTAGCGGTCGAAGCGCGGGGGGAGGGCCTCATGGCTCACCACGATCGGTGCCGGCCACTTGTTCGACCGGGCGTCCTCCTCGAACGGACCGACGCCGAAAACATGGTCGATGTGGCCGTGTGAATAGATCGCCGTGTGCAGCCGGTCGGCCGACCACCGCCGGAGCTGGTCGTGAATGGCGAGGGCGAAGAACGGGCTGCCCGTGTCGACCAGCACCATTCCATCGCCGGTGGCGAAGGCGCTCACGTTGGCGAACGAGCGCACGAAGACCTCCCCGTCGGCGATCTCCGTCAGGCTGGTGTCGGGGAAGAACTGCTCCTGTTCGGCGATGTCCGCCTCACCCCGCCACAGGCGGTCGGCCGTCTCCAGCACGCTGTCAGTCACCGTCGCCCCCGATGCTGTTTCCCTGCGCCGCCTCTGGGCCGACGCGCGCCGGACCGTTGTGGCGCCGACACCCAGATCCTAGGATCGGCGGTCCCCACCGACGAGCAGGAGGAACGTGCATGGCCGACAATGCCGACCAGCTGGGGCGAGAGCAGCTGGCTGAGCTGGTCGATGGAAGGTCAGACGAGGAGATCAACGACTTCGTCTCCGCGTCCGGCGTGGACACCGTGCTGGACCAGATATTCGAGGGCATGCAGGAGGCCTTCCTCCCCGAGAAGGCAGCCGGCCAGTCGGCCCTCGTGCAGTGGGACATCGCCACTCCTGACGGGACCCGCAGCTACCAGTTCAAGGTGGACAACGGAGCGTGCTCGGTGGCCAAGGGCGCAGGCGACCCGCCTCGGGTCACCCTGGGGCTGGCCCTGGCCGACTTCGTGCGCTTCGTCTCGGGCAAGCTCGACGGTATGCAGGCCTTCATGGCGGGCAAGCTCAAGCTCACGGGCGACATGTTCTTCGCCCAGACCATGCAGACTTGGTTCGCCCAGTAGCGCTCCCGCGACAGAGCGCGCACGTCGGTCAGTCAGTTCGCCGCCGGTTGGCGCGGCCCAGCGCCGTGCCGAGCCGGCGGGCCCCCTCGCCCAGGGCATGGTCCGGCCCGGACGCCCGGCGGCGGGCCCGGGCAGCCAGGACGCCCAGCGTCCAGGCCGTGGTGGGCACGGGGCGCTGTGCTTCTGGCGGCGTCGCCGCTTCGGACCGGGCCCCGTCCTCGCCCTCCGCTGGTTCCGGTGAACGGGGAGTCGCCGGGGCCCCGTCCCCGCCGCCGGCCGTCGTCGCTGGCGGCGTCGTCGCTGGCGGCGTCGTCGCCCCGGCGGGAGTCCGAGCGCCGCTGCCTTCCCAGACGGGGGAGGGGCCCGGCTCCCTGGCCGCCGCACGCGCCTGGGTAGCCGGTGCCCCTGTGACGGCGGGTGTGGTTGCCGGGACGTAGCGGGTGCGGACAGCCACCCGGAGGAGCACGATGGCGAGCGCCTCGGCCACGATGACCCCCGCCATGTCGAGGTCGTTCCGGGCGATGATCGGCGAGACGGCCAGACCGATGACCAGGACGAGGTCGAGGGCCTGGTGGAGGCGGGGCGCCACGATGTGGACCAGACCGAGAGGGCCCCGGGACAGCAGCGCCACTGTCACCAGATAGGCGGCGGCCGCCAGGAGGACCTGTCCCATGAGCCCGCGGACGTGCAGGGATGTCTCGGCCAGGAGCACGGCGAAGACGTACTCGGCCCCCTGGTGAAGCCCGAACGGAAGCCCGCCCCGATCGGAGCGGGCCCGATCGGATGGGGACCGCCTAGGTACTTGCCTGCCCCTTGTCCTCCGTCGTGGCCTTTTCCTGGGTCTTGCCCTTGCCGTCGGCCTTTTCGTCCGTCGCCTTGTCCTCCGCGTGGCCTCCGTCTTCGACGCCCTTGCGGAATTCGTGGGAGGCCGATCCCAGTGATCGGGCCAGCTTCGGGAGCTGGCTCCCGCCGAAGAGCAGCGCGACCACGGCCAGGACTATGAAGAGGTCGGGCCCGGCGATATTGGCGAGCACACGCATCTCCTTCCACTGCGGTGTCCACCAGGCTAGAGGCCCGAAGCGGCCTGGTGTAGCCCGGGCCGGAAGATGCCGAGGGCAGGGCTGCCCGGTGTCGGCTGTGATCCCGCCCGGGGCGACCAGGCGCCAGCATCCTCAGCCGGCGAGCTGGTCGAGCCGGGCGAGCAGGATCCCCGCCCCATCGACTGACGCCCCGAGCCGCTCCGCTTCCTGACGGAGGGCCCGGTCCGAGGTGAACACCCGGATCGACCCCGGCTCGGGCTCATCGGCCAGCATGTCGAGGATGCGCTCGTCGGCGGCGTCGGGGCCCGACCGCCGGGCGTAGAGGACCCGTACCCCGATGTGCTCGCCCTCGGGCAGGTCGGGCTGTGGTCGGCCGTCGAGCACCAGGGTCACGTCGTCGCCGGTAGCGGCGGCCAGGCGCTGCAGGCGGCCGAAGAGGTCTCGCGCCGCTGCCGCCCGGTCGCGCCACCAGCCGGTCGGCCGGGAGCCGATCACGTTCATCCCGTCGACGACGATCCGGTCCATCTCCGGGCCACCCTATGGCGCCCGGTGGAGGCAGCCGTGCTGGATGCAAGCGGTCGTTGGCAGAGGGATTAGGGTGTGCGCCCGGCGCCGGACCGGTGAGTCCGGGCCAGGAGCGGGGAGCATGGGGAAGCCCGATCAGACGCGGTCATCATCGTGCCGTTACGACACCAGCCCCGAGCGACGTACGCCGATGACCGGGGAGGCGTCTCCCGACGCCCGCGTCGCTGACGCCATCGGCGCGGGTTCTCTCGATGCGCTGGACGCGCTGTTCCGCGGCCTTCCGGTCGGGCTCATGATCTTCGACACGGACCTGCGCTTCGCCAGGGTGAACGAAGCCCTGCTGGCGATGGACGGGGGCACCTCCGACGAGCGGCGTGGCCGAACGGTCCGCGAGGTGCACCCGGACCTGGCGTCCGGAGTGGACCGGTCGTTGCGCCAGGTGCTGGAGACCGGCCAGCCGATCTTCGGCGAGCGGGTGGAGGGCGAGCACCGGCACGCGACCGGTGCGGCGCGCGTGTGGCGGATGAGCTACGTCCCCATCGACTCCTCCGACGGCACCAGGTGCGGCGTGGGAGCGATCGCCGAGGACATCACCGAGCTGGAGCTGATCGAGGAGGCGGCATGCCGGGATCGCGAGCGGCTGGAGCTCCTTTCGGGCGTCACGGCAGACGTGAACGCGGCGTTGGACCCTGGAGCCAAGCTGCAAGCCCTGGCCGATGCCGTCGTGCCCGCCATCGCCGACATGTGCTCGGTGTTCCTGCTCCCCGCAGCGCGTGAAGGTGGTCGGGGCGACGGATCGGAGCTGACGGCCGAGCCCGTGGCGTTCGCAGCGACCGCCGATCTCTGCGCTGCTCGTCCCGAGCCCGGCGTGAGCATCCAGTTCCCGGGAGATGATCCGGTCGCCAGGGCGGCGCGCCGTCGCACCCCGGCGATCCACCGGCTCGACTCGGAAACGTCGCCGGGATGGGCGCAGGCCATGTGCCCGCGTACGTGGCCGGCGGGGGAGGGTCCGCACACCATGGTCGGTGTGCCGGTGGTCGCTGCCGGTGACGTCGTCGCCGTGGTTCTCTTCGTGGCCTGTGGCGAGCGACCGACCTACAACGGCAGCGACCTGCGCACGATGGACCAGCTCTCGGCCCGGGCCAACGTGGCCGTCGAGCACGGCATGCGTTTCCATCAGTCGCAGGAGATCGCCACCACACTCCAACGCAGCATGCTGCCGCCCGCCGACGTGACGTCGGTCGACGGCTTGGAGGTCTCCGCCCGGTGCGTACCGGCGACCGGCCACGCCGAGGTCGGTGGTGACTGGTACGACGTCATCCGGCCGCGATCGGGCGGAGTGGGGCTCGTGATGGGTGACGTGATGGGTCGGGGCGTGCACGCCGCCGCGGTCATGGGCCAGATCCGTACGGCGGTGCGGGCCTACGCCAAGCTGGGTCTGCCGCCCGGCGAGCTGTTGGGGGCGCTGGACGAGCTGATGATCGACCTCGGAGAGGCCGAGATCGCCACGTGCATCTACGCCGTGCTCGATCCGGCCATGCGCGAGCTTCGGTTCGCCAACGCCGGACACGTGCCGCCCCTGGTTGCTCGCGCCGGCGAGTCGACGTGCAGCCTCGAGGCCGACCAGGGGCCGCCGCTCGGCGCGGGCGTCGGCGGCTACAAGGAGCACGTGTGGTCCCTGCCCGATGACGCCATCCTGGCGCTCTATACCGACGGGCTGGTCGAGTCCCATCTCCAGGACCTCGATGACGGGATCAGGGCGCGGGCGCTGGCCGGCGTGCTCAGCGGCGACGGCACCTCGCTCGACCGACTGTGTGACGAGGCCATCGAGTCCATGGCCCGGGTGGCGGGCGGTGACGACGACACCGCTCTTCTGCTGGTTCGGCGACGACCGCGCCCCGCCACCTGACGCTGGGAAAGGCTGGGGATGAGTCAGATCGGGCAGGAACCGCGAGTCGTCATAGGCGCCGGCGTCGATGACAACCGCACGGGGGTGTCCCGGCGCGCGTTGCTCGGCGGCCTGGCCGCCGCGGGCGCCGGGCTCGCTCTCCGCCCGCCGCCCGCCCTTGCTGCCGGGAGCCCCTCCGGCGTTCAGTCGACCGTCGCGCCGTCGGGCAGCCGCCGAGCCGACGTCGTCGTCGTCGGCGCTGGAATCGCCGGCCTCGTGGCAGCGCGGACCCTCAGATCGAAAGGGCTGTCCGTCCTGGTGCTGGAGGCCCGCGACCGCGTGGGTGGTCGCACGCTCAACCAGGACCTGGCTGCCAACGGCTTCCCGGGCCGGGTGGTCGAGATGGGCGGGCAGTTCGTCGGACCCCTCCCGAACGAGCCGGCCACCTCCAGCGTGCCGACTCAGGCCGTCTACCGACCGCAGTCGCGCATCTTCGGACTCGCGGGGGACCTGGGCATCGGCACCTTCAAGACCTACAACAACGGCGACTACATCAACTACCTGCGCGGTGTCGGGGCCACGCGCTACAGCAGCTCCAGCCGCATTCCGCCCGATCCGAGCACCGCCAACGCCGGGCTGGCGCTCGGGCTGCTCAACCAGATGGCGCGAGGCGTCGATCCCGCTGCTCCGTGGACCTCGGCCCACGCCGGTGAATGGGACGGCGAGACGGTGGAATCGTGGATGCGCCGCACCCTGCTGCCACCGGCGTCACCTGACGCCTCCACCAACCACCTGGTGACGCTGGCCGTCGAGGAAGTGCTCTCGGTCGAGCCGCGGGAGATCTCGATGCTGTGGTTGCTCAACTACATCGCCTCGGCGGGCACTCTGGACAACCTCGTCGACACCGCCGACGGAGCACAGGACAGCCGCTTCGTCGGCGGCTCCCAGGCCATCTCGGTCGCCATGGCTGCGGAGCTCGGCGACAGCGTCGTCCTCAACGCGCCCGTTCGGGCGCTCCAGCATTCGGGCGGCACAGTGACGGCGAGCGGCGACGGCTTCAGCGCGACCGGGCGCCGCGCCATCCTGGCCGTCCCACCGGCGCTTGCCGGCCGCGTGGCGTACGACCCGCCGCTCTCCGACCTGAGCGCGGACGGCTTCCTGCGCGATCAGCTCACCCAGCGATTCCCCATGGCCAGCATCCTCAAGGTGAACGTCATCTATCCCCGGCCGTTCTGGCGCGACCAAGGGCTGGCGGGCCAGGTCACGAGCGACAGCGGGACCGTACGCGCCACCTTCGACAACACGCCGCATCCCGACCCGCAGACGCCGCGGGTCAGCCCGGGTGCCATCCTCGGCTTCATCGAGGCCGACGAGGCTCGATCGTGGTCGGCCCGGACCCGGGAGGAGCGCTACCGCCAGGTGCTGACCGACCTGGCCAACTACTTCGGGTCCTCAGGCGCTCCAGCCTCTGGGCGGCATCAACGGCTACTACGAGGCCCTGTGGAACCGCGAGGAGTTCAGCGCCGGCGGCCCGATCGGATTCCCGACGCCGGGAACGCTGGTCGACTACGGATCAGCGCTGCGCCGGCCGCTCGGCCTGGTCCACTGGGCCGGCACGGAGACGGCGACGCGGTGGGCGGGGTACATGGACGGCGCTGTCGAGTCTGGTGAGCGCGCCGCCGACGAGGTTCTGGCGGCGCTCGGGTCGCGCGCAGCCACGCCGGCGTGAGATCCGGCGGCGGGCGCTCCGGGCCGGCCGCCGCACCACCCTCGGGCTCGATCGGTAGAGTTTCGGGCGTTGCGTTGGTGATACACCAGGCCCGCCACCAGGGAGTCAGGACTCGACGTGGCCAATTCCGGACGAACGTCCTCACGGGGGGGCCGGGGGGGACCAAGCCGTCCTCCGCCGAGCCGCCCCAAGCAAGCGCGGCCCGCACCTGCCCGCCGCCCACCGCAGAGGCGGGGGTGGACGTGGTGGCCGTGGGCTGCGGGCGGGCTGGTGGTGGTCGTCGTCGTGGCCATCGTCGCCGTGGCCGTGACGAGTGGCGGGTCCAAGGCGACGGCGACGACGCCGGCGCCGCTCGATGTTGTCCAGGCGGCGACCAATGTTTCCCCCGCGACCCTCGATGCCGTGGGTGCCGGCGCTTCCGGCATCACGCCACCAAAGGCGGTCACCCCCCCACAGCCTCCCCTCACCAGCAACGGCAAGCCCCAGGTGCTCTACATGGGAGCCGAGTACTGCCCGTACTGCGCCGCCGAGCGCTGGCCGATGGTGGTGGCGCTGAGCCGGTTCGGCACCTTCTCGAACCTGGGGGCCACGGAGTCCTCGACCGTGAGCGGGGAGGTGTACCCCGGGACCAAGACGTTCAGCTTCTATCGGTCGAGCTACTCCAGCCCCTACCTGGTGTTCACGCCCGTCGAGATGCAGAGCAACCAGCCCTCGGGCAACGGGTACGCGACCCTGCAACAACCCACCGCTGCGCAGCAGAAGCTCCTCCAGCAGTTCGACACACCGCCGTACACCCAGAGCTCGGGGGGGATCCCCTTCGTTGACTTCGGCAACCGTTACATCGTCTCCGGCGCCAGCTACAACCCGCAGGTCCTCCAGGGTCAGTCCCTGTCGGCCATTGCCGGAAGCCTTGCCGACCCATCCAGCCAGACGGCCCAGAACGTCCTCGGCACGGCGAACATCCTCACCGCGTCCATCTGCCAGCTGACCAACAATCAGCCCGGCCAGGTCTGCAACTCACAGGGCGTCACGGCGGCCAAGGCCAAGCTGGGGTGATGACCCGATGACGCCGGGCCTGGAGGTCGAGCGTCTGTCCACCGTCGACAACGAAGATGGCGTCGAGCCCGCTGGCGTCAGCAGTTGGTTCCCGGCCCTGGGCCTGATCTTCGCCGTGGCGGGTGTCGGCGCGTCCTCGTACCTCACCGCGGCCCACTACACGACCACCTCGATCCTCGCGTGCAGCGGGTCGGGCGCCATCAACTGCGCCAAGGTCACGACCAGCCCCCAGTCGATGCTCATCGGCATACCGATCGCCGTGCTCGGTCTGGCCTGGTTCGCGGCCATGGTCGCGCTCAATCTGCCTGCTGCGTGGCGATCCGGTTCGATTGCCGTGACGGTGGCGCGACTCGTGCTGGCCGTCGGAGGAATGGGCTTCGCCCTGTACCTCATCTCTGCCGAGCTGCTCTCGATAAAGGCGATCTGTCTGTGGTGCACGACCGTTCACGTGCTGACGTTCGCGCTGTTCGTGTTGACGATGGCAGGCACGTCCCGGCTGGGGCTGACCGCGGCCCCTCGCCGCGTCGCTCGCTGACGCTGGACTCCGCGGACCGCGTATCGCCCTCCGCCTCCGGCGGGGGCTCGACCTCGCGTTCATCGGTGAGCTGGCTGGGCACGGGTCTCGGCCTGCTCGTCATCCTGGCCTGGTTGAGCGCCGTGCCGTATCTGCTGGTCGGCAGCGGAGCGCGCTCGCCACTCCAGCTGGCCACGACCGATGCGATTCATCTGTACGTGGGATCGGCAATGGTCGTCTTCCTCGTGGCCAAGGTCGCCCGGGTCGGTCTTCGGACCACGGTGCCCGGGGTCTCGGGACTCGTGCTCTGGCAGCGGTGGCTGTCCTGGTCGCTCGGAGTGGGCTACGCCGCGGTCATCGTCACCGGCGCCCTTGCGCTCGTACCCTGGTCAGCTCCTGTCCGCGGCGACCTGGCCGACGCCCACCTCATCGCGTCGGTGTGGATGGTCGTCCCGACCACCTGGCACGTCGTCCATCACCGGGCCCGCGCCTCCCGCCGGCTGCGGCGCATGCGCCCGCCTCGATGGCTCGGGCTGGCGCTCCTGGTGGTCCCGCTGGGTGCGGCTGCCGTCCTCGGTCGGGCGGTGGCGCTGCCCACCCAGACCGGTGCGGGCGCGGCCTGGGCGCCGATCGGACCGCGTGTGTTCCTCGACCGCCTCGCCTTGACTCCCGATCGCCGACACCTGGTCGCCGGCGGTGCCGGGCTCTTCGTGCAGCGACTGGGTGACCCCCGGTGGCGCCGGGTGGGCCCGTTCGGCGACGACGATCCCGTGCTCGGACTGGAGCTGCCCGCCCGCGGCCCCTTCGCCGTCCTCGCCGGCTCCGTCGCCGGGCTGTGGGGCGCGCCGCGGGTGGAGGGGCCCTACGAGCGCCTACCGGTCCAGGCCACGGACGTCCACGCCGTGGCGGTCGATCTCGACAGGACGGACACCATGTGGGCGAGCTCCGACCAGGGGATGTGGCGCACGACCGATGGCGGACGCCGATGGGAGGACCAGAGCGCCGGTCTCGCCGATCCGAGCACCGCCTGGTCGCTGGCGTGGCGTGGAGAGAGCCTGTTCGGAAGCGACGGCCGGGGCGTCTACCGCTGGACCGGCGACCGCTGGGCGCGAAGCTCGAGCCAGTACGGGGTCGTGATGTTCGACGCCGACCCGGGCGGACGGCTGGTGGCGAGCTCGATGGGGGACGGTGTGCGCACCTATGACCGTGGGTCCTGGCGACCGACGCAGGGCGGGCTGACGGTCCACAACCACAGCGCCGGTCCGGCCGGCGTGCACGTGGTGAGCGTCAGCTTCGGGCCCGGTGGGCGCGCCTACGCCGGGACCATGGAGGACGGCGTCGAAGCCAGCCTGGACGGCGGGCGGACCTGGAGCCAGAGCTGGCCGCAGCTGGCGCGAGACGGGGTCGCGTGGCGGGTCCTGCCCGCCGGCTCGCGGCTGATCGCCGCCACCGATCGAGGGCTGCTGACCTACCGTCTTCCCGCCGCCGACCCGGCTCGCTGGTGGTGGTGGCTCGCCGTGGCCGGAGGCGGCGTGACGGCCGCCTCCCTCGCCGTGTGGATCAGCCGCTCGCCGATCGCCGGCCCAGGCGGTACAACGCGACGAGCGACGCTCCGACTCCGATCCCGGCCACGAAGATGATCCCGTGCTGCAGGTCATGGTTGAGCTGGCTGGACTCGGCCCACGACGACAGCGCGAACTGCCCGATCAGCGCCACCGCGACCGCCGCCACGAGGACGCCGAGGGCGACCACCGGGTCAGCCCTTCGCGGCAGCGCGGGCTGCGGGGGAGCGGGCGAGGTAGTCGAGCGCCATCCGGGTCGATGCTTCCTGGTTGGGATGGTGTCCCGGCCGCACGTAGCGAGGCGCCGCCCCGAAGAGCCTGCCCGGCGACGGGAGCCGATCCTGGCGAGCGGCGCGCACCCAGTCTCGCCACCGGGGCTTGACCCCCTGGAGCGACGGGTCGTGGCGCATCAGGAACTGGACCCCGAGGACCCAGAACAGCGACAGGAAGAACACCACCTCGGCCATGGTCGTCGCCCGCTGGAGGTAGCTGCCCGAGACCTCCTCGTGGACGTCGAAGACCAGTGATCGGTGCTCGACCTCCTCCGCTCCGTGCCAACGAAGGAGGTCGAGCATGACCGGGTCGGCGCCCGCACGCTCGAGACCCTTGTTCTCTATGACCCAGGCGCCGAGCACGCACGTGTAGTGCTCGATGGCGGCGACCACGCCCAGGCGGCGTTTGAGCCACCACCGCTGGAGCGGTTGTGGCCAACCGGGATGGTCGGCGAGCAGCCGACCGAACCACTGCTTCTCCAGTCGCCTGGTGTAGGGCTCGGTGTCGATGCCCTTGTCGGCGAGGTGCTCCAGCACGACCGTGTGGGCCCAGGCGTGCCACGACTCCTGCTGCACGAAGGGCTTGATCTCCTCCTGCAGCTCGTCGTCGCGCACCAGCGGCCTGGCCTTGTTCACGATGTCGATGAACCATCGCTCACCGGCCGGCAGCAGCAGGTGCAGCACGTTGATGACGTGGCTGGTGAACGGGTCGTCGGGGACCCAGTGGGGCGCGGTGGACGACCAGTCGAAGTGAACCTTGCGCCGCTCGATGGGGTGCCCCTCGCGGACGGTGTGACCGTCGGCGGTGACGACGGGTCCGGTTTCCTCAATGGCCATGCTCCATCACCTCGCTGCGCCGTATATGGGTGAGCAGCGCCAAGGACAGATCGCCTGATCAATCGCGCTGTGCTGCGGTCAGCTGTCGGGCAGCCGACAGGAAAACGCGTGGTCCCCAAGCTGCACCTCGGTGATGTACCCCTTCGCCGCCGGCGGCAATCCCCTGGTCAGGGGAGGATTACGCTGCCGGCGGAGGAGTGCCCGGTCGCCTCAGCGCTCGGTCAACCCGGTGTCGTGCTGTGAAAGGAGTTGTGGACAAGTGCCCCGGGATCAAATAGAGGCGACCGACGGCTCCCGGCGGCGCAGTAGGCCTCCGGGGGTGGCACGGTGGGGCGGATGGCGGACGGCAATCGAAGGGCAGGTTTCAAATGAGCGTGAACGGCTTCGTGTGGGATGTCCCCAAGGCCGAGCTGCATCTTCATATCGAGGGCACCTTGGAGCCCGAGCTGATGCTCGAGCTGGCGGCGCGCAACCAGGTGTCACTGCCCTATGCGGACGTCGAGGCGGTCCGCCGGGCCTACGTCTTCGACGACCTGCAGTCGTTCCTCGATATCTACTACGCCGGGTGTGCGGTGTTGATCACCGAGCAGGACTTCTACGACCTGACCGCCGCCTATCTGTCACGAGCTGTCGGCCAGGGTGTTCGCCACGCCGAGGTCTTCTTCGACCCTCAGACCCATACCGAGCGGGGTGTGGCGTTCGAGACCGTCGTGACGGGCATCCACCGTGCCCTAGAGGACGGGCTCGCCGATCTGGGGATCTCGTCGCGGCTGATCCTATGCTTTCTGCGCCACCTGAGCGGCGAGGCCGCCCTGGACACACTGGAGGAGGCCCGGCCGTTCGCATCCTGGATCGCCGCCGTCGGTCTCGATTCCTCGGAGGTGGGCAACCCGCCTTCCAAGTTCTCGGCTGCCTTCGGGCGAGCCCGGGAGATGGGGCTGGCGGCGGTCGCCCACGCAGGGGAGGAGGGTCCGCCCGAGTACATCTGGGAGGCGCTCGACCTGCTCGGTGCGCGTCGCATCGACCACGGGGTCCGGTGCCTCGAGGACGAGCGGCTGGTCGAGCGACTGGTGGCGGAGCAGGTGCCCTTGACCGTGTGCCCACTTTCCAACGTCAAGCTTCGGGTGTTTCCAACCTTGACCGAGCACAATCTTCCGGAACTGCTCCGTCGCGGGCTCATGGTGACGATCAACTCGGACGACCCGCCGTACTTCGGGGGCTACGTGGCCGACAACCTCAGCGCCGCCGCTGACGCCTTCGGCCTGGGGGAGGTCGAGATCGCCCAGCTGGCGCGCAACTCGTTCATCGCCTCGTTCCTCGACGACGCCGCCAAGCAGCAGCACCTGGCCGCGATCGACCAGATGGCGCCAGGCGGGAGCTGATGGCACCAGAGCTCGGCTGGTGAGCGGAGCTTCCCAAAAGGCTGCGGCCCCAGAGCCGTCGAGTGAGTCGAATTAGAGTGTGGTGAGCCGTCCTCAGCCCCAGGCCCCCGTAGCTCAGAGGATAGAGCGTCGGTTTCCTAAACCGTGCGTCGGAGGTTCGAATCCTCCCGGGGGCGCTCCCGGGGGGCGCCACAAATCGCTGCTAGATGGCCCGAGCGACGCCAGCTCGGCCCTTTTCACCGCCAGCTTCGACGAGGTTTTGCGCTCCGAGGGCATCCACGCCATTCTCACCCCGGTCCGTGCGCCACGAGCGAACGCGGTGGCCGAGCGATGGGTACGTACCGTCCGAGCCGCGGAATCGGGCTTGCGACTCCGACAGGCCATATGCAAGTCGCCGGGAGGGCGGATCGGCTGCCCGGATCTATCGGTCGTCGGGATGTACTCGGCGGCGTGGTCCACGAGTACTACGAGAGAGCCGCGTGAGTGGACTAACGATTTCGTGCCCTACAGCTCGGCGCGCCGGACTCTTGAGGTCGCCGTCTTCCTCACCAGGCTGGAGGTGTAGCCGGACCGGTACTGAACTCGCTGCTCATCGGTGTGATCGGCGTTTACGTACCCCACACCCAAGGAGGCGGGCAGGTGTCCACCCTCGGCCTGGCCGGCCAAATGCCAAGCCAACAGCCCATAACCTGCCGTTCGGCCCGTGCTCGGAACTCATGAAAGGGAGAAGCTCTCTGTAGGAGGACGAGAGAGGAGGGGCCTGTGATCGGCTTTTGGTCGGACACGACGGGCGGGCCCCGTCGCCGCCGGGGCGTGGTTTGGACACTCTTCTGGGCCACCGTGGTCATCTGTATCGCCATCGCCCTCGTCCAGCTGCCAGCGGTAGTAGGGCCGCCGCTCGTTTTGGTCGGTCTGCTGATTCTGGCCGGTGTTCTCGGCCAGCCCAGCGGTGGAAGGCGGGAGAAGCCATCGTGACGTGTGGAGGAGGTGACCCCTACGACGCCAGCCCGCCCGTTGAGGTGGGCGGCTCCGGGGTGGTTCATCCCGCCGATCCCATCCCGTTGAGCCGCCCTCCTGAGCGAATCAACTGACGCCCGGGTGGGCCGGTCGGTGGCCTGTCTCCCCCCACCATCGGTCGGCCCTCCCGAGCGCCCGTTGAGGTGGGCGGCTCCGGGGACGACGACGGAAACGCCTGAAATTCATTCGGTGCCCTACACCAACACCTGTGCGCAACCGCTGGATACTCGGGCGATGAGCGAAAGAGATGATTGATGACCACGAAGTACGCGATCGTGGTCGAGGGCAAGCCGCGTTGGGACGCGCCATCAATCTGACGAGGCCAGAGCGGTCGGGCCTATTCTCTCCGTAGGAACCGGCCCCGAGGACCCGTCTTAAACCGGAGTGGTCACGGTTCTGTGTTAGTCAGCGCTCGTCGACTTGTACACGACGCCGCGCCACCCTCGGCGGCGGGTAGCTAGACGATCGAGAAATCGCAGGCGGATCTGGTCCATCGTGATATCGGCCAGGTCAGTCAGGATGGCGAGCTGATCGTCAACCCAAGTGCGAGGGACGAAGTCGACCACGCAGAGAGTCCCGACCGACTGGCCGCTGGGCGCGAAGAGGGGAATCCCGGCATAGGCGGTTACGCCGAGTTCGGCGACCGCTGGGTTGTGGGAGATGAGCGGATCTCTGCGAGCGTCGTCGATGATCAGCGGACGCCCGCTGGCCACGGCGTGCTGGCAGATTGAATAGTCCAACGGCGTTTGTCGGGCAGAACGAACCGGCTCGGGCAAGCCAAAGGCACTGAGGAAGAACTGGCGATCCGCGTCGACCAGGGTCAGGAGGGCGACCGGTGCGCCTAGGAGTTGGGCGGCGAGGCGAGTGAGACGGTCAAAGCCGACGTCTGGCGGGCTGTCGAGCAGCAGGAGCCGACGCAGCGAACGCAGCCGCTCGGGATCGGAGAGGACATCCCCCACATCCCTCATCTTGTGATTCATAGCAGAACTTGACTCCATGGTCGCCACGGGACGCGGCGCAGTTGTCTCGGTACCGACGTGTCCCCCGTGCCAAAGGAGGTGCACCGTTGGGTCGTGGACCGCGAGGGATAGCCAAGCGACTAGTCAGAGCGGCCCGGGCTACGCCTCGACGCGTAAACGGTGTATAGCCCGCCGCCGCACGCGCCGGAGCGAGGAGCTGGCTACTTCAGGCTATGGCTCGCCAACGCGGTCTGACCAGGACGGGATTGCTTAGCGCCGCGTGGCGGCGGCCTTGCGGGGCGCCGTCTTCCTCGCAGTGGTCTTCCTGGCGGCGGTCCTTCTGGCTGCGGGCCTCTTGGCCGTTGCCTTCCTTGTCGTCGTCTTCGTGGCACGACCCCTCTTGGCTGGGGCCCTCTTCTTGACCGTCTCGGCCGTCTTCTTCGCCCTCCGGGCCGGCGCCGACGCCGCGGCATGCAGCTGGCTAGCCAGGTCGTCGAGGCGGGCGTCGATGCGAGACATGTCCTCCTGAGACACCAGCCCCCTAGAAGTGAGCTGGTTGGCGACCTCGGTGCGGACAGCCTCGACCATCGCCTCGGTGGCCGCTCGACCCCACTCGAGCAGCCGGTCGACCCAGGCCTCGAACTGCTCGCGCCGTAGATCACCCGCTTCTATCAGATCTCGGACAATTGCCTCGGCTCGCTCTCTGGTGACCTCGCCTATGGTCATCCCGGCCGCCAAGTACTCACGCATCAAGGTGTCTTCCGCCATCTCCCGACCATAAATCACAGACAGCACCGGAGCAATGGGTTGATCGAGCCGGTACCTGCCAGGCTCGTCGCCTCGGCCGCTACCCCCAGGGGCGACCCGCTCGAATCCCTCTGCCAACGGCCACGGCCCGGAAGGCACCAGCCGAGGCCCTGGCCCGATGGCGCTGGAGGTCAGCGGCTGGCCATCTGCAGCACACCATCAGGCGACGAAGGGGACTACTAGATGATCTTCAGGCGCTGCGTCGCAGTTAGACAGAGCGGCGAAGCAATCGCTGGCGATTGATCCAAACTGGCGCCTTCCCCAATATCCCGTGCGAAAGCTCGTTGCTAGGTCACCCTCATGTGCCTGCTTGAGAATCCACCCGGACGTTACGGCTGATCCGTAACGTCTCGTGGCCCTGGTGGGGATCGCACTCGGAGTGCCTGCCGTCGGCGTCCAGCCGGCTGGCTTGCGAACGAAAAGCCTCCCCGCCGGACCTCGCCGCGGAGTGGCTCGAAAGAGGTACGAGCACGAACGATCCGAAAGCAGGAGTGCCCTTCGCGGACCACCCCCGACCCGCAAAGGAGCAGCCATCTGAACGCGATGATTGGTGTCGACCCGCACAAGGCGACACACACTGCTGTGGCCATCGGGCTCGACGAGAACGAGCTCGACCGGGTGCAGGTACGAGCGACCCGCCGCCAGGCCGACCGGCTGTTGTCCTGGGCGGCGCCGTTTGAGAAGAGGACCTGTGCTATCGAGTCCGCTGGCGGGCCCGGCTACCTCCTGGCCCAGGAGCTGGTGGCGGTGGGAAGGATGTCCTCGACGTGCCCGCCACCCTGGCGATAGGCGTTTCGCATAGTGTCCTCCCGGCCCTCGACTATGACCGTGGGCTATTTCCGCCTGCTACTAGAATGCCCAGATAATGCCCTGTTCTGTCGTGCTCGCCGTCGACGAGGATCAGGATGCTCTCGGTGCTATCGAGAGGCAGCTGATCCAACGCTACGCCCATGACTATCGTGTCGAGTGTCTGGGCGACGCTGAGGTGGCCCTGCAGAGGCTGACGGAGCTGGCGGACGCCGCCGAGGATGTGGCCTTGGTACTCGCGGCGAAGCCGCAGTCAGCTACGGCCAGGGACGGGCTTCTCGAGCATGTACGCGACCTCCACCCGCACGCTAAGCGCGCGCTGCTCGTTCCGTCCGATGTCTGGACAGACAAGTCGATCGCGGACGCGATCCGCGCCTCGATCGCGTTCGGGACCGTTGATTACTACGTGGCCAGACCGGCGGGCTCGCAGGATGAGGTTTTCCACGAGGCCGTGTCGAGCTTTCTCCTCGAATGGGCGAGCGATCGGCGCCTCGTGCCACAGACCACCCACATAGTCGGTGAGGAGTGGTCGGGCAGGGCCTATGAGCTCAGGGAGGTCTTCGAGCGCTGTTCGGCCCCACATGCCTTCTGTCTGGCGGACTCCGATGAGGGGCGCAGGTTCCTCGCCAAGGCGGGCCCCGACGCGAAGCTCCCGCTGATGGTCCTCCCCGACGACCAGATCATGAGCGATCCCTCCAACGCCGAAATCGCGGAGGCTGCTGGGGCCCCGAGCGACCTCGACGAGGGCACCTACGATGTTGTCATCGTGGGCGCAGGGCCGGCGGGCCTGTCCGCAGCCGTCTACGGTGGCGCCGAGGGGTTGCGCGTCCTCGTGGTGGACGAGGGCGGAATCGGCGGACAAGCCCGGTCTAGCTCGCTGATCCGCAACTACTTGGGATTCCCCAAGGGTGTGAGCGGCAGCCGACTTGCCCACCAGGCCTACGAACAGGCGTCTGTTTTCGGGGCGAGCTTCGTGTTCATGCATCGAGCGACGGCGCTCACTCGTTCAGGGCATCTGCTACATGTCTCACTTGCGGACGGTCGGCGTGTGACCGGCAGAACGGTGATCCTGGCCACCGGCGCCACCTACCGTCGCTTAGGCGTTCCCACGCTGGAGGCCCTGAATGGCGCTGGAGTCTTCTATGGCGGCCCGGTCTCTGAGGCGCCCGCGGTGAGCGGCAAGGACGCGTACGTTGTTGGTGGCGGTAACTCCGCCGGCCAGGCGGCTCTGTACCTCGCACGGTACGCGAGACGGGTCACCCTCGTCGTGCGTGGGCAGTCACTCGAGGCCGGCATGTCGCACTACCTCATCCGCGGAATCGAGGCCACGCCGAACCTGGATGTGCGCACCGGCACTGCAGTGGTTGGTGGGGGTGGCGAGGGCCGTCTGCAGCAGCTAGTGCTGCACGACAGCGGTGCGAGCGAACAGAAGACGGTCACGGCCGACGCATTATTCGTCTTGATCGGGGCCCACCCGCATACCGACTGGCTGCCCCAAGAGATCGCGAGAAACACGAGTGGGTTCCTACTCGCGGGCGAGGAGTTCGCAGGCGGCTCCAACTGGCCCTTGGAGCGCCGACCGTACTCACTCGAGACCAGCATGCCAGGTGTGTTCGCAGCTGGAGA
Organism: uncultured Actinomycetes bacterium; assembly: GCA_963717645.1. GTDB lineage: Bacteria > Actinomycetota > Acidimicrobiia > Acidimicrobiales > AC-9 > AC-9. The sequence continues at coordinate 76,035 of CAVQWQ010000030.1, read as the reverse complement.
CGTGCGCCACTCCTCAATCAAGCGTGTGGCTTCCGCAGTGGGAGAGGGCTCGATCGCTATTCGGCTCGTCCAAGCCTTCCTCGCCAACGAGTGGCTGGACGTCGGGTGGCCGCCGGAGGCGGTAGCTTCGGGGACGAATGCTCCCTTTGCCGGGAAGGTCGGGGCACAGGATGAGAGCTCCTCCAATCCTGTGGGGGAGATTTCCAAGTCCCCCCGCCGACACTGACTCTCTCCGCAGTTCTTCGACGATGAAGCACCAGCCGGTCGTTCCCTCTACTGCAAAGGCACACGTGTTCTGCCCAGGCCGGCAAGGAACGACCGCAGCTCCTTCGCGGGTCGCCAGCCTGATCAGCCCCGAGTCTCCTCGCCGATCCGCCCGTCGAGGTAGTTGTAGGTGATCGGCCGCCGGTGGACGCCGAGTCTCCTATGATCCGCATGGAGACCCCCTCTGGCTCCTTGTGCTGCCCGAGAGCAACACTTCGTGATGGTGCCCGTTTCCGTCGTATCGGAACAAGTGTCCGTGGCCTCCGACCGACCTGCGCCAGCGTAGACTCGCCACATGAACACGGACCTGCACGAATTCGTCCTTGAGATAGAACGCGTTCTGCCGGCCACTCGTCAGACTGTGTTCGCGGCCCTTAGCGATCCAGATGAGCTAGCAAAGTGGTGGGGTCCTAGAGGGTTCACCATCCCTAGCCTGGAGTTCCAGGCGCGAGTCGGCGCGAACTATCGGATCCAAATGCAGCCGCCGGAGGGCGATATCTTCTACATCACCGGTAAGTTTCAAACTGTCGACGCGCCCAACCGGCTCGCCTATACGTTCGCATACGAAGAGCCCGACCCGGATGACGTTGAAACTCGAGTCGATCTTTCCTTCCGTGATGTTGGTCAATCAACCGAGGTTGCCCTAACGCAGGGGCCATTCAAGACTGAGGCACGTCGGGCGCTCCACCGAGACGGCTGGACAGACAGCTTCAACAAGCTCGAACGGCTCTTGTTCTCGTTGGCATAGTTAGCCCCATATCGAGCTTGGTACTCCTCGCTTCCGCCTCCGACTCGACACGCTGCTGCAACACCGCTGGCTTCTACGTTGATCGATGGCTGTCGGGAGGGATTGAGCCCACTGGGTCCAGCCTTACGCGGCGCCTGGCCGATCCTCGTGAGACGATCCCGCTCGGTGGCCTATCGGTGCCGAAGGAGGAAGACATGGACGACAGCGAGATCGTAGGGGAGGTCCCGACGCGTGCGGGCGAACGGGACGTTCTCGGGACGCCCGGGGCAGCACCGGGGGCGCTTGTGGCAACCCCGAGCAGGGGCGGCGGATTCCCCTGTCACGGTCGGGATCGCGGTTCCGGTTTGGGGGTACTGCGCCTTTGGCTCAGCCGCGCTGGAGGGTGATGATGCCGTAGACGGGGAAGGGTTGGTTGGGGTCAACCTGGACGGCTTGGCCCACCGGCTGTGTGCTCACGGTGGCTCCGCTTAGCCCATCCCCGCAGCCGGTGAGTGGGTCCTGGTCCACAAGCGGCCAGGACTGCTGGGGGACATACTTCTTGATGAGCCCTCTCACGTCGAGCTGCGTGTTGAGAGCGGCCCCAGCGATGCGGCTGATGTAGTCCCACGGCATGACGCAGCTGTGGAGGGACAGATCGGGAGCGCGGTACGTACCGGTCGTCGCGTTCACCGTGGCGCAACCATGCGAGGGATCAGGGGTCACCTGGACTGTAGTACCCGGAGCCGTGCGCAGGTCGTAATGGACCTGGAGACTACCTGAGCTGCCGCTTGGAGCGCACACCTGCCAGGCCGTGGGAGAGGGCGGCGTGATCGCTTCGACTAGCTCCGGTGCCTGGATCCGATTGGTCTTGCCGGAGAGCAGCCCGGCCACGTCGTCGACGAAGTAAGGCGGAAGCGGCTTGGCTGCCGCCAACCTTGAGGTGTTGTTCACTTGACCCAGCGCAGCGAGGTCGGAGCTATATAGCTGAGTGTCACGATAGGGGTTCGAATAGAGATGGACCACAGTACGGTTGCCGTCGGTGTGAGACCAAGCTAGGAAGCTGATCGGGTGCAGCTCGGTGTGGAAATCCGGATGTCCGCAGTCAACGATGTAGCGACCACCGACCAAGATCCGGTCGCCGACGGCCGGGTGGTCGAAGCCAGGCTGGAAACCGCCCAGGTTGAAGTCCGAAAGCTGTCGCCAGGTCTGGCCCGGAACCGCGCTCGAGGGGCGCCCGACGTGGGGAATGAATCCTGAGGAGATCTCGACATGGAGCTGGTTCGGCTTCACGTCGCTGTGGGCCGTCCCCAGCTGGCGAGAGAACACCTGGTAGGGCTGGTCGAGGTTCACGTCCATGGACAGGTCATCGCCATAGGGGTGGTCGAACGGCAGGTCTCCGGGTCCGAGGTGGGCAGTGGCCACGTTCCCACTGACCAACAGCTGCTTCCCTCCCGGCACGGTGTCGCCCCACTCATAGGCCACGTTCCAGGCGGTGGGTGGCTTCTGGAGTTGCTGTGTCCCGAGGTAGGTGTCGGTGGGAGACCCGCAGGCGCTGGTTAGGTTGAAGGCTGGCGGGGCACCATTGAAGGCCTGGGCGGTGCTATCCACCCACCCCGCCGTCGCAGACCCAGTTCGTTGGGTCGTCGTTGTGGATGATCCGCAGGCCGCGGCCACGAGGGCGACACATAATGCCGCGACGAACAAGCACTTCCTCACGGTAGCCTCCTCCGCACGACCTCCTCCCCCAAGTGCACCAAAGTCGGGCGCGCTCTGTCATCAGTCGCCGTACCGGTAACGGTGCAAAGTCCATCTGATGCCTCACCTTCTCCCCGAATCGGCATTGCCCTGAGACCCAGCCCGTGCGTATGTGCAGCTCAGCGGGGTGCCCCGCGACCCCAGCTGGCTTAGCCGAGGAACGGCGGTACGAACACACAGGGTGGTGTCGTCGCATGGGCAGGGTCGAGGGCACCGACGATGAGGTGGAGTACAACAGGGTCGTAGATCACCGCCAGGTGCTCGCTGAAGTCCTCGTCGCAGCTGTCCTGAACGGTTAGGTTCCTGACCTCTGGCCCGGTCAGGAAGGCCGACTGGTACGGGGTCACCAGCTCGTCGTAGCGTGTCGCGATAACGGTGTAAGAGACACCTGCCACGGTGTCCCCGCCGCTGTTGAGCGAGGTGAGGAAGCTGGAGCCCACCGGCAACTGACTACAGCTGGGACAGTCAGGTATCGGCACCGTGGTGGGGTCCAGCCCCAGCTTCCTCGCCAGGGTCACGATGCCGTCCAGGGTGGTGCCGTGATTCGGCGGTGCGAGGCCGACCAGCTTGCGAACCTTGGGAGCCCCGCCGAGCGCCTTTAGGTAGTACCGAGGCATCACCCCACCCAGGGAGTGACCGACGATGTCTACCTGAGTGGCCCCGGTGGCCGCCAGGACTCGGTCGACGAACTGGGCGAGTTCGGCGGCCGAGCTCTCTATTGGCGCCCGCCCACCGAACTGGTCACCCTCGGTGAGCCCATAGGTAAGGGTGAACACGCTGTAGCCATGGTTGGTGAGGAACGGCGAGACTGCCTGCCACGAGTTGGTCATGTTCGCCAGCAGGCCGTGGACAAGGATCACAGGATTGGGATGCTCGGACGAAGGAGGCCGGGACCACTCGTTGGACCCGGGTGGGTTGGAGCCTGGGTAGAGGAGGTCAGCGAGGAGTCCGATGGCGAACGAATACGGCACGGGTAGAGGCCGGCGGGGATGCGGCGGGAAATCGCGAAGGAGCTGGCCGCCCAGCGCATCGCGGAGGAAGGCGTTGAGCCCGTTCTCACTTCGCTCCGCCATCTGGCGCAATGCCGGCGCAATGTCTTCCGCCAACGGGAGGGTCGTGGGAGAAGTGGCCATGACGATGATCCTATGGGTCTAGGCGTCTCCGTCGGAGGACCCGTACGGTGCTCGTCGACCAGACCATGGTCGTCAGCATCAAGGGCAAGGGTCTGGTGGCGATGACCGTCTGTGGCCACGCCGGGGTGGTCAACATTTGCCGCTACGTACGCCGCCTACCCCGCGGCGAGGAGAAGCCGGTATGGGTCCTGACGAACGGTCGATTGGCGACCGTCTAAATGACCGAAGTCGAGCTTCCCTTCTTGCATTGTTATCGAGAATGCGCACGTATACTTCGGCATAATCAAGGTCGCCCGCCTGAGAGACAAGGCCGGGTAGATGAGAACCCTTCGGCGCGACGTCCTCGGCGGGCTGATTCACGAATACGAGTTGGCCCCGTGACCGAGATCTATTTCTCGGCACCCACTCCCGTCATCGAGGGCCACTTGGGCGCCAACGGCAGCGAAAAGCCACTGGGGCTTCAAATTCCGAAGGGTGCCCAGCCCTGCGGATGGTTGGCCACGCGGCGTGGATCGCCCAGGCTGCAGCGGCTGTGATCGCGATGACACCAATGACTCGGGCCGTTGCCCACCCGTGACCTCTCGAGCGGGCACAATGGCCCCCGACCCACCGTCACCGTCCGCTGATCCAGCGGGATGAGCAGTCGCCATGGCTGGACGCCCCCTCGACCAGACGTCAAGCCGACGAGCCGACGACGACCAGGTCAGCTTCAGGAACCGAAGTCTGGACCCCTGCACCGCTGGTAGCGAAGCCGCTAACCCCACCAGCCGCGAACAGGACCAACGGCCCCTATCACAAGCCGGGTCCTTCCTACAGGATGAAGCATGTGACGGTGAGGTTCGCAACTGAGGCCGTCGCCAGTGCGCTGGTTCTGCATCCGTGACCTGACCATCGGAACTCGGGGTACCAGATGGTGCCTCGTCCCCAGTACACCCAAGTACATAGGCAGGTCTACAGATTGGTGCCCCCCCCGGCGCCTGTGCTGACCGGTGGTCAGTGTCGAAGTGAACCTCATCTTGGGCCAATCCGAGCGGAGCACAGTGTCGATGTCGAGACTCCAAGGTCAAGTGGTCGATGACGATCAGACCACGGGCTCGTCGGCGGCCGACAAACGAGGCCCGCACATCAGCGTGATCCAAGTTGTGGCCGGGGCCCTTGCGGCCCTCTCTGGTTCGGTCATCGCCTCCTTCTTCGGTGTCGCCGGAACCGTCGTCGGCGCTGCGGTGGTGAGCATCGTCGCCACCGTGGGGGCTGCGCTGTACTCATATTCCTTCCACTGGGTTACCAGGCGGGTGAGCCCCTTGCCCGGGCCGAGTGAGCGAAGCCTTAAGCGGAGGCCACGTTCCTCTCTGGGCTTGACGTCCGAAGACACCATTGACGGTCGCGGAGTGGCAACCATCCGCGAGGGGCTGCGGAATCTCAGATGGCGCCATGTGGCGTTCGCCGCGTTTGGGGCATTTGTTCTCGCGATGGCTGCTCTCACCGTCATCGAGCTGGTAGCCCGCGGGCCAATATCGTCGCTTGTCCCCGGCGGCGGCCGCTCGGGCGGGACATCAATTGGCGACATCTTCGGGGGTGGAGGAACTGAGCGTTCGCCCACAAAGGCTCCAACTGTGCCCGAGCCGCAACCGGAAACCACCACGACTGCTCCCTCGCCGGGTTCGGGGTCGACGGCGCCGTCCACCACGCCGTTCACAGGTCCCTCAACCACGACGCCCACGCCGAGGAAGCCGACCCCCATGAGCCCGAGCTCGACGACCTCGAGCTCGACGACCGCTCCTTCAACCGGATCATTTGCTCCCGGAGACACGACCACCACAGCACAGGTTCCTCCTCCCTAGGGACCATCACGGGGTTCAATGCGCCGTCCATCGTTGAACACCTTCGGGTGGCAACGACACAGAGCTACGTCAAGCGCCTGCAGCACCAGGTCGAGCTCATGGCCTCCGTCGGCTTCGAGGGCATCGACTGGATCGTCGGCTCAACGACGCGCTCGATGGTCGGCTAGCGCCGCTATCTCCGGGCCATGTGGGAACGACGACTGCTGCTGGTCTATCCGATGCTGGTCTATCCGATGAGGCTCGTCCGAGAGGAGAAGCCGTGGGCGATCGAGTTGGGGACCACCGTGTTCGAGGAGAGCCCGGTGCTGGCTATCGGCTACCCAGGCCGTATGGGTGTCGCCCCACGGATACCGGCTGCTCACGCCGCCGGGCTCGGTGGCCGCGGCGAGCTGAGGCCGACTTAGGTGTGCACGCGGACCCGATGGCCTTCGAACTCCTCGATTTCCGCTGCCGACGCCTCGAGCAGGCGGTGCGAGAGGTCCGAGAGGGCCCTTGCCACCGCTAGCTTCTCGCCGATCATGGGCACATCCGGATCGGCCGGATTGTGTCGCGCTCTACCCCAGCCACCGAACCGTCTGCCGCGCAGCTCCAAGATGGTCTCAGCGTCGGTCCGATCTCCGGTCTCCTTCAGTGAGACCTGAACGGTCCGCACCCTCGTCTCACTCATATGCCCACTCCCTTCCCCTTCTTTGTCAAGAGAACCAACCGCGGCCCGCTCACACCCAGGGCCGAAGGTCACATTGCCAACAAGCAGGGCTCTGGCGTATCGGGATACCCGCCCAATCACGATCGTCCCAAGCGAGTGACCCTTTGGCCCTGTTTGTCCAATCCAGTCTTGGACGTGCTGATGGCGTGGGCGATGCATTCCTCATGGTTCGCGGCGTGACCAAACGCTTCGAGACGGCAGGGCTCGCTGAGCTCTCGGTCAGGGCCGGGCGTGTGGTTGGCCGATGGCCAGACTGCGGACGGCGATATCGCTCGAGACGGCCCGAACCTCCTCCCTGAAGCCGACCAGGTCGGCTCCGAGTACGAAGCCCAATGGCGCATCGAGTGACCGGTAGAAGTTGTCGTAGTGATTGGGCACGACAACAGCGGGTTGTAACAGCCTGAGTACCCGCTCGACGTATCGGGGCGAGAACTGGCGTCCGGCAACGCCGCAGAGAAAGTAGTCGACGCCGCGGTGACGAACGGCGTCGTCCTCGAGGTCAGCCGAACCTTGGTGGTAGAAGGTGACCCCCGCAACCGCGACGTGAATCCCCCACGCCTGGTCGCACCCGTACGCCTGGGGTATGAGACGATCGAGCTGATCGCACGTGATAGGTCCGTTGTAGGGGACCCGCAGACCTAGGACGAGCTTCGAATGGAGGCTGGGAACGAACGTGACTGCGAAGGGGCCGATCTCGTAGCTGTGGTACGGCTCGACGACGACCGCCCGATCCCCGATCCCGTGCAGTCCCAGCAGCTTGGCCACCGAGCCACTCCCGTAGACCTTGCAATCGTCACGGCGGGCGATCGCAGGCGCATCGAGAGCGTGGTCGAAATGCGTGTGGCCGAGCAGGACGGCATCGGCACGGGGAACGTGGCGGTTGACCGGCGCCACGTCGGGCATCACAGGCCTCCGACGGAGGAAGTCGCCTAGTGAGAGCCTGGTTACGTAGGGGTCGATCAGCAGCATCTGGCCGTCGTAGCTCAGGGCGTACCCGGCGACGCCGAGCCATCGCAGGGTGAGGCCGGCCGGGAAATCGTCAGCGGCATCTGATGCTGGCCACGCGAGCTCCTCGAGGGCGGCCCGGTCGCCCTGCTCTCTACGGCGACGGTCCGCGACTGAGCCGACTAGAGAAGCCAGATCACCGACCTGCATGGGAGCAGCATACGAGCACCTCAAGCTGAGCCCCCAACGGCACACAGACTTGATTGTGGTCGCGTGACTGAGACCACGAGGATTGTTCCGATGTCCATGGACCCGCTGGAATTGCTGGATGCCTACGTCGCCCGAGAAGGCCACGCTCCGCGGTCCCATCACTTATCACTCCATGGTCCCCCACGGCGGCACGGGCAGAACCGACAGGATCGTGGCGTCTTTCGCTACCTTGTTCGAGACGGCCGGAGCCAGGGCCAGAAGGTCCGTATCGTCGGGCATTCGCTCAGGGACGTGGGCGGCTGGGCTCTTGCCCACGGGTGGACCGACATGCTGGACACGGTCGAGCTGTGGGGCGCTCCGCTACGGGGACGGGGTTCGCCCGTCTGTTCCGGGCCGTCTCCGCCGAGGCCCGCTTCCTCTCGGCGCCCCGGCCAAGGGTCCGAAGGGGAAGGCGGGCGATGTCCGAACGCCGGCGACAGAGATGTCGCCGGCGCCCTGTGACCTTCGCCTCTGGTGGGCCGCCAGCCTTTGATGGTCGCGTCGTCAGATGGCCTTGCGCGCCTCGCCGGCGAGATCGACGCTTCCGAGGCGGCGCACCCGGGGGTGGACGGTGCTGGCCGTATTGTGCGTTTCCATCCTCATTGTCAACGTTGACACCACAATTCTCAACGTTGCCTTGCCCACGCTCGTCCGGAAGCTTCACGCCACGTCCAGCCAGCTGCAGTGGATCGTCGATGCTTACGCCATGGTCTTCGGCGGACTGTTGCTCGTAGGCGGCAGCCTCGCAGACCACCTTGGCCGCAAGCGCACATTCCTCACCGGTCTGGCGGTCTTCGGAGCAGGATCCATCGGGGCCGCCTTCTCAGGTTCGGTCGACCTCTTGATCGCCTGCAGGGCCGTCATGGGTGCCGGGGCCGCACTGTTGTTGCCGTCGACTCTTTCGATTATCAACGACGTCTTTCGCGATCCGCGGGAGCGCTCCCGCGCCATCGGGGTCTGGGCAGGGACGAGCGGCCTCGGCATCGCCATCGGTCCCATTGCGGGCGGTCTGTTGCTGGCCAATTTCTGGTGGGGCTCGGTGTTCCTGGTCAACCTGCCGATCGTCGTGGCAGGGATGGTCGCAGGACTCCTGTTGGTGCCCGATTCGAAGAACCCCGCCGCGGCCCGTCCGGACCCCGCCGGCGCCCTCCTGTCGATCCTCGGCCTCGGCCTGGTCCTGTGGGCGATCATCGAAGCACCCAACCGGGGGTGGACGTCCGCATCCATCATCGGAATCGGTGTTGCCGGTGTCGCTACTGTGGCGGCCTTCGTGGCCTGGGAGACCCACAGCGACCACCCCATGCTCAACCTGGGGTTCTTCCGCGCCCCGCGGTTCTCTGCGGCCAGTTCGTCGCTCGCTCTGGGCGTCTTCGGTCTATTCGGAGCTCTCTTCGTCCAGACCCAGTTCCTTCAATTCGATCTCGGCTTCTCTGCCATCCAGGCCGGCGTCCGCATCTTGCCCGTAGCGGCCATGCTAGTTATCGCTGCCCCACTGTCCCCCTTCATCGTACGTGCAGTGGGCAGCAAGCTCACCGCTGCAACCGGGCTGGTGGCGATTGCTGGGGGCTTGTGGCAGTTCTCCACCGTCGCCAACGTCTCTGCCACATATGGCGACGTGCTACCTGGCATGTTGCTCCTCGGCCTCGGTGCCGGCCTTCTGATGCCGACCGCGACCGACTCGGTTCTCGGATCGCTTCCCCGAGGGGATGCTGGCGTGGGATCGGCCACCAACGGCGTAGCCATCCAGGTAGGAGGCGCGCTGGGCGTCGCGGTCATTGGCAGCCTGCTCGCCACCCGGTACCAAGATCACATAGCCAACGCGCTCGCCGGCCAACATGTGCCCGAAGCGGCGTTGCACACCATCCTGGGCTCGATAGGTGGCGCGCTCGGTGTGGCTGCCGCCGTCAGTGGCACGACCGGAACGCTGCTCGCCCACGCTGCTCGCTCCGCTTTCATGAGTGGGGTCGAGATCTCCCTCGCCTTGGGGGCTGCTGTCGCAGTGGGGGGTGCCATACTCGCGCTCGCCGCCCTTCCGGCCAGGCCGAGGACGTCCCCCGTGCCCTTGCCGTCGCCGGCCGCGACCGGAGACCAGCAACCGTCTCTTGAAACGGCTCACCTCAGCGAGACGGGGGGCGGCGCGGCGACTGGGGGCAACACAAGATCCGGCCGTCGTCGTCACTGACAAGGATCCCGTCGGGGGCCAGTTCCACGATCACCGCTGCGAATCCGGCATCTATTGCCTCGGAGGTTCCCGAGACCGCCGCGGGTGAAAATGCTGTTCGAGCCGTATGCGACAACAACCAGTAACGGCGGTGAGGGCCAACAGTCGGGGAACAGTAGAACTGTCTCTGCTGGCCGAGTGTGCCAAGAAGCGACTGATGCGTCGAAGAGGAACGACTCAGCCTTAACCACCTGTGACGTCGGAGACCTGGGTGCCGGCTTGGCGGGGGCGTCCGCGCCCGATGCTATTCAGTGGCTGATCCGGCGCCTGAGGTGGGAGCGGCAGATGAGGTCTTACGGCGATCGGATATCGCAGTTGGGTCGCTAGACGACGGCGAAAAAGCGTGCCCGCTCCGACCAGCCGACGACGTCATTCCGGGGAGGTATTGCCGGCGTCAACGCCTCGGTTAGCTGGCCTTGTGGTAGCAGAATCTTCGTTGCCTCGCGCGTCCCATGACACCTCGAAGCTGTGGACCGGTTCGGGGAGCCCCTTCAGGTCGAGGTCACCGAGCCGGGTGAACGTGCACGGAGAAGGGTCGCCGGCTGTGATCCGGACCGCGTCGGTCACGAAGATCTGACCACCATTCGCCCTGGAGCACAGACGCGAGGCCTCGATCACCGGATTGCCGAAGTAGTCGTTCCCCTCGCGTGTGGCATCTCCGCAGCTCGCGCCCACTCGGAGTCCGACCGATGATCCTGTTGCCAGGTTGTTCCGCTTGACCCCCTGTTGCATCGCTATCGCGCAGGCCAGCGCAGCCGACGCACTCGGGAGGACAACCATCAACCCGTCGCCAAGGTTCTTCACCTCAGTGCCAGCGGACGCCGCGATCGCCTCGCGAAGCAAGGAGAAGTGACCCCGGCGCAGTCGGTCGGCGGCCGGTGGGTCGAGACCCGATGACAGCGCCGTCGAGTCGACCATGTCGCTGAAGAGTACGGTCACATGCTCACGACGCTCAGCGCGAAGGGTCCGAAACGCGCCGTCGTCGGATGCCTCCTGCTCGGTGAAGACGATTCGGCTGTCGCCGACCTGGATCTCGTCTCCCGGCCGTAGTACCTGGCCCGAAAGGATGCGGCTGCCGTTCACAAACGTACCGTTAGACGCGCCGAGGTCGTGTACAGCCCATCCGGACCCGTAGTGCTCTACAGAGGCATGGGTACGCGATACCGTGGGGTCGTCTGACAGCACGATGTCATTGGCTTGCGATCGTCCAATGACTGTGCGCCCAGCCAGAGGCACCAGCTCGAGGCTACCTTTAGTCCAGACCTCCAGAACAGGTGGCATAGATAATCCATCAGGCTATCTGACGCCTTCGAACGGTGCCGAGGTCTGCATGCTCACGCTCGCCAGACTGGACGCATGTCCAACGGCTGGTTGTGTCAACGGACAAGTCAAACAGTCGGCAGCTCGCGCCGAGCTGGATGACCTCCCTCGACCTCCAGCGGGAGGAGCGGGGCGCCGTCGTGTAATCGGTTCCGAGGGAACATGGTTTCCCAGCTGACCTCACAGGTGCCGACGGTGAGCGAAGGCCTGCAGTGAACTGAGTCCGTCTTTGTGGACACGCTGGATGAGGCGTCCCTCTTGATAAAGCAGGATGTCACCGGGCAACACTCGACAGACGGCCGCCCTAAACCGTGCTCGGAGGTTCGAAACCTCCGGAGGCGCGACGCTCTGGGTCCAGTGACCCCCTACTAGCCGGAGAAGTGATCGGCGAGCCTGGTGGCGTACCACCGAGGCCAAGGCTCGCCCGGCGCCTGATCGGTGTACTCCTTGTCGAGCCGCACGAGCATGTAGGTGAGCTCGCTGCGAACGGGCCTGGTCCCGAGCAACTGGCTCAGCTCGGAGAGGTTCACGAGCCACTCCGAGTACCAGGATGCCCAGTCCGGATCCGCGCCGTCGCTGATGCGGAAGACCTGGTGATGGGTTTCTCCCGCCTCGTGCAACAGGGCGGCGACTCGGTCGATGTCGGCCATGCACCCGAAGGTACCTCAGTCGTCGTCGAATCGCGGTCCGAGCAGCCACCATTGCACGAGTGAGCCGGCCGGCTCGACGAAGTGCGGCGTACGGCCGAGGCCTGGAGGGACGCCGACCGGGGATACCTGGTCTGCAGCTCGCCTGATGCGGGACGCAGCCGGGTCGAGGAATTCGTCTCGCCGGTCATGCTTAGGCCGTAGCGCACCTAGGGCTCCAACCGCTGAACGAGCCTGTGCTCGAGGCTCGTCGTGGATCGGACTGCCGGTCGGTCTCGCTGGCTCGTGAGCCGCCGACGCGAACGGAGTGGTCGAGTCCGTGACCCCCCGACCACTCCGTTGCTTGTTGACCGCCGCGGATCATTGGTCCATGGCGACCACGATAAGGGTACCCCCTGGCTGGACAAATGGAAGGGCGAGATGTTCCAGCCGTTTGGTCCACGGCGTCAGCCGTACTAGCCGAGTCACGAGACCACCCGACCTCGACGGGCTCTCGCCGGAACGCCCGTCCGGTTCGCGCGCTTCTGGTGCCTCGACGCGGTCGAAGTACCCACCCCACCCGCGGGAAGGCACGACGAATTGATGGAGGACGTTCAGTCTGGGACCATTTGGGCGAGTTGGCCCCAGATATTCGGAATAGCAGCTCGACGACGGGGCAGAGGCGCTCTCGCCGTTCGACTGCTCCAGGATCGTGCCCCTCGACCGGTCGGACAAATGTAGGCAGACTCACTACATCAACTCCGACCCGAACCCCCATGAACAGCATTTTTGCCCCTGGTAGGGTGGAAGGGCACCACGAGGTACGGTCCTTTGCACCAAACCCGACCTGGGTCGAGACCGTTACCTCCAGGGGGGATCACTTGCCGAGATCGCGAGCGATCGTTATCGGCGGTGTGCGGTTCCGGGCGGAGGGTTGAGATGTTGAGCGATCCACTATTCAATGTCCGCATCGGCGCCGACACGAGATCGCACCACCCACCTACGCGTGGTCGGCAATCCCCCAAGCTCCAGGCCGGCGACTGCCCGGTAGAAGGTTCGGAGATCGTTGGCGACTAAACGCGAGGGCTCGTGTGTGCGCCCCCTTGGGGATCGAAGGGGGGCGAGCGTCAGAGCTCGTCTCCTGCCGCGTGGCACGAGATCTCGGTCCCTCGCTGTCGGAGTGCTGGCCAGCTTCTGTTGCGGACTGGCTTCCGTCACGATCCTTTCGCCCGGTACGGCATACGGGACCGTGGCGACGGACGTGCCGTGCTCGGGGCCGGGTGGCGGTGCTGCTGGTCTCGTCGCCGCAGTGAACAAGGCCAACGGCAGCGGTGGTGGGACTATCAATCTGACTGCCGGATGCACCTATGCCGTCACCACCGACGGTCGCTCTGCCGGCGACGGTGGCTTGCCTGTGGTCACGCGGCCGGTGAGCCTGAACGGCAACCGGGCAACCATTATCGGAGACGGCACTACGTCGTGGAGCCTCTGCTCGTGGGCTTCCAACGTCAACATCACGCTCAGGGACGTGACCGTCTTAGGCGGGAACCAGGCCAAGACCTGCTCGCCACCCCCTCCGTCACCCCCGATGACCCCACCAACGATCTCCGCGCCGTCCAATCCGAGTCGGACCACCTTGCCGCCGTCTCCGCCTCCTCCCTCCACGACCGTGGTCCCGCGCGCCCCAAGTAATCCGTCGGCCACCTCCCCGCCGCCTCCCCCTCCCTCAACTGCCATCAGCAGCCCTCCGCACCCACTACACAGCCTCCCGGGCATCGTCCCAACCGTCCCGCACAACTCGACGGGGAGCGCGCCGGCAATTGCGCCGCCGACCCAGCCCAGCCCTCGCGTTCCTACTCTCAAGGCACCGGTGCCGGTCGGCAAGGGAATGTGGATATGGGCGCCCCCTCGAGATCCTGGAGCGTCGGGGGCCGCCACTCGGCCGGGGGCTGCCACTCAGCCGGGGGGCGCCACTCAGCCGGTTGCCACCATTCATACGCCGTCGGATTTCTCGAGGGCGCTTCTCGCTGCCCTCGGCGATCCGAACACGGGTCCGAACGTCCAGGCCATCGACGCTTGGCAAGCGGCCGAGGGCGGGTTCGTCCACCTCAACCCGCTCAACACGACCCAACCTGCGGCCGGCGCGACGATCTGGAACTCGATCGGCGTCAGGACCTATCCGGACTGGCCGACAGCGATCAAGGCCACGACCCAGACGCTGAAGAACGGCCAGTACCGAGGGATTCTCGCCGCCCTCAAGGCCGGGAACAACGCCGTGGCGGTGGCGCACGCGGTCGGGGCGTCGCCGTGGGGCACAGGGGACTTCTCCGTTGCCGGCCAGCAGTACTCGCCCGCCGTCAACGGGACCTATCTCCCGGCCATCGACGCCATGGTGGCCAAGGCCCAGGGTGCCGGCCTGAGCTACGTGGTGGTGCTCCTCGGCTCGACGGACTCCAGCTTCACCCACCAGAGCTTCCTCGACTCCTTCCTTCCCGCCGCCCACGCGGCCAACATCCGCGTCTACGGCGCCGACATGCCCAACCTGGCCGATCCCAAGGCCGACGTGGCGCGCGCAGCCTCCGAGATCACCTACACAACCCCCGACCAGGACCGGATCGACGGCTTCGTGGCTGACCTGGATCCAGCGGCAGGGGCCAACCCACCGCTCCCGGCGGCTCAGGACTACGGCAACGCCCTGCGGTTTGCCGTGGGTCCCGACTTCCCCCTCGTCGCCGCCGTTCCGGTTCCGCCCGTCCCTGCGCCGCCTGCGCTCGCAGCGGTCTATCCCTACCCTCAGGTGGTCTCGCCCTTCGACGCCGTCGCCGTCATGGATCCCTCGTCCAGCCCGGCCAGCCAGGATCTCGTCCCGGCCATGGCTGCGCTGGCACCCCTGGGCAAGCCCGTGATCGCGGTGGACCAGGCCCCGAACCTGCCGCCCCCGATGCCGACCCCCCCCGGTTCGACGCCCGCCGATCCTGCACACGACCAGATGCTCGCCTTCATCAAGGCCGCCGACGATGCGAATGCAGTCTCGGTTTCCTACTGGAGCTGGGAGACGGCGAGCCAGTCGGTCTTCGACGCCATCCAGGCCGCCCCGCAGTTCAGCCTTCCGGCCGCACCGGCGCCGATGTCTGTCAATCAGGTCCGGAACTGGCAGACCCTTCTCACCGGCCTCGGGTTCCCCACCCTCAACTCCGGCCAATGGGACGTCCCCACGAAGGCTGCGATCAAGTCCTACCAGCAGGCCGCGGCCATCCCCGTCACCGGCACGATCAACGACGCGAGCCGCACGACGATGCTGACACCGTTCACGCCGCCCCTCCCGGCCGCCCTTCTGGCCAGCGCCCTCGCAGCCCCGGGAGGTGTGGTCGGCCCAGGCGGTGCCGCGGTGCCGTTGCCCGTGCAGTATCTCAAGGGAGGCAGTGTCGACCAGGGAGTGGACTACTCGGCACCGGGTGGCACTCCTCTGTACGCCATGGGTTCGGGCACCATCATCCAGGAGGGCATCAGCGGGTTCGGGCCCGATGCCCCCGTTCTACAGATCACGTCGGGCCCCCTGGCGGGCAGGACGGTCTACTACGGCCACTCGGGACCGGATCTGGTGCCCGTCGGGGCCCACGTGGTCCAAGGCCAGCAGATCTCGATCGTCGGGTACGGCATCGTCGGTATCTCGACCGGCCCGCACTTGGAGATCGGCTTCTTGCCCCTCGGTCACATCGGTGCAGGCAAGCCCATTCTCGACTACATCAACGCCATCCTGCCTTCGATCGGCGGGTGAAGTCCCCGTCTTCACCAACGGTCAGCGAGGCATCAACGCTGACCGGCCATCCGTACTCAGAGCGATACGCGTCGGCCACAGTCTCCGCTCGTCGGGGTCAGTGACCCGGGTAGCCACGGACGATCAGTCGAGTTGAGCTTCCATTCGCTTGTCCCACACGGTCAGCAGGGTCGCCAGGACTTCCTCGGCGGCAACGAGGCCGCCCAGATGGCTCTCGCCCGGACGGACAAACAGGTCGGCGTCGGGTAGAAGGGAGACGGCGTGCTCGGCGTGAGAGAGCGGAACGATGCGGTCGGCGTCGCCGTGCCACCACCGGATGGGAACGCCCACGTCCCGCAGCGAGAACCCCCACGGACGGCAGAAGAGCACGAGATCGAAGAGCGGCGCGGCAAGTCCCTTGCGGCTGCCGCGCAAGAGGTCGTCGAGGAACATCGCCTTGATCTCCGGTCGAGAGAAGACACGCCGGTCCCCCTCGGGCGAGAAGTGGGCATACGCGTCGAATGCCGGCGAGGCCAAGGGCCGCATGGCCCGTACACCGAATCCGAGCACGATCGAGAGCGGACCCTGGACAGCTGCAACGGTCGGGGCCAGGGGAGCGAGCCAGCCGACCAGCCCGCCGGGGACGGCCTCGTCTCCTTGCGTTGGAACCACCCCGCCGAGCACGCCGCCAACGACGATGCGCTGTGAAAGAGCGAACGCGCACGCCAGTACGTATGGGCCACCGCCCGAGAGCCCGAGCATGGCGAAGCGCTCCACGCCCAGCCGGTCCACGAGTCGGGTCAGATCCGGCACAAAGTCGAGCAACGAGCGGTACAGGACCGGCGTCGACTCTCCGACCCCCGGTCGGTCGATCCCGATGACACGGATGTCGAGCTCCTCGGCCACCAGCCGGGTGGACTGGGGGATCTGGCGCCGCGCCCCGGGCGTGCCATGCATCCAGACGACCGGACGGCCCTGTGCAGGCCCGAATTCGCTGAAGGCGAGTCGCCGGCCGGGGGCAACTTCCATCGTCCCTTCCAGCTGCGGCTCGGCGAGTCTGCTCACCGACGACAGCCTGGTCGTCTCATCAGGTCCTGCGACACGCTGAGCACAGTAGCCAGATGCGTCGGATCGGGGACGAGGTCCTGGTAGGTGAGCGACTTCCTTGTCGGACATGCGGGTCCTGGCTATGGTCCTTCTCGATGTTCGGCGGCAGAAGACGGCGGGTCGAGACGCTGAGCGCAGGGGCGGAGGAGAACCTGGAGTCCGGCGAGTCCATCCGCGAGCTCGTCCAGACCCAGACCGGGCAGAGCGCCGGAGCGAACGCGGCCGCGGTGACGAGCTCCGAGCTCGTCAGTGAGACGGGATTGGGCTACTGCTCGAAGGTGAAGGCCGCGCCGCACCTGCTCGTCGCCACTGACCGCAACCTCTATGCGATGACGTTGTCTGGGGCCCGTCTCCTGCACATCGGAGACGTGGTCATGAAGGTGCCGCTGAACCAGGTCGACCTTCGCCGAGAGAAGGGCCGGCTGATCTTCGGCGGCGTCGCTTTCAACGTCATGGCCCTTTTCGGCGAGCACGCCGCCCGCTTGGCGGACTATGTCGGCGAATCAGGATCCTCAACGGCGCCCTAGCCTGTGGGCGAAGGGATCCAGGCAATGGCCGGTGACACCTACACCCATGGTCACCACGACGCCGTCCTGCGTTCGCACCGATGGCGGACCGCGGCGAACTCCGCCGCCTACCTGCTGCCCCATCTCGCCGCCGGTCAGCAGCTGCTGGACGTCGGTTGTGGTCCGGGCACGCTGACCGTGGACCTCGCTCGTCACGTCGTGCCGGGAGAGGTGATCGGCGTGGACACGTCGGCGGCCGTGGTGGACGAGGCCCGGTCGTACGCCGACGAGGCCGCGGTGAAGAACACGCGTTTCCTGGCGGCCGACTTCCGCGTCGCGGACCTTGCGCCTCGTTCGTTCGACGTCGTTCACGCCCACCAGGTCCTGCAGCATCTGAGCGATCCTGTCGGCGCGCTCGCAGCTATGGGCGGCCTGGCGAGGCCAGGCGGAATCGTGGCCGCTCGAGACGGCGACTACTCCGCGTTCACCTGGTGGCCGGCGGAACCGCGCCTCGACCGATGGCTCGAGATCTACCTGGCTGTGGCTCGGCGTAATGAGGGCGAGCCGAACGCGGGCCGAGTGCTGCTGCACTGGGCACGAGCTGCCGGGCTGAGCGACGTGAGGTACACGTCCTCGACCTGGGCCTTCGCGACGCCGGCGGACTGCCGGTGGTGGGCCGACCTCTGGGCTGAACGGTCCGTGGCGTCGACGTTCGCCGAGCAGGGGGTGGCATACGGCATCACCACCTCTGCCGAACTGGCGGACGTGGCCAGCGGATGGCGGGCCTGGGCGGACCACCCGGACGCACTGTTCATCGCCGTCCACGGCGAGATCCTCGCCCGCGCCTAGCTGGGCTACACGCCGTCGACGACCACCATCTGCCAGGTGCCCGCACCCGCACGGACGGCGCGCGCTTCGCGGTAGTCGTCGGAGTCAAACCACGCCCGAGCGGAATCCGACGACGGAAACTCTATGACGACGAGTCGTTCAGGCTCCCAGTTGCCTTCCAGAACAGTAAGTGCGCCACCTCGCGCCAGGAAGCGACCACCGTGTCGCTCGATGCTAGGACCCGACAGCCCGCGGTACCTGGCCGCTCGCTCCGGATCCGTCTGCTGTATATCAACCACCACGTATGCAGGCACGGAAGGACTCTAAGCTGAGCAGCGGCAGCCGTCGGGGAACCGGTTCTCGGTCCACATCAGATACCGGCTGGTCGTTCTCGTCGACGGTCAGGGCGCGGGGCCATAACCGGCGAGCGACGTCTTCCAGTTCGCGGCGATGGCGTGCTGGGCGGTGGTCAGCTCCAGCCGCCCGGAGCACACGAGGTCGTGCAGCCGGTTCTCGATGACATCCTTGGTCTGGCTTCCAGGGAAGCCGGGGCGGTCGTGGGGCTCCGGCCACAAGTTGGCTCGGGCGTTGTCGCCGCCGAGCTCGAGCGAGATCAGATGGTCCAGCTCGTAGCCGCCGCGCTGCGCGTACGGCACGCCGTAGGCGGCGAACACCGCATGGCGCTCGACTTCGGGGACGTCTCGGTGCGCACTGGCCCAGCCCGCCTGGCACACCTGCGCAGCCGTGACGCCGGGAAAGGCCTCGCCCGGCGTGAGGCCAGGGTCGGGTAGTGCCCCCGTCGGAGCGACGGGTGTCGGTGTCGGAGCGGGGAGGGGCGCGGTGGTGGCGGGAGCGCTCGGCTCCGTCGTGATCGGCACGGTCGTGATCGGCTCGGTCGTGATCGGCGCGATCGTCGTGGTGATCGCCTTCGAACCGTGCTGCGAAGCGGCGCAGCCGGCCGCCAGAGCGGCGACGACCAGAGCCTGGGCGACACGGGCTGTGCTGCGGATCATGGCGTCAGTATGTCCTGAGCCTGTGACAGCCTCCCGCGATGAGACTCGCTCCGGAGCGGGGTCTGACTTCGCTGCCGTGCGATGAGTCTGGCGATGTGATCTCCTCTTGACGTCGGAGATCGACGACGACCCTCGAGGAGCTCAGCTCATGACGCTCGTGGACCTGGAGCCAGCGACACGACGGATGGCCGCCCTGATCGAAGACGTCCGCGACGGGCCGCTCGACCGGCCGACGCCATGTCCCGCCTACGGCCTCGGCGACCTGCTGGACCATATCGGCGGACTCGCCCTCGCCTTCACCGCGGCCGCGCGCAAGGACATCGATGACCTCGGAGATCAGGCCCCATCGGGTGATGCGTCACGACTGGGCGACGATTGGCGAGGTCGAATCCCCCGAGACCTGGAGGGCCTGTCAGCGGCGTGGCGCGACCCGACCGCCTGGACCGGCATGACCCGCGCCGGCGGCGTGGACGTGCCAGGTGTGATCGCAGGTGTGGTCGCCCTCGATGAGCTGGTCGTCCACGGATGGGACCTGGCCCGGGCCACCGGCCAGCCGTATGACTGCGACCCGATCACCCTGGACGTGGTGCTCGGCTTCGTCGGGCAGTTCGCCGACCAGCCGGAGGCGCGCCAGGGGCTGTTCGGGCCCGTGGTCGAGGTGCCGCCGACCGCACCACTGCTCGACCGCCTTATCGGCCTCACCGGGCGTGACCCCGCCTGGTCTCCGCGCTGACCAAGAGGGCGTTCGACAGTCTTGACAGTCGAACACGTGTTCGTGTAGAGTCGGTGTTGCCTTTGTGGGCGAGGCACTCACAGCCCTCCTCTGGTCAGTCGAGCGCGCAACGCGCCGGAAGAGAGAGGAGTGTCATGCCCGCGAGCCCAATGGTGGCGAGCCGGGCCCTGCGGGAGGCGCTGGGGGCCCTGGAGCCCGAGCTGCTCTCGGGCGACGACTGCGCCACCATGGCCGAGGAGCTGGCCCGCACAGGCAAGGCCTGTGTCACTGCCCAGGCCCGGCTGGCCTCCCGGGCCGCCGACGCCGGGGCTCACCACCGGCGGGGCTTCGCCGTCGCCGTGGACTGGGTGGCTCGCACCGCCGGCTCCTCGACGGCCCAGGCCCGGGAGGTGCTGGGCACGCCCGCCGCCCTCGAAGACTGCCCGGAGACGAGACAGGCGGTGGTCTCCGGCGAGCTGTCCCTGGCCCAGGGGGCCGAGATCGCCAGGACCGAGGCCGCCTGCCCCGGCGCCGAGGCCGAGCTGGTGGGACTGGCCAGAGGATCGAGCCTTGGCGTGCTCAGAGATCGAGCCCGCAGCCGCCGCCTCCGGGCCGTGGACCCCGCACAGCTGCACGCCCGCCAGCAGGCGGCCAGAGACGTGCGCCACTGGCGAGACGACCTCGGCATGGTGCGCCTGGCCGGGGCCCTGCCCCCCGTGGTCGGCATTCCCATCGTCAATCGCCTCGACGCCGAGACCGACCGCGTCCACAAGGCCGCGCGGCGGGAGAAGCACACCGAGGCCCGCGCCGCTCATGCCGCCGACGCCCTGGTCGCCCTGCTGGCGGGCCAGGGCAGGGGCAGCACCACCCGAGCCGACCTCGTCCTGGTCTGGGACCGCTCGGCGGCCCTGGGCGGCGACGGTGAGGGGACGGCCCACATAGTGGGCGGGGGCCCCGTCCCGGTGTCAGTGGCCCGAGGCCTGGCCGAGCGTGCCTTCGTGAAGACCGTGATCCACGACGGGGTGCGCATCGAGACCGTCAGGCACATCGGCCGCTACATCCCGGCCGAGCTGCGTACGGCCCTCGAGCTCGGAGATCCTCCCGGCTTCGACGGCCTCGCCTGTGTGGACTGTGGCAATCGCTACGGGGTCGAGCGCGACCACGTGGATCCGGTGGCCAACGGGGGCCGCACCAGTCGGGACAACATGACGGGCCGCTGCTACGGGTGCCACCAGAAGAAGACCGAGCAGGACCGCCAGGCCGGACTGCTGGGCGCGTACGGGAATGGACGCGGGAGCGGCGGCGGGAGGGAGCCACCGTGAGCTGGGACGGGTACCTTGGGGCGGTGAGCGTGCAGCTCAACCACACAATCGTGTGGTGCAGGGACAAGGAGCGGTCGGCCGCGTTCCTCACCGAGATTCTCGGGCTGGAGCCGGCGACCGCCTTCGGGCCCTTCCTCGTCGTGGAGGCCAGCAACGGCGTGTCGCTGGACTTCCACGATGTCGACGGCGAGATCGGTTCGCAGCACTACGCGTTCCTGGTTGACGAGGGCGATTTCGACCAGATCTTCGGGAGGATCTCCGAGCACAGGCTCGAGTACTGGGCAGATCCGGGTCTCAGCCGGCACGACGAGATCAATCGCAACGACGGGGGCCGCGGCGTGTACTTCCGCGATCCTGACGGCCACCTCTTGGAGATCATCACCAGGCCGTACGGCTCCGGTCGGTAGGTCGCCGGAGGGTAGGCTGCCCGACCATGTGCGGGATCAGCGGCTTTTGGGGACCTCGCGACCGCGGGTTGCTGGAGGCGATGACCGACGCTCAGCGCCACCGCGGACCCGACGACGAGGGCTACTTCGAAGCCGACGACGCCAGCCTCGGATTTCGCCGCCTCAGCATCATCGACATCGAGCACGGGCACCAACCCATGGCGACCGATGACGGGCTCGTGCACATCGTCTACAACGGCGAGGTCTACAACTTTCGCGAGCTGCGGGCCGAGCTGGAGCCGCTGGGCCACACCTTCCACACCAACTGCGACACCGAGGTCGTCCTCCATGCCTACGAGGAGTGGGGAACCGACTGCTTCGCCCGCTTCAACGGCATGTGGGGGCTTGCGCTGCTCGACCGGCGCGACGCTCGTCCGCGGCTCGTCCTCGCCCGGGACCACTTCGGGATCAAGCCGCTCTTCTACGCCCGCAACGGACAGCGAGTTCTGTTCGCATCCGAGGTCAAGGCCATCCTGCAGGACCCGACCTTCGAGCGGGCCGTCAACGAGCAGGCCATGTTCGACTATCTCGCCCACGGGCTCTTCGACCACACGACCTCGACGTTCTTCGAGGGTGTCCGCCAGGTCCCGGCGGCGGCGTTCGCCGTCATCGACGACTCGGGCGTCACCGAGACCACCTACTGGACGCCGCGGCTGAGCGAGTCGGGCTCGGCCGACCCCGAAGACTTCCGAGCGGTCTTCGAGCGCGCCGTCGAGCGTCGGCTCGTTGCCGACGTGCCATTGGGCATCTGTCTCAGCGGGGGTCTGGACTCATCCTCCATCTGCGGTGTCATGTCGAAGCTCCTCAAGGAGAAGGTGCCCGACGCCACCTCGATGGGCGACCGGTTGAAGACGTTCTCGGCCGTGTTCCCCGGCGACCCCATCGACGAGTCGGACTACATCGAGGGGGTCGTCGAGCGCACCGGTGCCGCCAACGCCCAGGTGCAGCCGACAGCCTCCGACTTCATCCGGGAGATGGAAGCCTGGGTCTGGCACGTCGAGGAGCCCATGGTGAGCAGCGCGCCGTTCGCCATGTGGATGGTCATCCGTCGGGCTCGCCAGGACGTCACCGTCGTGCTCGACGGCCAGGCGGGCGACGAGCTGCTGGCCGGCTACTCGCACTACCCGTACGTCTTCCTGCGCGAGCTCGCCCACAAGCGCCGCTGGGGCAAGTTCGTCCACGAGGCGTGGCGCACCCGGGACCTGGTCGTGCCGCTGATCCGCCGTCGTCTGCGTGACCGCCGACACCGGATCGACGTCGCCGGTCTGCTGCAGCCGAGCTTCGTCGGCCAGCACCAGCCCCCCCGGGACGATCGCGCCACGAACGACCTCAAGCTGCGCCTGCTACAGGACTTCGTGACCTACAGCCTGCCGCCCCTGCTGCGCTACGAGGATCGCATCTCGATGGCCCACTCCCTGGAGGCACGCCTGCCGTTCCTCGACCAGGAGCTCGTCGAGCACATCCTCAGCCTCCCGACGGAGGCGATCATCGACGACGGCTGGAACCGCGCCGTGCTGCGCAAGGCGCTCAGCCAGTCGCTGCCGGACAAGGTTCGCCGGCGCCGCAAGAAGATCGGGTTCACCACCCCGGAGTTCCGCTGGTTCCGTCGACAGCGTGCCGCCCTCCAGAGCCTCATGCGGTCTCCGAGCTTCGCCAGACGCCCATGGTGGAACGGCCCCGCCGTGGCCGAGGCGTTTCGTCAGGCGTGCGTCGGCGAACGCGAGGAGAGCATGTTCTTCTGGCGGGCGATCAACGCCGAGGTCTGGATGCGGATCTTCATCGACGACCGGGCGACGAGCCTGAACGACGACAGCTATGCGGCGGGGTTCGCGATCCGCGGTGACGCCCAGGTCCGCGCCCTGCTCGATCCGGCAGACGCGAAGGCCCTGGCATCGTCCGCTCCCAACCCGCGCCGGCACCTGTTCATGACCCAAGACGGTCAGACGTTCGCCCGAATCCCGCTGCGGTCCCCCGTGATCGGGCGAGGGGACGACCTCACCGATGTCCTCGCTGGATGCTTGGACGGCTTGCGCGACCAGGGCTGCGCGCCGCGTGACGGCGACCTGATCGTGATCAGCGAGAAGGCGCTGTCGATCAGCCAGGGTCGGGGGCGCCCGGTGGACGAGATCCACTGCACGACGGCAGCCAAAGTGCTCTCGCGGTTGGTCACCCGCACGGCCATCGGCATCGGCCTGGGGCATCCGACGACGATGCAGCTGGCCATCGACGAGGTTGGGCTGCCGCGGATCCTGGTCGCCGCGCTGGTGGCCGGGGTCACGCGGCCGCTCGGCCGCCGCGGGGACTTCTACCGGGTCGCCGGATCACGCGTCAACGCCATCGACGGACCGGCGGCCTCCAACCTGCCACCATACGATCGCTGGGCGATGGCGGCCCCCCTGGACAGCGAGGGTGAAGCGCGCCGCATCGCCGCCGCCCTCGGCGACCGGTACGGCGCCCGAATCGACGTCGCCGTCATCGACGCCAACGACCTGACGGCGGAGGTCTTCGCCGTCACCGAGGGATCGAGCGAGGCGACGGTCCGCAATCTCGTCGTCGACAACCCACTGGGCCAGTCGGCCGAGCAGACCCCGTTCGGGTTCATACGGCGGATCACCGACAGGGACGAGTCGCCGGTTGCGGCGAGCGCCTAGCCGCGTCGTGCAGAGCCCGCAGAAGTGGCTGGACGTCGACACGGCGGCGATCTCCGACAACGCCGCCGCCGTCAAGGCGACCCTGGGACCGGGCGTCGCCCTCATGGCCATGGTCAAGGCCAACGGCTACGGCCACGGATTCGAGCTGGCGGCGGCGGCGGCACTGGAGGGAGGGGCGACGTGGCTCGGCGTCTCGTCGCCGGCCGAGGCCCTGCAGGCGGTGCCCTTCGGCGTCCCCGTGCTCATCGTCGGCGCCACCCCCGAGCGGTTCTACCCGGCGATGCTCGAGGCCGGCATCGAGCTCACGATCTTCGATGCCGAGTCCGTCGAGTCGCTCGCCAGCGCCGCGGCGCAGGCCGGGCGACGGGCTCGGGTCCACGTCAAGATCGACACCGGTATGCACCGCCTGGGCGCCCAGGAGACGGACCTCGAGCCGCTGCGGCGCGCCCTCGAGGCCGCTCGGGCCAACATCGAGATCACCGGCATCTTCACCCACTTCGCCGACTCCGAGGGCCCCGATCTCGAGGTCACCGAGCTCCATCACTCCACGTTCCTCGAGCGGGCCGAGGCGCTGCGCCAGCTCGCCCCGGACGCGCTCGTCCACGCCGCCAACAGCGGCGCCATCCTCCGCCTCCCCGAGACCCACCACGACCTCGTCCGCCTCGGCATCGCTCTGTACGGGTACCCGATGGTCGACACGGTCGTCCCCTTCCGTACGGCGATGACCATGCTCGCCGAGGTGACCCAGGTGAAGGAGATCAGCAAGGGCGACACCGTCAGCTACGGCCGGACCTGGACCGCACCGCGGACGACGCGTGTGGCCACCGTGCCGGTCGGCTACGCCGACGGCATCCACCGGTGGCGGGCGGGGACTGACACCGTGCTGATCGGCGGCAGGCGCAGCGTCATCATCGGCCGGGTCACGATGGACCAGATCATGGTCGACGTGACCGACTGCGACCCGGTGGCCAAGGGCGACGTGGCTGCGCTGCTCGGTGATCTCGACGGCAACCATCTCGGAGCCGACGAGATCGGTGCCGCCGGCGACACCATCCCCCACGAGGTGCTGTGCGCCACCTCGTCGCGCGCGGCGCGCATCCCCCGGCCCTCGGCCCGGGCTACTCAGTGAGCGCTCGCGGCTAGCCGATCGGCGACGGCAGCTCCGCCGTCTTCGGGTAGAGGCCGGTTCCGCCCGGCGCGTCGGCGGGCACCGGACCCGAGTCGGGCGAGGTCGCCACGGTCAGATAGGCGTAGTCGGCGGGCTGTCCGTCCCTGGCGACCAGCCCTGGGCAGCCGGCCCGCATGTCCTCACAGTCGAAGGTGCCCCCGCCCGCCCGGTGGATGCTGAGGCGGGACTGGTAGAAGAACGAGAACATGTTGGGGTCCTTGTTGGGGTCGATCCTCGCCTCGGCGACGTCGTGTTGCCAGCGCGTCGTGAGCAGACGCTGGTCAGAGGTCGGGTCGCCCTTCACGTACTTGTCGAACCAGGCCGTGGTGTACCAGTCGACGAGGTCGGCGCCCCGCAGCGACGCGCCGAAGGCGACGTTGGGGATGAAGCTGAAGTCGAGATGGCTTCCACCCCGGATGATCAGCTCGCCGCTATCAGTGCCCGCCTTCGTGTAGGCGAACGACTCGGTCGCCTTGGCCGTGGGCTGCGGCTGTGAGGCGTTCGGTAGCGGCGGCAGGCCGTAGTCGGCCGAGAGGCCCAGCGCCGGCTTGGTGATCGGGGGCACTGCGCGCGCCGCGGGGTTCGACGGGCACGGCTGCTCGAGGGGGCCGCCGCTCGGGCCGAGGCTGCCGTTCGGATCGGGAGCGCCGAGGTTGTCCCAGGCAACGATGGCCTTCACCCGCGGGTCCCACTGCCCGATGTAGGAGACACCGGCGGCCCCGTAGGAATGCCCGGCGAGGCCGAGCCGGTTGGGGTCGAGGATCGCCGAGAACGGGTTGTAGGCGTTGTCGAGGCCCTCCTCGACCCGCGCCGCCTGCTTGGCTCCGTGGCTGGTGCCGGTTGTGCAGCTCGGCACCGGCTGGTAGGGGCTCGTCGGCGTCGAGAGGAAGAAGTTGACGGCGTCCTCGGTCCCGTCGAAGAAGGGCCGCCCGTCGGTCTGGGCCGGGAAGCCCTCGCGCTGGTCGGGCGCCTCTCCGAAGGTGTCGCTCTGGCCCTGACCCTGCTCGTCCCAGGTGAGCACCACGTAGCCGGCCTTGGCCAGGGCCTGGGCCGCGTACCAGTAGAGCTGCTCGTCGGCCTGCACCGAGCCGTCGGTGATCACGACGCCTGGACGCCGGACGGGCCCGGCGCGGGTGGCCCACACGTGCCCGGAGATCGTGGCCCCGTCTCGGGCGGTGAAGTAGACGGGCTGCACGATCCCGTAGCCGCCGGTCTGCCAGTCGTAGAGACGGGCGTCGCCGGCGCAACCGTCGTCGCCCCGTGCGCAGAGATCGTCCTCGAAGAAGCGGCCGGGGTCGTCGACCTGCTCGAGGTTGGCCGCCATCTCGTTCTGGGTGCCGATCGTGCGCAGCAGCGCCTGGTAGCCGGGCGTGTCGTAGATCGTCTGGCGCTCCTCCACCTTGGAGAAGTTCTGCGCCTCCGTCTGGGGTGTCCACGGCCGGGGCTTGAAGGTGGCACCCGCCGCGCCGGCCACGCTCGGCACGGCCATCGACGAGAGCGAACCGGCCACCACCAACGCTGCCGCGAGAATCTTCGCCTGCACGAAAGGAGTAGTTCGTCCCCCGCCCGCCAGCTTCCTACGCGAGCATCGTGGGGCGGGCCACCTCCACCTCGGACGACACCGATCTCGGCTCGGTCATCATCGGGTCCTTTCGACGTGTCGCTTGAACGAACGGAGCTGCTCGTCCCAGTGGGCCTGGAGCTGGTCGAGCCAGGCCCGGAGCGGGACGATCGACTCCGGGCGCAGGCGGAAGACACGAGCCCGGGCGTCGTCCGAACGGCGCTCGTCGGCGACGATCCCGAGCTGGAGCAGCAGGCGCAGGTGGCGGCTCATCGCCGGGGGCGACATCGCCGTCGCATCGGCGAGCTCACCGGCTCGTCGCGGCCCGGCGCCCAGCAGCCGCACGACGGCGCGACGGGTGGGATCGGCCAGGGCCACGAAGAGCGGTGCCACCTCCTCATCGAGCTCCTCGTCGAGCTCACCATCGAGATCGCGGCTCAAGCCAGAAATAGTTAACGATAGCGTGAATAGTTGTCAAGAGGGCCCGGCGTCGTTGTCATCGGCCGCGAGCGGGGCGAGAATCCCGGCATGCCCGAGAGAGCGTTCATCGACCAGCTCGCTGCCGTATGGCGATCCACCGCCGCGGCGTGCGAGGACCTGACCCCGGAGCAGTGGGACACGATGACCGACTGCCCGGGTTGGACGGTGCGGGACCAGCTGGCTCACGTCCTCGGCACCGAGTCGGTGCTTCTAGGGCGTCCGTCGCCCGACCCCGCTCCCGCCGGCCTGCAGCATGTCCACAACCCCGTGGGTGAGATGAACGAGGCGTGGGTCGACGCCCGACGCCAGGTGTCCGGCGACAAGGTCCTGGCCGAGTTCGAGGAGGTGACAGCAGCCCGGGTCGCTGCCCTCGAGGCCATGACTGACGAGGAGCTGGAGGCGAGCACCCCGAGTCCGGTGGGCGAGGTGCCGTACGCCACGTTCATGGACGTACGGGTCATGGACTGCTGGACGCACGAGCAGGACATCCGACGCGTGCTCGGACGTCCGGGCCACCTGGTGGGACCGGCACCCGGGGCGGCCCTCGACCGGCTCGTCTCCTCGTTCGGCTACGTCGTCGGCAAGCGGGTCGGCCCCCCCGACGGCACGACCGTCGTGCTCGAGCTGCTCACGGAGCCAGAGGCGCGCCCCGTCGCGGTGGTCATGAGCGGCGGCCGCGCCCGGCCGACCGAACCTCCGGCTGACCCCGCGGTGCGCATCAGGACCGACCCCGAGGCCTACGCCTGTCTTGCCACGGGGAGATGGACGGCCGACCACGCCATCGCCGCGGGCCGTGTGACCTTCGCCGGCGACGAGGCCCTCGGTCGGCGCGTGGCCGGCAACCTGTCCATCACGCCCTGAGGGCGGCCGGCCGCCGCTCAGGACTGCTCGGCCGGTCACATCTCCTTGACGAGGCCGATCACGTTCCCGGCGGGGTCGGTGAACTGGGCGATGGAGGGTCCGCCAGGCACGTCCATCGGCGGCATGGCCGTCTTGCCGCCGAGCTTCTCCGCCTTGTCCAGCGCCGCCTTGAGGTCCGCCACCTCGACGTAGAACGTGACGGCCGGCTTACCGTCCTGCGATGCCGTGACGCCTCCGGCGATGCCGTTCTTGCCCGGCTCGACCATGCCGTAGTTCATCGGGTTGTCGGCGTTGATCTTCCAGTCGAAGAGCGAGCTGTAGTAGTCCTGAAGCGCCTTGCCGTCCGGGCCGACCACTTCGAAGTGGATAACTGGTTGGGTCATGGTGTCATTCTCCTCTGTCCGTTGATGGGTTTGTGCGCATGCGAGGATCTTTGGCTCGTCAACGACTCATCTCACGTGGGTCGCCAGCCACTCGTTGAGTGGCGCCGAGGCGCGCAGGAAGTCGACGACCCGCTTCTTGGCCTGGCTGGTGCCGAGCCAGTCGCCGACGGGCCACCGCTTCCACGTCACGAGACCCTTGTGGCGAAGCAGCTCGGCGCGGGGATGGTCCTTCGGGTATCCCCGCGGGGCGCTCTTCAGCGTCTCGTGCGCGGTCACCTCGATCCCGCGCTTGGACGTGACGGCGACGATCGAGGCCAGCTTCGTGCCGCGGCGGTCGTCGACGACCGCTCGTCGGTAGCGGTCGAGCTGCTCGGGGTCCAGCATGTACATGCCACACCCGGCGCCGAGGCCGTCGGCAGAGAGCTGGATGTAGCCGCCCGAATCCAGCGAGGCGGCCATGGCCGTCTTGTACGGTGATTTGTCTGCACTGAAGCGAATGTCACGATACGGGCGGTAGATCCTTCCCTCGCCGAACTCGGGGGCCAGCTCGGCCAGCAGCTGCTGCATGGGTTGCTGCACGAGCTGCTCGTACTCGGCCTTGTGCACCTGCCAGTAGGTCCTGGAGTTGTCGGCCTCGAGCCCCTCGTAGAACTCGATCGCCTCCGCCGGCCACCCCCGGAACGCCACGGCTTGCGACGCTAGCCGCGTGATGGTCATGGCGACGGCTCGCGATAGCGATCGGGTCCGGGGTCGCCGCCCGCTGCGGCCGCACCCAGGCGGGCGAGGAAGTGGTCCCACCCCTCGCCGTGGCGCTCCGCCTGCACCGGCGAGAGGTCGCGGTGGACGAAGTGGACGATCGTCTTGTCGCCCTCGGCGGTCAGTTGCACGTCGACGGTGGACGAGCCCGGCGGCATCTCTTCGCTCTCCTCCCAGCCCCATGTGAAGACGACCCGCGCCGGGGGCGTCACCTCGATGAACTGGCCGGCGGCCACGTTGCGTCCGTTCATGTCGACGCGGAACGCGCCACCCGGCACGGGGTCGAGGCGATGCTCGATCCCCATCCACAGAGCCATCTTGGCCGGGTCGGTGAAATAGGAGAACACCGTCTCTCTCGGGGCGTCGATGTGGAGCTCGCGGCTGAACGTGGTGCAGGCGTCATTGGCGGGCATCGGTCTCCTTCTGCTCGGTTGCTTCCTGCTCGGCAGCTTCCTTGAGGCGGTCGAGATGGTCCATCCAGAACTCCTCCACGAATGACCGCACGCCGGCCAGAGCCTCGGGTCGGGCCCGGTAGAGGCGCCGGTTGCCATCGCGCCGCTCGACGAGCAGGCCCGCTTCGCGAAGGATGGTGATGTGCTGTGAGATGGCGGGACGACTGACGTCGAAGCGAGCGGCGATCTCTCCTGCCGACAGCTCGCGGCGTCGGACGAGGCGGATGATCTCGCGGCGCCGCGGATCCGAGATGGCCCGAAGCACCGCCTCCACGTCGGGTCAGGGCTGGCGACCCAGGAAGGCCACCAGCCGGTCGGTCGGGGACGCCCCGTCCGAGACCGGCACGATGGGACCGAATGCTCCTCGGCCCCGGACGTCATCGGTGATCGCGATCGTGCAGAAGTCGAGGGCCGCGGCGGCCAGGGCGGGATCGAGCGTGGGGTCCTGGCCCGTGGCCGTGGCGAGGTCCCAGCCGTGCACCAGGGTGTCGACGGTGTTGATGCCGGCGGCGGCGGGCGCCGGCAGCTCCATGCCGATCGGCAGCCGGCACGTTCCCTCCAGCGCCCGAGGGCGGGACCAGGCGGCGAGCGCCGCCTCGGCTGCGGTGCGGTAGGCCCCGACGAAATCCTCGGAGAGATGATCGGCTCCGGCCTCAGTGGGCGGGCTCTGTCGGAGGGCCGTCCCCCGGAATCGGGTGAGCACGCCGGTGGCGTGGGCCAGCACGGTCCCTACATCCCATTCCTTGCAGGGCGTCGGCTCGGACAGCTGGGCCGGCCGGATGCCGGCGACGATTCGCCCGGTCGAGGCGAAGGCACCCTCGAGCTGCTCCAGGATCTCCACGGTTCACCTCACTGTCGTCGGTTCTCGTGGAGTATGTAAGCAGTCTCTTACAAAGATGTCAAGCCCGACGAACGCCGACCGACCGGGGCCGCAGCACTGGGGGGAGGGCGGCTGCGGCCCCGGCCGGTTCGGAGCCGGACGGCAGGCCGTTCAGGTGGTGCTACCGGACTGCGTGCCGCCGTCCGGAGGTCCGGGGGGTGCAGGGGGTGCGCCGTTCGGGGGATGCTGCGGCCGGGCAGGCAGGATCTGGACCGACGATGCGGTGAGGTCGCCGTTGGCCTGTCGGTCGCCCATGGCCACGACCCGCACCCCTTGCTTGACGTCCGAAAGCGACCCCTGCGACCGACCCTGGTGGAAGGTCGTGCTCCCTGTGGTCGTCACCGTGTGCTTGGCGCCGTCGGCGCCCTGGACGACGAAGCTCTGACCCGAGACCGACTGGACGGCTCCCGCCACCCTGGGGAGGAGGACGGCCACCTTCGAGGCGTCGAGGTCGGTCCCGTTCTTGTCGACGGTGCCCTGGGCGGCGATCTGGGCCCCGTTGGTCACCGCCGAGCTGGTCGCCGACTGCCCGCCCTTGGTGTACGTGGTCGACGACGAGGTGTGGATCGTCCGGGTGAAGCCCATGAAGTCCTGGATCGTGACGGTCTGCCCGGCCACGGTCTTGACCGTGCCGGCCATGCCCGGAGCGGGCTTGTGTCCGTTCTGGCCCGCGCCGCCCAAGGGTCCTCGGAATCCGAAGCCGAACCGTCCCGGACCGCCATGCCCCGGACCTGGGGCCGCCTGGCCGGGAGCGGCCAGCGACTGGGCGGGATCGTTCGACGACGCGGACTGGCTGGCGGCAGGGGGCGCGGAGGTCGCCGAGCTCGAGCTGCCGGAGCCCGAGGTGACCGCCCAGACGATCCCGAAGGCCCCGCCGGCCAGACCGACGGCGGCCGCTCCTAGTCCGACCTTCCTGGTCCAGCCCGTCTGCGGGCGCCCAGGAGGCCGCTGAGGAGCCTTCGGCTCGCCCGATTCGGGCCCCCAGGGCCAAGCAAGGTTGGGCGGATCAGAGGGCCGAGAGTCCGCCCCGGACGCAGGGTCGTCGTGGTCCATGGGACCAAGCTTGTCCGCCGTAGCTTAGGGCCGCCTGAGAGAGCTCTGGGGCGGCCCATAGAGTTGCGCGCTCGTCACACCTCGAGGGTGAGGCCGGCGGCCAGCGCCGCCCCCAGCTCCCAGCAGTCCTCGAGGTCCCGCTGGCCGGGCTGGCCGAGCACGGCCACGGGCTCCTGGGCGCGCCGCCACCGCAGCCCGGTCGTGATCGACTCCACGGCCCGCACAGCACCAGCCGTGTCGTTGTTGCCGTGCACGTAGAGGCCGTAGGGACGTCGGGCGGTGGCGTCCAGGCACGGGTAGTAGATCTGATCGAAGAAGTGCTTGAGTGCGCCCGAGATGTAGCCCAGGTTGGCGGGCGTCCCGAGGAGGTAGCCGTCCGCCTCCAGCACGTCGACGGCGGTCGCCGTCAGCGCCGGTCGGCTGACGACCTCGACGCCCTCGATGCGCTCGTCGGTCGCGCCCGACAGGGCGGCCTCGAACATCGAGTGCAGCGAGGGGGATGCGGTGTGGTGGACGACGAGCAGGGTCGGCATGACTCGCCGAGCATGTCAGGTCGCGACAGGGCAACCGGCCACTCTGTCCAGGCAATCGACGAAGACGCGGGGGACCGGCCAGGCGTGGAAGGATGGTGTCCTCGTCTTTCACATCCGGGGTCTGCGGTCCCGGAGAGGAGCACCCGTGCCAGCCATGACTCGCCACGTCGATGCTGCCTCGCGTCAGGCCGAAGGCCTGCTTCCTCTGCGTGCGTCCCGTGTGCAACAGGCCAGCGCCGCCGTCCTCGTGGTCGGTCCGCTGGTGGCCCTCGGCGTCGCCGTTGCCACCTTGTGGGGGCACGGCATCAGCGCGCTAGACGTGATCATCGCCGTCGTGATGTACGCCGTCACGTGCCTCGGGGTCACCATCGGCTTCCACCGCCTCCTGGCCCATCGCAGCTTCCGGGCCAACCGACCGCTGCGAATCGGCCTGGCGGTGGCCGGGACCATGGCCGTGGAGGGTTCGGCGCTGACGTGGGTTGCCCAGCATCGGAAGCATCACGCCCATACGGAGCAGGAGGGCGATCCGCATTCTCCGTTCCGGTACGGCACCGGGTTCTGGCCGCAGCTCAAGGGCCTCGTCTACGCCCACATGGGTTGGTTCTTCGACGCCCACCCGTCGCAACCCGAGCGGTGGGCTCCTGACCTCCTGGCGGATCGCGACATGTTCGTCGTGTCGAAGACCTCACACGTGTGGAGCGCCGCCAGCCTGGCCATCCCGTTCCTGATCGGCTTGGCGGTCACCACCACGCTCAGCGGCGCGTTCCTGGCCTTCCTCTGGGGTGGTCTCGTCCGCATGATGGTGCTGCACCACATCACCTGGAGCACCAACTCGTTGTGCCACATGTTCGGACGGAGACCGTTCGAGACGGCCGACAGGAGCTCCAACTTCGCTCCTCTGGCCCTGCTCAGCTTCGGCGAGTCCTGGCACAACGCACACCACGCGTTCCCGTCGTCTGCCCGCCACGGCGTGGACCGCGGCCAGCTCGACGCCACGGCGGGCGTCATCCGCCTCTTCGAGCGGCTGGGCTGGGCGACACACGTCCGCTGGCCCCGACCGGAGCGCCTCGAGGCGCGCCGAAGGTCGCGATCGCGGGCGGGGGATACCGAGCCGGGCGGGCCCGAGGCGGACGAGGACCGAGAGCCGGCGCTGACGTAGCCGACCAGGTGGGGTGGGCGGCCCCGAGCGGCTCCCGCAGAGACTGACGACGAGGCTGGGTATCATCCGAGGATCGACAGGGGGGACCGAGTCGAGGAGCTGTCATGCCAGAGCCCGTGATCGTCGCCACCGCACGTACACCGATCGGCCGAGCGTTCAAGGGGACGCTGGTCGACTTCCGCCCCGACGACATCAGCGCGACGATCGTGCAGGCCGTGCTGGGCAAGGTGCCGGAGCTCGACCCCGCCGAGATCGACGACCTCATGCTGGGGTGCGGCCTGCCGGGCGGCGAGCAGGGCTACAACATGGCCCGGGTGGTCAGCATCCTCGCCGGCCTCCCCGACGTGCCCGGCACCACCATCACCCGCTACTGCTCGTCCTCGCTGCAGACCATCCGCATGGCGGCCCACGCCATCCGGGCCGGCGAGGGGGACGTCTTCCTGGCCGCTGGCGTCGAGATGGTCAGTCGCTTCGTCAAGGGCAACTCCGACAGCCTGCCCGACACGACCAACCCCCAGTTCGTCGGGGCGGCGGAGCGCACGGCAGCGCGGTCCCAGGGCGGCGCGGAGTCATGGAAGCCGGCGGACGGGCTTCCGGACATCTACATCGCCATGGGGCAGACGGCCGAGAACGTGGCCGAGCTCGAGAACGTCTCCCGGGAGGAGATGGACAGCTTCGCCACGCTCTCCCAGGAGCGGGCGGTGAACTCGCAGGAGAACGGCTTCTTCGAGCGGGAGATCACGCCGGTGACCCGGCCCGACGGCACCGTGCTCTCCAAGGACGACGGTCCCCGTGCGGGGACGACGGTGGAGAAGCTGGCCACGCTGCAGCCGGCCTTCCGCCCCGACGGCAAGGTCACCGCCGGCAACTCGTGCCCCCTCAACGACGGCGCCGCCGCCGTCGTCGTGATGAGCGACACGCGGGCCGCCGAGCTCGGCATCCAGCCCCTGGCCCGCATCGTGTCCAGCGGCGTCACCGCCCTCAACCCCGAGATCATGGGCCTGGGCCCCATCGAGGCAAGCCGCCAGGCGCTGCGGCGGGCGGGGATGACGATCGACGACGTCGACCTGGTGGAGATCAACGAGGCCTTCGCCGCCCAGGTCGTCCCCGCGGCCAAGGCGCTCGGCGTGGAGTGGGACAAGCTCAACGTCAACGGGGGCGCGATCGCCCTCGGCCACCCCTTCGGGATGACCGGCGCCCGCATCATGACGACGCTGCTCAACGGGCTCGAGGACGCTGACAAGAGCGTAGGGCTGGAGACCATG
Source organism: uncultured Actinomycetes bacterium (assembly GCA_963717645.1). GTDB lineage: Bacteria > Actinomycetota > Acidimicrobiia > Acidimicrobiales > AC-9 > AC-9. The sequence continues at coordinate 41,355 of CAVQWQ010000030.1, read as the reverse complement.
TGCGTCGGTGGCGGCCAGGGCATGGCCATGGTCGTCGAGCGTCTCGGCTGACGCGTCAGCGCCGGCCGCAGAGGTAGAACTCGGTCGTGTAGGACATCTGGATCGGGTCCGTCTGCCGAGCGGCCAGCTCCTCGATATCGGCGATCGCGGCGCGGCGATCGGCGTCCGGAAGGGCGGTCATTGCTGGTCGACATCACCCGGTCGACCAGCAATGACCGATCCAGCTCCTGGTGATGGGGGAGGAGGTGCTCCTCGAGGGGCCCGACCGAAGCCGACGGCAGCGCGGGGGTGGACGGTCATGGTCTCCATCCTCCCGTCCCTCTAGTCTCGACGGGATCATGTGCGGACGCTTCGTCGCTGCCACCCCGCCGTCGGTTCTCGCCGAGCGTTTCGTGGTGGACGAGGTCGTCGTGGACGACCGCCCGCCCAGCTGGAACGTCGCCCCCACTGCCGACGTCTATGCCGTGGCCCGCTCGCGGCAGGGCTCGCGACGGCTCGGCACCCTGCGCTGGGGATTGGTGCCGTCGTGGGCCGACAACCCGGGTGGGGGCGCCCGCCACATCAACGCCCGGGCCGAGACGGTGGCCACCAACGGGGTCTTCCGTGAGCCATTCGCGCGGCGCCGGTGCATCGTGCCTGCCGACGGCTTCTACGAGTGGCGGGCCGCCGCCGAGCCGGGCGACACGAAGCAACCGTTCTTCATCCGTCCCGCCGACGCCCGGCCACTGGCCCTGGCCGGCCTCTGGGACGGCTGGCGCGATGCAGAGGGTCGGTGGCTTCGCACCTGCACCATCGTCACCACGGAGGCCAACGCCGTCGTGGCACCGCTCCACGACCGGATGCCGGTGATCCTGCCTGAGGCCGCCTGGGCGGGATGGCTGGATACCGACGCCCTCGACGTCCGAGGTGCCCGAGCCCTGCTCGTGCCGGCCGCGGACGACGTCCTCGAGCGCCATCCCGTGTCGACCGTCGTCAACAGCGCTCGGAACGACGGCCCTGAGCTGGTCGAGATCCTCCCCGCCGACCAGCGCGGGTAGGGTGCCCCGGCATGGGAGGCATTCTCGCGTACGGGGCCTACGTGCCCTACAACCGTCTGGAGCGCTCCGAGATCGGCGCCGCCCTGGGCGGACCTGGTGGGCGAGGCACCCGGGCGGTCGCCTCCTACGACGAGGACAGCACGTCGATGGGGGTCGAGGCGGCCCGGTTGGCGCTGCGATCGGCTCCCCCGGCCACCCGACCCCAGGCGCTGTACTTGTCGACCACGTCACCGCCGTACCTCGACAAGACCAACGCCACGGCCGTGCACGCAGCCCTCGGCCTCGACCCGGGGGCCGCGGCCGCCGACCTCAACGGCTCGGTGCGCTCGGCGGTGTCCGCCCTGGGCCTGGCCCTCGACAGCTCGAGCGGACCCACGCTGGTCGTCGCGTCCGATGTGCGCACGGGGCTGGCCGGAGGGGCCGACGAGCGCGACGGTGGCGACGGCGCCGTCGCCCTGCTGGTCGGTCCCGGCGAGCCCGGGCTGCCGGTGCTGGCCGAGCCCCTCGCTGCGACCTCCTCCACCGCCGAGTTCCTCGACCGGTGGCGCACCCCAGGCCAGACCGCGTCGCGGGTGTGGGAGGAGCGCTTCGGGGAGCACGCCTACGTGCCGCTGGCCGAGGCCGCCTTCACCCACGCCCTGAAGGATGCCGGCATCACCGCCGACGAGATCGACCACCTCCTGGTAACCGGCACCCACAGTCGGTCCGCCCGCCGTTTCCTCGCGCTGTCCGGCGCGCGCCGAGAGGCGGTGGCGCCTGATCTCACGCCCTCCATCGGCAACGCCGGTGCCGCCCAGCCCGGCCTGATGCTCGCCGCCGCGCTCGACCGGGCGGCGCCGGGTCAGATCGTCGCCCTGGTGACGCTCTCCGACGGGGCCGACGTGCGCCTGTTCCGCACCACCGACGCCCTGACGGAGCACACCTCCCGGCGCACGGCCAGCACGCTGGCCGAGCAGATCGAGTCCGGGCGACCCGGCCTGTCCTACACGTCGTTCCTGACCTGGCGGGGGCAGCTCGTGCGGGAGCCCCCACGCCGGCCTGATCCCGAGGCGCCCGCCGCGCCCGCGTCGTTCCGCTCCGAGGCGTGGAAGCTCGGCTTCACCGGCTCGCGCTGCACCGCGTGTGGGACGCGCCACCTTCCGCCCACTCGGGTGTGTGTGCACTGCCGCGCCGTGGACCACATGGTTCCCGAGCGTCTCGCCGACGTCCCCGCCACGGTGGCGACCTTCACCGTCGATCGTCTGGCGTTCTCGCTGAGCCCACCGGTGGTGGCCGCGGTCGTCGACTTCGACGGAGGCGGCCGGTTCCGATGCGAGCTGACGGACGTGGACCCCGAGACGGTCGCCATCGGTGATCGGGTGGAGATGACGTTCCGGCGGCTCTTCACCGCCAACGGGGTGCACAATTACTTCTGGAAGGCCCGCCCCGTGCGGGCACAGGCAACCGAGGCCGGCCCGGGAGGCCGGCCCGACAAGACGGAGGGCCAGAGCTGATGGCATCGAACGGGATCCGCGATCGCGTCGCCATCGTGGGGATGGGATGCACGCCCTTCGGCGAGCATTGGGACAAGGGAGCCGATCACCTGCTCGTCGACGCCGCCAACGAGGCCATCGGCTCCGCCGGGGTCAAGATCGACGACATCGACGCCTTCTGGCTCGGCACGATGGGCTCGGGCATCAGCGGGCTCACCCTGTCACGCCCCCTCAAGCTCGACTACCGGCCGGTCAGCCGGCTGGAGAACATGTGCGCCACGGGCTCGGAGGCCTTCCGCAACGCGTGTTACGCCGTGGCCTCCGGCGCCTACGACACGGCGATGGCCATCGGGGTGGAGAAGCTCAAGGACTCGGGCTTCTCGGGCCTGGTAACCGCCAGGCCGGTCGACGACGGCACCGCCGCCAGCCTGACCGCTCCTGCCCTGTTCAGCCTCCTGTCGCCTGCCTACGCCCACAAGTACGGGGTCGACCAGGCCGAGCTCAAGGACGTTTTCACCCGCATCGCCTGGAAGAACCACCACAACGGGGCCCGCAACCCTCGGGCCCAGTTCCGCAAGGAGGTGCCCAAGGAGGACATCGCCTGCTCGCCCATCGTGGCCGGCCCTCTCGGCATCTTCGACTGTTCGGGGGTGAGCGACGGGTCGGCGGCGGCGGTGATCGTGCGGGCCGAGGACGCGCACCGTTACTGCGACAACCCCCTGTACGTGAAGGCGCTCTCCTTCGCGGCTGGTCCGGCGGCCGGTCCGATCGACCCTGGCTACGACTACACGACCTTCGAGGAGGTCGTGCGCTCGGCGGCCGACGCCTACCGCCAGGCCGGGATCACCGACCCCAGGGCCGAGCTGGCCATGGCCGAGGTCCACGACTGCTTCACCCCGACCGAGCTCGTGCTGATGGAGGACCTGGGCTTCGCCGAGCGGGGCTCGGCGTGGAAGGAGGTGCTGGCCGGCACCTTCGACCTCGACGGCGAGCTGGCCGTCAACCCCGACGGCGGCCTCAAGAGCTTCGGCCACCCCATCGGGGCCTCGGGGCTGCGCATGCTGTTCGAGTGCTGGCTCCAGCTCCGGGGACAGGCCCCGGCCGAGCGTCGGGTCGCGTCACTGGACCGGGGCCGCACCCTGGGGCTCACCCACAACCTGGGCGGCTCGCCCGGCGAGTGCGTCAGCTTCGTCAGCGTGGTGGGCAGCGAGCCCAGCGCCTGAGCTGCTCCTGAGCGGGCAGCTGCGACTGGGTCAGTCCAGGTCGAATCGGGCGGCCGCCTGGCTCGTCTCCAGCACATGGCGGACAGAAGCCGCGATCCCCCGCCCGTCGAGGCCCAGGTCGGCCAGGATCTGGGCGGGCTTGCCCTGGGGAAGGTAGGCAACTGGGATGCCGAGCACGAGGACGGGCGGGATGCGCCGGGTCTCGTCCAGGGCGGCCATGGCATCGACCAGGAAGGCGCCCGCCCCGCCCACCCGGATGCCGTCCTCGACGGTGACGACCACGCCGTGCCCAGCGGCGTCGGTGAGCATGCCGGGGTCGGGCGGCTTCACCACCCGCACGTCCCAGATGGTCGCGCCGATGCCCTCGGTGGCGAGCTCGTCGGCCGCCTGCTCGGCGTCGGCCAGCAGCTTCCCCACGGCGAGGATGCACACGGTGCCGTCGCCCTGGCGGACCTTGCGGGCCGAGGTGCCCGAGCCGACGCTGGCGGGATCGACCTGGCGGGCGGGCCCCTTCGGGTAGCGGACGGTGGCGGGGCCGTCCAGCTCCAGGGCGGTCCGCAGCATGACGGGCAGCTCCTGGGCCGACGAGGGCGCGAAGACGGTCATGCCGGGGATGGCGAGGGTGAGGGCGAGGTCCAGCACGCCGTGGTGCGACGGGCCGTCGTCACCGGTGATGCCGGCCCGGTCGAGGGCGAAGACGACCGGGAGCCCGTGGAGGCCCACGTCCAGGTTGGCCTGGTCGAAGGCGCGGCACAGGAACGTGGAGTAGACGGCGACCACGGGCCGTAGGCCCATCATCGCCATGCCCGCCGCCGCGGTCACCGCGTGCTGCTCGGCGATCCCGACGTCGAAGCACCGGTCGGGGAACTTGGACTGGAACGGCAGGAGCCCGGTCGGCCCGGGCATGGCCGCGGTGATGGCCACGACGCTCGGGTGCTCCTCACCGATCTCGACCATGGCCTGGGTGAAGACGTCGGTGCACTGGACGGGCGCGTCCCCTTCGGTCGCGGGGCCGGCCCTGGCCGGGCGCACCTTGAGGTCGTGCAGGCGTTGCACCTGGTCGTCCTCGGCGGGCGCGTAGCCCTTGCCCTTGTGGGTGAGGACGTGGACCACGATGGGTCCGTCCCACTCGGCTGCGTGCCGCAGGGCCTGCTCCATGACCTCGATGTCGTGGCCGTCGAGGGGACCGGTGTAGCGGACGCCGAGCGACTCGAAGAACACGTGCGGCTCGATGACCTCGCGCAGCGCCGCAGTCAGACCCTGGGCGCTCGTGTAGGCCAGGCTCCCGATGGCGGGCACGTCCCGCAGGAACTGCTTCACGCGGTTGCGGGCCTGGACGTAGGACGGGTTGAGCCGCAGCCGGGTCAGGCTCTCCGACAGATGCGAGACGGTGGGGGCGTAGGACCGGCCGTTGTCGTTGAGCACGATCACCACCCGGCGTCCGCTGTGGCCCAGGTTGTTGAGGGCCTCGTAGGCCATCCCTCCGGTGAGCGCCCCGTCGCCGACGATCGCCACCACCCGGCGGTCGGGCTCGTCGCCCTGGGCGCCCAGGTCGAGCGCGGTGGAGATCCCGTGGGCGTAGCTGAGGATGGTGGAGGCGTGGCTGTTCTCGACCCAGTCGTGCTCCGACTCCCGGCGCGAGGGATACCCCGACAGGCCGCCGGCCTGGCGGAGCTGGTCGAAGCCGGCCCGCCGACCGGTGACCAGCTTGTGGACGTAGGCCTGGTGGCCGGTGTCCCACAGGATGACGTCGCGGGGCGAGTCGAAGACGCGGTGGACCGCGAGGGTGAGCTCGACCGCCCCCAGGTTCGAGCCCAGGTGGCCGCCCGTCGCCGACACGGCCTCGACCACGAAGGCACGGATCTCGTCGGCCAGCTGGGCCAGCTCGGACTGGTCGAGCACCCGCAGGTCCGCCGGGCTGTTCACGTTCTCCAGGATCATCGGCGCGGTGAACCTCCGTGGCCAACGCTACCGGAACCGCGCAGCGGTCGGATGCGCCCCGCGCCGGCGGATCTCCTCAACGGTCGCGACTGGCCACGAACAGGGCCAGCTCCGCCAGGCGGGCCCGCGCCTCCTCGGTGACGGGTACGGCGTCGAGGGCCACCAGTGCCCGCTCGAGCAGCCCGTCGATCGACTCCTCGACCCGCTGTCGGGCGCCGGTCTCGACCAGGATGGACTGCAGCTGGGCCACCTCGTCGGTGGTCAGGCTGGCCGAGCCGAACCGCTCGGCCAGGAGCTGGGCCGCGGCACCGTCGGCCCGGGCCATGGCGAGCACGTAGAGCGCGGTCGGCTTGCCCTCCCGAAGGTCCTCGCCGACAGGCTTGCCCGTGACCTCCGGCTGGCCGAAGGCGCCGAGCAGGTCGTCGCGAAGCTGGAAGGCCTCGCCGAGCGGCAGGCCGAACGCGCTCAGGTAGGCGCCGAGGTGATCCAGGCGGCCGGCCAAGGCCGCTCCGAGGTGGAGGGGTCGTTCGACGGTGTACTTGCCCGACTTGTAGAGACAGATCCTCCGGGCCTGCTCGGCAGTGGTGTCGCTCCGGGCGGTCCCGAGCAGATCGAGGTACTGGCCGAGGCTCACCTCGAGACGCTGCTCGGCGAAGACGTCGATCGCCTGACGCGGCGCGTCGGCCAGGAGCATGTCCGCGTACACGAAGGCGAGGTCGCCGATCAGGATGGCCGCGCCGTCGCCGAAGCGTCGTCCCTCTCCGCGCCAGCCCGCCTCGGCGTGACGGTCGGCGAAGGCCCGGTGCACGCTCGGGCGGCCCCGCCGGTAATCGGAGGCGTCGATCACGTCGTCGTGGATGACCGCGAACGAGTGCAGCAGCTCCAGGGCGGCTCCGGCGTCGGTCACGAGCGGATCGGACGGTGCTCCGCCCGCCCCGACGAACGCCCAGTGGCAGAAGGCCGGCCGCAGCCTCTTGCCCCCGGCGAGCAGCAGGTCCTGCAGGGCGCCCAAGGCGTCCAGCAGATCGGGATCGACGTCGCGCCAGCGAGCCATCTCCGTCGCCAGCAACTGCTCGATGCGCCGATCGACGGCGCGCGCCACGGCGTCCACATCAGTGGGGGCGGAGGCGGCCGGGGGCCTCACGGAACCCAGCCTAGGTCGGGGGTACGCCATCTTGGGATTTGCTCGCCCCCGAGGCGCCGGACCCTACGAGACGGCTCGTTGGGCGCCATGGCTCTGACGCGACGCATGACCTTCCCCCGGGCGATCCCAGTTAGCGTAGGCGGCGGCGACACTGGAGGACACGATGACGACGAAAGGCCACGGGGGAGAGCTGGTCCTGGCCGGGCTGTCGGGCCAGGGCGTCGACGCCATCTTCACTCTCTCGGGCGGCCACATCTTTCCTGTCTACGACGCATGCGTGAAGGCTGGATTGCGGATCGTGGACGTGCGCCACGAACAGACCGCCACGTTCGCCGCCGAGGGGGTCGCCAAGCTGACCCGTCAACCGGGGGTGGCGGTGCTGACCGCCGGACCCGGCGTCACCAACGGCATGAGCGCCACGACCACTGCGCTCTTCAACGGGTCGCCCCTGGTCGTGCTGGCGGGGCGGGCGCCGCAGGGTCGTTGGGGGGCGGGCTCCCTCCAGGAGCTGGACCACGTGCCGATCCTGGCTCCGATCACCAAGTCGGCCGGCACGGTGTCGGCCGCCACCGAGATCCCGACCGCCGTGCGCGGCGCCGTCGAGACGGCCCTCACGCCGCACCGGGGACCGGTCTTCCTCGACTTCCCGCTCGACGTCCTGTTCGGTGAGGCAGAGGCGCAGGTCCCGCCGCCGGTCGCGCCTCGCGGGGCCGAGCCCGACCCCGACGAGGTGGCCGCGGCAGCCACCCTGCTGGCGACGGCTGAACGCCCAGCGCTGGTCGCCGGCAGCGACGTGTGGTGGGAAGGCGCCTGGGACGAGCTTCGCCAGCTGGTCGAGTCGCTGCGGGTCCCGACCTTCGCCAACGGTCTCGGCCGCGGGTGCCTGCCGGCCGACCACGAGCTCGCCTTCTCCCGGACACGGCGCGCCCTCAAGGAGGCCGACGTGGTCGTCGTGGTGGGAACGCCGCTCGACTTCCGGTTGTCGTTCGGCAGCTTCGGCTCGGCGCAGGTGGTCCACGTCGTCGACAGCGCCGACCGGCGCCCCGGCCATGTCCGGCCGGCAGCGTGTCCGGCCGGCGACATCGCGACCACCCTGGCGGGCATGGCCGAGCGCGGGGCGGCCGACCCTGGCCGCCGCGACCACGAGCCCTGGATCTCCCAACTGCGCGACCAGGAGCTGGCCGCAAGGGAGGCGGAGCGGCTCGAGCTCGAGGCCGGCGGCGATCCGGTTCATCCCGCCCGGGTGTACGGAGAGCTGCGCCGTCGCCTCGACCGCGACGCCGTCGTCATTTGCGACGGGGGCGACTTCGTCTCCTACGCCGGTCGGCTCATCGACTCCTACGAGCCCGGCTGCTGGATGGACCCCGGTCCTTACGGGTGCCTGGGCACGGGGCTGGGCTACGCCGTCGCCGCCCGGGTCTCCCGGCCCGACCGCCAGGTCGTCCTGCTGCTCGGCGACGGTGCCCTGGGCTTCTCGGCCATGGACGCCGACACGCTGGTACGCCACCGGCTGCCCGTCACCATGGTCGTGGGCAACAACGGGATATGGGGCCTGGAGAAGCACCCGATGCGCGCCCTTTACGGCTACGACGTGGCCGCCGACCTCCAGGCGGGCTGCCGCTACGACGACGTGGTGCGCGCCCTGGGCGGAGCCGGGGAGACGGTCGACGCGCCCGAGGAGATCGGCCCGGCCCTGGACCGGGCCCTCGCCTCGGGGGTTCCCTACCTCGTGAACGTGCTCACCGACCCGGCGGTCGCCTACCCCCGCTCCTCCAACCTGGCCTAGCTCCCGGGCGTGCTAGTGAGCCTTCTTCAGGAAGGGCTCGACCTCGACGGCGACTCGAGTGAGCTTGCCCGCGCCCACGAGGCCTCCCGGATCGCTGGCCGCCACGGTGAAGGTGAGCCGGCGCCCTTCGACCTTCTCGAGGGTGGCCTCCGCCGTCACTGAACTGCCGATCCCTGTCGGGGCCAGGTGGTCGAACTGGACCCGCATGCCGACCGTGGTGAGGGCGGGCGCCAGCTCGCCCCGGATGGCCTGGACGCACGCTTCCTCGCACAACCCGACCAGGCGCGGGGTGGCCAGCACGGGGACGTCTCCCGACCGCAGGGTGACGGCGGTGTCGGCTTCCGTGACCCGCAGGGTGGCCCGACCGGTCAGGCCGATAGCGATGGACACGGCGGTACGATACGGGGCGGCCGGCGTGCTGGCCAGACGGTTCCCGACGGCGCCCCGCCGGAGGGCAGAAGGAGTGCTCGTGATCGACTCTTCGGTGGTGGACCGCGTCCTCGGTGAGGCCCTACGTACCGGCGGCGACTTCGCCGAGCTGTTCGTGGAGGACCGCCGGACCTCGACCGCCTCCCTCGACGACGGCAAGGTCGAGGAGCTGTCGTCCGGGCGCGACCGCGGCGCCGGAATCCGGGTCGTGATGGGCGAGACGACCGGGTTCGCCCACACCGCCGACCTGTCCGAGGCCGGCCTTCGGGCGGCGGCCGGGGCGGCTGCCGCGGTGGCACGCGGAGGCGGCGGCGGCCGCGCCGTGGCCGTGACGCCCTCCACGGCGACGCGCCACAGCGAGGTGTCCACCTACCCGGAGACCGTGGCCAAGGCCAAGAAGGTCGAGCTGCTCACGCGCGCCGACGAGGCGGCCCGGTCCGAGGGATCGGCGATCACCCAGGTGGCCGCCGGCTACGGCGACAGCCGCCGGCGGATCCTGGTGGCCAACAGCGACGGGCTCCTGGTCGGCGACGACCAGGTCCGGACGCGGCTCGGGGTCTCGTGCGTCGCACTGGGCGACACCGGCATGCAGACGGGGTACGAGACGGCCGCCCTCATGGTCGGCTTCGAGCTCTTCGACCGGGTGCAGGCCGAGGAGGTCGCCCGCGAGGCGGCGCGGCGGGCCCTGACCAAGCTGTCGGCCCGACCGGCGCCGAGCGGGGTCCTCCCGGTCGTGCTCAAGGGCGGGACGGGCGGGATCCTCTTCCACGAGGCCTGTGGGCACGGTCTCGAGGCCGATCACATCGCCAAGGACAGCTCCGTCTACACCGGGCGGGTCGGCGACCTGGTGGCCAGCCCGCTGGTCACGCTCGTCGACGACGGGACCATGGGCCCGGAGTGGGGAAGCTTCGCCATCGACGACGAGGGCCGCCCCGCCCAGCGCAACGTGCTCATCTCGGAGGGCGTGCTCACCGACTACATGTGGGACTTCCTCCGGGCCCGCACGGAGGGACGAACCTCGTCGGGCAACGGCCGGCGCCAGAGCTACCAGCACCTGCCCATGGTCCGGATGACCAACACCTACCTGATCGGGGGCTCCGACGACCCCAATGAGATCGTGGCCCAGACGCCCAAGGGGGTCTACGTCGCCAAGCTGGGTGGCGGCCAGGTCAACACGGCCACCGGTGACTTCGTGTTCGGCATGAACGAGGCCTACCTGATCGAGGAGGGCAGGATCACCGAGCCCCTCCGCGACGCCAACCTCATCGGCAACGGTCCGGACGTCCTGCAGGCGATCGACGCCATCGGCGACGACTTCGCCATGGGGCCGGGTACGTGCGGCAAGGACGGGCAGGCCGTGCCGGTCGGCTGTGGCCAGCCGACGGTCCGGATCAGCGGCGTCACCGTGGGTGGCACCGCCCGTGGCTGACCTCTCCGACGTCGCCGCCCGGGTGATCGGCTGGGCCGGCGACAACGAGGAGGTCGAGGCCTACGCGGCGCGGACCCGGGACACCGCCGTCCGCGTCTTCGGCGGGGACGTCGAGTCCCTGTCGTCGGCGGAGTCGGCGGGAGTGGGGGTGAGGGTGGTGATGGGGAACCGCCAGGGTTTCGCCTACAGCGGGTCGCTCGACGAGGCCGACCTCGCCGACGTGCTGGCCGAGGCGAGGGACAACGCCGCCTTCGCCACGCCCGACGAGCACGTGGCTCTGGCGACACCCGACGGCGTGGCCGCCGCCGAGCTCGACCTCTGGCGACCGGCCCTCGCCGACCTGCCGGCCGAGCACAAGGTGGCCATGGCCCTGGAGCTCGAGGAGCGGGTTCGCAGCGGGGATCCCCGGATCCGCCAGGTGGAGTCGGCGAACTACGGCGACGCCAGCGTGGAGGCCGCCATCGCCAGCACCACCGGCATCGACGCCGCGGCCCGTCGGACCACGTGCCACCTGTCGGCCTACGCCATCGCCGGCGAGGGCGGCGACACACAGACCGGTGGCGGGTACTCGGTGGGACGAGAGCCCGACGAGCTCGACCTCGAAGAGGCGGCGACAGACGCCATTGACCGGGCCACCCGCCTGCTCGGGGCGACCAAGGCCCGCTCGAGCCGTCTCACCGTGGTCTTCGATCCCCGCGTGACCACGGTGCTCCTCGGCGTCATCTCCAGCGCCCTGTCGGGCGAAGCCGTGCTCAAGGGTCGCTCGCTGTTCGCCGACCGGCTCGGCCAGGAGGTGGGCGCGTCGGCGTTGACGCTCATCGACGACCCGACCGACCCGTTGGCCTACGGCGCGGCGACCTACGACGCCGAGGGCCTGGCCTGCCGGCGCAACGTGCTGGTGGAAGACGGCGTCCTCAGGCGCTTTCTCTACGACACCTACGCCGGCCGGCGGGCAGGCACCGCCTCGACCGGGTCGGCCGTGCGAGGCGGCTTCAAGACGGCGCCGGGCGTCGGGTGCCGGGCCCTCTCGCTCGTGCCCGGCACGGCGAGCCAGGACGAGATCATCGCCTCCATCGACGAGGGGATGCTCGTGCAGTGGGTGACCGGAATCCACTCCGGCGTGAACCCCATCAGCGGCGACTTCTCGGTGGGCGCCGAAGGGATCCTCATCCGGGACGGCGCCCTGGCCGAGCCGGTCCGGGAGGTCACCATCGCGTCGACCATCCAGCGCATGCTGAGCACCGTGGTGGCCGTGGGCGCCGACCTCGAGTGGCTGCCCGGCATCGCAGCGGGGCTGACCCTGGCCATCGGCGAGGTCAGCCTCAGCGGGTCCTAGGCCTACGTGTCGAGGGGGGCGTCTGCCAGTGGCCCCTGGGCGAGACCCTCGGCGCAGGCGCACGATGGAGTCTCGGAAATGGCGGGTACAGCCTTCATCAGCAGACGGCGGGTCTGCTCGACGCTGGCCTCGAGCACGGCAAAGGCTGCTTCCATCGTCACCGGCTCGATGCTGGCGTCACCCTCCAGCCCCGTGTCGTAGTCGGTGATCTGGGCCAGCCCGCCGTAGCAGATGCCGAGCTCCCGGGCCAGGACGGCCTCGGGGTACTGCGTCATGTTGATCACGTCGCACCCGGCGGCGCGGAACCAGCGTGACTCCGCCCGGGTGGAGAAGCGGGGACCCTGGATGACCATCACGGTGCCCGAACGGTGGGCCACGGCGCCTGTGTCGGCGGCGGCCTGGGCGAGCAGGTCGCCGATCTCCGAGCAGTATGGGTCGGCGAAGCTCACGTGGCGGAGCACCGGACCGTCGAAGAAGGTGTCGGCGCGCCCCCACGTGCGGTCGATGAGCTGATCGCAGATGACCAGCTCCCCCGGATGGATGTCCGTTCTCAACGACCCGGCGGCGAACGGGCCGATCACCCGGCGCACCCCCAGCTGGCGGAGGGCCCACAGGTTGGCCCGCGAGTTCACTCGATGGGGTGGGTACTCGTGATGGAGGCCGTGGCGAGGGAGGAAGGCGACAGTCCGGTCGCCGACCTGGGCGAGCGCCACGGGAGCCGACGGAGGGCCGTACGGGGTGTGGACGGGGACCTCACGCACGTCGTCCAGGAACTTGTAGAAGCCGCTCCCGCCGATCACGGCGATCTCGGCGGTTGGCCCGCTCACGGGTCGGAGACTACGACGCGCTGCTGGTCGCCGGCTTGGAGTCGCCCTTCGACGGGGTCGACCCGCCCTTGTCCGTTGACGCCGTCGAGCTCGAGCTCTTGTCCGACCCTGCCTTGTCGGAGGAGGCCTTGTCGGAGGAGGCCTTGTCGGAGGAGGCCTTGTCGGAGGAGGCCTGGTCGGAGGAGGCCTGGTCGGAGGAGGCCTGGTCGGAGGAGGCCTTGTCCGAGGAGGCCTTGTCCGACGATGACGCCGCGGGGCGGCTGTCGTTGCGGTAGAAGCCGCTGCCCTTGAAGGCGATGCCGATGGACCCGAAGACCTTGCGCAGGGGGCCGCCGCACACCGCGCACGTCGTCAGGGATGCGTCCTTGAACGACTGGACGACCTCGAGGTGCTGACCGCAGGACTTGCAGGCGTACTCGTAGGTGGGCATCTGGGCGGCGCCTCCGGGCGTTAGCACTCATTGAACCTGAGTGCTAAGTGTACCGTGCTGGAAGGGCTCGTGAGTCCGCCGCCACCGGCACGTCACCAACGGGAGAGGACCTCGATGACCTCCGTGGTACGCAAGGCAGTCATCCCCGCCGCCGGCCTGGGGACGCGGTTCCTCCCCGTGACAAAGTCGCTCCCCAAGGAGATGCTGCCCATCGTCGACAAGCCCTCCATCCAGTACGTGGTGGAGGAGGCCGTGAGGGCCGGCATCAGCGACGTGCTGCTGATCACCTCCCGCGGGAAGGCGAGCCTGGCCGACTACTTCGACCGGGCCCCCGAGCTGGAGGAGCATCTGGCCGCCGTCGGCAAGCACGAGGAGCTCGAGGGGATCCGGGCGATCGCCGAGATGGCCCAGGTCCACTACGTGCGCCAGCAGGAGCCCAAGGGCCTGGGCCACGCCGTAGGAGTCGCCCGGGAGCACGTGGGGGACGAGCCCTTCGCCGTGCTCTTGGGCGACGACATCATGCACGAGCGGTCCGGGGTCCTCAAGGGCATGCTCGCCGCCTTCGAGCGCCACGGCGGATCGGTGGTCGCCCTCAAGACCGTCGAGCCGGCCGAGATCTCCTCCTACGGCTCCTGCCGGGTGGAACAGGTCGAGCCCGGGCTGGTGCGCCTGCTGGAGGTGGTCGAGAAGCCCCAGCCCGAGGACGCTCCCTCGGACCTGGCCCTCATGGGCCGCTACGTGTTCACCCCGGAGATCTTCGACGCCATCGACCGGGTGAAGCCGGGCAAGGGCGGGGAGCTCCAGCTCACCGACGCCATCAGCCTGCTCATGGACGAGCAGGCCGTCTACGGCTACGTCTTCAGCTGGGGTCGCTACGACGCCGGCAACAGGCTGGACTACCTGCGGGCCAACCTGGAGCTCGCCCTGGAGCGCCCCGACCTGGGACCCGGCGTGCGCCACCTGCTCATCGACCTGGCGGCGCGGCAGGGCGAGGGCTGAGAGGCCGGCCGTGATCCCCCTGGCGACCGCCCGCCAGGTCGTCCTGGACGCGTGCGCGCCGTTGCCGGCACGCCAGGTCCCCCTCGACGAGGCGCTGGGCTGTGTCACCTCGGAGGCGATCGTCGCCCGGGAGGCGGTGCCCGCCTTCGCCAACACGGCCATGGACGGCTACGCCGTGCGGGCGGCCGACACCGAGGGCGCGCCCGTGCGGCTGACCGTGGTCGGCACCCTGGCGGCGGGGACCGCTCCGTCGACGGCGCTCGGCACCGGCCAGGCCATCCGCATCATGACCGGCGCGCCCATCCCCCCCGGCTGCGATGCGGTCGTCATGGTGGAGCTGACCCACACCGAGGGGGCGGAGGTGATCGTGGAGCAGCCGGCGCGTCCCGGCGACCATCTGCGGCTGCCTGGCGAGGACGTCGCGGCCGGCCAGAAGGTCTTCCCGCCCCGCACGACGCTGGGTCCGGGGCACCTCGGCGTGCTGGCCTCCCTCGGCCACACGAGCGTTGCCGCCTTCCCACGAGCGCGGGTCGGCGTGCTGTCCACCGGCGACGAGCTGGTCGAAGGCGGAGCGGTGCTCCAGCCCGGCCAGATCAGAGACTCGAACCGCCACACGCTGCTGGCGCTCCTCGCCGGGAGCGGCTGTGTGCCGGTGGACCTCGGGATCGCCCGCGACAGCGAGGCGGCGATCACCTCGGCGGTCGAGGCAGCGCTGCCGACCTGCGAAGCCGTGCTGGCCAGCGGGGGCGTCAGCATGGGGGACTTCGACTACGTGAAGGTCGTCCTCGACCGGCTGAGTGCCGGCTCCATGCGGTGGATGCAGGTTGCCATCCGGCCGGCGAAGCCGTTCGCCTTCGGGGTCATCGACGGCCGTCCAGTGTTCGGCCTACCCGGCAACCCGGTGTCCTCGATGGTGAGCTTCGAGCTGTTCGCCAGGCCGGGCCTCAGGGCCCTGATGGGTCACGACCAGCTCGACCGCGTCCACGTCGAGGCGGTGGCCGACGAAGACCTGCGCCGGCATCCCGACGGCAAGCTGCACCTGGCCCGGGTGATCGCCACTTCGGGCGACGACGGACGGTTCCACGTCCGCTCCTCTGGCGGACAGGCGTCCCACCAGCTCTCGGCTATGGCAACCGCCAACGCGCTCGCCCTGGTCCCGGACGGGAATGGCGTGGCGGCCGGCGAGTCGGTGACGACGATGCTGCTGGGCACGTTCTGATCAGGCCCTGCCGGGCGCAGGAGCCACCGGCACTTCGAGGTACTCACCGCCTAGCATGGGTGGGATGAGCGGTGCCCCACCCAAGGCGCTCGTCGATCCGTTCGGGCGGACGGTTCGGGACCTGCGGATCTCAGTAACCGACCGGTGCAACTTGCGCTGCACCTACTGCATGCCCGAGGAGGGGATGCCGTGGCTCGAGCGCTCCGAGCTGCTCAGCTTCGAGGAGATCGAGCGGGTGGCCCGCGTGTGCGTGGAGCGCTTCGATTTCGATGGGATCCGGCTGACGGGGGGCGAGCCGACGGTGCGGGCCAAGCTGTCGGTGCTGGTGGAGATGCTGGCCGGGCTGCGGGTGCCGGGCACGGGGCGGCCCGTCGACCTGGCCATGACCACCAACGGGGCGACCCTCGGCCTGGTGGCTGGCGAGCTGCGGCGGGCGGGGCTGAACCGGATCAACGTGTCGTGCGACTCGCTGCGGCCGGAGCGATTTCGCCAGATGGCCCGGCGCGACCAGCTGGGCCGGGTGCTGGACGGGATCGATGCCGCCATCGGGGCGGGGTTCGCGCCGGTCAAGGTCAACGTGGTCATGATGCGGGGGGTGAACGACGACGAGGCGGTCGACTTCGCCACCTTCGGACGGGAGCGGGGGGTGCAGCCCCGCTTCATCGAGTTCATGCCGCTCGACGCCGACGGTGGATGGACGATGGACCAAGTGGTGCCGGCCGACGAGACCCTGGCCGCCATCGACTCGGTCTATCCCCTGGAGCCCGTCCCGCACGGGCCCGAGCCGGCGACCCGGTACCGGTACGTGGACGGCGGCGGCGAGATCGGCGTCATCCCCTCTGTGACGAGACCGTTCTGCGGCGATTGCGACCGGGTGCGGATCACGGCCGAAGGAAAGTTTCGCACCTGTCTGTTCGCGCTCGACGAGCACGACCTGCGGGCGGTTGTCCGAAATGATGGCACCGATGACGACCTGGCCGCCGCCATCGAGGCCGCCGTGGGCACCAAGTGGGCCGGCCATCACATCGGTGAGGTGAGCTTCGTGCGGCCGCCGAGGAGCATGAGCCAGATCGGGGGCTAGACACCGGCGACTCTCGAATGGACTGGTCAGGCGACCAGGAGCCCCGGATGAATCTAGACTCGCCGCCATGACGGACCGCGGCCTCACCCACGTCGATCCGCTGGGCAGGGCCCGCATGGTCGATGTCACCCCCAAGGAGCCCAGCCACCGTCGGGCGCTGGCCCGCTGCAGGGTGACCATGCAGCCGGACACCACGTCGAGGGTGGCCAGCAACGCCATGACCAAGGGCGACGTCCTCGGTGCGGCACGCATCGCCGGGATCCAGGCGGCCAAGCGGACGGCCGATCTCATTCCCCTTTGCCATCCCCTGCTGGTCGGCTCGGTCTACGTGAACTTCACCATCGGTGACGACCATGTCGGCGTGGAGACACAGGTGGAGACCGTGGACCGCACGGGCGTGGAGATGGAGGCCCTCACGGCCTGTGCCGTCGCCGCCCTGACGATCTACGACATGTGCAAGTCCAGCGACCGCTCGATGACCATCGGGGACCTGGCCTTGTGGGAGAAGACCGGTGGTCGCTCCGGGACGTGGCGGCGGAGCGACGGGGTGACGCAAGCGTCGCTCGAGGCCTGAGGTCGTCCGCGCTGGTCTGAGCTGGCCGCGGCCAGCGGTCTGAACATCAGGAAAACTGCCGATGTACTGCGCCGATACGGCGCGCCCAAAAGAACCCCTGGCGTCGCGCTGCATTGGGTAGTAAAACTCGACATCGGTGAGGGGGGCGTGCTCGGGTCAGTGAGCATCGGCGGAGGTCTAGCTGGGCCGTCCTACCATCCACCGTTCGGCGGGACTCCTGGATTATGGTCGCCAGGAAGAGAGGAAGGTAGGTCGAGGCACAGTGACGATCATTGTCCTCCTTATCCTGGCGTCGATGTGGGTGGCGGTCCTCCTCCCGACCGTCCTTCGCAGCAGAGAGGCCGTTCGTTCAACGGACTCCGTCGGGGATTTCCGTCGCCAGCTCTGGGTCCTGGCGCGGACGCGGCGGGCGAGCCTCGGCATGGCCTATTCGAGCCAGTCGGCAGCGGTGCCGCGGCGACCGGTGGCGCCGTCTGGGCCAGACGTGCCGGCCAGGGCGATGGTGTCGGACCGGGCGCCGGTCGCCCCCTCCGGGCAGCCGGTGGCGTGGACGACTCGTCAGCACACCCTCAGGCGCCGTCGGGAGGTCCTGAAGACGCTGCTGACCGGGATCACGCTGACCTTTCTGTTGGGGGCGGTCCCCAGTCTGCGGGTGGCCTGGGGGTTCAGTGCGGCGCTCGCCGGGCTGACGCTCACCTATATGGCGGCGCTGGTGCACCTGCGCGGTGTCGCGCTGGAGCGGTCGACCAAGGTCGCCTTTCTCGACCCGCACCGACAGCCCGAGCCTGCGTTCGTGCTGCGGCGCTCAGCGAACTGACGTTGGCGTAGCCGGTGCCCGAGCCTGGGCGCGGGGAGGAGCTGTTGGCGCTGGGGGAGGAGGTGCGGGCGCGGCTGGAGCGAACCCACCGGGCTCGGGAGGACGGACTGGCCGCCAGCCGGCGGACCATCCGAGCCTGCGGGAGGTCTATCCGGGCCATCCATCGCCTCGAGCCCGAGGAGTACGCCCGCCTGGTCGAGGAAGCACGAGCGAACCTGCGGGAGGCCCAGGAGGCGCTGCGCCCCCACCCGACGGTGGCCGGTGCCGGGTTCCTCCACGACGCGGAGAAGGAGTACGCCGAGGCCCGCTTGACCTCGGCCCTCGTGGAGGGGTCGTCACTTCCCGACGCCGCGGCGCTGGCGGTGGGGACTCCGGCGTGGCTCAACGGCTTGGCCGAGGCGGCGTCGGAGCTGCGCCGGCACCTTCTGGACCGACTCCGGCAGGGCGAGCTCGATCGGGCCGAGGACCTCTTGGGGGCCATGGAGGACGCCTACGACATGCTGGTCACGATCGACTATCCCGATGCCATCACCGGCGGCCTGCGCCGGACGGTGGATGCGCTCCGGGCGGTCCTCGAGCGCAGCCGGGGCGACCTCACCACCGCCACCCTCCAGGGTCGGCTGGGCCAGGCCATCGACCGCGCGACCGGTGCCTCGCCATCTGGGAACCACTAGGCCCTCGACTAACCTGAGCTGCCGCGGGGGTGTAGCTCAGTCGGTAGAGCGCTACGTTCGCAACGTAGAAGTCGTCGGTTCGAGTCCGCTCACCTCCACCAGGCCGAGTCTTACGTAATCGCTGGTAAGAGCCCCATTTTCCGGTTGACCGCTCGTGCCCGCTGGGTACCGCTCATGACCCCTGAATGCCACTGGAAGGGGCACGGAAGGGGCACGGCCTCGATACCCTAACGGGGTATAGGTAGTCGCCAATTGGCGGGAGCGAATTGGTTTCTACGGCCGACTGGCGCGTCAGGTAAATCGGGTCGTCCTATTAGTTCGGCGCCCTGTCGAAATGTTCGCTGTCGGTGTGATCGCTAAGGCACTGACCATGGCCGCCACGAAACTCGGGCAATGAGCTGCCGATGCACATAACGTGGCGGCTACCCACTGGTCGACGCGGCCAAGGGGCTGGCGGCGCGAGCTGGAGGTCGGGGGTGCGGTCCACCAGGACGGTCGGCGAGGAGATCGAGGCGGTCGAAGGATTTCGAGTCCG
Source organism: uncultured Actinomycetes bacterium (assembly GCA_963717645.1). GTDB lineage: Bacteria > Actinomycetota > Acidimicrobiia > Acidimicrobiales > AC-9 > AC-9. Next base: position 22,402 of record CAVQWQ010000030.1, on the reverse strand, counting down.
GTTTGTAGCGACCGACGAACAAGGAAACGATGGCCGTCGAGCGTCAGTTCAGGAGTATCCCTTCGCCAACGCTGCCAACCGAGCCTGGACCGTTGCCAAGTGGCGTACCCAGAGGTTTGAGCCCAGCTACCCGGGGTCCAGTGCCGAGGTGCTGAGTCCAGAGGGAGAGCCAGTCCATGGGAAGACCAAGTTGGCGACCCTTCGGGCGGCTTACGAGGTAGCCGACGGCAGCGAAGAGGGCGCTAGGCCGAGACAGGGCAGACAGGATCGCTCGTTGACCGATGGAGTGCCTCAGTGGGAGGCGACCGGACATCGGAAGAAGGCCTCCAAGGCTAACCGCTCAGCCGCTGCGAGGAAGGCTTGGGTCACCCGTCGAGGGTCCACCAAGGCTGCCGAGACGAGCCCCGCTAGGGGGACAACTAAGCGTGGATCGACCAGTGCGCCCGAAGCGACGAAGCCGCAGGGTCGCTCCACTTCAGCAAAAGAGGCTCGGGTGAGCCGCCGAGGAACCTCCAAGGGCCATGAGATGCTGGAGCCTGAAAGGGTCGCTATGAAAGCCGATGGTGCCACGGGAACAACTGACAGACGCACCGTTGACATTTACGACGTCGCCGACCATCTGTGGGAGACTGCTGACGAACTCCGAGCCAACTCTCACCTCAAGGCCGCCGAGTACTCGATCCCGGTCCTTGGCCTGATCTTCCTCAAGTTCGCCGACAGCCGCTTCGCCGAGGTCGAGGCGGAGCTCGCCGGTAAGACCTCGGGTCGCCGGGTGCCCGGCAAGATCGACTACCAGAGCCGCGGTGTCCTCTATATCCCCAAGCACGCCCGCTTTGCCAATCTCCTCCGGCGACGGAGGGAGAGAACCTCGGGAAGACCATCAACGACGCCATGGCGGCCATCGAAGAGGAGAACGAGCAGCTGCGAGGCGTCCTCCCACGTACCTACCAGGAGTTCTCCAACGACACCTTGGTCCGCCTCCTGCGATCGGTGAACTCCATCCTCGGCACGATCGAGGGCGATGCGTTCGGCAAGGTCTACGAATACTTCCTCGGAAAGTTCGCCGTCGCCGAAGGCGCCAAGGGTGGCGAGTACTTCACTCCCACCTCGATCGTTCGCCTCATCGTCGAGATCATCGAACCGTTCAAGGGCAGGATCCTCGACCCCGCGTGCGGATCGGGCGGCATGTTCGTCCAGAGCGCCCGGTTCATCGAGGAGCATCGCAACGGCGGCATGGGCCGCCTCGCCATCTATGGCCAGGAGCGTGTGGAAGAAACGATCAAGCTCTGCAAGATGAACCTGGCGGTGCATGGCCTTGGCGGACAGATCAGCCAGTCGAATACCTACTACGAGGACCCATTCAAGAGCGTGGGACAGTTCGACTACGTGATGGCGAATCCGCCATTCAACGTCAACAAGATCGACAAGGCGAAGCTGGAGGGAGACCGGCGCTACCCGTTCGGGCTCCCTAGACCCGACAACGGCAACTATGTCTGGATCCAGATCTTCTACTCGGCGCTGAATAGGAACGGTCGCGCTGGCTTTGTTATGGCGAACTCGGCCGCGGACGCGGGCGGATCCGAGCAGGAGATCCGTCGCAAGATCGTCGAAGACCGCTGTGTCGACGTGATTGTCTCGGTCGGGCCGAACTTCTTCTACACGGTAGCCCTGCCGGTGACCCTCTGGTTCCTCGACAACGCCAAGCGCTCGACGGATCGGGCCGACAAGGTTCTCTTCATCGACGCCCGCAAGATCTTCCACCAGATCGACCGAGCGCATCGCGACTGGCTGCCAGAGCAGATCGAGTTCCTCGCGAACATTGCCCGGTTGTACCGCGGTGAAAATATTGAGAACGCCGAGGGGTCGGCGGAGCTGATGGCCTCATCCTTCCCGGACGGCGCATATGCCGATGTCCCCGGCCTGTGCGCGGTTGCAACGCTCGCGCAGATCGAGAAGCAGGGCTGGAGCCTCAACCCTGGCCGGTATGTCGGTAGTGCCGCCGCAAAGGACGATGGTATCGACTTCCGCATCCGGCTGGAAGAGTTGAACGAGCAGCTAGAGAAGCTCAACGCCGAAGCGGCCGCATTGCACGAGCGGATCGCTGCGAACGTCGCGGAGCTGCTGGGTTGACCCTCACCTTGGCAGCCGTGTGCGAGGCCATCGTCGATTGCGAGCACAAGACAGCCCCTTCGGCGGTCAACGGCTCCTTCCCGCTGGTCAGGACACCTGACATCGGGCTTGGCCGGCTCCTGTTTGAAAAGACCCAGAAGGTAACAGAAGCGACCTACCAGGATTGGACGAAACGCGCTACCCCGCGAGCCGGGGATCTCATCCTGGCTCGAGAAGCCCCAGTTGGAAATGTGGGTATCATTCCACCCAATATCCATCCAGTGCTCGGTCAACGCACCGTTCTAATTCGTCCGAATCCGACATTGATCAATCTCTACTACCTAAATTATCTCCTGTCCGGTAGCGAGCTTCGAAGTTGGATGGAGGGTGTTTCCAGTGGAGCGACCGTTCCTCACCTAAATATGGCGGACATTCGCTCTATGCCTCTACCAAGGCTCGGCGGCTCCAGATGAGCTGACGGTCGTTAATGGTGGGGGGGGGTGTCAGTCAGCGCCTAGGGGACCCGCCTTGACTTCATCACGACGTGACTTCCAAGCGGGCAGAGGTGAGTAGTACCGAACGCACGCTCATGGCCGGCCACAGCCCCTCGCGTCGATGGCCGACCTTGGTCGTTGAGGATGGCTGCAACTCTTGCGTACCGTTCCTTCGCTCAGGCCTCACGAACGGGAGCTAGCATCTCCCTGTCGTCAGGATGGGTCGAGGCGGACACTTGTCCTCGACACCCGAAACCGTGGTGGCTCAACGGGAACCACCGGCGGCTCGACAGGCACACTTGGCTATGGAGTTCGCTGGTGAATCAGCCGTTCTCTGGCTCAGCCGACGCTGGTTCGCTCGCTCCTCATTTGGATTGCTCGTCAGGATGAAGAGAGGCCACCACGGACATGCGTGGTGTTACCAGTATGGCTTCGACCCAGAACTCGTCGAGCTCGGCAGTCCACGGGTTGGTTCACTCCCGCACCGCTGCGGTCAGACAAGGCTATGACTACTGACTTCCCCAGCAGAGCGAGGTATGGCGCGACTGGAGGCGGGAGGAGCTAGGCCAGAAGACTCTATGGGGGAGACGAAGAGCCACGAGCGAGACGAGGAGCTGGAGGAGCACAACATGGCGAGCTTCGAGGAGGACGTGGCCGCCTACATGGCCGAGAAGTATCCAGGCAGGGAACCGAACGACCTGTCCTTCAAGGAGTTCAAGATGATGCTCGCCCGGGTGCTGCACCAGAGGGGCGAAAAGGTCCCCGCCTGGCCCTCGGCAGAGGGGTCGTGAACACGACGCTATGGCCGCCGAGCATGCCGTCGAAGCCGCAGGCAGCGTGTTCGGGGATGTCGTTCGGGCGGATTGGGACCCACTGACCTGCTCCCCCACGGAGCGACCCGTCGGGGAGAGATATCCAGCTCAGAGCTATTGAAGTTGAGCCCGGCACGTACATAGACTGGTGCAGCGGTCGGGGCGAGAGGGAGAGCTACCCGGTCCGCTGAGGAGGGGGCGGGCTCCGGGTTCCTCATCCGCTAGTGACCGACCCGTCGAGCCCGCCCCTCTCCTGAGCGATGATGGGAGGAGACTGGGGTCGTGGCCCGCATCGAGAATGCTGCACTGGTCGCCGTGGCCGCCGAGGCGAGTCTGAATATGGCCGAGCTGGGCTGTCTCGTCGTGCTGGTGAGTCTGGCCGACAATGAGGGGGGCATCGCCAAGTCTGACCGGGGTCTGGCCCTCGCCATGCGATCAAGCGGACACGGATGGCAGGGGCGGAGTCGGAGGATGCGCCAGGCGGGCGTCATTCGAAGGCGAAGGGGTGGTGGATGGAGGATCAGTCCCGAGGTCTGGCGCAAGCTGACCAGCTAGCCAACCAGCGGGGAGCTTGCCTTCGGGATCCGTGTTCGAGCCTTCGGACTGAGCCCGCCACCGACCCCCGGGATGACGAGATCGCGAGTCCGATGCTGCCTTATGAAGTGTGTTCCCTATCACCGGGTCCGAGGCACCCCACTGACCCGGGGTTGCCTGTTACTGCCATCGACCCGGCACCCCGCTCATTTTCGAAGCGCCGCTTTCAGGCGTGCCGAGGTGAGCACCGCTCCCATATGAGCTTGAGGTCGTTAATGGTGGTGGGGGTCACTCAGGTCCGGCGTCTCTTTGGGTTCGGCTCCGGGCGATTTGACCGGTCTTGCGACACGGCCTCTCCACGGGACGGGGCTACTGGAGCCAAATGTGTGGCAGCCACCGTGCTGAGCGCCGAAGCGAACCGCCCCATGATGGAACCATGGTGGATCTCTAGCGACCATCGCGAGCACCTTCAGTGACCCAGTTTTTGGGTGGATCCATGTGGAGACGACGTGATGGCCTCGCCGAACCGGCCGGCGAAGTACCCCCCTCATGGGCTGGCCGCTGGGGTGGGCGCCTCCGGGGGCGGAATCAGGCGCAGGGAAGTGGCCGAACCCGTGACTGCCCGACCACTCCCCCAGCCGACGTAGTTGAGGGCCGCCACAGCCCTCATACAGCCTCTACATCGGATCTTTGTTTGTTTCCCCTCGAGCGGGAAGGCAAAACTCCTGCCAGCCCTCCTCGACTACGCGCGGGCCGATGAGGATCTGGCCGGTGTGTGGGGCGGGACGACGGAAAGGGAGCGGCGGGAGTTACGCAAGGTGAGGGAACTCTGAGCCAGCAGGCTTGAGGACGGAGGACGTTTCGCGGTCCGAGGCCCTCTGGGTGACGAGCTGGGCTCCGGCGACGGGCTCAGGCCCCTGCAAAGCTTTATCTCTTTCCTTTGAGAGGATGGAGCAGTGTCAGAGAGCACTGAGAGCAAGCGGGCGCCGCGTCCGCCGTATCCGGCGGAGTTCCGGGAGCGGGCGGTCCGGATGGTCTTTGAGCACCAGGACGAGTACCCCTCGCAATGGAAGGCGATCCAGTCGATCTCGGCGAAGCTCAAGGTCAACCACGAGAGCCTCCGTCAGTGGGTCCGCAAAGTCGAGACCGACGCCGGTTCGCGTCCCGGTCTGACAACGGATGAGCGGGCCCGGATGAAAGAGCTCGAGCGTGAGGTGAAGGAGCTGCGCCGAGCGAACGACATCCTGAAGGCAGCGGCCCATTTCTTCGGGGCGGAGCTCGACCGCCAACAGCTGCGATAGTCGCTTTCATCGACTCCCAGAAGGAGAGTTACGGGGTCGAGCCGGTCTGCAGGGTGCTCACCGAGCACGGCTGCAAGATCGCCCCGAACACCTACTACATGTTCAAGAAGCGGCCGCCCTCCTCGCGAGCGGTTCGCGACGAGTACCTCAAGAAGGAGATAGCCCGGGTGCACGCCGAGAACCTCGAGGTATACGGGGCGGACAAGGTGTGGGCCCAGCTCAACCGGGAGGGCATCAGGGTGGCCCGCTGCAGCGTGGAGCGCCTGATGCGCGACCTGGGACTGTCGGGAGCCAGGCGGGGCAAGGCTTTCAAGGTCACCACCCGCCACGATGACCGCCAGCACCGCCCCGATGATCTGGTCGAGCGGGACTTCCGGGCGCCGGCACCGAACCGGCTGTGGGTCGCCGATCTGACCTATGTGAAGGCCCATGGTGGGTGGGTGTACGCCGCGTTCATCATCGACGTGTTCTCCCGCATGGTGGTGGGCTGGCAGATCTCCAACAGCCTGCGCTCCGATCTGGCCATCGACGCCCTGGAGATGGCCGTCTGGAACCGCACCCGAGCCAGCCAGCTCCTCGACGGTCTCGTCCACCATTCCGACCGCGGGGTGCAATATCTGAGCATTCGCTACTCCGAGCGCCTAGCTGAGAACGACATCGTCGCCTCGGTCGGGTCGCGCGGCGATTCGTACGACAATGCCATGGCCGAAGCTTTCAACAGCCTCTACAAGTGGGAGCTGATCTATCCCCAAGGACCCTGGACCGGTCTCGACGACGTCGAGTTCGCCACCCTGGGCTACATCGACTGGTTCAACCACCGCCGCCTCCACGGCGAGATCACCGACGACAACACCTACACCACCCCAGCAGAATCCGAAGCCACCTACTACCGTCAGAAGCAGGCCGTGAAAGAGGCGGTCACCCAATAGTTCGAGCAGTCACGAAACCCGGGGCGGTTCATATCGCTTTGCCGTCGCTGCCTGGTCCCGGCTGTGCACCCAGTGACCTAGCTCGTCCCTGGCCAGCAGCTGGTGACACACCGCGCAGTAGGTGAATGCCAGGTTGCGTGGCTGGACGGGCACGACGCTGTGACTCCTCGGAGTCGAGCTCATGGTGAGGATGGCCTCGCGTGCTCGATTCGCTGCACTAGGAACCTGACGTCTGGCTCGGCGGCTTCTTGTGGCTCGCGGAGCTCGTTGAGGAACGTGGACAGCGCTTCGTCCGGCCCGTCGGGCGCGGCGATACGAGCGCCTACCGCTGCCATGTAGTACTCCTCTCCGCCTGCAGGGGCGAGCAGTACCGGCAGGCGTTCACAACGGTCGCCCGACGCATCCCATCCCCGTGCTTTGAGTGACGAACGCCACGCTAGAGCCCTCATCGCGGTGGTGTCGAGGGTGAAACAGAGCGTCCACACAAAGGATGACGTGGAGATAGTTCTCGTAAGGTTTCATCGAACGGAAAGCCAGAGCGGCGGTCGAAGACGGCGGCCTCCGGCTCGACAGGGACACCGAGCCACCGTGGAGGGTTACGTGGCTCGAGGCGGAGGGGAGCTGTATGCCGTCAGGGCGGAAGTGCAGGTGGCGCTGCGGGGCTGGCCGCACCCGCAGGTCTCTCCTCCCGCGGAAGCTGCGACGGGAAGGTCACGCCTGTCGTAGCCGAGCGGCGCCGCCCCACCGCCGCGACCCGGTTTTCGCTGTCGGCTGGGTTGCGGCACACACGGCGGGGGCCGAGGTCTTCCGTGGCTTCAGCCTCGGCCCAGGTCTCTAGTAGCCCGAGCCATCTTGAGGGCCCGCCTCAACCGCGAACGATCATGTGACTGCAGCACTCCCTTTCCGAGCTGGAATTGCGGGGCCCGGTGGTGGCTATAAGAATGAAAGCCCCAGCTAGCTCGTACATCGGGGTCCCCTCCGCTGTGGCGAGCGAAGAGGAAGCCACGGCTAGCCCTCCCCTTGACGGGTGAAGGTGTCCTCACCGTGCTCTGTCAGGCACATAAGGTCACCGCCCCGGCTTCCCTGCTGGGGCGCACACGCCACGTCCGGCAAGAATCCCGAAAGCGCCTGATCACTGGGCCCGGCGCCAGAGCTCCGAGTGACCGTCGTCCTCCTGCGCCCCGTACCGAGCGGCTCTCCTGCGTGGAGCCAGGGCCGCCACGTGGGCCATCGGATAGTCAGGTGGCTTGGCGAGCAACATCGGACCCAGCTTGGAAGCGAACCTCTCCATCTCCTCATGCTCATCGGGATCTGGGTCCTCCCAGTGGGGGTGGAGCATGTAGGCGAGCTCATACGCCGCCACCTCGCCAAGCAGGTCTCTCCTGGGAATGAGGGAGGGATCGAACAAGATCCCGTCATCGGCGAGAAACGGCACGGCAAGACCGGCCACGCCAGCTTCGAGCATGGGCAGGGTGAAGGCTCGAACGGGGCGTTCGTTGTAGTGGCCAAGCTCGCGGGCCAAGGACGCCAGTTGGATTGGGAGCCCCGCTCTGACCAACCGCGGCCAAGGTTGCTCGACCATCTGTGACCAACCCAACCGGGACAGTTGAAAGGCGTCCATCAGCTCACCCCTGCGCGTCCCAGCTCCGTGGGTCTCGCCTATACCCGACTGGCGCCCTCGGCATGCATGAGCTTCCTGTCCCAACCCGACCTGGAGCAACGGTCTACCGGTGACGACCTTGGTCCGCCTATTGCCGAGGTTCACGGCAACGGTGTCGCAGCGCTCCTACCTAGCCTTTGCTACTCGCTGGATCGACGCCCTCACGACAGAGGAACCGTGAAGACCGTCGAGCGTGCTCCAGCCCCGAGCTGGGGGGTCTGATTGGACGACGGGGACCAAACAAGATCGTCACCCGAGCTCGGAAGTCGATGTCACCCATCAGTTCGAATTGGAGTGCTGCGTGGGCCGGTGGCGTTGTCAGCATGGCAGTCAGCTCGCCCGACGGCATCACAAGACGAGCGCACGGCTGTCACGATTTGCCGGGATATTGCCGGGATAATCCCTGGACAAAGATAAGCGCAGTGTCACCGTCACCGGAAATCAGACTCTTCGCGTTAGATCGGAGAGTCTGATTTCCGCGACCATGAGCCCTTTTGCCGGCGGATCATGTAGTGGGCCCTTGTCGAGGCAGCGACCTCGGCCAGGGCAGACGGCGCTGAAGCACGATGAGGCACTTGCCCTGGAGTAGCGCAAGAAGCCGGCGTGAACAGCGCCTCAGAGTCGGCCTGGTGCCCTCACGTTGAGTAACGCAGCACGGCAGCACCTCCGAGATTGCGAAAGGCCGCCTCCTTGCTGAGCACCTCTGACTCCCGGACTTTTCTGAGATAGGCGCGTAAAGGAATGGGATCCCACTTCTCGAGCCCGACAGCTGCGATGTTCTCGGACGTCACGTCCCGACCCCAGCTCTTGACCTTGTCCGCCTGACCAAAGAAGGCGGTGAGCTGGTCGAAAAAGGCGACCTGTGCCGCCTGCTCGCGCGCTCGATCGGCACGGAGGAAGGTGCCATTCATCAGCGAGTGCCATCCGATGGGGATCATGCAGGCTCCGAAGGATTCGTTGAGACGACGGACACTCTCCAGGCACTGCTTGCAAAACCACTTAGACCAGCGTGACCCCGAGCTCAGCAATTCCAGGCCGCAACACCGGCAGAGCTCGGCCACGATGTGGAGGTCGTGGCCGTAGCGAGGCACCTCCTCTCTCCTGGCGATGAGCTCTGCGATCTCGCAGTCACAGAGCTGCCGTGCGGTGGGCGGCCGGTCCTTGAGGATCATCGACCCTCGCAATGCAAAGCAGGCCGGGCAGATCTCGGTGTCTTCCGCGAGACCGAAGGCGGCGAGTTTGATAGCCATCCTGTTGCCTCCTCATCGTCCCTGGCGTTGGCACCGTGCCTGCAGGTCGGTTGCCGGGCCGTCGTCGGGCCAGGTCCCTCGGGCCGCTCTGGATGAGTACGAGCACGATAACCGGTCAGACGGATTCAGGAAGGGGATTTTCCCGGACCAGCGACTTGGTACCCGATGCCAACATGACTGCTGGAGAATGCAAGCCCGGTCTGCCCACTCACCCGCGTAGAGTCCGTTAGCGGCTCTTCGGAAATGATCAGGGTCAGGCCGTCCTGCGTGCTTGGTCCGCTCCAGGGCGCCTGCCATCTCTCGGCCGGGCTCGCGATTGTTGCTGGCCACGAACGGCATCACTTCGGGGACAGCACTCCGTATGCGAAGATCTGCCCGCGCCCCTAAGGTTGCCCCATGGGAGAGCTCGACTTCTTCCGTGGGCAGGTCCGGTCGGCATGGGGCTGGCTGGAGAGGACGGTCAGCGACGTGACCGACGAGCAGGCGAATTGGTGGCCGCCAGGGAAGGCAAACTCGATCGGTGCCACCTAGCTGCATGTGGTGATCAAACCCGATGTGGAGATCAACCGCCTCATGTTCGGACGGACGCCCATCATCGAGAGCGAATGGGGCGGCGACGTCGGACAGGGCGTCGTTTATGACCCCGAGCGTTTCGATGACTGAGCTCGTGGCATGGAGGTCGTCTGGAAGCGCCTGCACGACTACGGCCGCGCAGTCCACTCGTGGTTGGTCGGGTCGCTCGACACGTTGACCGAGGATGACTTCGAGCGTCCGGTCGACATGTCCCGAGCCGGACTCGGAATGTGGACGGGTCGCGGGCTCTATGACCTGCACGGCGTGCATCACGTGTACATGTACGGTGGCGAGATCGCGTGTCTCAAGGGCGTCCAAGGGGCAAAGGGTTATCTCGGCGGCGTCGATGCCCTGTGAACACAGATCGCCCCGAGCGGAACACCAGCGCCCAGTTCGCCACGAGGGGATTAGAGCCGGACTCGCGATTGGTCAATTCTGAGAGGGCCGCCCCGTGTCGTCCAGTTCCGCGAAGGTTGTCGGTACTGCGTACTTGTGGCACCAGGCCTCGAGCCCCATCGCATGGAGCTCGCCCCTCAGCCGATCACGCTTGGCGACGGCTTCTTGCCAGCTCGCCGCCTTGAACAACCGGTGCTCCTCACCTAGCTGGTTCCGGACCACCACCGAAGGATATGATTCGTCGGCGAACTGAAGAAGGCTCGTGACCGGAGCAGCCGAGTCCACCACTTGTTGCGCTTTGACAGAGCGGATCGGATAGCCGACCTCGCTCGGCACCATGAGCCACTCGACTAGCCGGGCCGGGCACATCGTCATCTGAAATGAAGCGGGTGGTCCTGACCGCCAGAGCCTCAGGGCGCTCGACGGGCCTCGGGGCGCCTTCGCGGAGACGACGTTCGACGCCGCCGACTCTTCCCGGCACTCCCGTAGGCAGTGAGGACTAGGTCGACAGTCTCCTCGGCCACCTTCGGTCCGAGCGGTTCGCCGCGCACAACCGAGCGCATGAACAGGGGCCCAAGCAACAGGTCATAGATGAAGGCGAAGTCGGCGTCGGGCCGAAGCTCGCCGCGGTCGACGCCCCGCTGCAGGGCCTGCCACACCGACGTCCGGCGCCGGTCGACGTAGTCGCCGAGATACGTCTCCGCCAGCTCAGGGTCGGCCACGAGATCAGCCACCAGGCCAGCCGTGATGCGACGGGACTCTGGCCTGTCCATCATCCTCACCTGCTCGCGTTGGAAGCCGAGCAGGTCCTCACGGAGAGCACCCGTGTCCGGGGTCGGAGAGGAGCCTGGCGAATCGGTGAGGGCCGCTATGACGAGCACCGGCTTGGACGACCACCGCCTGTAGATCGTGGGTCGGCCCACACCGGTTTTGGCCGCCACGCCGTCGATGGTGAGCCCGGCGTAGCCCTTGTCGTTGAGTATCTCCAGCGTGGCGTCGAGTATGGCCTTGTCGTAGCTGGGGTCGCGGGGCCGTCCCGGGCGCCGGTGCGTCCCGTCCCCATCGCCGACGATGCCTCGCTCGGTGTCCGCGGTCCTAGCCATCGTCTCCTCTCCTCGTCGGTGCCCAGAAATCAGTTTACCAGGAATTAGTTTACAGCCTCTTGCGTAATGAACAGCGCAGGCTTATGATGGCTAGGTAACGATATTCGCCGTCCGAAATTTGGCCCATCGATGCACACCACCTCCCACCAGGCCATCTCGCCACGCTCCTGCGGAGACGACGAGCCCTCTGATGACGAGCCCTCTGATGAGGCTCTACTCGTCGGCCTCGGCCGCGGGGACCCAGGAGCGGGGGGCGCGTTCGTCCGCCGGTTCCAACGGCGCGTCTACGGGCTGGCCAAGAGCATCGTGGGCGACCCGACCCAGGCCGAGGACATCGCCCAGGAGGCGCTGAGCCGAGCCTGGCGCCACGCCCAGACCTACGACTCCCGCCGCGGCTCGGTGTCCACTTGGGTGCTCACGATGACCCGCAACCTGGCCGTGGATACCCTCAGACGGAAGGGCGCCGAGCCCGCCGATCCGCGAGCCGTGATCTTCTTGGACCAACCGGCACAAGGACCGGTACCCGAGGAGGCGGCGACCATCGCCGACGACGCGAACCGGGTGCGCACCGCCCTGGGCCAGATCCCTGTCGAGCAACGCCGGGCCCTCGTCCTGGCCGCCTTCTACGGCTATACGGCCCGAGAGATCAGCGATACAGAGGCGATCCCCCTAGGCACGGCCAAGACCCGTGTCCGCTCGGGCCTGATCAGGGTGCGAGCCCTCTTGGGCCAGGACGGGACACTTCCGCAGGAACCGACATCATGAGAAAAAGTAGGAAGACGGATCGCCGCTTCACCCTCTACCCAATGAAGACACAGAAAGGAGCATCTGTAACGATTCGCACTCCGCAAACTCGGCAACGGGTCGCCAGTGACTTGATCTCCGCCGGGGTCGCCCGGTGGAAGGGCGCCGGTGAGCCGTAGCCGGTGAAGGTCGCCAGCCTGTGACCAGGGACGGGTGAATGTGGTGCATGTCTGTTACCGCCCCGCTGCGTGCGTGTGTCGTGCGTCGGGGGAGCGCAGCATTCACGACAGCCACGAATACCTGGTCAGAGCGTTGCGACCCAAAGGGGAACCGCCGTGCCCCACTAGCAGGGCCGAGCCGATGTCCCCTGCTCAAGATTGAAGATTACATAGAGAAACGGGGAGGAACCGTAAAATGCGCAAACTATCGAAGCGAATTGGCATGGCCGTGGGGGCGACGACCCTCGCAACCGCTGGTGCAGTGGGGGGCACCCTCGTGACCACCGGTGGCGGAGGCGCGGGCGCATCGACCCCGCTGACCATCTTCCAGATGGTCCGCTCCGCTGGGCTGCCCGCCAACTGCCTGCCTAACGCGCGGGCCAACGTGGTTATCAAGTCACTGGGTCCGGTCGAGGCCATGGTGGTTTCCGCGAGCGGCCTCCGACCGAATACGGACTTCGACTTCTTTGTCATTCAGGTGCCCCATGGGCCGTTTGGACTCTCCTGGTACCAGGGGGACCTTGATACCGATAGCAGCGGCCACGCCACTGGCACGTTCGTCGGGCGCTTCAGCATCGAGACCTTCATCGTGGCACCTGGTTCGCAGCCGGCTCCCGTGGTGCACACCAGTCCGATCCCCGACGCTAGCTCGAACCCGGTCACAGCCCCTGTTCATACGTTCCACCTTGGCCTGTGGTTCAACTCGCCGGCTGACGCCGTCAATGCCGGCTGCGAGGCGCCTGGAACCGCACCCACGCCGTTCAACGGTGAGCACAACGCTGGCATTCAGGTGCTGAACACGCACAACTTCGCCGACGATCACGGTCCATTGCGCAACATCCAACCCTGACGCCAGATAGCACCGGGAGGGGGCAGAGTCTCTGGATGGCGGAGACTCTGCCCCCTCCACCCATCCCCACGTCGCCCACACCCGGAACAGTGGTACAGCATCATCGGCGCGGTGGTCACATGAACCCAGCCTGCCGTCCGGGGTGAAGCGCGCCCGACCCATTCCGCCCTGTTGAAAAACGACCGAACATCTGCCCTAGCTAGTTATAGCTAGCTGAGGGGTAATCCCCGTCTTTGCCCCCAGCCGACGGTAGGGGGCATGGATATGGCGAACGTCCTAAACGGCCAGGCGGCGGAGACCGAGGAGCGCTATCGACGCCGGGCGGAAGCTGGTGACACCGACGCGACGTATAACCTCGGAGTCCGGTGACCGGGCCCCGTTTGTTGGTCCACCCGCTATGAGCCCACTGGTTGATGTTCCAGGGCCCACTTCCTTGCGTGCTCGGCAGGGGTGAGCCCACCGAGAGACGAGTGCGGCCTGTAGGGGGAGGCGAGGCGGCTCCTGCTGGCCGGGGCGTCCACCGAAGAGGCGCTGCGATCTGCCGTTGCCACTGGGGCGTTCGCCGGGTCGATGCGCACCAATCTGATTAGGATGCTTGACGGCATCGGCTTAGCTGGCGCGCTACACATCGATAGCTCATCTCAGCTCTTCGACTCCCACTTCCACATGGTGGCGAACGCGTCGGCCATCGGCTGGCCGGTGTTCGTCAACGGGGCCAACTACACCGGCTCTCGACCGCCGCTACTCCGACATCCGACGCTTCGGTCCCTGACGGTTGCCTACCTCGGCACGCAGGTGGCCATGGCGTAGTGTCCGAAAACGCGATCATCCATCCATCAGGGACTCCGCAGAACCCCGACCGCCTCGACTACCGTCCGCCAGATGCGGAGGCACCGGGTACGCCGCCAGCTCTGGGCCTTCGCCTACCTCGCCGTTCGTCGCCTGCTCGAGCTCATCATCCTTCTGAATCGCTCGGAGGGGGCCAACGCAATCGAACTGCTGGCGCTGCGCCACGAGGTGTCCATACTGCGTCGCCAGGTCGGACGTCCTGTCTACCGGCCCGCCGACCGGGCGCTCTTGGCTGCCCTCAGTCGCCTCCTCCCCCGCCCTTCCTGGGCTAGCTTCCCGGTGACGCCAGAGACCCTGCTCGCCTGGCACCGTCGGCTCGTCGCTCGTCGATGGACCTATCCGCATCGTCGGCCCGGACGACCGTCGGTCGACGAGGAGACCACCGGTCTCGTCCTACGTCTGGCCAATGAGAACCCGCAGTGGGGTTATCGCCGCATCCAAGGCGAGCTGGTCAAGCTCGGCATCCGCCTGGCGGCAAGCACGATTGCTCGGATCATGAAGCACCATGGCCTCGGACCCGCTCCCCGACGGGCACGTCCCACCTGGCGGGGGTTCCTGCGGACCCAGGCCTCTCACATCGTCGCCACTGATTTCTTCACCGTCGACACCGTGCTGCTCCAGCGGCTCTACGTCCTGTGCTTCCTCGAGCTCGGTCGCCGAAAGGTCTGGATCACAGGGGTGACTGCCTATCCACACGCCACCTGGGTCACCCAGCAGGCGAGGAACGTCGTCGGACAGCTCGACGACGAAGGTGCCGAGGTCAAGTTCCTCACCCGCGACCGGGACACAAAGTACGTGTCGGGCTTCGACTCGGTGTTCACCTCCACAGGCGCTCGAGTCTTGCGCACACCGTTTCGGACCCCGAACGCCAACGCTCATGCTGAACGGTTCGTGAAGACCGTCAGATCCGAGTGCCTCGACCACCTCGTGATCCTGAACGCTGGCCACCTCGAACGAGTTCTTCGTAGCTACGTCCGGCACTACAACGGCCATCGTCCCCACCAGGGCCTGTCCCAGGCGATTCCGGCCCCTGAGACAATCCCACCGCCCACAACCACGGTGAAGTCCGTCGCCACCGGCGAATACCGACACCGCCGACGGCTCTCCGCTCAGATACGCCGAAACGATCGGCTTGGTGGCCTGATCCATGAGTACGAGCGCGTCGCATAGGCCATCGGATCGAGTTTTCGGACACTACGGAGCCTGTCGCACAAAACCCATTGAGCTCTCGCGTATGGCAATAACGGGGGTCCGAATTGACCACCCAGCGCCTTCCAAGGCCTCTACGGCGATCCTAGCGGGAGCATCCTTCCGTTGCGTGATCCCGAATCACTTTGTGCGACAGGCTCTACGGGTTCGTCGTCCGCGTATATAGCCAGCAGGCAGCAGTTCGCCCATCCGCCGTTCGGCTCGCGGGCATCGCATAGGCCGCCTCTCCCGCTACCCGCCCGACACCCGCCTGAGCGGCGTACACCGCGAATAGACTCGGCACGGGCCAGGACCTTGGCCATGTCCTCGACACAAGCTGCGGTGACTAGCCGCGCCTTGGCATGTCGAGAACACGTAGAACCTGTTCTCCGGCAGGATCTATAGGGCATCCCCATGGCCGGCACAGGGAGATCGTGCTCAAGCTGACTCTGGGTGTTGACGCACCGCGTGTTTCGCGCACCAATCCCACAGCGCCAGCTCATCTGCCGCCCGGCGACCCGGAGGGACCCACGTCCAGGGTAGGTGGTACTCCCCGCGAGGGCGACGGTCGAGCCACAGCCGGCCACCCTCCGGCGTCCAGTCAGCCGAGCCGGCCAGCCAAACCAGGGTGTCGGCCCCTTCGGAGGCGGGGCGCAGCAGTGGACGGAGCACCCTGGCGAAAGTGGGCAGCCCCGACGAGAGCCCCGGCGTGTCGGCCCACCCGGGGTGGACAGCGTGGAAGCCCACGCCCGAGGCGCCGTTGCGTCGCTGCCATTCGTGGGTGAGGACGACTTGGGCCCGCTTCGCCCGTGCATAAGCCACGACACCGTCGTAGCCGTCCTCGGGCATGACCAACTCCTCAAGGTTGAAGCGCTGGGTGTACATCCCTCCTGACGTCACGGTGATGACTCGGGCCGGCGCGGAAGCCGCCAGAAGGGGCCGGAGTCGCTCGGTCAGAACGTATGGCGCGAGCACGTGCACGGTGACTGTTGCCTCCGTCCCCTGAGGCGACGTCTGTCGCTCCCGCAGCAGAGCGCCCGCGTTGTGCACCAGCACATCGATCCGCCCGAGACGCTCACCCAGGCGCTTTGCGAGGTCTTCGACCTGATCGAGGTCGCCCAGGTCGGCTAGCTCGGTGCTCACCTCTCCATTGCTTGCGGCCTGGACCCGCCGCCGGGCCGCCTCGGTGCGGTCGCGGTCCCGGCCGACCAGGCACACCGATGCACCGGCCCTGGACAGCTCAGTGGCCGCCTCCAACCCGAGGCCCGAGGTCGCCCCGGTGACGACGATCTCCCGTCCGGCAGCGGCCGGTGGGTCCGTCCAGTGAGCGGTCCGACGCCGCACCGCGGGGCCGATCTTGGAGAAGCTTCCGACCACGCTGGCCTCGAGCAGCGCGTCGAATACTTGGGCCGGCGTGGACAGTGTCGGGCTCTCCGGTGGCCTCAACGTCCGAGCTCTCGGGCGAGGCCCTCCGCGGCGCGGCGGCCGATGCGGCCGAAGGCCAGGGCCATCAAGGGCGCGCTGACCCGCCAGAGGCCCACCGGCTCGAGGACGGCGTCGTAGGTCGTGCGGGCCGTGCCGTCGGGCAACGATTCGACGCTGACCGTATCGGTGGAGCGGAAGGCGGAGTCTTCCGCCTGAAGGACGACACGGTGCGGGCGGTTGTAGCTGGCGACCCGGTACTCGACGTGCTTTGGCCGACCGGCCAGCCTGAGTGTGACATCGAACGCAGCTCCCTCACTTATGGCCCCATCCTCGCCCGGTTTCGCCAGGGTGGCGCCGCTCACGCCGGGGTCCCAGCTCGAGGCGTTGCGCATGTCGGCGAGATAGTCGAAGACGTCCTCGGCGGCACGGCTCGAGGTTACTTCGGTGGTGAATCGGGCCATTCGAACCTCTCCTTCCGGGTGGGGCCCGGCACACCCTTAGGGGGGTGATGCGGCGGCCGCACCCAACAGGAGTGAGTTTAGTGCTAAAAAGGGCCCATGCGAATCGCGGTCATCGGGACCGGCATCTCGGGGCTCGTGTGCGCCCATGTGCTGGGCCCCCGTCACGAGGTCACGGTCTTCGAGGCCGAGGCCCGCCCGGGCGGCCACACCCACACCGTCGGGGTGCCCGTCAACGGCAGGGAGCTCTCCGTCGACACCGGCTTCTTGGTCTACAACGAGCGGACCTATCCGGGCCTGGTCCGGCTGTTCGGGCAGCTCGGGGTGGCGACCAAGCCGAGCGACATGAGCTTCTCGGTATCCGACGAGGTGACCGGCGTCGAGTACCGGGGTACGTCCCCCAACTCGATCTTCGCCCAACGTCGCAACCTGGTCCGTACCGAGTTCCTCCGCATGCTGGTCGACGTAGCCCGATTCAACAGGGCGGGACAGCGACTGCTGAGCGAGCCTCCCGACACCAGCTACACGCTGGCCGACATGCTGGCCGAGGGCCGGTGGTCGAGGGCCTTCGCCGACTGGTACCTGGTCCCGCTGGGCTCGTCGATCTGGTCGGCCGACCCGACCACCTTCACCCAGATGCCGGCGTCCACCCTGACCCGGTTCTTCGACCGCCATGGGATGCTGTCAGTGGCGGACAAACCGGCTTGGCGCACGGTCACCGGCGGGGCCGTGCACTACGTCGATGCCGCGCTGGCCCCGGTTCGCGCCGCCGGCCGCCTGCGGCTCTCTTCGCCCGTCGAACAGATCCTGCGCACCGACGAGGGTGTCGAGCTGCGCTGTGGCGGAGGACGCCCCCAGCGCTTCGACCACGTGGTGGTGGCCACCCACAGCGACCAGGCCCTCGCCATGCTCGCCGATGCCTCCTGGGCGGAGAAGGAGGTCCTCGGCGACATCAGGTACCAGCCCAACCGGGTCACGCTCCACACCGACGCCCGGCTCATGCCCCGGAGCCGGCGGGCGTGGGCGGCCTGGAACTACCACCGGCCGGCCGCGCCGTCGGACCGGGTGACGGTGACCTACGACCTCAACCGACTCCAGAGCCTCGGTGGCACCACGCCGATCCTCGTGAGCCTCAACCGCGACGACGACATCGACCCGACCAAGGTGCTGCGTCGCTTCGAGTACTCCCACCCTGTCATGGATTCGGCCGCCGTGGCGGCCCAGGCGCGCCACCGCGAGATCAGTGGTCCTCATGGCGTCTCGTTCTGCGGTGCCTACTGGGGCTCGGGCTTCCATGAGGACGGCGTACAGAGCGCGCTCGGCGTCTGTGAGGGACTTGGGGTGCGCTGGTGAGCGTGGGGCCCAGCTGGACGGGGGTGGACGAGCCCGGACCGAGGTGGCCCGGACACTCCCGGCCGGCGCGGGTTCGCCGCAGCGCGATCTACGAGGGCACCGTCACCCACCGGCGTCCGGGCCCGGCGGGGCACCGGTTCACCCAGGCGGTGGTGATGGCACTGATCGACCTGGGCGAGGTCGATGATCTTTGCCGGCTCCATCCGTTGTGGTCGGCCCATCGGCCCGCCCCGGTGTGGTTCCGCCGGGCCGACTACCTGGGGGACGATGCGCTCCCCCTCGACAGAGCGGTGGCCGACCTGGTGGCCCAGCGCACCGGCACCCGGCCGTCCGGGCCGATAGCAGTGTTGACCAACCCGCGCACCTGGGGGTGGTTGTTCAATCCGATCAGTTGCTACTTCTGCTTCGACCCCGAGGGCACCCGGGTGGAGTGGATGGTGATCGAGGTGACGAACACACCATGGCACGAACGGCACTGCTACGTGGTGGGGGCGCCCGGTGTCCATGAGCTCACCAAGGTGGTCCACGTGAGCCCGTTCCTCGGTATGGACCTTTCCTACCGGCTGGCATACTCCGAGCCCGGCGAGGAGCTCGCCATCAACTTCACCGTGGGCGGGCCCGACGGTCCGCAGCTGGACGCCGGGGTCAGCCTGGAGCGACGCCCGGCGGACCGCCGCTCCCTATCCCGAGTGGCGTGGGCGCCCGGCCAAGGCACGATGGGCGTCTCGTTCGGGATCTACCGCCAAGCGCTCGCGCTGTGGCGCAAGGGCACCCGGGTCCACCCGCACCCCGACCGGGGCGAGACCGCATCGGCGAGACGAGGGCGAGGTTGTCCCGGTGTCTGACCTTGCTGCAGTCCTGGCCCGCCGCCTCGCTTCTCGGGTGCGCAGGGGAACCCTTGTCGTCGAGGGTGCAGGCGGGGGCTTCACGGTCGGGGGCGGCGACCCGGTGGTCCGCGTGACCGTGCACGATCGCCGAACCTACGGCGCGCTGCTGCGACGCGGCTCCGTCGGTCTCGCCGAGGGCTACGTCGCCAACTGGTGGGACGCCGACAACCTCACCGATTTGGTCCGCCTGCTGTTCGACAACCTCTCCACTCCACTCCGGCGGCTGGACCGCCTGGGACAGGTGGCCAGCGGTCCGGTCTCCCTCTGGCGACGCACCCGGCCGCCGAGCAAGGAGTCGGACCGGCGCAATGTACGGGCCCACTACGACCTGCCCGCCGAGCTGTTCACCGCCACGCTCGACGAGACGATGACCTATTCCTGCGGCATCTTCGAGCGGCCGTCCGCCACGCTCGCCGAGGCTCAACGGGCCAAGCTCGATCGCATCTGTGCCAAGCTCGACCTCGGGCCTGCTGACCACGTGGTCGAGATCGGGACCGGCTGGGGGAGCTTCGCCCTTCATGCAGCGAGCGCCTACGGCTGTAGGGTCACCACCACCACGGTGTCGCGATCCCAGCAGGAGGTGGCCGCCCGCCGGGTGGCCGAGGCCGGCTTGGCCGACCGGGTCCAGGTGCTCGGCGTCGACTACCGGGACCTGGAGGGCACCTACGACAAGCTGGTGTCGATCGAGATGATCGAGGCCGTCGACTGGCGCCGGCACGACGCCTTCTTCGGCACTTGTGAGCGGCTGCTCCGGCCCGAGGGCCTGATGCTCCTCCAGGCCATCGTCATCGCCGATCGCAGCTACGAACGGGCCAAGCACCACGAGGACTTCATCCGGCGGATGATCTTCCCCGGTGGGTGCATCCCTTCGGTCACCTCCATCTGCGACTCGCTCACCCGGGCCACTTGCCTTCGGCTCCTCGACCTCGAGGACATAGGCCGGCACTACGCCACCACCCTCCGCTGCTGGCACGAGAACCTCGACGCCCACTGGCCGCAGGTGGCCGAGGCGGGGCTCGACGAGAAGCTCCACCGGCTCTGGCAGCTCTACCTCTGCTATTGCGAGGGGGCCTTCCTCGAGCGACACGTAAGCGACGTCCAGATGGTCATCGCCGGTGCCCAGTTCCGCCCGCCTCTCAATCTCCGTCCCCGGTGAGCATCTGATGACCTCCCTCGTGCCGCTCGGGGTGCACGCGCCCCGCTCCCGGGAGGCCACCAGACGTGCGTCGGCGTCTCGACGCGGCTCGTGGCGGCTTGGCCTCCCCTTCGCGCTGGTCCACCTGTCGTGCCTGGCCGTCCTCGTTGTGGGCTGGAGCCCCGTCGCGCTCGGGGCCTGCGCCGCCACGTATCTCCTGCGCATGTTCGGGATCACCGCCTACTACCACCGCTGCCTCTCCCACCGGGCGTTCCGCCTCTCGCGCCGCGCGCAGTTCCTCGGCGCCTGCCTGGGCGCGTCAGCGGCCCAACGGGGTCCCTTGTGGTGGGCCGCTCACCACCGGCGCCATCACCGGGCGACCGACCGACCCGACGACCCCCACTCACCGGCCCAAGACGGCTTAACCTACAGCCACGTCTTGTGGATGTTCGCCCCGGCCAACCGCGCCACCGACGCCGAGCTGGTCGCCGATCTGGCCGTCTTCCCCGAGCTGCGCCTGCTCGACCGCTTCCACCACCTCGTCCCCACGCTCTTCGGGCTCGGGGTGTTGGGGGCCGGGAGCATTATCGGCCGGCTGTGGCCCGATGCCCACACCTCGGGCCCCCAGCTGCTCGTGTGGGGGTTCTGCATCTCCACGGTCCTGCTCTACCAGGCCACCTTCGCGGTCAACTCCTTCGGACACCTGGCCGGGACCCGGACCTTCGCGACCAGAGATGACAGCCACAACAACTGGTGGCTGGCCATCGCCACCCTGGGCGAGGGATGGCACAACAACCACCACCGGTTCCCCGGCGGCGCCCGGGCGGGGTTCGCCCCCTGGGAGCTGGATCCGACCTGGCTGGGGCTGCGCCTGCTCGCCCGCCTCGGGCTTGTGCACGAGCTGCGGCCCGTGCCACCCCGGCTGCTAGCAGCCGCCCGAGCCCGCGATCCGGGCGCACCGCGCCGAGCGACGGGTGGTCGTTGAGATGGCCGGCTCATCGAAAGAGGACCGGATCGGGCTTCCCGAGGCAGCCGAGCTGCTCGGCGTCCATTACATGACCGCCTACCGCTACGTGCGCACGGGCCGCCTGTCGGCCACGTCGGTCGGCGGGGTCTGGCAGCTCGACCCGGCCGACGTGCGGGCCCTGGCCGAGGGAGCTGGGGTAGGCGCCCGGGTCCGAGGTGGGTCAAGAGCCCGGGCCGCCTCCATGGTCGAGCGTCGTGTCCTGGAAGGCGACGAGTCGGGGGCCTTCGGGGTGTGCGAGGGCGCCCTCGCGTCCTGGGCCACTCCGGCCGAGGTCTACACCGAGGTCTTGGTTCCCGCCATGCGCAGCATCGGCCAGCGATGGCACGCCGGCGAGCTCTCGGTCGCCGACGAGCATCGCGCTGCCAGCGTGGCCATCCGGATCATGGGGCGCCTGGGGCCCCGCTTTGTCCACCCGGGTCGTCGGCGGGGGACCATGGTGATCGGCGCGCCAGCCGGCGACCACCACTCCATCCCGGTGGCGGTGGTGCGCGACCTGCTCCGGGACGCCGACTTCTCCGTCGTCGACCTCGGCGCCCACACGCCCGCGGAGGCTTTCGTGGATGCGGCACGGATCTCGGATCGCCTGGTGGCGGTGGCCGTCGGGTCGACCCTTTCGGGGAACGAACCGGCGATCGCGGCCACCGTCGAGGCGGTGCACCACGCCATCCCGGGGATCCCGGTGATCGTCGGAGGGGCAGGGGTGCCGACCCGGGCTGCCGCCCGCCGGGTCGGGGCAGACGAGTGGTCGGGCACCGACGGGCGCACAGTTGTGCAGTTGGCGAGGGGCGAGACCGTCTAGTGCCTGCGCCGCCGAGGGACGTCAATGCGCACACCGAGACGGCTGTCGGCGGATCGAAAGCGATAGCAGTGCTAGGAGCGTCGGGGTACGTGGGCCGGATCCTGACCGCACACCTCGCTGAGCGGGGCCACCGGGTCATCGCCATCGGCCGCTCCCTGGCTCGGCTGCCCTCGGGCCCCCGCGTCCAACCTGCGGTGGTCGATGCGGGCGACCCGGACGCCACCGCGGAGGCGCTCGCTGGTGTCGATGCCGCCTACTACTTGGTGCACGCCATGGCCGAAGGCGGCGGCTTCGCAGAGCGTGACCGG
>CAVQWQ010000029.1:0-352215 GCA_963717645.1 uncultured Actinomycetes bacterium | reverse complement strand
TTCGGCTTACATGCGCTTGCGGGACCGGAGCCTCGACCCGCGGACTAATGTCACGGATGAGCCACGCAAACCCCCGCGCCGCACTGCTCTATCAGCATGCCACCACCGACCACGACGCCGCGATAGCAAAGGCATTGTCCGGTCTCGCGAGTGAGGTACTCCAGCATCCAGCTCATACGGACGAGCTTGGCGGGGTTCACGACTCCGTAGGGGGCAGAGTCACGTAAGCCTTCGCCTTCACGGCTTGGAACGGTCGGAGCCCGGGGGTCGATGGGAGCTCCTGCCTCTTCTCCTTGCCTCGCTGGGGACATCGCCCGGCCCTCATCGCGGGCTGTCCCGTCCCCGCTCGCCTCATTGCTGCCCTCAGGTCCCATCTCGATTCCTCTTCTAGCTGGCACCGACCACCGGCGGCGGCAAGGGCCCTAGTCGATGAGGACGGGAGCCTTCAGTCGATGAGGACGGGAGCCTTCCCGTCGTGCTTCTCGGCCTCCACGAAGTTGGCCACGGCCCGGATGCTGTCCAGGAACTGGGCCGGGAAGATGATGGTCGAGTTCTGCTCGATGGCGATCTCGGCCAGGACCTGCAGGTTGCGGAGTTGCAGGGCGATGGGATGGGACGACGATGACGTCGGCGGCCTCGGCCAGCTTGCCCACGCTGAGTGCCTCGCCCTCGGCGGCGATGATCTTCGCCCTCTTCTCGCGCTCGGCCTCCGCCTCCTTGGCCATGGCCCGCTGCATCGACTGTGGCAGCTGGATGTCCTTGAGCTCGACCAGCTGGACGAGCACCCCCCAACGCTCGGTCGTCACATCGAGGATCTCCTTGATCGACTCGTTCAGCGTCTCGGTGGCGCTCAGCACCTGGTCCAGGCTCGATCGGCCCACCACATTGCGCACAGTGGTCTGGGCGATCTGGTTGATGGCCGACTCCACGTCCTCGATCTCCACGATGGACTTCACCGGGTCGACTCGCCGGTAGTAGGCGACGGCGGCCACCCCGATGGAGACGTTGTCCTTGGTGATGATCTGCTGGGACGGGATCGGCATGGTCACCGTCCGCAGGCTCACCTTTCGCATCCGGTCGACCAAGGGGATCATCCAGCGGATACCGGGCTCCCGGGTCCTGCGCACCTTCCCCAGCCGGAATACCACCCCCCGCTCGTACTGGCGGACGATGGCAACGCCCAAACTGGCCATTGGAACAACCTCCTTCAGTTTCCTTCAACGAAGCATGGGCTACTAGCCCGGGACCGGAATAGGGCCGGACGGCCTATCAACAGACCACGGACTGGGTCTTCTGTTGGAGATCGACTGAGCAGGCCGGGGACGAGGTGTACTATCCGACCCCTTCGAAGACCGGCTGATGCGGCCGAGGCCGCCATCGTCATCCATCCGGAATGGCAGCGCTCCCTGCAGCCGGCGGAGTACCCAGCTCAATCATTGGACCGCTCGAGGTCCTGTCCTCGCCTCCGTCGCCCGCAGGGCCCTGGCGGGCAGGACCTCTACCGGCCCGCATGAACCCGCCACACTCCCTGTTGTCGAGAAACTGCAGCTAAGAGCCGACACCCCTCACCTTGCTGTACGCGGGACAGCAGGTTGAAGTACTGCCGCATCCAGGACCGCTCCTAGCACGACGGTGATGATCCCGTGGCACCAACCCCCCCCCACTTTCCCCGTGGGCGTACTCCGCAAGCGACAGCGGTTGCGAGCTGAGCCATGCCACCGCGGCCTCGGAGTTCTGGGCCAGAGTGACGACCCGATCCATCCCGGTCTGGCGGAGAGCTGCGGTCACGGGGGCACCGGCAACGACGACGGTGTTCCCGCTCCGATGGCCGTTCGGTCGGACTATCCCAACCAGAGCGCTGACGCCGGCGCCATCGATGAAGTGAACGGCCGAAAGGTCGACCAGCAAGGGCAGTTCCTTACGAAGAACGGACGCTGCCTGTCGCAGCCGGCTGACCCCGAAGGCGTCGAGATCGCCGGTGAGCCGCAGACGGTCGAGGCCCCCGTCCGAGTGGTGGTCGACAGTCAGCATGGGAGCCTCCGCGGCCATCTGGGGATTCATGGGGCGTGCTTCCGTACGGGTGGAGCCGATCAGACTGCGGTCGCCCGGGCGGGCGGCCGCGGCTCGGGGTGGCCGAACACGGCTTCCCCGACGACCGGGCGAAGGAGGTCGGACAGGTCGGAGGCCAGGGCGATCAGGAGGTCATCTACCGTCACCATGCCCACTGCCCGTTCTCCCCTCACGAGCGGCAACCGACGGAGGGCATGGTGGCGGAGGACCTTGTACGCCTCCCTCACGTCCGTCTCGGGATCGAGGGTCACGACCTCGGTCGTCATGACCGAATCGATCCGTCCATCAGGCGGGGCGCCTCGAGCTACCCCTGTCGTGACGATGTCTCTGTCAGTCACGATGCCCACCAAGCGATTGTGGTGCTCGCGATCGATCACGAGGAGCGCTCCCACGGCCTTGGCATCCATGAGCGAGGCTGCCTGGGCCACCGTGGCATCAGCGGGGATCGTTACGGGATCCTTCATAGCAAGTTCACCGACGTCCATCTCGCCTCCTGGGCTCGCCTCGCGTGAAAACTACGTTTGTGGACTGACCTCTCTCTAGGGTCGAAGGTCCCATACGACGCGGGCCCGACGAGCGGGTCCGCCAGGCTGCCCACACCTCCACGGGATCATCTCGTTCGGCGGCTTGTGTCAGGCCACAGCGGGGGAAAGCTCGGTGTTCGTGAGGGTACTTCCAGCCCATAATCCCCAGCCAGCACTTCTGGCCCTGTTCGGGAAACGCACGGATGCCGCCCTGCCGTCGCCCGGGCCAGCCCGAGGCGGAGGTATCTCGAACGTGATCGTGGTGCAAGGGGACGGGACCCTGGGCCTGCCCGGTCACGCGCCGTAGGAGCACTTGCGGGAGGCGCACATTCACGACCAGGCACATTCCGCCGGGCAGGCATGACAGGAGAGACCTGGCCTGTCAGCAGGTAGCCCTTGCCCTGGACGGGTCGGGGCTGGGCAACGTGTCCTGTGGCTGACCTGACCAACGGCCCTGTCCGAGCTCGGCCGGGCGTCGTACCGTCGCATCAGTGGGACGTTCGAACGACGTGGTTGGGCAGATGCTGCAGGAATTCGCTGATCTGCTGGCCATATCCGGTGGAGATCAGTTCAAGGTACGTGCGTACGAGAAGGCGGCACGGGCCGTCGCCGGCCACCACGCCGAGGTCGCCCGGCTCGACGAGAAGGGGCTCGCTGGCATCCCCAGCGTCGGCAGCCACCTGGCCCACAAGATCATCGAGTTCCGCGACACGGGCTCGGTGGAGGAGCTCGACGAGCTGCGCGCCAGGGTGCCGGCCGGGCTGCGGACTCTGCTGTCGGTCCCTGGCCTCGGCCCGAAGCGGGCTCACCAGGCCTACGACGAGCTCGGGATCACCTCGCTGGGCGAGCTGCTCGACGCCCTCCACGACCAGCGTCTCCGACATCTGCGGGGTTGGGGCGAGAAGAGCGAGGAGAACCTGGCCCAGGCAATTCGGGAGGCGCAGGCGGGCGGCGGCCGTATCCAGCTCTCCCTCGCCCTCGAGCTGGCCGAGGACCTCCTGCGAGGCCTGTCAGCCCTGCCCGAGGTGCAGCGCGCCGCCTACGCCGGCTCGTTGCGGCGCATGTGCGACACCATCGGCGACATCGACCTGCTCGTCGCTTCCGACCAGCCCACTCTGGTCATACAGGCCTTCACCGCCCTCCCACTCGTCGCCCGAGTCCTGGCTCGGGGCACGACCAAGTCCTCGGTTATCACGACCAAGGGCATCCAGGCCGACCTGCGGGTCATCGACCCGTCGGTGTGGGGTGCGGCCCTCTTGTACTTCACCGGCTCCAAGCCCCACAACATCCGCATTCGGGACCTCGCCGCCCGCGCCGGGCTGAAGCTGTCGGAGTATGGGCTGTTCGACGCCGAGTCTGGTCGTCTGGTCGTGGCCGAGACAGAGGAGCAGGTCTACGGTCGCTTGGGCCTGCGGTGGATGCCTCCCACGACACGCGAGGACCGAGGCGAGGTCGAGGCTGCCCTCGAGGACCGCCTGCCGCAGCTGGTCCAGCTCGCTGACATCCGCGGCGATCTCCACCTGCACACCGATCTGACCGACGGCGTCGCCCCGCTCGAGGAGATGGTGGCGGGAGCCAAGGCGCGGGGCTACCGCTACTGTGCCATCACCGACCACGCGCCACTCTTGTACATGCAGCGGATGACGACCGAGAAGGCGCTCGACCAGCGCCGTCGCATCCGTCGCCTCGATCGCTCCGCCGGCATCACCGTGCTACACGGGACCGAGCTCAACATCCAGCCCGACGGGTCGCTCGACTGGGACGACGAGTTCCTGGCTGGCTTCGACATCGTCGTAGCCTCGGTGCACTCCGCCTTTCGCCAGTCGCGTCGGACCATGACCGCCCGGCTCCTGCGGGCTATCGAGCACCCCTACGTCAACGTGATCGGCCATCCCACCAGCCGCAGCCTCGGTCATCGCTCACCGGTCGATCTCGACCTCGACGAGGTGTTCCGGGCCGCGGCGCGCACGGGCACCGCCATGGAGGTCAACTCCTTTCCAGACCGCCTCGACCTGAGCGACGAGCACATCGGCCGGGCTCGTCGCCTCGGCGTGCGCTTCGTCATCTCCACCGACGCCCACGCCGTCCCCCACCTCGACTACATGCGCTTCGGCGTGGCTACCGCCCAACGGGGCTGGGCCGAGCGAGCCGACGTCGTCAACACCTGGCCGCTCGCCAAGCTTCGCCGCTTCCTGGCCAAGCACCCGCCGGCACGCACCCGCGCCGGCTGACGCCACCGGCTTTGTCGGCCGGGACATCGGCGATGACACGCACAGGTCAGAGCTTGTAGCCGATCTGGCGCAAAAGAAGCTTGCGGTCGACCACATCTTGGTCGGTCTCGACGCCGGCCGGCGCCAGGCCGTCGACGACCCCGAGAATGCCCCGGCCAAGCTCGGTCTGGGCGACGACGAGCTCCACCGCGTTGGCCGTGGCGCAGAAGATACGGCATACCTCCGGCACCTGCTTGAGCTGGTTCAGTACATTCACCGGGAGACCTTCGCGGAGGAAGACGAAGAACGAATGGCCCCACCCTGTCAGTCGGGATCCGGCAGCTAGGGCCGCCGCGCTCGCCCCTCCCTCACTTCAGCAGCTGACGCCGGCTGATCGCCGGGCCGGCCAGGTTCCTTCCCACCACGCGCCTCCTCACAACGTGCTCGCCCTTCGCTCTCGTCTTCGGCCACGAGCGCCTCGATCCTGCCGTCATCGATGCCAGTCGCCATGAGTTCACCGGCTCGTGGTTGGGCGGTCACCTAGCACCAGCACCGTCCGCCGCACCTCGGACACTCCGCCTACGGAGAGCGGAGACAGGCTCGCCCAGGCGGTCATCTCGGCGACACCGAAAGTTGGCCGGATCGAAACTCTCCCGGCGCTCGTGCGGGACATAATTGCGAGCGAGTAGGCGCAGATGACGACCGAAGCTGAAGACGCTGTTAAGGGCATCGGGGACTGCACCCCTGAGGCCGCCGAGTGGCTGAACGAGTCGGAGGCGGCCTTGCTTCTGGGGATGTCCCCGAGCTTCATACATCGGCAGGTCGCCACCGGGGCGCTCAAGGCCCATCGTCAAGAGAGAGTCTGGCTCGTAGGTCGAGCTGTGGTTGAGTTCGAGTCGATGGCCAGAAGAGCCTTCAACCGGGTTGACGATGCGATGACCGCCCTCGACCACCTTCGCGATCAACCCGTCCATGACTTCACCCAGGCCGTGATCCGGGTGGGCCAGGAGTACGAGCTGAATGAGCGGGTGGTAATGGATATGGCAGCCAGGGCACCCGCCTTCATTCCCGATGGCCAGACAGCCACAATGTTCGATGTAATCGATCTCGTAACCAACGAAGCAAACAATCCTGCAATCAGGAACCGCATGAATGTCCGGCATCAGCTGGAACGAGCTGGTGGGCATGTGGCTATCGATCCTGCCAGCCGTTGCGACAAATGTGAATCTCGCCTAACCTGAGATGCCAGGCCGAGCGCTGATTATCACTTAGCCGCATACCCATCCACTCCTTGGATGGTCATGCATTTCCCGGCTGCCTGGGCGGCTAGGAGAGAAGATAATTACTAATTAGCTGCTCTAATCTGGGTATAAGAGCTGGTCGCTGCAAAGCAGAAAGATCACAACAGTCATTGTATAAACACTGCATAATGATCTCATGCAAGTAGGAGGGAGATGTCCATAGCATTCGAGACCCACTGGACGTCCACCACCAATGGGGATATTACCATGGACGGCTTTGAGGTCTATGACGAGGCAACGGGAGAACGTGTCATGCACGGGTGCTTCACGGGGGGCAATGCACCAGATCCTGCATTGGGCGATCCACCCCTCTCGCGATGGAGCGAGAGGTCCGAGGCGGGCTGAAGTTCTGAGCCGGGCTGACGCTCTACTCGTCGATGTTCTTCCAGTGCGGGCGACCGAACAGGCGGCCCAGTCGAGCCGTGAGAGAAGGTCCTTCGTCGTGAGCTACGTCGGCTTCGACGACAGGCGGACCGACGGGGGCGGGCAACGACGCGGCTTCGCTGTCGGTGATTGCGCAGCGAACCGAGGTAGTGGTGATGACGGTGATCTGGTCCCGATCGACGAAACGCAGTCCGTGTCTCGTCTTCACCGAGATTCCGTCGAAGAGATCCAGCTCGGGGACCTGAAGGACGTGATGGACCTTGCCGAACTCCGTCCCGGTGGACGTTACAACGGGCGTGCCGACGGCCAGCGCCTCATAGGAAATCGGGCGTCCCTCGTCCACTGGCGTCGCCTCACATAGCTCGGGTCGAATCCAGTCGAGATGCTAACTCGATTGAACCCCGCGGTCTGCGCGGAGCGCCTCGACGCCAAGCAGCACGACTTTGACGGAGTGCTGACACGAGACGCAGAGCAGTGATGCTTATGGGACTGCTGGCTATGGCGGGGGGCAGCAACTGCCTGTGGTGGTGGTCAGTGAACTTCCGGCCCGAGCGAATGGGATCTGGCTTACGAGAATCGTAAATAGCCAGCATCACCAGCCGGTCAGGATGGCGTCCTTCCGAAACCACCCAGCAATGCCCAGATCATCGCGCCGCCAGGGTGATCAACTCTCCTCTCGCGCCTCGCGCTCGGACAACCGGCCCCCGTCGCCGCCAAACTCTACGTACGAGGAGCGCTCCGCACCGCGCTCATTCCCCAGATCGAAACGACGAAAGCGGTCGGCATCGTCGTACTTCCCGGCGCCATGACCGGCCTGATTCTGGCCGGAGTCAGCCCGCTCAACGCCGTCCTCGTACAGGCGGCAGTGATGTACCTGGTACTCGGATCCGTCGCAACCACGACCACCGTGGTCGCCCTCGGAGTACAACGCCGACTCTTCACCCCTGACCACCGACTCCTCCAAGTAACCTCGGTGCCCACCGGGCACTGAGGAGATAACCGCCCCCCCAAGCGCCTAAGCCGGCCCGACCCAGAGGGAACGTCCAGGCGCCCCCTATCGCCGAAATGCCGGTAGGGCGCCGCACAGCGAACCGTTGACGAAGGAACGCACACACCGAACGTCTCCGCCTCATTGCCAAGCCGTCCGTTACGAACCGCGCCCGGCTGGCCGTCTGGATGCGGAGCCGAGGCAAGGAGCGCCGCGAAGCGACGTGATTCTGGGACGCCGAGGTGGCCGGGGCCGTCGACGCCGTGCTCTTCCTGTGCCTGGCCGACTAGTGTCCGCCCAGCCACGACTGCGGGTCGTCCGGCTTCACGGCGGCCAAATCCCTTGCCACCGGCCGTCCGTATCCCCCGGGATGATGAGGAACAGTCGAGACTCCGAGGGGCTTGAGCTTCCCGCCACCGGGAACTTGCCCATTGGCCTCCCCGGCGGGGCTCGCCAGGGCGGGGCCCGGAACCGCCAGCGGCCTCGTCGTCCGGTGGCAGCTCGGGCGGAGCAGACGAGCACGGCAACGGCTCGGGATCCGAGGGCCGGAGGCAACGAAGGGCAATGACCATCGCCGCCATGACCACCTTCTCGAACGGCCACATCGGCCTGACCGCGGCCATCACCGGACTGATCTCGCGCCCCTGGCCTACTGGCTGCTGCGGCCCCAGTCGTGGCTCGAAGCCATGATGGTCGCCCTGGTGGCCGCCGCCTCGGTCTTCCTATGGCGCAAGTCCGCCAACATGGGCCAGCTCAACGACGACGGGCTGTCACCGTTCAGCGCCAACGACTGGCTGGCCCCGGTGCTCACCTACGTCTTCCTGGGCATCTACGCCGCCCTGCGGCCGCCGGCAGACCCGACCCGCTTCGGGCGCCTGCGGGCCCTGCTCACCGCCGTCTCGCTGGTGGTCAACGTGGTGACGATTTGATGCCCACCCAAAGGGAGTCTGTCACAGGTCCCACCGCCTTCTCGACTCCCTGCTCAAGAAGGCGGTGGGATGACGGGCGATCGGAGGATGTGGGTGGCGCTCGGCGCCATGCTCACCGTGGTGGCGGGCTGCGGAGGGAGCGGCCAGGCCGGGAGCGGTTCGGTCAGTAGGGGAGTACCCGGCCTTCACGCCGTGGCCCACCTCGCCCTTCCCGGGGACAACTCCCGCCTCGACCACCAGAGCATCGATCCGCCCGCCACCTGCTGTTCATCGCCCACCTCGGCGCCAGCTCCGTCATCGAGGTCGACACCGCGAGCGGCCATGTGGTCCGGGTCATTGGGCGGATTCAAGGGGTCCACGGCGTGTTGGTGGTGCCCGCTCTCGGCCGGGTGTTCGCCACGGCCACCGACGCCAGTGAGGTCTTGACGGTAGATTATCAGTCGGGCGCGGTGCTGGCCCGGACCTCCGGGGGCCCGCTTCCCGATGGGCTGGCCTACGACCCAGTGCACGAGCGGGTCTTTGTCTCCGACGAAGGTGGGGGCGAGACCGTCGTGGATGCCACCACCGGTAGACGGCTCGCGTCGATAGACATCGGCGGGGAGGCGGGCAACAGCGCCTACGACCCAACCACCCGGCAGATCCTCGTCGATGTTCAGACGCGCAACCAGCTGGTCGCGGTCGACCCGGCCACCATCCGCGTTGTCCGCACCTTTGGCGTGCCGGGCTGCGATCACGACCACGGCCTCTACCTCGACCCCGCCACTCGTCGGGCGTTCGTGGCCTGCGGCGCCAACAAGCGCCTCATCGTCCTCGACCCCGACACCGGTCGGGCCCTCCAGCGCTTCGGCGTGGGGGATAGCCCCGACGTGCTGGCCTTCGACCCCGGCCTCGGTCGTCTCTACGTCGCCTCCGAGAGCGGTGTGGTCAGTGCCTTCGACGAGACCCCGGCCGGCCAGCTAACCAAGCGCGGCCAGGCCCACGTGGCCGACAGCGCCCACACCGTCGCCGTCGACCCCGCCACCCACCGGGTGTACTTCCCGATCCCCTTCGGCCAGAACAACCCGGCCCTGCTGGTCACGGAACCGGCGTGAGCACGGGCAGGCCTCGGTCCTCGCTGCCGCGCCCTATTCCCGCCATCCACCGACGGCGCCGCCTCACGGTAGCTGGCGGCGCCCTTGTTGTCCTCGTTGCCGTCTTCCTGGTCCCGGTCCCACCGGGGCCCGGTTCGGGTTTGCGCCGGTCCTGGGGCTTGGGGGGTTGGGTGTGAGGTTTCGCCGCGACACGGGAGGCAACAGCACGGCCCAAATCGCACGGGACAAGGCACGGAGGCCGACAGCGCGACCACGCCGGCCCCAGAAGGTCGCGTGAGAGTGTCACCGAACGCAGGATCTGAGGCGCCCCATGACCGGTCCAACGCAGGCCCTTGCTACTGCCTGCGACAAGGCACACCGCTCATTTCCGAAGTGCCAATCTACTCCGCCTCTACCCGGGTTGCGATGACAATCCCGGCCTTCTAGCCCTCACCTACAGCCCCATTGTCAACTGACACTTCCGATAGGACCGGGTGTCCTGGAGTCGGGCTCGGAGAGTTGAGTTCAACCTGGCTATTTGGCTGCTGAAGGCTATCTGGCAATCCGACGCAAGTTTCCAGCCATCGTACCGATCTCGCCCCTAAGAAGAACGATGAGCGGTGTGGCTCAAGACGGGACCAGGCTCAGCCTTCGGGAACATCGTGGTGGCGCACAACGGTGATCAGGTCCTGGTCACTTGTCTCGACCCCAACGGTCAGCCTGATACCACTTCCTCCGGTCTCACCAGCACCAGCTGGTTCCGGACCATCTACGACGGCAACTCCGGTTGGATCAGCGGGAACTATCTCGACACTCAAGGGGCGCGACAGATCAGTGATTGTTGAGGTCCTAGGTAAACCCCGGCGGAGTGAGCAAGGGACCCGTATCACGTACTGCCGCTGCCGCCACGAAGCCCAGAATGGCTTCGCCGCTGAAGGGTGCGCTGCTAGGAGTGGGTTAGTTCGTCTTCTGTTCCCTCGTCCAGTTCGGCGTCCGGCTGCTCCCTCGGAGAAGACACGCAGAGCGACTGCCCCTGGGCCAAGGCACTCACCGGGGGCACCTCTTTACCGGATCGAGCAGCATGGCCGGCAGACAGCGATGGATCATGGGTGAGGGCGAAGCGGGCGAAGGCCAACCCGACCACGAACAACAGGGCCGGTGTGCCGAGGAAGAAAAGCATCGTCATGGTCATCGCCTCCGAGCCCATCGTGGAGCCCGTCAAGGCGTCGGGGAAGAGGCGAAGGACCCCTAAAAGCCGTGCCCCTACCGGTGGGGAGCGGAGCCACCCCAACTTGGACGCCGCCGGGGGGATTGCGGGGCCCAGTCACAGAGGGCGTCCTGTGACCAGTGTGCCTGCGGCCGCTGTCGATCCCCCGTCTCACCGCGAGGCCTAATCGGAACAGCGCCATCCACAGCTTTATCCGCGGCCGGTCAACCGCCTTTTCGGAGTGGGGTTCCCACGAGGGATTCCAGGGTGCCGCCTCCGAAGGTGAATTCGCTGAACTTGACCTTGCCCGCGCCGGCTCCCCCGGCGGCCGAACCGATCGTCGTCGGGTTCTCAACGCCGAACGAGAAGTCATTGATCTCGAAGGGGCTGGCGAAGCCCTCCACTTCCCGATCTGTCTCGTGGAGGAACGCCCGTGCAGCGACGAGTTGCAGTATCGCCCGCTCTGCATCGGTGAGCGTGGCTCCCCACGCATCGAGCTTGTCGCGGAAGGAGTTGACGTCCGCTTCCGTGATATTGATCTCGGACATGGTTCCTCCTCAGATGACCGGGCCGCTCGCCAACTCATCCCTGACGCCACTCAGCCCCGAACGGTTACACGCTCGGCCTCCCGGTTCTTGCTTGCCGACGACGAGGCCTAGCCCCAAGCGCAGCTCCGGCCGCATTGAACGGAGCCGCCCCAGCACCGGATGCCAGAACTGGAGCTGACGAGCCTCCCCTTCTTCCTCACTTGACCACGCGGCGGTCGGCTTGTCCTGGGTCATTACGTCCAGCTGGAGTCTTCTCTCGGAGGGTGTCACCGTCCAAGCTGAGGAACGGCTGGTCAGTGGTCACCGTGCACGACGTCAGCGTGGTCCGTGTCGAGGTGGGAATCGCTGTGGCTATCACCGTGGTCGGAGTGGGAACGGGAGAGCTGGTCAGTATGGGTCGACTTCCCGGCATCAAGGTGTGAGGAGTCGCCGTGAGGGCTGCTGGCTCTGTCGCTGTGCATGGGAATATGCGCAATAGCCCTGAAGCCGGGCACATGGTGAGGGCCCGATCGCGGTGGTACAAGGTCCTTAGGCAAGGGGGCGGGTCCGCACCGGGGGGAGCGGAGCCGCCCCAGCTGGAGGCCACGGGGGGGGAGGAGACTCAACACCCTGGCGTCCTCGCGGTCAGTGTGCGCCATCGGTCGTGGCGTGTCGATCCCCTGGCTAGTGCAGACTGCCCCACATCGTCCGCAACGTGAGGTAGTGAGGTTGCTAGTGCACGTCGGCCGCTCGCTCAAGAACGGCCTTGATCTCACTGATCGATCTCTCAAGGTTTGAACTGGACCAATAGTCGGTCATTGGGAGCGCCAGCACTGCTGACTGCAAATCGAACTCTGCGTCGTGGCAACAAGGCGCGCCTCCAGCGTGCGACGGAGTGCCAGCCGAGCGAGCGCTTCCGGCGAACCAGCCGAGGGCTGAGCCCAGTCTTGTCATGGGCCGCGATCTGCTCGTTGAACACTTCCCGCATCTCAACCACGACGTCCAGCAAGGCCTCCGTTCGCCGCAACTTTGCATCTTGAGCAGCGAGGAAGGGCTAACATCCCAGGTCAGAGGCCATAATCAAGCCCCTGTAGCTCAGTTGGACAGAGCGGCTGCCTTCTAAGCATTCGGGCCTAAGCGTTGTGCAACGAGCCATCTGAGCAGGTCGTTTCCGAGCGTAGGTGGAACAGTTATCCGCTGTGAGCTACGCCTCAGTCGGCTCCCGACCGTTCCCCTTGACCGACGCACGTCGAGACCGTCGGCGGGAGCGATCGAGGCTCGACCCGGCAGTACCGGCTAGCCATGGTGGCGCTATTGGCGGCGTCGCGCAGGCACTCAGCCAGCCCGGAGACGTAGAGCCACGATCCCGTGTCGAACGCCGCCTCGATGCTGGCCGGGGTCAGCGCGACCAAGTGGGCGAGCGCTGTGTTTCGCAGGGCGAGGAGCCCCTCGGGTCTCTCCCTCAGCGGGGCTCACTGCTTGGCCTGAATGTCGGTGTGGTCGAGGTGGGTGACGGTGACGGTGCCGTCCGGGTTATGGCGCCTGACGGTCTGGTCTTGGTGGCCAATGTTGGCGCGGCCCGAATCGAAGTGCCTGAACGTGCCGCTGTCGCTGTGGACCGTCCCGCTGTCGCTGTGGACCGTCCCGGTGTCGCCGTGAGTCTTCCCGCTGTCGCTGTGGTCAGTATGGCCCCGGTCGGTGTGGGACGAGTCCGTATGGGTCGAGTCCCCGTGCGAGCTGTCGTTGTGAGAGGTGTCGGTGTGGTCGGAATGATCGCTGTGGCTGCCTGAGTCGGTATGATCCCCGTGCCCGGCGGCCGTGCTGGATCCACCCCCGCAGGCGGCCGCCACCGCAGGTATGGCGAGCACGAATGGCGCGGCCATGCCAGCTCGCAACAGCTCGCGCCGGGAGAACTCGCGCTGACGGGCCTGGCGCTCTTCCTCGGGTGACGATGAGCCGGTCGGCTCGTCTCGATCCTCAGGATCCATCGGCCCGCCTCCCCTGTGACCGCCAGCCCAAAAGAACCCGCCTGGGCCGGCCTGATAGTAAGCACGCTGGAGATCCGGTGCAACCCTTTCGGCGTACGGCCCCACGGGCCACGCTCAGACGGACGAGTCGAGGGCCGCCGTGCTCAGAGGTGCAGGGCCGTCTCGACCGCCTCGATCAGGGCCGCCGACCTGGACTTAGACTCGGAGAACATGGCGGAGGGTGACCCCACGGCTCGGGCCTTCCTGGTCCTCGACCCTGGCACCGCCGGTGAGCGGTCGATTCCTATACACGACCGCTTGGTGGTCGGCGACAAGGTGCCTACCCACCCGACGCGACCCACGGACTGGTGATCGACGACGAGAGTGTGTCCCGCATCCATCTCGAGATCCGCCTGTACGCGGACCAAGGACCAGGCCTGGGTGGTCGATATGAGTAGGAACGGCACTCGCCTCAACGGCAGCCGGATCGAGCGGTCCGTCCCGATGCAGGTGAAGCCGGGGGATCGGCTGACGGTCGGGCCCAAAGATCTCGAGTTTCGTTCCGAGAGATTCGCCTCTCCCTCCAGCCACGACCCGTTCAGGACGCTCAAGGAGCTCACAACCGGACAAATGGTCATGGTGGTCGGCGACGTCATCTCGTTCTCGACCATCTCGCAGTACACCGACGAAGCGGTGCTGCTGCAAGGCATCGATACCGTGTACTCGCAGCTGCGCCGGTCGCTCGCTCGGCACCATGGCGTCCTCAGCAACTTCGTTGGGGACGCCTTCTTCGCGTCGTGGGAGCTCCCGAGCCGACCCGATGCCGCCGAGCAGGCGGTTTCGTTCGCGCTCGAGTCGAACGAGCGCGTGCGGGAGGTAGCGCCGGCGCTTGCGCTACGAGATCCATCCGACAAGCCGATCCGGATGGGGTGGGGCATCTCGTCCGGACCCGCCGCCGTGACCACGGGGACAGGGGGTCTCACGACCGTGCTCGGCGACACAACGAATGTTGCCTTTCGTCTCGCCGGTATCGCCGGTCGAGGTGGGTGGTCCGAGGTGATCGTGACCGAGGCCGTCCATCGTCAGGTCTCGGGCATATTTCGTTTCAGCGACCGACACGAGGTCGCGGTGAAGGGCAGGGCGGGAGAGGTGGCGGTGTACGGCGTACAGCATCTCGGCCCCCTCGGCCCTGGGTCCTAGACGAGAGTGGCGTGCTGCCGCGATCCTCTCGTCTTCAGCACCTGCCTGTCGCCGCGCCGGAGCGCCTCGAAACAAGCTGGTGATCAGTGTGCGCTGCTTTGGAGTGGGAGAGTCGAACGTCCTGCCGCTGCAAGAGGGTGACTAATGGCCCTGGCAGACGGCAGGTCAGCCGGCGGAGGATATCCGTGCTCCCGCTCGCGTCGGCGGCGTGGAGCGAGGCGATGAGGAGGACGCGACCTCGCTTGTCGTCGAGTGCCTATTGGCTCGCGATCTGGAGAGGTCGCCTCTTGGGACAGTCGCCGATCCGCAAGTGCTTGAGAGCCGAAAGGAGTGGGGGATGACTGTGATCTCGACGACCGTAACTCGGGTCAAGCCCGGGAGGCGTGAGGAGGCAGTGGCGGGGGCCGCGGAGGCCAAGAAGGTCTTCGAGCCTCATGGCGCCAAGGACTGCCGCCTCTTTTTTGCCGGCACAGCCGGTGAGACGTCTGGTACCTATGCGTTAGCCATGGAGTTCGACAATGGTGAGGCCTGGGGGGCCTTTGTCGATGAGATCAGGGGAACCAAAGAGCTCGAGGCGTTCCGCGACCGCCTCGACCGGCAGGACCGCCCAAGCGAGATGGTATCCCGGAGCCTTGGCACGGAGATCCCCCTTGACCGCAGCGCCAACAGACGGCATGGCCCTGTCGTTCAGGCCTACGTGTCTCGTGTCCTTCCGGGACGCCTGGAGGCCGTTCTCGACCTCAGCAACAAGGCGTTCGACTTCGTCGAGGGCCATGGGGCAACGAACGCCCGGCTGATCCAGTTGGCCAGCGCGGGCGCCATGACCGACGCCCTCGTGGCCACGTGGGAGTTCGAGACCATGCGCGCAATGGGGGCGGCAAACGACGCCTTTCAGTCCGACCCCAAGGGACAGTCGGTCATGGAGATCATCAATGGACCCGACTGCCCTATCACCCCGATCTCGAGCGGCACCTACGCGGAGGTCCCGATCTAGTCCGAAGCCAAAGGAGTTGCACGTCGGCAGCTAGCCGACCCTCCCGGCTGTTGCCTCAACGCCAACGCTCAGGAGGGCGGCTCAACAGACCAGGGTTTGCAGCGACGCGACACCAGCCTGTGAGCCACCCACCTCAGCGGGTGGACAGCAGCCGTGGTCGCCGTCCGCCTCACCGAAGCCCCTTCCTTCTGACAGCGCCAGTGTGATCCGCGAGGGTCCGGTGGACCAGGGTCAAAGGGCCCTCGGGCGCAGCCGTGCGGGTACTTGTCAGCGCACTATGACCCGACCGCGCCCGACGGATCGTCACCAAGGCGACCAGGACCGCATCCTGGCCCACCACGCCCGTAACCGGCCCCACCAGCGGCGGATCGCAATAGTGAACCGGTGACGCCGGTCGTCACGGCGGACTGCTCGAAGCACCGGCCCCGCCTCATGCACCTCGAAGTCCCGCTCAAGGAGGCCTTGCATCGTCATCACCTCTCCTTGGACCGTGCACTATTCGGAGTCGGGGCACTAGGGCCATAAGACCGGGCGGCCTCCCCTCGCCCGGGAGGAAATCGAGCAGCTGCGTCGGTCTA
Organism: uncultured Actinomycetes bacterium; assembly: GCA_963717645.1. Taxonomy (GTDB): domain Bacteria; phylum Actinomycetota; class Acidimicrobiia; order Acidimicrobiales; family AC-9; genus AC-9. Next base: position 336,266 of record CAVQWQ010000029.1, on the reverse strand, counting down.
TCGCCATGCTCCAGCCCAGCTCACTGGCGATGAAGCGAGAGGACGCCATGCGGCTGCTCGGCGATCTCGGCGACGTGCAAGGCCGACTCGACCGGCTCTGTGACGGCCTCCGGACGTTGCTCGCCAACGAGGACGCCTAGCTACGCGCCGCCCCCCGCCCGGCGAGGCAAGCGGAGCCCCCCAACGCCGGACGCCAGGCTGGATCGGCGGAGACCGCTGGACCCGTGGCGTCCGTAGCGTCAGTGTGCGCCTCCGGTCGGCGCCTGTCGATCCCCCCGGGCGACCCGGCGAAGATCCAGCACTCGAGCCGTCGCGATCGGTCGCCCATCACGACGTGATCGTCCAGTGATGCCCGTCCGGGGTCAGGATCACCCGCTCGATGGACTGCGAAGGCTCGGTCGAGACCACCGTATGAAGGTCGATGATGCATTCGAAACGCTGCCTTGTGTCATCGGTCGCGGTGCACCTAACGCCCTGGATGCTGGCGCCCGTCGCCGGCGCACCTCCCTGCGCTAGCTCCCCCTGCGCGGTGGCCTTCAGGGACGCCTCCAGCGTCGCCGCGTTCTTGTAGTTGGGTCCGCCCCCGCCGCAGGCTGACACCGCCGCTAGCGCCGCCACCAGCACACCTAGTCGCCTCATGGCTGCCCCCCTGGCTCGGTCCCTTTCCGTCATTCTTGCCTCTCCCTCAGGAGGGCGGCTCAACGGGGGCAGCGGCGGCGGGAGCCCCTGGCTCCGTCCCCGGAGCCGCCCACCTCAACGGGCGCTCGGGAGGGTCGACCGATGGAGAGGGGCGAGCCAGGCCACCGACCGGCCCACCGGGGCGTCAGCTGACTCGCTCAGGAGGGCGGCTCACGAGCAGAGGAACCCCCCGGAACCCTGTCCGGAGCCACCCACCTCAGCGGGTGGACAGCAGCCGTGCTCGCCGTCCGCCTCACCGAAGCCCCTTCCTTCTGACACTGCCAGTGTGATCCGCGAGGGTCCGGTGGACCAGGGTCGAAGGCCCCTGGAGCCATGGGTCATATCGGGCTCTCGGTCGGGAGGGCGGCACAAGGTCCCCATTTCGCCCGCGACAGGGTGACCTTTGGCCTCTCCTACTGGTGCCACCTTTCTGCCACCAATGAAGGTGTTAGGAGGCAGAGATGAGAAGGGGGACTCGGTCGAGTTCTGTTGTAACCACCTCGGGGGGAAGGACGGCTAGGCCCCCCGCCTCGTTCATGCCCTCCGAGGACCCGAAGTAGATGGCGGATGCCACCTGCCGCGGCTGCCCGACGTCGTGGTGGTTCCCGGTGGGCGTGCAGGCGAGCGCCGAGGCTCTCGATATCTGCGAGACGTGCCCGGTCGTGCTCGAGTGCATGGACTTCGGGCTCACCCACGCATCGCTCCACGGCGTGTGGGGAGGGCTCACTGAGAACCAGCGCCACCGGATCCGGGGCGGGAAGGACCGCAACCACCACGATGAAGCACGGCGGAAGATCGAGCTACGAACCGAACGAAGGCGGCGGACCCGGCGAGCGACCATGAGCACGAGTGGAAGTGGGAGCTCTTCGGCATGATCGGGCGGGACGATGACGAACAGGTAGGCGTGCCCAGCTAGCACGTGTACGCCCCGACCGGCCTCCACGAAGCCATCGGGCGGCAGCTGGCCCCCCAGGCGGAGACCGGACGGGTCCGGTCCTGGCTCTGAGCGATCGTGCCTGGCGATGACGCACGAGTGCGAAGCAGTGGACCACGGGAAGGGAGAACGAGGTGACGTTCGACCTCGTAGCCGTGGCACGGCGGTTGCTCCATGACGCTATGGAGGAGGTGAGGGAGATGCCTATTCTCGGGGACTCCGACGATGCGGGGGACTGCGGCGATAGGACTCGCTGGGGCGGCTGCGGGGCTAGCGGTTGCCGGGTTGCTAGGAGTGGCGTACGGGAGCGGTGGACCGAACTATAAGCACCCCGACACCCTTACGGCGTCGGTGCGGGCCAACGTGGAGGAGCAGGTTGCCAGACTCTCTCCGGGCGTGCCCTATGCCCGGGTAATGAATGTCACCTGCGGCCCCCCAACCGACGACACGCAGCCACGGTACGACTGTCTTGTCGCCTTCCAAGGCGGCGTTAGCGCCAGCGAGCACGTGACCGTGAATGCAGACGGCCATAGCTGGTCGAGAACATCCGGCCGCTAGGAGCGCCGCCGACGGCGGGGATGCTCGCGACAGCAGTACGTAGGCTGTTGCTCCCGGGGAGGTGATGCCCGTCCTACCGGGCCACTGCTTTCCCCCCCAGCAAAAAGCTGAGTCCGAATTGGGCGTTCACCGGGGCGTCAGCTAACTCGCTCAGAGGACGGCTCACGAGCAGAGACCACCAAACCCTGTCGGAGCCGCCCACCTCAGTGGGCGGGCTGTTGGATCAGCGACCCAACTCGCCGAAAGCTCGGGGCCCTGGCCTCCGATCACCGGGGCCGCGTCATGGCCAGTCGAGCTCCTGCACCCTCTGATCATTCGGGGCGGGTCGGGTCCTGCTCACGGCGTTCCTTGACTTGCTCCTCGACCTCGCGGAACCACCGATCGGCGTCGAGCACTGGACCCGTCTCGTCGGGCTCGTGTTCCTGTTGCCTAGCGCCCGGGCTGCCGGCACCGTCCATCTCAACGACGGGCGGACAGCCCTCGTCGGGCGCGACCTCCTCGGGGGACCCAGAGTCGGTTTCGGGCTCCGTTCCCTCATCAACGCCGTCTTCGGACACGCGCAGCTCCTGAGCCCCGATCAGAGCCTCACCGACCAGCTGAACACGGCGTACCAGACTGCGTACAAGCTGGCCCTCCCCCGTCGAAGGCGTCGGCGGAGCGGGCACGTCGTCCTCGCTAGAGATGCGCCTCCATGACGTGTCGACCAACACCTGCAACTCCAGGATTTCCTTGAGCATCGCCCGCCGCTGCTCGTTGAGGTGCTCTAGCTCGAGCACCGGCTCACGCAGACGACCTTGGGCCTTCTCCCACACGCCTCGGCCTCTTTCCTCAGCCATTATCCTGCTGTCTTGGACGAACTGATCGACCTGCCGGCGGGATTCCTCCACCGTTCGGCCTAGCTCGTCCCGATCACGCTGGGCCTTGGCGACGATCTCCCCGGCCCGACCACGGGCCGACTCCGCGGCTTCCGCCGCCTGCTTGAGCCCCCCCCTTTCCGCCTCGGCTTCCGAGAGGACGTGGTCCTCTAGCTCAATCCCGATCTCCTTGGCTTTGTGGAGGAGCTCGTCGGCCAGCTCACCCAACGGCGATCCGCCAGCTCCCCACTCCTCCAGCTCCGAAACCCTGGCCTCCAGGGCCTGGACGCGGCCATCGGCCTCGGCCAGATTCAGCTCCGTCCGCTCGAGCTGGACCCGCGTCTCGTTGAACCGTCGCTCGTAGTCCTCAACCACAAAGTTGACCTCGTCCCGGGCGTAGCCGTCGCTCACCAGCGCGAACCGAGCTTCCCTGGCACCACGCCTTAACACAGGCACTCCTCTCCCCGTCGGCCGACCGAGGGCACCGGCCTGGCCTTTGGCGGCCAGGGCGTCCAATGCGCCGGAACAGGTCATCCTGCCGAGCCTCTAGGTCAGGCTCATGGTGACTGCGCTCTTCATCCGTTCCCGGAGAATCGGGTCCGTGGGCTTCGCGGTCTCGCAGTGTCGCCTGACCATGGCGATAACCGCGCCGAACAGCAGGCCAAAGACCCACAACAGGGCAACAGCGTACCGGGGCAAGTCCTGCCTTGTTGGCTGGACAGAGCACGCCCACCGGCGCTCTCGAGGAGGGCTGGCAGGAGTTTGCCTGATTCGCTTAGAAGGGCGGCTCACGGGCAGAGCCACCAGACCCTGTCCAGACCCGCCCACCTCAGCGGGAAGACAGCGATCGTGGTCGCTACCCGCCTCACCGAAGGCCCGTCCTCCTGACACTGCCAGTGTGATCCGCCAGGGTCAGGTAGACCAGGGTCGAAGGGCCCCCTCTCAGAGTTGTCAGTCGGAGCCGCCGCCCGTGCGACTACGTCGCTGCGGTCGGCTCGATGCCGCCGGCCCGAGCAACAGCACATGAGCGTCCCCGCCGGATCATCCGTCTACGCCATTACTTTCAGCGGTCGCGTCAACGCCAACTTCATCCCTCTGCCCGGATACCACGAGGTGGTGCAGCGCCGCCAAGGGGACGACACCGCTGGCGTGCTGGCGCCGGACAGTCGCGACCTGCCAGCCGGACTGCAGGCTGTTGGGTACAGCGCTCCGAACCCGGGCAACTACTGGGAGATGACCATCGCCGTGTTCACCCGCCGCCACGTGAGACACAGCGGCGGACGACGGAGGAGGAGTGTGTCCACCTCGCCATTGCTCAGCCGCAGTAAATCTCGATAGCCGACGCCGACCAGGTACGGGCTCGAGAGAGGAGGGAGCCTAGGGCGAGAACTTCTGGATGTGACCGAGCTGGGTCCCGATGAAGACCTGGTTCCCGTCGGTGGCCGGCACGGTGAACTTGGCCCCGGTGAAGCTGCCGAGGAGGGCGACCCGCTGGAGCGTCCCGCTCACGGGGACCGCCTTGTACGCCCGCAGCTGGGAGGTCGCTCCAGTGCGAGTGGTGATCCACAAGATGGCCGAGCCGGACGTACCGGCGCCCGTGCCGTTGGAGGTGACCACCGGCGACCCGGGGAACGGGCCGAGGTTGTCGCCGTTGGAGCCCACCAACGGGAAGGTGATGTGACCGCCGTTGTTCTGTATCTGGTACACCTTGATGGCCGCCGACGTGTTGTTCTGCACCACGTAGACGTAGGCGGGGTCGGTAGCCACACCGTCCCACCAGATGGCGGGGTGACCCCATGTTGCCGACGGGTTCTCGGCTACTGAGGGATCGGTGCCGCTGGGGCCCGGGTACCCGCCTAGGCTGTCCCGGTTCAGCAGGTAGATCTTGGTCTTGCTGGGCTCGACGAGGAGGTGGGTGGTAGTGGGTGTGCCGCCGAAGCCGTCGGGCAGCACCGCCGGCCCACCGGAGCCGAGGTCCTCGTCGGTCGTGTTCAGCTGGTCGGCGTTGGCGGGGGTGAAGTGGTCAGCGGCGGACATGGCGTGGGTGCTGGGATCGACCTGCAGGTTCACGACCGAATCGCCCAGCGCCTTTTGGAAACTGGTACCTCCCCCCACCCCGGGGGTGGTGCCGTTGCCGGTGCCGAGGAAGATCCGGCCCTGGCCGTCGACGGCCAACCCGCCCCCTGCATGCCAGATGCCGCCCAGGATGTTGGCGGTCCCGCCGAGGGGGTTCGCCTCGTCGACCCAGCGGTGCTGGTCGCTCGGGGTCGTGGTGGAGATGCTGACCACCCACCCCCGGTAGTCGCCCAGGTCGCACATGCTGGCGAAGCCGGCGTAGACCCGGCCGCCCTGCAGCAGCAGGCCCGTGCGCTGGTTCTGCAGGGTGGCGTTGAAGCTCGTGTGGTTGTCGCCGTTGTCGCCGGCGGTGCCGGAGATGGTCTGCGGCCAGCCGGACACGGTGGTTCCGTCCTTAGCATTGAGGGCCCACATCCGTATCGACGCCGAGGCGGGATTGGTGCCGTCCCAGCTCTTGGCCGTCAGGTAGACGATGCCCGAGGCCGGGTCGAACACCGGCGCGGAGGTGACGCCGTAGTTGGGGCTCACGTCTGCGCACTTGATGACGCTCGAGGGCTCGGGCGTGCCGACGCTCTTGCTCCACACGATGCTGCCGTTCGCGGGATTGATCCCGTAGACCCAGTCGTTCTCGGTGGCCGCGATGACGAGCTTCCCAACTGACGTGGTCACCACGAGGGGCTGGGCCAGCACCGCCCCGTTCACCGCCGTGTTGAACTTTTGGCTCACACCGGTCAGCGGCGGAGCCAGACCGGGCTCGTGGGTGTCCAAGCCGGCCCTGGTCTGGTCCACCGAGATCGTGTTCAGGTCGGCGGATGCCGCCTGGGCGCCAACCGTGACCAGTCCTGTCACAGCCACGACTCCAAGGAGCAGTCGTGACCTCCGCCCTCTCGGTACCTGCAACATGCTTTCGAGCCTCCGCCAAGGTCGCATCATGACGCCGCCTGCACCTGGAAGGAGCTGAAGGTGGCCGAGGTGTTGCCCTTGGCCGAGGCCACGCTTGGGAGCGTCTCGGCCCAACCGAGGCGGTGCTGGCGGTCCTCACTGCCGAGCAAGATGAGTGCCGTTGGGTCGGTCGATTGCCCAACGTCAACACCGAGGACGAGCCTCATGACCCACTCCTGGCGATGTCGAAGCAGTAGTCGATGTCACTCGATCTGAAGACCTGCGCTTCGGACTCTGTGAACGAGACCATGTACTCGGCCGCGAATCTGGCGGTCGGCATGGTCGCCTTCGCCTCGGCTAGGTGCTCGGCGCTGATACGGCCACACTCACTGGCCGTGACCTTGATGCGCATGTACGCCGGGTCACCTTGGGTCCACATGTTGTAGAACCATCCGGCTCTTTGGCGAGGTGTGCTGAGGCCGATGAGCCGGCCGTTCGTGGCCGCGAGCATGGGGAGGATGGCGTGGATGAGCGAGTCGGGCACATACGCAGCTTCGTCCAACAGCACCAACGAGGCCGAGTAGCCCCTGATCGTCGTCTCGCTCGCCGGGAGGCTGAGGATGCGTGACCGGTTCTGGAGCCGGAGGCTCAGGATTGACTCGCTGACTGGCTTGGTGCTGACGATCCCAGGCTGGCCGGCCAGCGGTGTCAGGAGGTCCCGGACTCGCTGCATGATCTCGCTCGACTGGCGCTGGCTCGGGCTGACCAACAGCACCAAACTCTTCGGGGTGCTGAGCGCCACATCCAACGCCGCGGCGCCGGCAACCGTGGACTTCCCGGATTGGCGGCAGCAGCGGACCAGTGCACGTGATGGGCGCTGCTCGAGCAATCGGCGTTGCCAGTCATCGGGCGTCAGTCCGCTCGCCTCCATGATGGTGACCGGTGAGGGCAGCGGTGCCCACGGTGACCACACTCTCACTGCGCCCACCCCGGAGCCATGAAGCGCGGGCATCCGCAGCGGGGTGCACGGCACGCACGGCCCCCCGCGTGCCGGAAGAACGGATGCGTGCAACGGCGGCAGAGGAACGCTGCTGGTGCATCGATCCTTCGAGACGCCCGGGCGCCTGGGTAGACGGCGCTGACAACAATTGTTGTCGGCGCTCGCTCTGACGGCCCGTCCCCAGCCCTTGGCCCATCCGTGCCGGGCACCCGGTCCAGGGCCTCCAGGGCGATTCTGGGGCCCTCTGAGCCGTTCTCGGGCCCCAGCTTCGGTACTGACTCAGCCATTACCCCAGCGTACCGGGCATTTGCCCACTTCCTGAGACGCAAAGAGCACGTCATTCGCCGCTCTGCAGCTCGGTGGTGATCTCGTGCAGCTCGGCCCTGACGTTGATGGTCCTCGCCACGCCGACGGAGCCACTCTTCGACGACGTTCGCCATGAGCACGAAACGAGCTTCGTCCAACTGGACCTTGCGGCCCTGGACGTCGAGGCGACCGATGATCCCGAGCAAGTTGGCCAACTCCTTGCTGACCGCCCGCAGCTCGGTCATCTCGCCGCGGACCTGTTCGCCCGCCCTTGGGTGCTCGTACCTGATTGAGCCGAGCCGCTGGACCTCATCCATCAGGGCCTGGCGTAGGGCGTTGAGCGAACCAGCCAGTTCGAAGCAGGACGTCGTACGCCTCGTCCACGCTCGAGATTGGGCGGGCGACACCGAGCCTCGCTAGTCCTCGTCTCGCCTCGGCCAGGACGAGCTCGTCGCGGTGATGGGCGGCGACGGACGGCAGGGCGCCTCCGTGCCACAAGCAGGCCCCTGAGCCGAGGTGGCTGGTGCCGGCGCCGGCTGGGCGGCGGCACGGTTCGCCATCAGCGACACGGTCGCCATTCTCGTTCTGCCGGCGGGGCACGCCACACGTGGGTGTGCCCGGGCGCCCTTCTACGGCCTGGCCGGTTTGAGCGTGGCCTCGGCCAAGGGCAACACCTCGGCCACCTTCAGCTCCTTCCAGGTGCAGGCGGCGTCATGATGCGACCTTGGCGGAGGCTCGAAAGCATGTTGCAGGTACCGAGAGGGCGGAGGTCACGACTGCTCCTTGGAGTCGTGGCTGTGACAGGACTGGTCACGGTTGGCGCCCAGGCGGCATCCGCCGACCTGAACACGATCTCGGTGGACCAGACCAGGGCCGGCTTGGACACCCACGAGCCCGGTCTGGCTCCGCCGCTGACCGGTGTGAGCCAAAAGTTCAACACGGCGGTGAACGGGGCGGTGCTGGCCCAGCCCCTCGTGGTGACCACGTCAGTTGGGAAGCTCGTCATCGCGGCCACCGAGAACGACTGGGTCTACGGGATCAATCCCGCGAACGGCAGCATCGTGTGGAGCAAGAGCGTCGGCACGCCCGAGCCCTCGAGCGTCATCAAGTGCGCAGACGTGAGCCCCAACTACGGCGTCACCTCCGCGCCGGTGTTCGACCCGGCCTCGGGCATCGTCTACCTGACGGCCAAGAGCTGGGACGGCACCAATCCCGCCTCGGCGTCGATACGGATGTGGGCCCTCAATGCTAAGGACGGAACCACCGTGTCCGGCTGGCCGCAGACCATCTCCGGCACCGCCGGCGACAACGGCGACAACCACACGAGCTTCAACGCCACCCTGCAGAACCAGCGCACGGGCCTGCTGCTGCAGGGCGGCCGGGTCTACGCCGGCTTCGCCAGCATGTGCGACCTGGGCGACTACCGGGGGTGGGTGGTCAGCATCTCCACCACGACCCCGAGCGACCAGCACCGCTGGGTCGACGAGGCGAACCCCCTCGGCGGGACCGCCAACATCCTGGGCGGCATCTGGCATGCAGGGGGCGGGTTGGCCGTCGACGGCCAGGGCCGGATCTTCCTCGGCACCGGCAACGGCACCACCCCCGGGGTGGGGGGAGGTACCAGTTTCCAAAAGGCGCTGGGCGATTCGGTCGTGAACCTGCAGGTCGATCCCAGCACCCACGCCATGTCCGCCGCTGACCACTTCACCCCCGCCAACGCCGACCAGCTGAACACGACCGACGAGGACCTCGGCTCCGGTGGGCCGGCGGTGCTGCCCGACGGCTTCGGCGGCACACCCACTACCACCCACCTCCTCGTCGAGCCCAGCAAGACCAAGATCTACCTGCTGAACCGGGACAGCCTAGGCGGGTACCCGGGCCCCAGCGGCACCGATCCCTCAGTAGCCGAGAACCCGTCGGCAACATGGGGTCACCCCGCCATCTGGTGGGACGGTGTGGCTACCGACCCCGCCTACGTCTACGTGGTGCAGAACAACACGTCGGCGGCTATCAAGCTGTACCAGGTGCAATACAACTCCGGCACAGGAAAGATCAGCTTCCCGCAGGTGGGCTCCAACGGCGACAACCTCGGCCCGTTCCCGGGGTCGCCGGTGGTCACCTCCAACGGCACGGGCGCCGGTACGTCCGGCTCGGCCATCTTGTGGATCACCACTCGCACTGGAGCGACCTCCCAGCTGCGGGCGTACAAGGCGGTCCCCGTGAGCGGGACGCTCCAGCGGGTCGCCCTCCTCGGCAGCTTCACCGGGGCCAAGTTCACCGTGCCGGCCACCGACGGGAACCAGGTCTTCATCGGGACCCAGGTCGGGCACGTGCAGAAGTTCTCGCCGTAGGCTCTCGAGCCAGCTCCGGGTCGGCGTGCCTCTCGGCATCCACGGCCGCTGGGCATTGACGAGGTGGGCACACTCGTCGGTCGTCCGGCTACCGTCCCTTACTTGGCGACGGTGATGACGGCGATGGTCATCTCCCAGTAGTTGCCCGGGTTCGGAGCGCTGTACCCAACGGCCTGCAACCCGGCTGGCAGGTCACGACTGTCCGAAGTCAGCACGGTTGCGGTGTCGTCCCCTTGGCGGCGCTGTAGCACGTGGTGGTAACCGGGCAGAGTTGTGAAGCTGGCGTTGACCTTGCCGTTGAAGGTAGCGGCGTATACGGATGACCCGGGAGGGACACTCATCTGCTGTTGCTCGGGCCGGCTGGCGAGCCCGTCGAGCGTTATCACATCACCCAATCCGCCGTTGTTGAAGGCGGCGATGGTCAGCACTTGCCCGTCGTCGGCCGAGTTGGGATGGTTGCTGATCTCGGTCACATTGCCCTGCGGAGTCCACCGAGGCGGCGGTGTAGCCGTCCACACCTCGGTCGCGGACGCCCCGTAGGTCTCGAGGCGTTCACCTGTCGCCGCCCAGTCCTGGCGGGATGATTCGTGCCCGTGCCGCGTCCAGGTGAGTCCCGATGTCCCACCGAACACAGCCGTCGTCTCCGAGGTCGCGCTGCCCACCGGGGTGCTGTCCGGGCCGTCGGTGGCGACCATGGCGACGAGAAGATTCGCCCCCGCGAAGCTTGTTGGCACGGTGATCGTGGCCGGCACGTTCTGGGCCACGCTGGCCGATGCGCTACCCAACCAGCCGGGTGCCCCGGATGTCACGGCAGTCCTGACCGTGACAGGAGGCGCACTGGCCCGGATCAGGGATACTGACGCCGCCACGAAAGCCAAGACGCCGGCGACAACGATTGAACTAATGACGCCACGTGTCATGAGGCTCCTCGAGTGCAGTTCCGCCGTGATTGTACATCGGGATACGCGCAATCGACCTAACCCCTATTATGCCTTGAAGCAGCACCGTGTCGAGGATGACCTCTGAGACGAGACACCAGCGCGGCCCCGGCCGCGCAGGTCACGACCACCGCCGCGGCTAGCGCCACCGCCCTGACGTGGCCGGTTTGGCGACTGCCGGCCGGTCGACCCGGACCGGCTAGCACCCCGCAACGGGCACATCCCCGCTCCCCCGCCCGCCGTCATTGCCACACCCCCGGGGACAGACACGCCACCAGGGGACGGCCGGAGACGATCTGACCGACGCCAGCCACCGAGCCTCATCCGCGGTGAAGACCCTGAGCTATTCCTGTTCTAGAGCGAGGAAGCAGGATAGAGGGTTGCCGCCTTAGTTCACTTCGGCGCCGACCAGTCGCCTGATGTCGCCATCCCGGAGCCCGAGGACCACGCCGGCAGCCACTCCGGTGAGCGCTAGGACGGCGAGCAGCTGGGCGTAGTACGCGTGCTGGGCGAAGGGCAGGCCTCGGAGGAACTGTGGGTCGCTCCACGACCACAGACGGCCAACGGTCAGCGGAACGTCGCTGTTCCACTCGAGCGCGCGGTCCGACCAAGCCCCGCCGAGGTTGAACGCCACGCTGGCAGCGACGAGGACGGCAGTTCCTGAGACGGCTGCCGTTCGCAGGGTGCCGGGCTCGGCCTGAGCCAGCCACGCCACGGCGGGCAGGGCGAGGACGACCAGGAACGGGAGCAGGTCGGACATGTACCGGGGCCCGTAGCTGTAGCCCCCCCACCAGTCATGGCTCGAACTCACGGTCAGCCAGTGGGCGACGACGGTGCCGGCGAGAGCTAGCGTGAGGCCGTCGAGGGTCCACCGTCGGGCGGCGATCACCAGCCCGGCCACCGCCAGGAGGACGACGGGCGAGAACACCAGCAGACCCCGCGCAGGGCTTACCAGCTCGCCCGCCAATGCTGCGACCGGGAGGTGGAATCCGGTTAGGGAGCCCTTGGCGTAGTAGTCCGGCAGCAGGCCATGGTACGAGTTCTCGCTGACGAAGACGAAGGCGCCAAGCATCACCGTCAGGCCAGCGAGGTAGCGAACGACCTGACGTCGGCGACAGGCCAGGACCCAGACCGTCAACACGACGATGGGGATGGCGTTGGTCGGGCGCATGAAGTACGCAACGCCCAGGGGAAGGCCGAGCCAGGCGGCGAAGCGCGGGTCGCGCCGAGAGCGCAGGGCCAGGTAGGCGGCTAGGGCGAGACAGAGCATCGAAGGACCGTGCTGCCATAGGGCCCGGCTGGCGGTCGACCAGGCGGCAGTGCCGAAGGCGAAGATCAGGGCGACTCCTGTAGCCCACCATCGTCGCCTCCGGGCCTCGAGGACACCAAGACCGATCTCGGCGATCAAGAAGACCACCGCGGCCGTCGCGGCCACGATGCTGCTCGCCTCGATGACCTGAAGCCGGGTGTCCCTGGCTGTGGTGTCAGGCGGGTAGCCGGCCAGGTCGGCACCGACCACGAAGGGCACGGCGATGAAGGACTCGCCCAGGGGGTAGCGCGAGTACGGCCGGCCGTGGACCGCCTGGATCCAGTTGAGGCCATGCAGGTCGGTGCCTTGGAGGCTGACCGTTCCGTGATTAACGACAAGTTCTCTTCTGCGGCCCTGCGGTAGGTCTCTACCAGAGGGTGTGTAGCGTCCTGGAGCTGAAAGCACTCTTGGTTCAATATGAACTTCTTCGGATTGTCCCGGCCCGGACCGACGCCAGTCTTCCACGTGTTGGTGTCGATACCGACAATGAAGGCACGCCCACTCAACTGACTGAGCCAGCTTGCCAGCAGCGGGTAAGCCGCCTCCTTAGCTGACTGGCCCCGGTGACTAGCATTAGGGGCTTGAAATCCGACGGCAGTGAAGATGCTGGCCCCGCGGCGGCCATCGACCGCCATGCACTGCTCGGCGAAGGGCCGACCCTTCTCGAAGCCCGGAACCGGATACGGGTCGTCCAATTCTGTCGGCCATCGCGCGGTCATCGCCACCATCATCCGCCTGCCACGCTTGGCTGCCGAAGGAAGGTAGTAGCTGACGCAACGGGACTCGAAGCTGTCGCTCGACGCGAGCAGCTTGAGCCCCTTGGACGAGACCTCAAGCAGGATGGCCAGATCCCACGGTTGCGCATCCAGCCACTCGAGCTTCGGTCTACTGGGGCCGCCGCCGATGTTCCACAGCAGAACTCGCATCTCACGTGATCTCCCGCTTGTCGCTAAACCAAGGCCATCATCAGCCGAGGAACTGCGCTCTAGGCGCGTGCCCAGCGTCCAGCACGTGGCTGGCGACCAAATCGTTCTCGTGCTCAAGAAGGTTGACCGTAGCCACCCCCGGAAGCTCCACCCAGGAGGCTTCCAGCTCTCCGGAGAAATGGTCGCGCTGGCGGTGGCCGTGGCGTGTGGCCTTGGCCACATGAGCCCGTAGCCTGGCTGCGATGTTGCCCTCGCCGACGTAGAGCAGTCCCCCGTTGCAGCTCACGGCGATCCGGAGTCGGTAGAGTCCGGCGCCGCCCGCTGATCCGAACACCTCACTGACGGCAACCCAGCCCCACCAAGACCAGCCCATCCAATCGGCCGCGTGTGGTTTACCACCAAGAGCGCCGGCCACCGGGACGCTGGGGGCGGTGCAGAGGGCAGTGGGGTCCCGCCCGCCCCGATCGCGGCGCCCGGCGGCGACCAGCTGGGCGTTGTTCCCTGTCGAAGCTCGGTAGCCGACCGGCATGCGCCCGAAGTTGGCCGTCGGGGAGCGGCCCGCCTCCAGCCGGTAGAGGGTGATGGCCACCGCCTCCAGGGCCTTACGCTCGACCACCGTGCCCTCGACGACGGTCACCGACACCTCGAAGTTGCAGCCCTCGCAATCGCGAAGTGCCCACAGGGCCGGCGCTGCAGTGTGCGGGTCCCGGTAGGGCATCTGAGGCTTGTACACGCTGTCCAGCATCCCCAACCGGGCTCGCAGCGTGAGGCCGGTTTGGCTGACGTAGTCGAGTGCCCCCGACCCGACCCGGCGGATCTGATACAGGCCCGGCGCGGCAGGCAAGCGACGGTCTTTTCCCGCTCCCGCTAGTGGCGTCCAAGCCGACCACCGAGTGAGCGGCTCGGGCGCGGCGACGCCGTGCGAGAGGCCCATCGGACCGCACCGTAGTCATCCCCGGGTCGGGGATCCGGCGTACACCGCGACGTCAATCCCGGGAGCCCACCGCTGCCGCTTGTCGCTTGAACCAGCCGGCAGCGGGTTTCGGGTCGGCTTGTCCGCGGCTTGTCCGCGAGACTCCGAGAAACAAGGGGAAATGACGATCAGCGGTGGACACAGAAACCGCAGTTCAGAGGCTATATGGCCAGGTCGAGGCACCGCAGCAATCACCTTGCCAAGGTGAGGGTCGCGGGTTCGAGTCCCGTCGTCCGCTCCAACCGCCGGCAACACGCTACCAGCCCGACAGTAGCGCTGGCCACGTACTGAGCCGCGGGAGTCGCATAGCTCGCTTGCAAGGCGCTGCCAGTCGGCATTGGATCCAGGGGTGTCCCGGTCAGTTGACCGATCTGCCAACTACGGGGACCTTCCAGGGTTTCTACCGCCAGTGCCGCGCCGGGTGGACCGGGCGAGCAACTGTCAACAGCAGGTGACTCCGGCCTCTCGCCACTGACTGCGAAGTAGGGATTGGTGTCGACCGCTCAATCATCGAAAGCCATTCGTACCAGGACACACGGAGCGCGTCGGGCAATATCGCTGTTCATCGCGTTGGGTCCGAGGTGACGGAGAACAGCTGCCATTCACCGGGCACCCCCTTGAGCTGCCGAGCCCCACGGTCAGCAAAGCTCAGCCGGGACCCGGCGACGAGATCGACGACCGTTCGAGAAACGAGTATCTCGCCAGCTCTGGCCGACGCGGCGACTCGTGCCCCGATGTGAACGGCGATGCCCCCTACCTTGTCTCCCGTGAGCTCCACTTCGCCCGTGTGGACCCCTGTCCGGACTTCGAGGCCCAGCTGGTGAACAGCTACGACGATGGCCTCGGCGCAGCGAATAGCGCGAGCGGGCCCATCGAAGGTGGCGAGGAAGCCGTCGCCCGCGGTATCAATCTCACGGCCCCGGAACCGGGCTAGCTCCCGACGGATGACGGCGTTGTGGGCCTCCAGAAGGTCTCGCCACCGGCTGTCGCCCAGCGCGGCGGCCCGTTCCGTAGAGTTGACGATGTCGGTGAAGAGGACCGTGGCGAGTACCCGGTCGGGCTCGGGTGCCTCCCGTACTCCGGTGAGGAACTCCTGTATCTCAGCGACAAGAGCGTCTTGGTCTCCAATGAAGCCCAAATGGTCCTGGCCGGGCAGCTCCACGAATCGGGCCCCGGCGATGTGGTCGGCCACGTAGCGCCCAGATTCGATGGGCACCATGAGGTCGCGGCTGCGATGGAGCACAAGGGTGGGCACCCGGATGGCGGGAAGGACGGCGCTCACGTCGATGGACGCGTTGGTGCGAAACAACTGGGCCGCCCCTCCGGGGCTTTGAGAGTTTCGCTCCATCCGAGCCCACCAGCGACGGAAGCCCTCGTCGCCAGACAGGCTGGGGGCGATGAAGTCTAGAGAGGCGGCGCGACCCCAGCCTTCTTCGATGGCATGGGCGATGGCCTCGTTTGCCTCGGGGGTGGGTGCCCAGGGGCACTCCGGCGACCAGGTGAAGCGCGGAATCACGCCGTAGAGGACGAGGGCCGATACCCGCTCAGGGTAAGTGGCGGCGAAGAGGACACTCATGGGCCCTCCCTCCCAGAACCCCATGAGGGCTACCTGTTCGGTGCCCACCGCCTTCATCACGGCGCGCAGGTCCTCCATGCCGTCCTCGAGCGTTGGAGCTCCTCCGATCCGGGCCGAGAGTCCCGTTCCTCGCCTGTCGAAGCCGATGAGGCGGCTAAAGGAGGCCAGGCGGTGGTTGAACCGGGCCGCCCTAGGGTCCTCCCAATAGAGCTCGATATTGGTGGCCCACGCCGGTACGGATACGAGGTCGACGGGGCCATCGCCTAGCACCTCGTACGCGATGTCGATGTTGCCAGCCTTGGCGTAGCGGATCTCAGGGATGTCCATGGGTGTCTCTGGCCGTCAGCCGACTTGGGCTAGACGCCCATTTCTTGCACCGGAGGCCGGTCGGACTGCCTCGCCACCGAGTTACCGTACCATCGGACGTCTCGGACACGAGAGCCGCGCGTCCAACGCAGACGTCGGGTGCAATCCAACGCCGTCGCTGGCTGACGAAGCGTTCCCTCACCTATATGGGATGCGCCCTCGATGTCAGGGCCGAGGTATCCGGACCGATGAGATGCCAAGCTGTAGAGCCGTGAATGCCCCGCCCACAACAAGGTACGCGAGGAACGGCGAGGTCCACCTCGCCTACCAGGTCCTGGGCCATGGCCCCCTTGATCTGGTTCTCATCGAAAGCTGGGTTCATCACGTCGAGCTGTTTTGGGAGATGCCCGAGTGGGCGCGCCAGCACAGGCGACTTGCGGCGATGGGGAGACTGATCATCTTCGACCGACGGGGCACGGGCCTGTCGGATCCGGTTCCGCTCGATCGCCTGCCTGACCTGGAGACCCAGGTGGCTGACATCTGCGCAGTCATGGATGCCGCTGGGTCAGAGCAAGCCGCCATCCTCGGTTTCACCGAGGGCGGTCCGCTTGCGATGCTCCTTGCCGCCAGCCGTCCCCAACGATGTCGCGGATTGGTACTTTTCAACACGGCGGCCCGATTGACCGCCGCCTTCGACTACCCCTGGGGAGCTTCGGAGGACGAGCTTCTCGAGGTCGTTCGTCGTCAGACCGAAGCATGGACTGGGGGCGATGCCGACGTTGTAGCTCAGAGGGCACCCAGCGTCGTAGATCGGATGGTTCCCAGCCAGGTAGACGATCCGCGTTTCGCCGAGCAGTTCGTTCGCCTCGGACGAGCTGCGGTGTCACCTGGTGCGGTGGCTCATTACTACCGACAGTCGGTGCTGACCGATGTCCGCGAGCTACTGCCCGTCATCCAGACTCCGACTCTTATCCTTCAGCGAGCTCGTGGTCAGATCGCCCGGCCCGAGCTCGGGAGATATCTCGCCAGTCACATTCGCCATGCCAGATTCGTGGAGTTGGATGGAGCGGACCACTTGTGGTGGACGGAGAATGCCGAGGAGCTGGTGGGCGAGATCGAGGAGTTCTTCACCGGTGCCCGAGCATCCGTCGACCCGGATAGAAGGCTCGCCACTGTTCTGTTCACCGACATCGTGGGCTCAACGGCACGAGCGGCCGCACTAGGCGATCGCCGCTGGCGGGCGCTGCTCGATGAGCATGACGCCACTGTGCGGCGCGAGCTTGCCCGCTTTGGTGGGCACGAGGTCGACACCGCTGGCGACGGCTTCCTCGCGACCTTCGATGGCCCGGGTCATGCCATCCGCTCCGCTCGTGCCATGGGTGAGGCTCTGGCCGACATCGGGCTCGCTGTCCGGGCTGGGGTGCACACAGGCGAGGTTGAGGTCCGAGGAGAGCGCATCGGCGGGCTTGCAGTGCACATCGGGGCGCGAGTGGCAGCCACGGCCGACGGCGGTGAGATCGTGGTCTCGAGCACGGTCAAGGATCTGCTGGCCGGGTCCCGGCTGGCATTCAGTGATCGCGGCGAACATGAGCTCAAGGGCGTGCCCGGTAGCTGGCGCCTCTTTGCCGTAGAGGGTTGAGAGGAATCGAGCGCGGGCGATCTCAGCCGGCCGATCGCTGCCACTCGAGCGCGGGCACCAGCACGGCCTGCGCCAGGCGCCAGAGTTCCCCGCGACGATCGTGGTCCAGGTGGTGGGGGTGACCGTGGATCGCGGCCAGCGCACTCTCGACGGTCGGACAGCCCTGATCGGCGGGCGCCTCGACCATGTCTGTCAGATGCCCGAGGGCAGCCGCCAGTTCAGGCGAGGGTTCTTCGAGGCCTTCCTGTCCTCGCCAAGCCGCACCGGGACGAACGTCCTCGAGAACCGCCGCCATCCGATCGGGTGCCCACGACAGCGCCTCGGCCATCAGCTCCGACCACGACGTCAAGATGGTGAGATCCGTGGTCGAAAGAGGTGGTGGGTCGGGCTCATGCCAGCCGTCTCCTGGCGGAGCGACCGGTGCGTGGATGGCGTCATCCGCCCGCGGATCGACGCGGATCGGGCGGACGTCGCCCACCACGAGCTCGGCGGCGTTGGCGATCGGGAAGCGGCCGTCGGCGCTCCGGCGGATGGTGCGGCCGACCCCCATGGACACGACCATCCCGGTGGCGCTGGCCTCGAGCGGGATCTCGCGAAAGCCGCGTACGGAGTCCTTCCAGAATGAGACCACCGACGAGGGCGCCCGGTCGGGAGGGCGCGCCCGCTGGACGAAGCCGAAGGAGCTCAGGGTGAGCACGGCCGAACCTGGATCGTCGGCGAGGACGCTCGCGTAGCGGGCCGTCCAACGCGCGGGCAGCTGGGGCCCGTCGAGGAGGATCGTTACCACCAGGGTGGGCCCGATAGCCCGGAGCAGGTCGGCGACCTCGTCGAGACGGGCCAAGTCCTCGCACACGATCGATACCAGGGTGATCCCCTCGCCGAGCTCGAGCAGCTGCACCGCCCGTCGGGGGACCTCCATTGCTTCCCACCACCGCACTGAGGGCGGGAGGGCCCCGGCCAGGTGGTACTGCTCGATCTGGCGCTCGTCGAGGAACCACCGGTGATGCTTGTTCTGGCGGTAGTGCCACCAGTGCCCGCCGAACCGGACCGCAAGGTGCAGCCAGTTGCCGCCGAGCTCGCTCCCCAGGTCGGGCGCCTCCCGGACGCCGGCGACAAGCATGGTCACGCGATGACGGGCGAGAACGGATTCCAGGTCCACTAGATCGGCGGGTTCGACCGCGCTCTCGGGGAGGACGACGACGTCGACGGACCCGGCCTCCGATCGCGCCGCCGCCAGCGCCCGGTCGGTCAAGCCCAGATCGAGGGTTTCGGAGGGGGCGAACTCGAAGAAGCCGTATGGCTCCTGCTCGGCGCGCTCGACCGCTCCCAGTGGGCGGAAGTCGGTGTCCTCCACGCGCAAGGGCCACGGTAGGAGTACCACGTTGGTGTGCGATCTAGCGTCGTTCGTGGCGGGCCGGCGAAGCGGAACCTTGCTCCACACGGCCTCGACGCTGGGACCCCGGACGCAGAGATACCGAGAGAGCGACCGGGAGGAGATGCCGCCCGGGGTATTGCGCACCCGGGGAAGCACCCGCAGCCGTCGGCGGCTTACCCGCGAGAGCGATCCCGTCCGGGCGAGGCGCTCGCTCGCCCGGCCCCGGAAGCAGAGTCCAACGCCGTCTAGCGCCACCGCCACGCCGGTCCCGGCGCATGCCTCGTCGGCCAGGGCGTGGAGGGTGAGAAGGGCTTCGCACAGCCGCCAGGGTTCGCCGCCCCCCAGCTGGTCGAGTGGCGTGGCGACATCATGTTGGACGACGGACCACTGCTCGGAGATCAGGTGGGGCAACGCCGTCTCATCGGTCCCGGCTCGCTCGCCCCAGTCCCTGGCTGCGGTGGCGACAGCCGCGTTCCAGTGACCCGTGTCAGACGGCGGCCAGCGCCGGCCTTTCGGCGCGGAGACGGCGAACCGGTAGGCGTCGGAGCGCTCGAGGACGATGTCAGTGAAGGCGAACACGTCGGGCGGCCAACCGAGGAGCTTGTCTGAGAACTCGCTACCGGAAATGGCACGCCACAGTGACGCGAGTGTCGGTGGTTCGCTCTCGGGCGAAGCGATCGGCGCGGGCACGTCGCCATCCACACTCACATTCCACACCACATCTTGAACCTGCGAGCCTCGCTAGGCGTCGCAGAGTGGGACTGGATGGTTGGAACGGATCAGGTTTGTCGGGTCCACGTGGGCCTTGATGCGCCGCAGACGGTCGTAGGCCTCGGTGTCCCAGAAGCCCCTGTGTCCCTGTTGGTCTCGGCGAAGTTCATGTACATGTGCCGGGCTCGCCAAGGCGACATCGCCGACTTCACCATCTCGATGTGGGCCGTCACAGCCGCTTGTGCCTCTGGGGTCGGCGTCATGCCGACGGCGAGGAGGATGTAGTCCGCCTCGATTGCCGCCAGAGCGCCGTTCTCGGGCCGGGCGCGGCCCAGCTCGCCACCGAGATGGCGCACCTCGACCGAGAGAAGCGGCGATCCCGAGTCAGATCCAGCCACGCGCACCAGCTCGTCGATGGCTTCGCCCGGCAGCTCGCTGAGCGTGAGGCCGTCAGCGACGGCGGGAACGGGGTGCTCCGGATCCATGTGGAGGTGAGCCAGAGCCTGTACTGGGATCGTGTCGATCGAGTCCATCACTGGTCCCAGGGCACGGATCGGGGCGAGTAGCTCGTCCGCTTCTGCCGGTTGGCCGAGGTGGATCGCCTCGACGACCGCGAAGGACTTCCCCCGAACCGGCTCGGGGATGTCGGGTAGCGGGGGCAGCTGCAGGTAGCGGCCGACGGTGGTCAGCTGTTCGGGCAGGTCGGTATGGACGAGCTCGCGCCAGGCCTGGAGGACTTCTGGGCCCCGCTCGATCGGCCACCACAGGACACCGGCATAGACCTCCTGGATGGGGAACAGCCGGAGCTCGAGGGCGGTGACGACGCCGAAGCTTCCGCCGCCGCCACGGACGGCCCAGAACAGATCGGCGTGTCTCTCCCTGTCGACACGCAGGAGCTGACCGTCGGCGGTGACGATCTCGACCGCCTCGACGTTATTGGCCGACAAACCGTAGGTCCGGCCGAGCCAGCTCATGCCGCCGCCCAGCGTGTAGCCGACCACGCCCACATCGGGAGAGGATCCGGCGAGCGCCGCCAATCCATGCTCGGCTGCGGCCTCGACGACGTCGAGCCAGACCGCCCCCGCCTCGACGCGGGCGATACGCGCATCCGGGTCGACCTGCACGCCACGCATGCCCGTCATCTTGACGAGGATGGTGTCGGCGAGAGGGCCCATTGGTGCCGCCGCGTGTCCCGTGCCCTGGGCCGCGACCCGCAGGCCCTGCTGGCGAGCTGTGTTCACCACGGCCACGACGTCCTTTGCCGACTCGGCCATAGCAACTGCGGTCGGATACTGATCCACCGCGCGGTTCCAGGCCTGTCGGACCTCGTCCCAGTATGGGTCCTCCGGTGTCACGACCGTGGCGGACGGCATGGCAGCAGCGAGCGCAAACGATTCGGTTGTCGACATCTTCGTCATTTCCTTAGGTGTGTGTCGATGGTTCTGACTTAACGGAGCGCGAGCCGCGGATCGACGCCAGTCATAGGGAGTGGTGGGATCACCGGCACAACCCGGCCATCATCCCGACGGGGCCAGCGTGGCCCAAGTGATCACTACCGCCGAAAGGCTTCGTTCTCCCCTCAGCCGCTTGTGGCGGCTCCGCCAAGGAAAGCTACCGAGCGGTACACCGCACTGCAGGAAGAATTGTCCCTTCTGTAGATAGCGATCCCATTTTTTTCGGCATAAGTCGTGCAAGGCCGCGATAAGTCTGAGAGATTGTCCACCCCGGGGGACCGTGCCCTAGAGAGGGCCAGTCGAGGAACTCGTCGGAGAACTCGCTTCCCTGAGAGGGCACGCCCACAGCGAGCGACGGTCGGCGGTTCGCTCACGAGCGTGGCGCTTAGCCCGGCGACGCGACATCCATGTCAGATTCGATACGACTTCTCGTGACTGGGCGGAGTACCTGGTGACCGCCCGTTCGCCGGAGCTACTTGACGGAGTTGTTTCAGAACTGCCCCGACGTGTGACCTCACATCGGTGGCCATGCCGCTGAGCGCCAGCGACACTGCCGCCACCACCTCCAGCCCCTCCCCGGGATCCACATCGGCGGCAAAGGCCGCCATCTCGTCGAGCCGCTCGGCGAACCTGATCCACGCCGCCCGGCGGTGGGGAAGGAGGAAGCTGGCCCGGTAGGGGAGCTGGAAGTTAGCTCCGGCCGTGGCGCCCGGGCGGCCTGGTCCCACGGGAAGGCGGGCGAGCAGGAGGCCGAGCGGTTCGATCGCCTGGAACATGAGGTTGACGGCGGTGTGCGCCAGTACTTCGCGCTGCTCCGGGGTCTCATGGCCGAAGGCGAAGTAGCGAGCAATGAGTTGCAGCACGAGCTCGTAGACGGCGTTGAACAGGTCCGAGCACGCACCGGTCCCCGGATTGGTGATGTAGACGTCCGGCTCGACACCCTCGACGGCTCGCATCCCGGCGGCCGTGACGGGATGAGCTGGTCTGAACTCGGGATCGTCTTTGTGCGCCTCGAGGTACTCCTCGAGCACGCTCAGGAACTTGCCGTAATGGGCAGTCGACCACTGGCCCCTCGCCCCTTCCCCTTGCTCGACGATGCGCTCGATGGCCCGGTTGGCGCTCTCGAGGCCGGTGATGGGGACGAGATCCGGCCAGTGGAAGCTCTGCTCGTCAGCCTGGTGGAAGGCAGGGCCTATGAAGAGCTTGTCCTCACCGAGCTTCTTCGCCAACCGGGCGAGGCCGGCTTCGATCGAGCGGTAGAGGTGGCCCACGGTGGCGAAGTCCTGGCCCCGGGGCACGATCTCGTCGGGACGCATCGGCGGCGGGGGCATGCCGACCGGCTCGAGGCCTTCAGCGTCGGCGCCCACCAGCCCTTCCGGTCGCTCCAGGTACACGAAATGGCGGAGGCCGGCCTCGCCGAAGGGCAGAAGACACAGCTGGACCCCCGGCGGGTACCCCCTCGCTTGATGGGGGAGGTGTGGTCTGCTCACGTACGGCGCGGAGCCGACGGCCGTCAGCAGGTTCTGGACCATCGCCCAGTGCAACATCTCGTCTGCCGAGATGCCGAGGAGCATCCGCCGCCAGCGTTCGACGGCCGGGAGCTGCTCGTCCCGAAGGCCGGGGCCCGGCGCGCTCCGCAAGCTGAATGCAGCGTAAAGGTATTGACACATGACGCCGTGCTCGAGCTCGGCCGCCTGGCAGAGGAGATAGGTGAGCTCTTTGCGGCGCTCGATGACGATCGCGGGCTCGCTCATCAGGAGCAATGTACGAAGGTTTGAGGAGCGTTGCTCGCCGGAGAACGAGGTTGAGCGTCTCGTGCCTCCAACTGCGAGTCGTGTGCGGGGCAGATACCGACCCGAGCAGAGCTCGTGGCCGGCAACATCATGGTCTGGCACCTCGACGACAGGCGGGGTGGGGCACTATTGGCGGCCATGGAGGTTCCCCAGATCCGCTATGTCGCAGTAGGCGACGCTGAAGTTGCTTACCAGGTCACAGGTCAGGGACCGCCGGATCTGTGCTACATGGTCGGATTTGGGCACATCGACCTGCGCTGGGAGTCTCCGGTATGGGCCGATTTCCTGGAACGACTGGCGTTGCTGAGCAGGCTCATCGTCTTCGACCGCAGAGGGACGGGGGCATCAGACGCCGTCCCCGATACTGCGATCCCAACCTGGGAGCAGTGGACGGACGACGTACGAGCCGTGCTCGACGCCGCGCGGTCCGAGCGAACGGTGATCTTCGCCGAGGGCGACGGTGGACCGACCGGCCTCCTGTTCACGGCGATGCAGCCTGGGCGCGTCAGCGCGTTGATCCTTGCCAACACCAGCGCTCGCTTTCTGAGAGCAGATGACTATCCCATGGGGATGGTGCCTGAGATGGTCGACGACGTCGTGGAGATGTACAGGTCTGCCTGGGGCACTCCCGAGTTCGTTCAAACTGCGGTCCCGAGTCGTATCCGTGACCCCGAATTCGTGGGCTACGCCGCCAAGCTCGCCAGGGCTGCAGCGACCCCAAGGAGCGCGGCTGCCCAACTGCGCTACATGATCGAGAGCCTCGATGCACGGGACGCCCTGCCCCTGATCCATGTGCCGACCCTCGTGCTGCACACGAGGGACAACGTGGCCGTTCCCATCGACGAGGGCCGGTACCTGGCCGAACATATCGAAGGCTCGAAGTTCGTCGAGCTGCCCGGCGGCGACATCTACGCAGGTACCTCTGGCCTTGCGATCGAGGAGATCACGGAGTTCCTGACCGGGGAGCGCCCCCCAGTCGAGGTAGACCGCATCCTCACGACGGTGCTCTTCACCGACATCGTCGGCTCGACCCAGCGCGCTGCGAGCGAGGGTGACCGGCGATGGAGTGAGTTGCTGAGTGCTCATCACAAACTCGTACGCTCGGAACTTCATCGCTTCCGCGGGCAGGAGATCGACACTGCTGGTGACGGTTTCCTCGCCACGTTCGACGGTCCAGCGCGGGCGATCAGATGCGCGTGTGCAATCCGAGACAGCGTTCAAACCCTCGGCTTGCAGGTCCGAGCAGGTCTGCATACTGGTGAGGTGGAGATGTCAGACGAGGGCCCGCGGGGACTGACCGTTCATATTGGCGCCAGGGTCGGTGCCGCTGCAGGGCCGGGCGAGGTGCTCCTGTCGCGGACCGTTGCTGACCTCGTTGTCGGGTCAGGCCTCAAGCTTGCAGACCGGGGTGAACACAAACTGAAGGGTGTGCCCGGTTCCTGGCGGCTCTTCGCCCTCGAAGACTGACTGACCGAGCTCGCACATCGTGACGAGGCAACGCGACGAAATGTCACTATTCGCCACCACAGTGACGTTGTCGCCGCAATCGAAGATCAACGTCGGCCCGACCCTCCCTGCGCCCTCATAGCTCCGGTCACTGAATGGTGGGTGACAAGCGCCGTGAGTGTGGGTCTCGGCTGCGGGTTAGCACTTCTGCCATCGGAGTTCACGGCGAGCCGGCTCGTCGAAGCCGTAGATGGACCCGGTGGAATCGTTCGATGACCGCCGCTCGGTCGCTGGAGCGAGGATGGGTTTTCGGCCTGTAGCGGGCGGCAGCGAGTCGTCGCCGTGTCGCGCTTGGACGTGCCAGCGGTCGCCGTTTCTTAGCCAGCTGCCGATGGTGGGTGGTCAGCCGTGGTGGTCGCCGATCAGCTCAGCTTCCGAGGGACCGTGCACAGCCTCCATCTCGATGATGCCGGCGTGACTCGACAGATCCAATCCCTCGAAGGCGACCTCGGCGTACCGCATGCGCCAGGCACGACAGAAGGGCGGTCCGCCCCGCCGGCAAAGCTCCCTGATCAACGCGCCAGAGGTGAGGGCTTCACGCCGGCGCCGGTAGTTACGAACTGAATGAGGAGCAGGCCATCGCGTTGGCCGACGAAACGAGTCCGGCGTACGTGATGGGCGGATTCCAGGCGATGATGGCTGCCACACGGATTGTTCCCAAGGCCGTGGACGCCTTTCGGACTGGCGACGGGATCGGCTGGCGAGCATGATCCTGACCTCTTCCAAGGCACCGAGCGTTTCTTCCGGCCGGGCTACGCCGACAACCTGGTTCAGTCTTGGATACCCGCTCTCGATGGCGCTGACGCCAAGCTCCGCGCCGGAGGCAAGGTTGCTGATGTCGGCTGCGGGTACGGGGCGTCGACGATCATCATGGCTGCGGCCTATCCGAACTCGCACTTTCGGGGTTTCGACTACCACGAGCCATCGATCCGTCACGCCAATGAGGCTGCCGCCGCAGCCGGCATGTCGGACCGTCTCACCTTCGAGGTCGGTACGGCCAAGGAATACCCTGGGACGGACTTCGACTTGGGTGTGTCATTTTGATTGCCTGCACGACATGGGCGATCCGGTCGGCGCTGCCCACTACACCCGCCAGTCGCTCAAGGCTGACGAACATTGGCTGCTGGTCGAACCGTTCGCCAACGATGACATCACGGACAACCTCAACCCCATCGGACGGGTCTTCTACTCGGCGTCGACGCTGATCTGCACGCCGGCGTCGTTGTCTCAGGAAGTGGGCGCTGGGCTTGGAGCCCAAGCAGGCGAGAGCAGGCTCAGGGAGGTAGCCAAGGCGGCCGGCTTCTCGTCGTTTCGTCGCGCCACCGAGACGCCGTTCAATCTCGTATTTGAGGGGCGCCCGTAGGGCCGCCGCGAGCAGCAGGTCCAGGCACCAGGGCTATCCAACCGCTCCCAGGTGCCGGTCGTGCTCGGGACATGGGCGCGGCCCGCGCCGGATGGCCCGGTTGAGGGAGTCCGGGGCAGGGTCGGCGGGGAGCACCGGGTGATGAGACGACCCCGAGCACGCCATTCGGCGGGGTACCTGCAGTCGAGATAGGCGACGATGGCCTCGGCGTTGGGGGACCAGTCGCTCAACCGCCCTCGGGGTACGGGTCGCGGGCGACTGGTGGTGGTCGCTCAGTGATCCGCAGCGAGACTATCTCGCCCATGTCGAAACCCTTCTCATTGTTCACTCAGGAGTGCTGGTGCTCCTCGGCGCCCGCCGGGCCTCCCGCATCGCCAGCTTGAGGCCGTCGACGACGCCGTCGCGGTAGTGCTGGGCGGCTGGGTTGAGGTCCTCATAGTGAGCATCGCGCAGCCATGTCCAGCGGCGGATGGCGACGGTGATGGCCCGACGTTCGCTGCGTCTCATCGCTCCCTCCTAGCTCGCTCAGGAGGGCGACTCCAACAGACCAGGGGCT
The DNA here is from genome assembly GCA_963717645.1 of uncultured Actinomycetes bacterium. GTDB lineage: Bacteria > Actinomycetota > Acidimicrobiia > Acidimicrobiales > AC-9 > AC-9. Next base: position 310,202 of record CAVQWQ010000029.1, on the reverse strand, counting down.
GGGGCACGCTGGCGCTGGAGCCGCCCACCTCAACGGGCGCTCGGGAGGGCCGACCGATGGCGGGGGGAGACAGGGCCACCGACCGGCCCACCGGGGCGTCAGCGGCGGGCGGGCACGTGCCAGAAGACCCAGACTGTCCGCCTCACGAATGAGGATCTCCCTGCAAGCGCGACCGCTGGGTATGCCTATCCGGATCGCCCACTGGCGCGGGCGAATGGTCGGTGTGCTCCAATTCGTGCCTCCCCCTGGAATGGCGTGTGGAGTCGGTGGGGAGTGAACACCGCCGTGTTCACTTGGCCGTCATCCTTGGATGCGTCGCGCAGGCCAGACGAAGCTGTGACGAGCCTGAAAACGTCAGTGAACAGCGAGCCGCAGACTGACCAAGACCGAACACAGCTAAGTCTCTTCGCCTTCGCTCAATGTACTCGGGCCGAACGCAAGCTGACAAGGGTGTCAGCTTGCGTAACGAAAGCGTTCACAAGCGGACACAAGGTCTCTGGACGGCGTTCGTGGCGCTGAGGTCCGCTCGCGCCGTTACAAGGCTCTCGAGATCGCGGTTCTGCGCCACGAGCTGGCCATCCTTCGCCGCCAAGTGGGCCCGCGCGGAGGTGGCCTACGCGGATCGGCTCTTCCTGGCCGCCGCCTCCCGGGCGCTACCCCGGCGGTCCTGGTCCGTCTTCTTCGTGACTCCCAGGACGCTGCTTCGCTGGCACCGCCGGCTGGTGGCGCGCCACGGGCATTTGGCGAGACACCTACGGCATGGTCGCTCCTTCGACACGCACCGCCCCAGTGTCACCTCGGCCTGTGTGGTGAGCCACGCTGAACCCGCCCCGAGAGTCGGGTCGTTTGCCTCTACGAGACGTTCAGTGGTCGGCGTTCGATTAGAGGTGAGCTGAAACGAGGCTTCAGGCCAAGCGACGTCTTCTTCAGTGGGCCAAGATTTGGTTCCACTCGTTCCGTGCTGACCCGAAGGAGGCGCCGTGACACCAGACGACCTGGTCGAGATAGAAGAGATCAAGCGTCTCAAGTACCGCTATGTCCGGCTCCTGGACCTCAAGGAATGGGACGAGCTGGCGGACTGCCTCGCCGAGGACGCGACCGCCGCCTACGGGGGCGGCGAGTATGCGTGCCAGGGCCGGGAGGCGATTATGGAGTTCCTTCGGTCCAACCTGAGTGCGACCTCGATGCTCACGAGCCACAAGGTTCATCAGCCGGAGATCGACCTCACTAGCCCAGACACGGCGAGGGGACTATGGGGGCTCGAGGACATCGTGGTCAGCACCGAGTTCGGGATCACGATCCGAGGGTCAGCCTTCTACACCGATGAGTACCGGAAGGTCGACGGCTCCTGGAGGATCGCCTACACCGGCTACAGGCGGGTCTACGAAGAGATGGAGCCCCGAGCCACCGACCTCAAGCTGACCGCGAGCTGGTGGGGGACCGGTGGCAAGAGCCAGATTCCCGCAAGGTGAGCGTCGAGTGCTGGGGCGTGCGATCGGCAATGAACACGGCGACTTGCCCAGGGTCCGCCGCCAACCCGGGGGCTCCCGGGCTGAGACCTCCGGGGCACAGGCTTGTAGCCATGTCCGCTGGTAACGCCCCGCCGGCGTCACTGGTCGATGCCACATGACCCAGGCCTGGGCTCTCCGGACCCGCCCAGCCGCCGTCGCCCGCCTCGACTCTCCCCGCACGGATCGAGCTGGCCACGGCCAGAGGCGGGACCGTGACCTTCGTCGGGCCGGGCGAGCTGGAGCGGGTTAGCTGGGCTCAGCTGCACGAGGACGCCCGGGCAGTAGCCGCCACCCTCCAGGCCCGGGAGGTCGGCCCCGGTGACCAGGTCGCCCTCCTGGGCCCGACCTCCCGTTCGCTCGTCACCGCCATGCAGGCCACGTGGCTGACCGGCGCCACGGTCGTGGTCCTCCCGCTGCCCATGCGGCTCGGATCGGTGGACGAGTTCGTCTCCCAGACCCGGGCCCGGGTGCGCAACGCCGACATAGGGCTGACGCTCGTCGACCGTGACCTCGCCGCCTTCTTAGATCCAGCCCCGGCCGACCCGCCGGTCGTGCTGTTGGACGAGGTGGCGGCCGGACCCGGTCGGGCTAGCGCCGGTGACTTCGAAGCGCCCGTCATCGACCCGGCTTCCCTCGCCATCTTGCAGTTCACCAGTGGGTCCACCGCGGACCCGAAGGCGGTGATGCTGGCCCACACCCAGATCGGGGCCAACATCGACGCCATGGTTGAGGGCGCGCAGCTCGACGCGGAGCGAGACGTCGTCGTCTCCTGGCTGCCGCTGTACCACGACATGGGCCTCATCGGCCTCTTGGGCACTCCCATGATGACCGGCACCGAGCTGGTCCTCGGCGCGCCTCAGGACTTCATGGCCGCTCCCGCCCGGTGGATGCAGTGGATGAGCGAGCTTGGGGGCACCGTCAGCTGCGGTCCCAACTTCGCCTACGCGCTGGCCGCCCGGGCCCTCAGGCGCCAGAGCGGGTGGGACCTGTCCCGGTGGCGCGTGGCCCTCAACGGAGCCGAGCCGGTTGACCCGCGCGCAGTCGACGACTTCTGCGAGGCCGGGGCTCCCCACGGCCTCGACCCCCGGTCGGCCTTCTGCGTGTTCGGGATGGCCGAGGCCACCCTGGCCGTGACCTTTCCCGAACCCGGCACCGGGATGGCCACCGACACCGTGGACGGTCGGGCCCTGGAGCACGAGGGATCGGCGGCCCCCGTGGGCTTGGGCCACGAGAGGGGGCGGCGGCTGGCCCGCCTGGGACGGCCGCTGGCCGGCCTCGAGATCCGAGTCGTGGAGGCCTCCACCGGTACCGTCCGCTCCGAGCGGGAGGTGGGGGAGCTGGAGATCCGGGGTACCTCGGTGACCCCGGGCTACTACCGCCACCCGCAGGCCACCGCCGAGGCGTTTCGTGGCGACTGGCTGCGCACCGGCGATCTGGCCTACCTGGCCGAGGGTGAGCTCGTGGTGTGCGGACGCATGAAGGACGTGATCATCATCGGCGGCCGCAACGTCTACCCCGAGGACGTCGAGCGGGCGGTGGGGTCCATCCCTGGAGTGCGTCAGGGCAACGTCATCGCCTTCGGGGTCGAAGGTCGCAAGGGCCGGGAGGCCCTGGTCGTGGTGGCCGAGACCAAGGAGGACGATCTCCGCGCTATCCGGCAGGCTGTGTCGACGCGTGTGCGTCACGCCGTAGGTCTGACCCTGGAGGAGGTCGTGCTCGTCGACCCCGGCAGTCTTCCCAAGACCTCCTCCGGCAAGCTGCAGCGCTCGCTGTGCCGGAGCCGCTACCTGGCAGCCGAGCTCGGGGGAGCATGAGGGAGGGCGGCCCAACATCGTTGAGCCCTGCCGTAGGCGACCGGCAGGGGAAATGCTGACCCCACAGCAGGCGTCGTCACCCCTGGCTATGTGGCGGGCCCTCCTCCTGCTGGCGACGGGTGCGCCGAGCAACCATCATCGCCCGTAGGGCTCTCTCATCGGCGGCCGGTGCGGATCGTATTCGGCGCCGCCGACCCCTACCTGAACAAGGGCGTTGCCCGGCGATTCCACAGCTGTTCACGAGCTCGGAGCTGTTCCTCCTGCCCGGGGGCGTCACTACGTGCAGGTCGACGAGCCCGCGGAGGTCGCGCGCCTGATCCTCTAGATGCTCGGCGACTGGCGGTCTATCCGGGAGTGCAGTGCTCCGCCCCGACGAGTGAGCCGTCAGGAAGATCGTGAGTCATGCCGTGATCAATCCTCGACACCAACCAGCTGTGGCGAAATCAGACGCCCGATACTCGAGTGCTCAGCATCCTCCGGGCGGTCGCGAAGGCGACGAGCCACCGGCTGGCGCTCCCGGCGCGTCATCGAGGAGTTCCTCTCTCTCCAAGTACCAACACGACGTCGCGGCGTCCAGAGCGGATCTCGAGCGCCGGGTCGCCAAGCTCAGATCCGACATGTCAGGAGATCGCGTCGGCCAACACCCTTGATACCCAACCGGCTCCGGTTACATGGTCCTGACCAGGGGTTTGTTCCGCTGCGTACCCTTGGCGTTGATAGAAGGTTGAAGGAAAGCACGCCGCAGTCGCTTTGCCGGGGTATTGGCCGCGCCGGGCTCTCTGAGCGAGGGTACGACCCCATTCCCGCCGTTATGGGCGCCCCCGGCGCCCGTGCAAGGGGGGTAGGTCTGGTGAGCGCTCAGGGGGCAAGGGGCTGTCAGCTGGGCGAGCGGCGAAGGCTGCCGAGGCTTACGATTCTGGCTGTGAGTGATGCACCGGACTACGCGTTCCCCCACTCGGGCGAGGACGAATCGCGCCGTCTTGAGCTGTTGGAGCACCGTCTCGACCCGCTGACGAAGCGACGCATTCGAAGCCTTGGAGTCAACAAGGGCACCAGGTGTCTGGAGATCGGTGGCGGGCGAGGGTCGATCACCCGGTGGCTATCCGGTGTGGTCGGCCCGACCGGACGCGTGATCGCAACCGACCTGCAGATGGGGTTTCTGAGCGGGATAGACGCCTCGAACGTCGAGGTCCTTCGACACGACGTCCGCACCGACGCGTTCCCGCCCAGCTCCTTCGATCTCATACACGCACGAGCTGTGCTCATGCACATATCCCCAAGCGTCGACCTGCTCCAACGGATAGTCACCTGGCTGGCTCCCGGAGGGTGGTTGCTGCTCGAGGAACCAGACTTCGGCATGTGGATCGGCGACGCCGACCCGGTATGGGCCACCTCCCCCCAGACGACCCAAGTCGCCTTCCCGAAGATGGCCCTCTCCCAGGGTCGATCTCTGCTTAGCCAGATTCACCAACTCGGCCTCACACAGGTCGGTGCAGACGCCGAGATCGACATCATCCAAGCCGGCACTGATCTTGCCGAGTTCTACCAGCTCAGCCAGGCCGCTCTCGCCCGTCCGAAGGTGCAAGTTGGGGCCCTCAGCCCTGCTCAGGCGACGGCACTCATCGACCGACCAGGCGACGACGAGTTCCTGGCGTGCGGATTCGTCCACATCGGCGTATGGGGCCGGCGGCCCCCCAAAGAATGACCCTGAGCTGCGACGGGGAAGTCCTGTGGAGTCCTATCCCATCGGAGACTGGTACCGCAAGGAAATCGGCACCCCCTTCCTGACGCTTCATCGTGCAACCCTCCAACGTCTCCTCGCAGCTGCCGTGCCCGCCGGACAGGTCCACCCGTACCGCCGACTGGTCGACCTCTCCGAGGGATCGGAACGTGTGCGGCTGCTATTCCAAGAGGGAGAGGACGGAATCCATTACTCGTCTGCCCGGCGCAGTGGACGAGGCTCTGCGGATCTTTGAGCACTACTCGTGGGATCAGAGGGTCGTCGATCTGGTACGCAACATCGAGGGCGACATGAGCTTCTGGGCTCTGCTCGAGCTCCCATTCCTGCATCGATGGAACCGAGGCCGAGTGGTCCCCATGGGCGACTCCGCCCACGCACCGCTCCCACACCAGGGACAAGGCGCCGGAATGGCGATCGAGGACGCCTACGTCCTCGGTGCAATCTTGTCCAAGTCCGGACTTAAGAACTACCAGTCGGCCTTTCAGGCCTTCGAGGCGGTCCGCAAGCGGCGAACCCGGCTCGTCCTGACATACTCGCGAGCAGCCGGGAGGGCTTACAAGGTCGTCGGGGACGAGTTGACCAGACGGGACCAAGGCTGGCCGTCCGGCACCGAGCACGTGGTCGTGGGCGAGGAGGTGGTCGAAGCTCAGGTCCTCGACCGCTCTCCCAATCCGCCGGACAGCGGTCGGATCTCCTCGAAGCTCGTTCTGTGGGTAGACCAAGCCGATTTGCTTGGGCTTCAGCCTGCCACGGGATTGACGGCTTTCCTGCCCGAGGTCGTCCGCACCGAACTGGCGTTCTGGAGCCCTTCAGTAGACCGGTCTACTTACTCGGTGGACGCAATGGACTGGGTGGACGAAATCCCCGGCTCCAGCCACTTCACGGGACTGGCTGGACGCACTGGACAAACTCCATCGCCTTGCCAAGGTGAGGGTCGCGGGTTCGAGTCCCGTCGTCCGCTCCAACCGTCGTCCGCTCCAACGAAGCGCGTTCATCGCCGAGGCCTCATCGAAGTTGGATGGGCACGACCTGGATGGCGTTCGCTCCGTAGCCGAGGCGGTTCCATTCGGGCTCGTCGGGTTGGGTTCGACCAGCGAGATCGGTCGCCCGCGCCCGCACTGTCGTCGGTCCGGGATCGCCCAGTCGGCAGAGGAGCTCCCACCATTGCCAGCTGTGACGGGGGCGGTTGTCGATGAGCTGGGCGAGCTGCCACGGGCCATCGCCGACACTGATCTCGACCTGGGCGATCGGCGCGGCACCCGACCAGGCGACGCCGCGGATGACCAGGTCGCCGACCGGGAGCTCGTCGTTGGATGTCGGCTCGGTGATCAGGGATCGCACCTGCTGGAGACGCACGGGCTCCTGCACAATCTTCCCCTCGCGCTGCCGTTCATATACGTAGCGCTGCGACTGGAAGAAGCCGTCGAACGGAGAGGCCACGACATCGATGTCCGTCAGCCATTTGACCGACGCGACGGCGTACCAGCCCGGCACGATGAGCCGCAGCGGGTAGCCGTGCTCGACTGGCAACGACTCCCCGTTCATGGCGTAGGCCAGCAGCGCGTCCACGCCGCGGATATCATCGAGCGACAGGCCGCGCTCGAAGGAGATCGTGTGGGCAACTCCTTCGACCTGGCCGTGGTCGGCGCCGCGAAAAATCACCTCGCCCGCGTCGGCGGTGGGGCCGGCGCGGTCGAGGACCTCGACCAGAGGCACGCCCGTCCATTCTGCCGTGCTCACGGCGCCGAGCTGCCATTGCTCGCCGTCCGCAGGCGGGCTCAGCATCGATCTCCCGTTGCCAGCACATTCCAGTGTGACCACCACGGTGTGCGAGCGCATGTTACGCAGATCCCGAAGGCTGAGCCTCAGGGGCCGCTCGACGAGACCACCCACCTCGAGCCGCCAGGCCGCGGGACCGAGGACTGGAGTGGCGAAATGGTTCCGCACGTAGAAGCGGGCGTTGGGCATCACGACGCCGCCAATGAGGTCCGGGATCGAAGTCTCGCAGTTCAATGGACTCGTGCCGTGGACCACGAGGCCGGTGTCGGGCTCGGTCGTGACCGGCAGGCCGGCGGCGGACCAGGCACAGATCCCCCCGGCGAGGTTCACCGCGTCGAACTCTGCAGCCAGGAGCGAGTCGGTAACCGCCGCTGATCGACCGCCCGATCGGCACATGACGACGATCCGACGATCGTCAGGCAACTCCCTGTGCCGGTCCTGCACCGATGCCATCGGCATTAGGGTGGCGCCCGGTGCGTGTCCGGTGCGCCACTCGTCGGCTTCGCGCACATCGAGGAGCAAGGCTTCCCCCTCCATTAGCCGGTGCGCGGCGCGGGCGCTCACCTGGGGTGTGGCCCCGAGCTCGGTCATCACGCCCGGCTTCGAGATCGGTAATCCAGCCGCCTCCCATCCCAAGTAGCCCCCGAGTAGGTCGGCGACGTCGGTGAATCCGGCCTCGACCAGCACGCTGGCCGCAATCTCGGAGCGATAGCCGCTCGCGCAGTAGACGACGATCGGACTGGAAGGGTCCAGCCCCGGTATCGAGTCGCCGAGCACCGGGAGAGGGATTTCCCGAGCTCCCGGAAGCGTGCCGCCCGCGGTCTCGCCTGGCGTTCGCACGTCGATCATCTGCAGCCCGGGCTCCAGACCGCGCAGCTCTGCCAGTTGCTCGATCGTGAGCCTGGAGCTCGCCTCGATCAGGTCGGGTCGGCTCCCAAATACCTCGGCGGGCTCGCCCAACTGGCCGACGACCTTGTCATAGCCGACCCGGGCCAGTCGCACCTTCGCCTCTAATGCGATGGCAGGATCGCCAACGAGCACGATGTCCCGGTCGGGGGACAACACGTCGCCCGCCCATTCTGCGAACCGGCCTTGAAGTCCGATGTTCACAGCGCCACGCAGATGGCCCACTGCAAAGCCAGCGGGCTCACGGGCGTCCACCAAGACGGCGCCGTGGTCTCGAAGGCGCAGGACCTCTTCGATCTCGATCATTGGCGGCTCGTGCTCGTCGAGCATCGGACGAAGCTCGCGGTTGCGCCGTGCATCGAACTCGAAGTAGTGCGGTCGAAGGGGCTGGCCTTCAGTGACGAGGGCGACGAATTCGTCCTCGCTCATCGGCTTGAGGGCATAGTTCACATGGCGTTGCTCGCCGATCGTGGAGCTGGTTTCGCTGGACATCTGCTTACCGCAGGCCGACCCGGCGCCATGAGCGGGGAAAACCCGGGTGGCGTCGGGGAGCCGAAGGAGCCTGTCGCGGAGCGATCGGTACAGCCGCCGCGACAACACGTCGGCCGACACGTCCGCACCGGCAGAGGCCAACAGATCCGGCCGCCCAACGTCGCCGACGAAGAGCGTGTCTCCCGTGAGAACTCCATAGGGGACGGTGTCGGCGGCGTGCTCGTACACGACGACGCAGATCGACTCGGGCGTGTGTCCAGGCGTGGCGAAAATCTCGAGGGTGACGTCGCCGAGTGACAGGCGTTGACCGTCGAGTACGTGCTCGACGGGGAATTCGACGTCGGCTCCCTCTCCGTAGGAGATTGTTGCCTCGGTCTGACCGGCGAGCTCAAGATGACCACTCAAGAAGTCCGCATGCAGGTGCGTCTCGATGACACGCTCGATCGCCAAACCACGATCGGTGGCCTCCTGAAGGTAGATGCTCACGTCCCGCCGAGGGTCGACCACGACGGCGCGGCCCGTCGTTTCGTCGCCCACGAGGTAGGAGGCATGCGACAGGCATGCCAGGTAGTGCTGCGTGAGAATCATCGCCCCCCCAATCGACCGAGGTGGTCGCAGAGCGAACAGCTATGCGCGCCACATCCCCCGAAATCTGGCGCTCCATCGTCACCTCTTTGACCTTGGCGCACCGACCCGTTAGGCACGGAGCGTCCCATCGGCCGGGCCTCCCGTCAAGGCTAACAATGGCGACGAATCGCCCGTTCCGGACATTGGTGTCACGCGGACTGTTGATCTTCGACCCAGCGGACGGAGTTGTGCGCTCTCACTGAGCCTCGACATCGATGGTCACCGAAGGTCGACGTCGGCGATCAGCGACCAGCAGCGGTATGGGGGGCGGGGGGGCGGCTACGGGTCGTTGATCGGAGGTGTGATCACCACGGGGATCACGTGGCGAGCTGCCTTCATCTTCCAGGCGGCGGTGATCGTGATCACCTCGACCCTCGCCCTCATCACCCAGAACGTCGTGGGCCGGTTTCACGACCACGGTGGTCGGGATCTTCTTCCCGGTGGCCATGGCCAAGGGCTCGCCGAGCGCCTACGCCTTCACCCCCGGTCTCCTGCTCATCGGCCTCGGGGTCGGGGTCATGCTGACCCCGTCGGTCAACGTCGTACAGTCCAGCTTCCCTGAGGAGCCTCGGGTGTGCCCCATGGCGGAGAGGGGCCGCCAACGTGTCGCTGGCCGACCACGGTGCAATGGCGTCGAGTCTCCATGGAGGCAGCATCGAGGCCGCACTGGTAGGTGTGGCCACGCCCGTGGTCCTGCTCGATGTCAGCCGGACCTACGCAACGATGCTCCACCTCCTCGGTCTCACCCCCTTCTATGGGCGCGATCGCATCGAAGTGAGCGCGTCAACCCCAAAGACCTGCGCTCGTTCCTCACCGACCGGGCTCGCCACTGGGACCGGTCGGAGTGGCAGCGATGGGCCCTCACCTTCGCCGTGATTCGCCCTAACGGCGAACCCTTAGCTGCCCAGGTCGAGTGGGGGCCTGACCGTATCGGCTCGACTGTGGCTCCCCTCGATCTCAGCGGCGGAAGGCTCTGCTTCAACTGTACCGACCTCGCCGCATCCGTCGAGGAGGGCGTCCTCGCTCCACCAGCCGAGTCCACCAGGACACCCTGACCGTATAGCGCTGTGCCTGACTGTCGTCGTCTTGATCGACCGTTGGGAGAGACGTGTCTGATGCCTAAGCCTCCGGTCGCAGTCAAAAATGCTTCTACGCCGATGATGACGGCAAGTTTGGTTCCGCTCACAAGCTGAAGAATGAAGGCTGGGCTGTTGTCCGTTCCGGCGATGCCGCTAGCTCGGCCACCGGTCGTGCTCAGGTCAACACGTCGGCCCTGGTAAAGCGGTACCAGGCGGCGCCGAGGAATGCTGCCGTGTACAGGCCCTGCACGAGCAGCAGATGGCCCACCGCTCCGGCGTCCACGTGGCGAAAGAACAGCCCCGTCCAGAGGGTGGTGCTGTTGTCGGTCAGCGGTAGCCACGGCCCGAGGGCGTGCAGGCCGGGGACGTTGTCGAGAGCCCGGGACACCAGGCCCAGGCCCACGGCGCCGGCCATGGCGCTGAACGGGCGGCTGGTGACGGTGGACAGCAGGAGCCCGAAGGCGAACGTGCTGGCCAAAGCGCACGCCACCAGCCCGGCCGCCAAGACCAGGGTGACGAGGGCGGCGGCGGGCGAGAAGGTCACAGCAGCCAGGTGGAACGGCGTCGTGTGCTGGAGGTCCAACACGGTGAGCGGGTGCCAGCCGAAGGCCAGCACACCGCTCAGCAGCGACACGGCCGGTACCAGCATGACCGCTACCCAGGACAGCACGCCCGCCACCCCCGCCTTGACGGCTAGTACCCTCGCCCGGGAGACGGGCCGAGCCAGCACGTAGCGCAGGCTCCCCCACGACGCCTCGCCGGCCACCGCCTCGCCGGCGAACACCGCCACGCCCAAGGGAAGGAGAAACAGCACGAAAGCGCTGATGGCCACCAACGGCAGCGCGAAGCCGGACGAGTTAGTCGTCACCGAGCCGAAGTCGCCGACCCGCTCCGCCAGCCTCGGGCGGGTCAGGCCGATCACCACCGCCAGCAGGACGGAGATGACGGCCATCACTCCGAGAACGATCCAGGGGCGTGGCCGGCGGAGCTGCTTGATGACCTCGATGGCGATCACGCCAGGACGTCCTTGCGCGAGAACCACCACCACGCCAGGCCAAGGAACACCACCGCGTACCCGAGCTGCACGAACAGAAAGTGCGTCATACCCGCGGTCTGCGCCGGCTGCTGGAGGAGGTGCTGCCACAGGTCCACGTCGTTGTTGGGCATGTACGGACTGAGCACAGCCACGCCCGACAGGTAGTCGGCGTTGAGCAGGCGGGACAGGATGGTGAGCCCGACCCCGCCCGCCACGGCGACGAGGGGCCTGGTCGAGACCGTGGACAGGAAGAACGCGAAGGCGAAGATGCTCACCATACCCGCCGCCACATAGGCCGTGCCGATCCCCAGGCGCGCGAGGGCCGATCCCTGACTGAACACGGCGTTGGCTTGCTGGAGGGCGGTGGACGCGCTCCCGTCGCCGGCGACGAGCGGGTGCCATCCGAATACGATCACGCCCACCGCCAGCGACGCCATCGTCACGAGCGCGACCGCCACGGTCGACAGCAGGGCGGCCACGGCGGCCTTCGACAGGAGGTAGCGGGAGCGGGAGACGCCGCGGGCCAGGCCGTAGCGCAGGCTTCCCCACCCGGCCTCGCCGGCTACGGCCTCGCCGGCGAAGATAGCCACCGCGAGCGGCAGAAAGAACTTCATCGTGCTCGAAAGGGCGATGACGGGAACGGTCAAGCCCGACGACCGGGGCACAATCAGGAGCGGAACGTCGCCCACGTGCTCGAGGCGGCCCGCATCCGTGGCGATGAGGGCGATGGTGAGAGCCACCTCGAAGGCCACGACGGCGGCCAGGGTGATGTAGGTACGGGGCCGGCGCAGTTGCTTGGCCAGCTCGACGCCGATCACGGGCTCGTCGGCCGGCTGGGGTCGAGGAGGTGGAGGTACGCCGCCTCCAGCGTCTCCCACTGCCCGACAAGATCCTCAATGAGCCCCGAGGCCAGGAGCCGGCCACGCTGCATGATGGCGGCGTGGGTGCAGACCTGCTCCACCTCGGACAGAAGGTGGCTCGACAGCACGACGGTCGCGCCCTGTCGACCGACCTCGACGATGGCGGCGCGCACGTCGCGGATATGGACCGGATCGAGTCCGGTCGTGGGCTCGTCGAGCAGGAGGAGATCGGGCCGGCCCATGAGGGCCTGGGCCAGGCCCAGCCGGTAGCGCATCCCGTGTGAATAGGTGCCGTACGGACGGCGCAGGGCGTCGCCCAGGCCGGCCAGCTCGACGGCCTGGTTGAGATCGGCCTCGTCCTCCGAGCGCCGGGTCAGTCGCCAGGCCAGTCGCAGGTTGTCGAGACCCGAGAGGTGAGGCGCGAAACCGGGGCCGTCGACCAGGGCGCCGACCCGCCCGAGAACCTTGGCGCCAGGCCGGACCGGCTCGTCGAAGACGAGCGCCCGGCCCGAGGTGGGGCGCACGAGGCCCAGCAGCATCTTGAGGGTCACGGACTTGCCCGAGCCGTTGGGACCGGCCAGACCGAGTACCTGTCCCCGCTCCACGGTGAGGTCGAGCCGGTCCACGGCGAGCACTCCCCGACGGAGACGTTTGGTCAGGGCCTCGGTGCGGACGACGCTGGGGGCCGGCGATCGCTCCGGCATCGAGGTGCGAGCAGCAGCAACCTCAACCGCCATCGCTGTCACCGCCGTTGCGGTTCTCCCGCTCGCCGGTCGGGCTGAGCGAGGAGAGGTTCACGACCTGCTCGGGTGATGGCGGGTCGAGGGTCACGGCTTGACTGAAATCACTGAACGTCGTCGACATCATTCCAAGCCCCGGCACCGGCGGCGCGGCGTCTGCCCGCACCAGCCGACCGGTGTCGTCGATCCAGGCGTGCACGGCGAGAGTTGCCGTACCGGCGTCACGAAGGTGGGAGATCTCGGAGTCGAGCGCGAGGCTCAGGGGCGCCCTCGCCGGTCCTGACGCTCGAGCGAGCGCCCGCCGAAGGTCGATCGTCACGTCATAGACGGTCGAGCCGGCGCCGCTCACCGTCGCGCGTCCGGTCGGTGTCGCCGAGACCACGCCCCACGACAGCTCGCTCACGACGAGGGCCGGGTTGGTGATCTCGAGTTCAGGGATGAAGTCGGGAAAGTTGCGGCTGGCCTCCTCGACGGCGACGTCCGAGAAGGTCGACGCGATCCAGGGTCGTGCCGGCGGAGGGACGGACGCACCGCTCGGCGGTGGACGGACGAGCACGACGGTCGGGTAGAAGAGGACCGGGATGGGCGCCGGCCTCCCGGACACCGCCAACGACACCTCGCCCTCGGAGACGCGGAAGTCCATCGCCCCGGTTGCCACGGCAGACGTCGCCCGCGTCCCGGACAGGGTGGACTCCTTGAGCTCGGTCCTCACCCGAGCCGTGTCCCCCAGGGCCTCGGAGCCCGCCGTTTGAACTGCGTTCAGGGCTTGCGGCGATCCGGTGTCGGGTCGTGATCCAGTGCCAGCGGCGTGCCCGGGTGACGGTGTCGAGAGGACCGCACCGAGGGCGCCGAGAACGAGCACTGCCGCAGCTGCGGCGACGCATGCCGAGGCTCGAAGGACACTCATCGTCGAGTGTTACGGGCGGAGCGTGCATACAGATTGAACCTGTTCCCGGCAATCCCTCGGTGAGACGCGGCCGTAGAACAGGTCACACGCACGCCCGTTCGGGCGGAGACACAAAGAGGAGCAAACGATGCCCTTCGCCCGACGAAGCATGTACCTCGCGGCGGGCACCGCCGTGGTGGGGCTGGCAGCGGCCGCGTGCGGCGGAGCAACCCTGAGCTCGAAGCCGGCGGCCAAGGTCCAGCCGGTGCAGGCCGCTCCGCCCCCGGCGCCGACAACGACGACGACGATGGCGTTGCCCCCGCCCCCGACGACCCCCTCGCCTCCCACGACCACGACGCCCCCAACGACGTCACCTCCGGCGACCGCGCCGCGGGTGACCTTCCACGCCTTCACGCCTCCGCCCCCGCCACCCCCGCCGGTCCGCATGCAAGTCGCCTCGCCCCCGGCTCCGCCCCCCCCTGCACACATGCAGCCGCCACCTCCTCCGCCGCCTCCGCATTTTGGTGGGGTCGGTGACAACGACGCGGACAATCACGGCGGCCCGAACGACGGGGACGGCGGCGTCTAACCTCCCCATCCCATCACCCGAGTGCCGGGCAACGGTCCCTTCCACCCAGGGGCCGTTGCCCGGTCAGGACGGGCCACTCCAGTGACCGGGCGGTGAATCGTCCAGCATCGTTACTCGGAAGCGCGTCTCGGTCCACAAGGAATCCCGAGCCGACGGCGATCCCTAAGGCACCCCTTCCGTATCACCGAGAAGGCAAGGTAGTTCGCCCGTCGAGTGATGGCGTATGCGGGAGCGCGGAATGACCGATATCGCACAGAAGAAGTGCAAGAAGACGCTGGGTAAGGCCAGGGGACACCGGTTGGGGTGCCGCTGCCGTTCGTGACCGACGCGTTGCAAAAGCAGCCCGACAAGCACGATGACCAGTCGGACCCCCAGCAACGGTCCGCACCGTCGTCCGCACCAATGGAGCGCTGCCCTCGCTCACAGTGTGGTCCGAACTACGGACACCTTCGCGGGACGGCGAGCACCAACTTACCCATGTTCTCGCTGGCGAAGAGCTTGGGCAGGATAGCCGGAGCCAACTGCTTCTGCCCAGCATCTAGGTCGGGCCTGTTGGCCTCCGCGATACCTTCGCAGCTCCCTTGGTGGCTGTGTCCTTGGCCATGGATGTCGCTAAAGTTGTCTTCTCGCTGACCGGAGCCTCCTTGCTCCTCAAGTGGCGTTTAGCCCCCGTGATCTTCGAGCCCGCGAGGCGATCACGGTCAACCACACCGCCTCCGCGAGCAATCCCCCTGTCACCACTGGACGTAGTACAGGCATGCCGTCGTCAACCCCGTCGTCGCGGCGGGCCCGTCGGACGAAGCCCTGCTGGTCAGGCCAGGGATGCCCCAGCCGCTGTTCAGGCGCACGCTTTACGCATCACCCAATCGCACCTGGCGGACTCAAATGAACAGCGTCCACGAGTCCACGGTGAGAGCAAAGCTGCATCCAGCGAAGCCCGAGCACGAGGCGCACGAACGACCAGCTTGCGAGTCCACCCGGCACGACCGGACTCGGATCGCTGCCCTGGAGCGCCGCGACAAGGAAGCGGTCGTAGCCATGCTCGGCCGCTGCTCGGCGGCGTCCTTGTATCACCGATTCCACGGCTTCACCAACGGCGTCTCGCACGCCACCGAAGCGTCGCTGAGCGCCGCTGACCACGATGCCTACGGTGCCTGGAGCGGCGACTGCTGCGTCGGAGTGGCCAGTCTGGTCATCGACTCCGGCGCCTCCGCGCATATCGGAGTGCTCGTCGAGGACAGCTGGCAGCGGCGGGGCACTGGCTCGGCGCTCGTGGCGGCTCTTGCGGGTCGCGCCCTGGAACGTGGGCGGCCCAACCTCGTGGCTCACGTGCTGGCAGACGACCGCTTCATCATCCGGCTGCTAGCCCGCGTCGGCCCGATCACGACCTCGTTCGTCTACGGCGGCTACATGGTACGCGTTGATCTCGAGTGGGCGAGCACGGCCTGATCAAACCCGAGTTTCCCGGAACTGAGCCTGGCGATGACAGATGTGCCGGATCCGTCGCCGACCTCTGGCGGATGCGTGGAGGGCCGTCATCAGAGCCGCCGGTGAAGACAAACGCTGCACCGGTCACTTGATCGCCTAAAGAGGACCTCCTATGAACAGCTTCTATGTCACTGCGGTGCTCGTCGAGGAGCACCGGGCGCGGCTCCTGCGCGACGCAAAGCGGTATCGCCAGCTGCGGGCAGCCAAGGCCGGATCCCGCCGGTACCACAAGCCGACTCGCCGCTCCTGGGCCCTTCGATAGCTCAGCCGCTACGCCCAGTCGCCTCATTCCGCAGCTCTCAAGGCCAACGCAAAGAGAGCACCATGGACGAGACCAGATGCCCTCAGGTGATGGCCGAGGTGTCTTTCGCCCCGGCCGGATCCGGTGAGCGTCGGTGTCCTCATTAGCCGCCGAGCTACACAGACAAGACCTGTCAACCGATCAGGAGTCGATCTGCGTGAAGACGTGGCCGCCTGAGCACAACAACTGGGACTTTTTCTGCAAGTACGCCCAGACTACGACGGGGATCCGCGTGGAGCGTCGAGCTGGGCTCTGGAGAAGGCTGCGCCGCCGAGACATTCGACCGACGTCCGACGAGGTAAGGAGCGAGGAGCCCTGAGGCTGTCCTCATCCAGCGTCAAGACCCAGACGGCCGAATCGGACATGGTGGTTGTCAGTAGACCGGTCTACTAAACGCATGGACGCAATGGACTGGCTGGACGAAATCCCCGACTCCAGCCACTTCAGTGGACTGGGTGGACGCAATGGACAATCTCCATCACCTTGCCAAGGTGAGGGTCGCGGGTTCGAGTCCCGTCGTCCGCTCGAAGGAGACAAACGCACACTAATACACTTGCGGCATGTCTGGTCAGCTACTCAGTGATGCTGGCGCAGCGTGGCCCGCGACGTGGCAGGCGGTTGGCACCTGCATCCCTGGGTGTTGCTGTCAGTGAAGCTGTCTACTTCTTCAGCTGGCCCTGCGCTTGCTCGATGGAGACGGCGCCCGAAACCCGACGTTGTCGAGGGCGAAGAACCTAACCAGGAATCACGAGCGCGACTGGCGGTCCCGGCAATGGACGGTGAGCGGCGCTGGGTCGGATTAGATCGGGATGTCCGTATAGATGCCGCTCGAGATGGTGGTGACTGGGCAGTCTGCGCCGGTCATGATTTGCATCAGGGCCTGACCACTGGGGTCGGACAGGTAAGCATCGTTTGCCCTGCCCAGTGTTCGCATGTTCTCGAACTCCCACGAGCCAACCAAGGCGTCCGTCATCGAACCTGCGCCCACCAGCGTGTAGAGACGAGCGTTGACTGCGCCGTTGGCCTCTACGAAGTCGAATGCCTGGCGCGCGAGGTCGAGGGCAGCTTCGAAGCGACCCGGAGCGGCCCTTGAGATGTACGCCTGGGCCACCGAGCCGCGTCCTCGCTTGACCGCTCGGTCGAGAGGAATCTCGGCTGCCAGGCTCTGAGCCTCCATCACCACGGCGCTGTCGTCCCGGTCGAGTCGATCAATGAGGGCTTGAAGGTCTTGGTCCTCGGCCGCCATGTCAGCGAAGGCGCCGTAAGCCTCGTTGCTGTCGAACTGGAGCGAAAAGGCGAAAGTACTCGACGCCTCACCGGCGGTGCCCGCCATCGTCAACCGACACTCGCTGACACCGCGTCGTTCGAGGACCTTCTTGGCCTCGCTGGAGGCCCCGACATATCTGCCCTCCGGCCCGGCCGGGCACGACTCACTGTCGTAAGGAGAACTGTCACCCTGGCTCCTCTCCGCCTCGCGAGGCGTCTCGTCGGCGCCACACCGTGGCGCGAAGCGAGGGCCGAACTGAGCATGCACCCGGCCGAGAAGAGCGTCAAGGGGAGCAGAGCAGGATTCCGAGTCCCCCGCGGAGAAGGTCTCCGGGCTCCTCGAGGTAGTTCGCCCCGAATGGCTGGGTATAGGCCGCGACCAGTGATCCTGTTTGACGTGATGCTCGCCTCAGATATGTCGATCGAACCGCGCAGCAGAAACTCGCTCCTCAGGTGGAAGCCGTGATCCCCTGGTCTCCGAGGCGGCGGGTCGCGCTCAATGCGGCTCCAGGCGAACCGCACGTCGACGGGGAGCGCTGCTGGGGCGACGGCCCAGGGGGTCAGCAGTGCGACGCCGTTGTCGATTCCGGCGATCTCCTGGGGCTCTGTGAGTCCCATCGCGTCCGCCTCCGAGGCTGAGGCGACGGGAAGTAGCCGGCT
The DNA here is from genome assembly GCA_963717645.1 of uncultured Actinomycetes bacterium. Lineage (GTDB taxonomy): Bacteria > Actinomycetota > Acidimicrobiia > Acidimicrobiales > AC-9 > AC-9. Next base: position 292,427 of record CAVQWQ010000029.1, on the reverse strand, counting down.
CGACCGGTGCCGTGAAGCGAGTTGCCACAAAGCCTGCCCTCCCATCGCGATTGGGGCTTACGTCGTCGGACGAGAAAGGTCCGGTGCAGCGGCGCGCGCAGACGACTCGGCAGACTGAGACAAGATTTACGCTTCGAAATGCAGCGAGACGCGGCCCCTGGTGTCAGAGGATCAACCCCTCCCTGCGGCGCATCCTTCATGTCGGGGAATGCCGGTGAGCGACGCCAAGGGAGACGACGAACCAGACAGTCTTCCCGCTGTCGTCAGCGTTTCGATCCACACCCCAGTCAGCCGACATCGCTTGGACGATCATCAGACCTCGACCGGAGGGCTCAGCTGCAGACGGCGACCGCACGCTCGGCACCCCGCCTCCGCTGTCGGCCACTTCCACCCGTATTTGTTCGACCATATCGTCGATGCTCACAACGAAGTCGCCCGGGGTAAAGCGGATACAGTTCGTGGCGAGCTCGGAGAGCATCAGATTGATCGGATCCAGGGCGTCTGCCTGAAGGTGGGCCAGGGCCTTCCTCGCGAAGTCACGACAACGCGCCAGCATGTCGTCGCCAATCCGGACGAACGCCCGTACCTAACCCTGGATCTCTTCGTCCGCCAAGCTGCTTAGGCGCCGAATCCAGCGATCGGCTCGGAGCCGTCTAGTTCGGAGGCCCGCGAACCGGGAGGTGTGCGGTCTTCCGCCGACAAGGGCTATCCGATGGGCCGATGGAATGGCCTCTGCCGCCCGTCTCGGGGCGACAGCTTGGTCATGAGGCTGCCAGTAGCGCCCACTATCGGATCCTCGATGTGCCTCGCAATGTCAGTAGACCGGTCTACTAAGTGCGTGGACGGAATGGACTGGGTGGACGAAATCTCCGACTCCAGCCACCTCAGTGGACGTCCTGGACGCAATGGACGAACTCCATCACCTTGCCAAGGTGAGGGTCGCGGGTTCGAGTCCCGTCGTCCGCTCCACTGTCATGTCGCGGGATATCGGACGATGTCGCGGGACATCGTAGACACCCTGGTCACTCCTGGCGCTGGTAATCCTGGGTGGGATCGAGGGTGAGGCGACGGATCGTCTGCCCGCCGTCATCCAAGATCCTGATCTCACGCCCAGCGACCAGGAGCGTGATGGGCTGGTGGGCATAGCGGCGGCCGATGCCAATGTGGTGAAGCCGACCCTTGTGCCGCAGGTCTACGACCTCGAGCGACGGCAACGAAGCCTAGCGAGCACTGCTCATGGCGTCGTGCCAACCGTTCGGCTCGCGTCGCGACGGCGGACCAAATATCGACGGAACTCATCAGCTCCCCACACCACAAACGGGTATGGCAGGAGGATCACCAGATCGGCGGGAGGCAGACTGGTCGTACCGAGCAGGGCCTGGAACGGTGGCGCATAGGTGAACACTGCGGCGAGCAAGAGCTCAGCGACGATCCCGCCAACCAGGTAGCGGTTCGAGAACACGCCGACCGAGCGAAGGGAGGCGCGCTCGGTGCGCACGGCAAAGGCCGTGCCGATCTGGCCGGCGATCATCCCTAGGAACGTCATCGTGGTGGCCTGCAGGTAGGCATGGTGAAGGGGGTGGCCTGTCCCGGTCGGGGCGCCAGGAACCCAGCCGGCCTTAGTGAGGACGTAGAAGAAGCCGCCCATCTGTAGCCCGGCGACGATGAGCCCGAGGAAGAGCCACGCCCGCACCAGCATGGCCGGGCGGATGATGCCCTCGGAGCGAGGTCGGGGGGGCCGCTCCATGATCCCGGGCTCTGCGGGCTCCCGGCCGAGGGCCAGGGCGGGGAGGGTCTCGCTGCCGACGTCGAAGGCGAGGAGTTGCAAGACGGTGAGCGGCAGAGGAACGGCGCCGCCGGCGAGGGCGAAGACGAGGAAGGGGGTCACCTCTGGGGTGGCATGGGCGAAGATGTACAAGACAAACTTGCGCACGTTGTCGTAGACCCGGCGCCCAGCTTGGACGGCGGCGGTGATCGTGGCGAAGTTGTCGTCGGCCAGCACCATGGTCGAGGCTTCCCGGGCGACGTCTGTCCCCGTGCGACCCATGGCCACACCGATGTCCGAGCGCCGCAGGGCGGGGGCATCGTTGACCCCGTCGCCGGTCATGGCGACCACATGACCCTCGGCCCGCAGGGCGTCGGCGATTCGAAGTTTCTCTTCAGGGGAGGCCCTGGCGAAGATCAGCTCTCGACCGGTACCCAGCAGCTCGTCGAGCTGGTCGTCGGAGAGCCGCTCCAGCTGCTCACCGGTCATGACCGTGGGTGACGGACCGGCGATCCCCACCTGGGTGGCGACGGTGCCAGCGGTGAGAGGATGATCGCCAGTGATGACGATTATTCGGATTCCGGCGGTATGGCACCGGGCTACGGCAGCGGCGACCTCGGGACGCGGTGGATCGAGCATCGTGACGACGCCGACGAAGCAAAGCTCACGCTCGGCCACCTCGCGTTGGTGAGGCGGCGTGGTGCCGGGCGGGAGCTGACGGCGGGCCACGGCGAGGACCCGTAGGCCGCGGCTGGCGAAGGCCTCGACTTGCTCGACGATGCCTGCCCGAGTATCCGGATCGAGGAGGGTCTCAGTCCCATCGCCTCGCGCAAAGGCGCTGCAGCGGGGCAATACGGCCTCGGGAGCCCCCTTGGTCTCCACCACCAACGTCTCATCGCGCTCATCGACGACGGACATGAGCTTGCGCTGGGGATCGAAGTGGTACTGCCAGCGGCGCCGGTCCTGGCGGCGGCCTGGGTCCGTATCGGCGCTGAGGGCCCGCGCCGCCAGCAGGACCGCCACCTCGGTCGGGTCGCCGGAGGCGTGGTCGGTGGCCTCGACCCGGGCGTTGTTGCAGGCGGCTGCCACCTCGGCCAGGAGATCGAGGGCACTGTGACTGCCAGGTGCTCTGCCCAAGGCCTTCCCATCGACGATGTCGACGGCGACCTCGACGGTCCACGCTGCCGTAGGTTGCATACGGTTTTCGGTCAGCGTCCCGGTCTTGTCGGTGCAGATGACATCGGTCGAACCGAGTGTCTCCACGGCGCTGAGGCGCTTGACCACCGCTCCCTGCCGAGCCAGCGATCTCACCGCGACGGCCAGGGCCAAGGTGATGACCGGCAGGAGCCCCTCGGGGACGTTTCCTGCCAGCAGCCCGACGGCGAAGACCACGCCGTTGGTAATGGACAGGCCGGCGACCAGAGTTGCCAGTGGCAGGAAGCCGATGGCCATGACCACGGCCACGCCAGCGATGAGCCAAGCGATCCGGCGGACCTGGCGCTCGAGGGGACTGGGCTCGGACTCGACGCGCTCAGAGAGGGCGGCGATCCGGCCGAGCTCGGTGGCCATTCCGGTGGCGAAGACGACGCCGCGCGCCTCTCCGCCCGTGCAGCTTGTGCCACTCAGCACCAGGTCGCGTGCTACGAGCAGCGGGACATGCGTGTCGATGAGCCTCGCCGCTCGCAGCGCCGGCACGGACTCGCCGGTCAGGGTCGACATGTCGATCTCGACTGCGCCTGAGATCAGCCGGACGTCGGCGGGCACGCGCTCGCCTTCTTCCAGTACCACCACGTCGCCGGGGACGAGGCCTGCGGCCTCGATGGACGCGCGCGTTTTGTCGCGAAGGACCGTGACCTCCTGGGGCAGGAACTGTGCGAGTGCCTCCACCGCCCGTTCGGCCTGTTGCTCCTCGAGGAAAGCGAAGCCGGCATTGAGCAGGATTACCGCTACAACCGCCACTCCCACGGTGGTGCTGCCGACGGCGAAAGACAGCGCCGCCGCGACCCACAGCAACAGGGCCAAGGGGTGAGTGAACTGACGAGCCAGCTCGCCCGGCCAGCGGCGGCCTCCACGGCGGCGCAGCTCGTTAGGTCCATACTGCTCGAGCCGTCGTCGTGCCTCGCGACCGGAAAGCCCCTCACGGGAGGTCCGCAGGTCGCGAAGAAGCCTCTCGACCTGCTCCTCAGGATCGAGATGACTCAGTAGGGCCTCAGGAGAGGCGTCGCTCATTTGTCCTCAACCCATTCCCTAGGGTGTTGCTCCCAGGGGCCGCTGTCATCTCATTATCATCCGCGCTCTGCGAGTCAAGGGGAAGACAATCGAGGTCGGTCCGAACGTCACGGCCCGAGGCTCTCGCACGGTCGCGAGGAGCGGAGCGTTGATGGCCCTCCCTGTCACGTCCGGCATCTCGTCCCCCAGCCGAGACTCGGCTCACACACGAAGTTGGCGCCTGGCGGCAGCATCCTGCTAGCTCCTGTCTACTTCGTGCTGCAGCCAACCGTACGACCTAGAAGTCCCTCGTGCCCTCAGGCCCCGGTGCGGTCATCGTGGTTGGCTCCTTCGTGAGCTGGCATCGCCTTATGACTACGACCTGACCACCACAGCTCATGGCCATCAGGGCACCGGCTCCAAGGCGAGCTATCCGGACTGACGGCAGTGGATCGTGCACGCGCCCGAGGCGAGTGTGGCGGTAACGTCGGACGACAAAAGCACCGGTGTGTAGACGTCTAGCGGTCTCACGCCCCGACCGGCTCTGGGAGATGATCGTCGAGGTCCACGTTCCATTCGCGGCGACCGTCTCGGCACACAATACGATCCCTATCGTGATACAGGCGATGGCGGAGGATCTGCTTGACAGCCTCGTCGAAGGTGTCACACCGCGCGAGGCCGACATGCCTACCGTCCCGGATCACCTCGAACCCGTCGTCGGGGATGTCTTTGATTGCCCATAGAGCGATCCACGGCTGCCTTCTCATCGGCTGCATCCTGATCACCTCCGACACCAAACTTACGCCGGCGCTTCCTCTGGCCCCAGGGCCTTTGGTCCCTCGCAAAGAGGCCGTTCAGTCACGATTGGCCGCGGCAGGGCTCTGACCGCTCAGAGGTGGTCGAGGGCCCTGGCCAGTGACTGCTGCGGGGATCCCGAGGTGTCGACCTCGATCGCTGACGGCCAGGGATCGGCCTCCGCGGCCATGTCGGCGGCCACCTGGGGGTCGGCGTCGGACGGATCACGGCCGACCCGCCGTCGGTCCGCCATGCGCGCTGACGCGACAGCCGGTGGAGCCACGCACCGCAGCTCGACGAGCTCGCTGGTAGTGGCCCTGGCGACCTCTGCGGCAACGGTGCGCCAGCGGCGGTCGGTCCATGAGGCGTCGAGCAGGACCGGCTGGCCGAGACCGAGCGCGACCTCGGCTCGTCGGAGCAGCTCCCGATAGGTCGCCTCGGTGGCCGCAGGACTATAGAGGCCCTCGCCGTAGCGGGCGGTCGCCCGCTCGCTGGGCCGGAGTCCGGCCAGCTCCTTGCGCTCCTCGTCGGATCGGAGCAGTGCCCATCCCTTGGCATCGGCGATGGCTGCAGCCAGGGTGGACTTTCCCGTCCCCGGGAGCCCACCCACGAGGACCAACATGATCCGTGCGCGCTCGAGATGAGCGAGGCACAGTCGCAACAGGTGGCCCGCTTCCCCGCTGGCGTCCGCGTCGCCCTGGGCGTAGCGCAGGGAGGCGACCTTGGATCGGACCAGAGCCCGGTAGGCCCAGTAGTGGTCGGCCAAGGACGCCACGAAAGTGTCGCCCGACAGCTCCTGGTAGCAGGACAGGAAGGCCTCCGCCGCGGGGAGAGCACCCAGCCGCTCGAGGTCCATGGCCAGGAAGGCGACGTCGGCGAGAACGTCCCCGTGCCGGAGCCGATCGTCGAACTCGATGCAATCGAGGATCCGCGGCCCGTCGTCGAGACAGAAGATGTCCTCGGCCTGGAGGTCACCGTGCCCGTCGCAGACCCGGGCCTCGGCCAGCCGGGCGTCGAACAAGGGCCGTCGCCCGCTCAGGTAGCGGGTTGCCAGCTCTTCGATCCGCCCCGCGGTGCTGGAGTCGAGCAAGGGCCCGACGAAGGGTCGCATCTGGTCGAAATTGTCCTTCCAGTTGCCGAGGACAGCCTCGACGGTGCCCGAGGCGCCGATCTCCTCCGAACGGGCCGCGGAGTCGTGGAACGTCGCCATGGCCCGGGCCACCTGTCGAAGGCATGGCACCACGTCCTGGCCCCGACCGACGAGCGTCGCCAGGCGCCGGTCGGGTGGCAGCCGGCGCATCACGACGAGGTGGTCGAGTGGATCACCGTCAGGTCCGACGACATCGACCACGCCCAGGTACACGTCGGGAGCCAGCCGGCGGTTGAGGTCCACCTCTCTGCGACAGTCGGCCAGCCGGGCCTCGCGGGTGGAGAAGTCGAGAAAGCCGGTCGAGACCGGCTTCTTCAGCTTGTAGACACGGTCACCCACGAAGAGCACAACCGAGATATGCGTCTCGGCGACGCCAGCCTGGCCGCCGGTCCAGTCATCAGGCGCCAGGTGCTTCACTCCGCCATAGTGCCGCACCCGGGCGGGCGTGGGTTCGGTCCACGTCAGTTGTCGGATTTCATGTCGGTCGAATTACAGCTCCGCTGTCCGGATCACCGTGACCGGGCACTTGGCGTGGGTGATGCAAGCCTGACTCACTGAGCCGAGAAGGAGGCCCGTGAAGCCACCCCGCCCTCGTGAGCCGACGACAAGCAGGTCGGCCCCCTCGCTCGCCTCGATGAGGCCGGGGGCGGCTCGTGCCTCGATCACGTGGCCCTCGGTGATCACGGAGCCGTCCATGTCTGAGAGTTCCTTCTCCGCCTCGGCCAGAACCTCCTCGGAGCCCTTCCGGATCTCGTCGTCGAGCCCGACGTAGCCTCCGAATGGAGGGTGCCACGCATAGACGACGTCGAGAGCGGCGGATCTCAGCTGCGCCTCGGACGCTGCCCACTCCATGGCCACGTACGATCCGGCGGAGCCGTCCACCCCGACCACGATCCGGGGTGTCGTCGACTGTGCCGGCTCGCCGTTGCGATGCGGCGGCCCATCGACGATTACCAGCGGACAGCGGGCGTGGTGGGCGCACTGCTGGCTGACCGATCCGAGGAGCATCCCTTTGAAGCCGCCTCGTCCCCGCGACCCGAGGACCAGCATGTCGGCGTTCTCGCTGATCTCACAGAGCGCCTTTGGCGCTCGCCCACAGATCACCACCGGCCGGATGTCGATGCCCGGGTCCTCGTCTCCCGTGGCGACCGACACACTCTTCTCGATAGCCCGTTTCGTGCCGTCTCTGATGGTCCTGCCCACACCGATAGGCAGGCCCTTCTCTCCGAGCGCCAGTGGATCGGTCCAGGTGCCCACTACCTCCAAGGCGTCGTTGCGACGACGTGTTTCATCGATCGCCCATGTGAGAGCCCTGATCGACTCGGGTGATCCGTCCACACCGACCACGATCCGATCAGCACCCACCTTCATCCGCATGTACGACACCTCCTATCCTCAGGTGACCATCTGACGTCGCCTGTGGGGTAGGGTCCAAAGTCCTGCGGCCACTCCGTCGCAACAGTCCTCCCGGCCGCTGGGAACCAGCCGACCTGTGTATGTCGACCCTTGGGGAGGTGGCAGCCGGCGGGGGAGGGTGGCATCGGAATCAGGAGGGCCTCCTCGACTCCCTCGTCGAGCACGTCAAGCGGTGCCTCATCTTCGCGTCGCAGCTCCTGGCGGTGGGGCTGGGCCGGCACTGGCGGCTCGGCACCGTGAAGATGAGCCAGGAGCGCGACTGCGTGCACGACAACGACGGCGGCTGAGAGCAGGCCTGCTAGGTCGACCGCCCAACGGAGGGCTGCCTCCCCGTTCTCGGACCCGTCGATCCCCACGATCACCCGTTGAATCGTCATCGAAGACCCATCAACAACATCGACCCTTCACAGGTACGCGCTGGCTCTTGGTCAGAGATCGCCACAGCCATCGTCCTCCGGCACGCAGTGGAGAACGAGTCGTTGGCAAGGCGTTTAGGCAAGCGGTTGGCGGGCGAACCTTCGCCCGCTGACCGTCGATATCTCGATGCGGATGAAGCGGTCGGCGGAGCCGTCCAGAGCCCAGGAGTCGAGCGAGGTGGCTCGGGCACGGGCTAGCTCCTCCGGGTCGGTGATCTCCGATGCTTCTCCCTGGATGACGACACTCCATCCGATCGCCCCGTCAGGCGCATAGCTGTCAACTTCAAATGCCACCACTGCGCCAGCCGTGGCCGCGTCGAGCTTCGTGCCGGGAATGGTCCGAACTAGGATGGCGCCTTCGAAGAGAACGAAATTGACCGGTAGGACCACCGGAAGCGCGCCGACGCTCACTCCCACCCTGCCCAGAGGGGCTTGGGGGATGAGTTGAAGGCACTGCGAGCGGCTGAGGCTCTCCAGCGCTGTGCGGGTGTCAGCAATTCCTCTATCCTCCGGTCCGGCGGCGATATGCGCAAGGGTCGATGGTCCCCAAGACCCCGAATGTCAGCTGTCTCGTCGCCGGTGGATGACAACGACGGGGCAGGGGGCGTGGTGCACACAGTGCTCGCTCACCGAGCCGAGCACCATCCCGGCGAACTCGCCACGACCACGACTCCCGACCACGAGCAGCTCAGCATCGGCGGCAGCTCGCAGCAGAGCTGGTGCGGGGCTGTCCTCGACCACAAGGAGGCGCGCGTGGGCGTCGGGGCCGAGCACCTCTCCCACGGTTGCTTCGAGAGCTCGGCGGGTGTCGCCCTCGGGGTCGAAGTCAGCGGGGTATGGCGGCACCCAGCCCCAGGCGACCGGAAACTCCCAGGCGGCGACGACCTGCAGATCCGCCCCGGTGACCCTCGCTTGACGAGCCGCCCAGCGCAGCGCTTCCTTGCTCGGCTCCGAGCCGTCCACACCCACGACGATCACCGATCACGCTCCCCGTCGATATGGCCCCCTCGGCCTCCACCGGGGCTGAGCGGCACTATTCCTGGTGATCCCGCAAGAAGGCACGTCCGAGGGCGAGCAGTCGCGCGGGGGTCACATCGCTCTCGTTTCCTTCCATGAGCTGGGACTCGAGTGCCAGGAGACGGTCGAGCTGGATGCGCCGGATGGCACTAGGATCGCCGTCTCCCGCTTGAAGGGTCTCCTTGGCCAGGAGGGCGACCGCTGCGCGCCAGCTGTAGCAGTCGAACTCTTCCTCGGGCGCGTGGGCGGCAAGCTGCGAGAGCAGCTCGGGCTCGGCGTGGGCCACCCTGTTCACGTATGCCCAGATTGGCACGTCACGGCCCCGAGCCAGCAACCACTCCCCCGACGCACCGTTCAAGAACGCTTCGACCTCCTGGGCAAGCCGCACCCCAGCCCTTGCTTCTCGGGACATCGAGAGTGGATTCCTCTCGGCCTTGCGTCGCAGGGACCATCGCCAGGTCATCTACCCCTCCGAACCACGATAAGCGCCGCCAACCCCTCCGAGCGGGAGGCAGGGCCCTGGGCACGCTCGTCAAGAGGCGATGACAAGGGGTTCTTCCTGGCACAACCGGACATGGGACGGGTGGCGGGCCCAACCCCGCAGGAAGCCACGAGCTTCCCGGCAGGCCTCGCTCACCGAGGCGCCGCCCGCGTAGCAACGCATCGCCACAGTCACCGCCCCCTCGGCAGCTGCCGGCTCACCCGGCCATACTTCTTCGGCCCATCCCCGGACCACACCCGCCAACAAGAGCTCATTACTCACCTCTCCACCTCCGCAACGCTCTCCAGCAGCTCACCTCTACTAGCAGCCTGACTGCATCGACCCTGCACATACCAGGGACTTTCGACCCCTCGGATGGGTCCGGACGGCACCAGCTGCGGTGTCAACCTGGCCGGGGGGCGCCACGCCAGCCGCGCTGGCTACCACTGCCCGACGTCGCCTAGCGTCGGGTCCTGCTCGAGATGGACATGGGACACGAGACAACTGGAAAGCGCCTGGCGAGCCTGCGGCGGATTGGACGGGAGGTCGCTGCCAGCATCCGACGGATCAACCACAGCCCCTCACTCATCGCGGCCGTGCACAAGGCACGAGGGTCGTTGCCCGGTGACAGCCGCTTTGGTGACGCCCTGTCGACGACGCCGAGCTATCGCCAGATCGAGGCTGTCGGACGTCGCCTGGGGCTGGGGGCCCAGGACCACGGAGCGCTGCGAGAGGCCGGGTTCGGCGCGCTGCAGGTGTGGCAATGGTTGCTCGAAGCATCCGGGCGCGGGAGAGGTGGGCAGCAGCTCACGATTCTCTTCACCGACCTCGTCGAGTTCTCATCCTGGGCTGTTGAAGCGGGCGACGCCGAGACTGTCGCCCTCTTGCGGGATGTGGGCGAAGCGCTCGAGCCACCGGTCGTCGCCCACGGCGGCGAGGTGGTGAAGCACCTTGGCGATGGCATGATGGCCGTCTTCGACGACGCCCAGAGCGCCCTCGAGGCGGTGTGCGAGGGCCGTGACCGGCTCGCCCAGGTGACGAGCCACGGCTACCAGCCCCGGGTCCGCGCCGGCCTGCACACCGGGCGACCTCGCCGCCTGGGCGGTGACTACCTGGGCGTCGACGTCAACATCGCGGCCCGCCTCGCACAACGGGCCGCCGCTGATGAGGTGGTCGCTTCGGGCGAGACGCTCCGCCACCTCGACAGCGACCGCCTCGATGTCCGCCGCAAGCGCACCCTGCTTCGTAGCAAGGGGGTCCCCAGGGATCTCGCCATGTTCGTAGTCTCCACATCACATTGAGCCCCAATTGAGCCGCCGCCACCCGCTCGCGGTCGAGCCAATATGCTGGATCGATCTCTCACGTGGCGACCTTGAATCAGATTGGGGAGCGTTGGGAACGAGAATCGCTATTCCCGAGCTCCTGAACGACGATGCGACCTTCTCGGAGGCGAGTGCTCTCCTCGGCCGCTCGGGCTCGAGATGACATCCTTGCTCGGAAGCTCGCCGGCCAGCAGGCGTCTGGCGACATCAGCGACCTTCAGGTTGGCTCGCCGAGCGTAGCTGCGGAGCTGCTCGTAGGCAGCTCCCATGTCGAGGCTATGACGTTCATGTAGGACTGCTTTGGCCTGCTCGACCACTACGCGGGCATCCAAGGCGTGTTGGAGCTGCTCGGAAAGCTTGCGGCCCTCCTGGATCGCCTGTTCATGAAGGATGCCGATCGTCGCAATGTCGGCGAGGGCTTGGCTGACCCGCAGCTCCTCCGTCGTGAGATGCTTGCCGGTGGCATCGAAGATGTTCACCACGCCGATTCCCTGGTCGCCGTGTCTCATGGGTAGGGCGTGCACGACACGGAAGCCCCCTCGCCGAGCTAGAGGAGCGAATCGAGGCCACCGGCTGTCTGCATCGGCGAGGTGGACGTTGACCACGGCTGTGCCGGTAGCGTGACAGTCCAAGCAAGGTCCCTCGAGCTGCTGCACCTCATAGAGCTCGAGGACATGCATACGCTCGCTCGAACTCGCCATCAGCCGAAGGCCCTCTCCTGGATCGGCGAGAACGATCCCGACCTCCTCCGCTGGAAGGAGCTCGGTTAATCGGGTCGTCAGCCGGCCGAGGAACTCCACCAGGTCGAAGTCGGCGACCAGGGTATCGGCGATCTCAACGAATACCTCGGCCAGATGGGCGGGCTCCGGTACGTCCATCAGGTCGCTCCCTTTGTGCACTGCGCACAAGCAGTAGGCACCCCTATTTCATACCATCCTAAATGAAACTCCCTCCCGACGGCCTGGCCGCCTTCGGTCGCAGGGCCGTCGCTTAGCCGACAGCAGCCGCCCAGCGTCGGGCGGCCGCGATGCGAGATTTCGAGCCAGAGCGATCTCGCCTGGCCAGGACAGCGTCGGGTGGCTACAGTATTTGCTGGTTTCGCCCCTGACCCCGGCGGAGTAGCGAGGTTCAGAGGGTAGGGGTGAGGCTATGCGTGGGGGGAGGACTCCTTCGCTGGCACGTCGAAGAGGTCGTGTCAGTTCGATCTGGGGAGTGGCGCGCGTCGTAGGGGCTGGGTCCCGACGATGAGCGCCCGGCACCCCCGCACTCTGAGCGAGACCGTCGCCCGGCGACCTCTGGTCCTGTCTGCCCGCGGGGCCGATCCAGAAGAAGCGGCGGGTCTGCTGGTCGGCTGGGGCCGGGAGAACCAAGGCGTGTTGGAGACTGCCCGACGGCGGATCGATCGCCATCGCCTGAGTAGCCCGAGCCACATTGTTGCCGTCGCTGCTGGCGCCCCCAGGATTGGGGTCGCTCGTTGCGCCGCTCGCGATCCCGACCCGAGCACACCCCAGCACTGCGGGCCGACACCCGTAGGTGCCGAAGGGGAGCAGCCCGATGGCACAGAGGCGACCACCGGCTCCATGCCGGCCTCAGCGCGACGTAGCCGGAGACACTGGTGACTGGACCGGACCCTGAGGTCCTGAACGTCACCATCCGGAGGCTTTTTGCCGCCGGACTTGAGCTGCACAAGGCGCTGGCCAAGCTGAAAGACCGACGCGTTCGACTACTCGTCTGCGATGCCCTCGACGAAATGGACAGTGCCATTCGCCACATCCAAAGAGCCGCCTTCGAGACTGGGCTTGTCGCCGGGTCCACGATCGACGAGGAGGTTGGGGATTGTGACGAGGACGCCAAGGAGGTACGAAGTGGCCCGCCACAGTGAGCCGATAGGGGTGGAGCCCTCCAGTCAGGGATCCAGCGTCCTATCCCTGCACGCAATCGAGTCGTCGGTCTCATCGTCGCGGCCCGACACGCGGCTAGTCGATCAAGCTACGGCCGACTGGGCCCATGATGTACTTCAACCCTCGTGCCACCTCAACGGCGCGCGAAGGCTCATGGTCAGTCCTGGCGCACTTTCTCAGTGGGGCGGCTCGTGATCCCGCTCGCTGCCCTGGGCCCAGCCGCCCCACTGCGAGTAAGCCGGAAAAGGTCCTCTTGCCATCAGCTAGAAGCTGTCTCCTTCCTTGCGCTACAAGTCACCGCAGCCACACCCGCTAGACCGCTTATTAGCCCCGTTTAGGAGTTTGCATGCCCGAACGTCCAAGTCTTGTGCTAGTTGATGACCCCACTGCCGTCCTGGCGTCGGCGAATGACCCCGAGCAGTTTGTTCTGTCTGTCCTCGACGCTGTCAAGGGATGGCTTGTCACCGCATCTCACGTCGAAGACGTGGCTGAGGTGCGGGCTCGTGCCGAGGCCATTCGCGTCTACGCTGCCCAGGCCTGCCTCGGTCGGGATGCGGAACAGGCCGCGTGCGAGATCCGGCTCCGAGCCGAGCGGCGCATGGGAGAGCTGCTTGCTGCTGGCCAAGCCGAGGGGACGATTGCCAGTAAGGGTCGCAATCCGGGCACCCGCTCGGGTATGAGACAGCCCCACACCCGGACGACGACGTACCGAGAGCTCGGTATCACCGACGCCCATACCCCCGCCAGCCTCAAGGCATTGGCCTCCATTCCCGAGGAGCGGTTCGAGACCGCGACCACCGACCTAAGGAAGGCGGGCTCCCTCTCACGCGCTGGCGTGCTGCGCGCCGCCGGCGAGAACCGACAGCGCCGCCGCGCAGGGCAGGAAGAGCATGCACCGGGACGGGCCCAGAGCCGTCCTGCGGCTTGGGGCCGTCCTGAGGAGCCGGGGATCATGCGGCCAGTGTTTGTCTTCACCGAGGCGCTCGCTGCTTGGAAGGAGCGTGACCAAAGTGTCGAGTGCTGGGCTGTCCAAGCTGCTCCCGTCGTCTCCCGGCTCCTCCTCGACTGGGGCGCCATTGTCGACGACCTCCGCACGCTCGCTGTCGTTGCTGAGGAAGTGGCTACTGCCATCGAGAGGAACCTGTGACGGCCAGCATGCGACTGTGCCGGTTTTCTTCTCACAACAGCCACCTAGAGCAGGGCGCCAAATCTGACCGATGGGCATGGGACCGGAGTTCAGAACCAGCAGGTGTTGTCGCTGTGGCCCGCGTCGCCGGTCGAGGATGGGTCGGGCAACCGTGTGGTCAATTTCACAAGGTCACGTGACCAAGGACCCTACCCCGACGATGCTCGCTCGGGCAGCCTGAGCGTGTCACGGTCCACTGGCTGTGGGAGCGACGATGGCCATCCAACCGACCGACCCGATTGGAGAGGTTATGCGCTGCGAAAGTGTCTGTATAGATAGACGGGCAAGTCTGCGGGCGGCGGCAGAGGTGATGGCTGATCAGGACCTCGGAGCCCTGGTCGTGCTCGGCCGAGAGGGACTCGTTGGAATTGTTTCAGAGCGTGACGTGGTTAGGGCGCTGGCAGGTGGTGCGGATCCCGATGCAACGTGTGTGGCCGGCCTCATGACCGAACACCCAGTGTCGGTCAGCAGCGACGGGTCAGTGATCGAGGTCGCGAGGGCGATGCTTCGCGTGGGGGTCCACCACATCCCACTGTTGAAAGACGGTGAACCGGTCGGGATGGCCTCAGCGCTCGGCACCCTAGAAATCGTGCTCGATTGCTGGGCGGCAGGCGACTAAGAGAGCATGCTGTAGGTGGCGCCAACCAGCGGCCTTCCGGTCTAAAGTGATCCGGCGCGGGCGCACCATGCCGATCACCCCGCAGTTCTAGTGCCTTGTCGCAATGCGTCAGTACCGGCGGAGGAGAGGAGTGGTGAGATGGGCATTCCCTTGGTGGGACAGCTAGTGGGCGCCGCACTTCCGACGATCGTCAACATGAACGGCGCTGGTCACTACTTTCACTGGGGCTTCATCCAGCTGTCGCTAGCCAACTTCGTCGTGATCATGTTGATGTTGCTGGTGTTCGTCCTCGCGCTGGTCCTGCCGTTTCCCACGCGCCACCGGGACGAGCCATGAGCGAGGTCGGCGAGCCTGGCGCGGCAGGCTCCGCCCAGACGGCGCGAGAAGCGTCAGACGAGCGCATGTGGACGGCCCGCCTGAGAGGGCTGGCGGTGCGAGCTCTGCCCCCCGACAAGCTGCTCCCTGATCGCCAACCGGCCTATGTTGGCTCGTGGATCTATGTCTTCGGGGTGCTGTCGCTGGCCTCGCTGGTGGTCGTCCTGGGCTCCGGAGTGTTCCTGGCCTTGAAGGGCCCTGCCTGGTGGCACAACTCCGCTGCCGGGTTGTTCTTCAACAGCCTGCACCTGTGGAGCGTGGAGCTCTTCTTCTTCTTCATGGTCATCCACCTCTGGGGGAAGTTCTTCATGGCTGCCTGGCGGGGCCGTCGGGCCATGACCTGGATCACGGGGGCAGTGGCCTTCGTCACGTCGATCGGCGCCGCCTTCACCGGCTACCTCTCACAGCAGAACTTCGACAACCAGTGGATCGCCACCCAAGCCAAGGACGGGCTGAACGCCGTGGGCGTCGGAGCGTTCTTCAACGTCCTGGACTTCGGCCAGATGTTCACCTGGCACGTCGTCCTTCTTCCGATCGGCGTCGTCGCCCTCGTCGTGGTGCACGTGCTGCTGGTGAGGCTTCGGGGTGTCGTCCCCCCCTTCCCGGCGCGGGTGGCATCGGGCGGGCCCCGGACTGCGCCGACGAGCTGCACACCGACCTCCGGAGCGGGGACCTCAGAGGGGACCGACCAGGCGACGGCGGGAGAGGGGGACCGACCATGACCACCGTCCCGAACGAGCATGAGGATCAGCGGGGCGAGCCGGTTCCCGAGCCCGAGGCGGAGACGGGAGGAAAAGTCCGCTACGACCTGGTGAAGGAGTTCGTCATCGCTCTGGTGGCGGTGAGCCTGATCACGGTCCTGGTGTCCGCCCTCTTGTCGTCTCCGGACAAGGCGCCGGTGACGATCGCCAGCTGGTCTAAGGCCGACCCGGTGGACTTTGTCACCACCGCCGATGCCGAGCTGGGAGGCACCAGCACCACGGCCATGTACGGGCCCCCATACAACAACGCCAGCCCCGGCCAGAAGATCGGGCCCCTGTCCCTCCAGCGCTACGCCGGGGTCCGACAGCCGGTCGACACCGCCAACGACTTCGTGATCGGTCCGCTGCACAGCGTTTCCAATGCCCCCACCCTCAGCCAAGCGCTCGCTACCTACCAGCAGGCCGGCCCAGATCAGCAGCAGCGGTGGACAAAGGCGTTCGGTGACGCCCTCGGCCAGGCCACGGCGACCGGCGGCACCGTGCGGGTACCGGTCGGAGACTACGGCCCGGTCCCAACCCTCATGGCCTCAGAGTTGGCCATCGCCAGAACCGGCGGGCTGGACGGCTATCTGCTCAGCACCCCGCCCATCTTCTACAACAACAACTACACCAAGCCCCTTCTGTTTCTGAACGACGGTTCCTACCTGGCGGACCAGGCCAAGAACGAGCACCTCCAGGGGAAGCAGTGGGGCATGATGAACGAGACGGGGAACTACCCGGGCCAGTCCTGGCTGTGGCTGTACACCATGTGGTACCAGATCCCGCCCTTCTCGTCCTCGGGCAATGCCGACGCCTTGGTCTGGGGAATCATGTTCGTGCTCACCCTGGCCCTCATCCTGGTGCCGTTCATTCCTGGCTTGCGGTCACTGCCACGGTGGATCCCCATCTACCGGGTCATATGGAGGGATCATTACCGGCGGTTGGAGCAGGGAAGCACCTGAGCTCAGGCCGGGGACGAACAAGCGGCCCTGCCAGATGGCGAACGAGATGATCCGAGCAAGGCGCGGGGGACTGCGACGGACCCGCTCGTCGGCCCGCGTCGTACGGGACCTTCGACCCTAGAGAGAGGTCAGTCAACAAGCGTAGCTTTCACGCTAGGCGAGCCCAGGAGGCGAGATGGAAGTTGGCGAACTCGCTATGAAGGTTCCTGTAACGATCCCTGCTGATGCCACCGTGGCCCAGGCAGCTTTGCTCATGGATGCCAAGGCCGTGGGAGCGCTGCTCGTGATCGATGACGAGCACCACGATCGCTTGGTGGGCATCGTGACAGACAGAGATATCGTCACGAGAGGGGTAGCTCGGGGCGCCCCGCTGGACGGAAGGATCGATTCGGTCATGACGACCGACGTCGTGACCCTCGATCCCGAGACGGACGTGCGGGAGGCGTACAAGGTTCTCCGCCACCATGCGCTCCGTCGGATGCCGCTCGTGAGGGGGGACCGGGCAGTGGGCATGGTGACGGTAGATGACCTCCTGATCGTCCTGGCCACCGACCTGTCCGACCTCATTCGCCCAGTCGTCGGGGAGGCCGTCTTCGGCCACCCAGAGCCCCGGCCCCCCGATCGGGCGACCGCAGTCTGATTAGCTCCAACCGGTGGGAAGCACCTCCTACACGAACCCAGATACGGCGGCGGAGGTTCCCATGCTGACTGTCGACCACCACTCGGACGAGGGCTTCGACCGTCTGCGGCTCACCGGCGATCTCGACGTGTTCGGGGTCAGCCGGCTGCGACAGGCAGCGGCCGTTCTTCGTAAGGAAGTTCCCTTGCTCGTCGACCTTTCGGCCATTCACTTCATCGATGGAGCCGGCGTCAGCGCTCTGGTCGGGGTCGTCCGACCTGACGGCCATCGAAGCGGGAACACCGTCGTCGTAGCCGGCGGCCCGGTAACGGCAGCTCTCCGCCAGACGGGGATGGATCGGATCGTTACCCTGGCCGAGACGTCCGAGGCCGCGATGGCATGGCTTCGCTCGCGACCGCTCTCGCCTGCGGAGTACTCCCAACGAGAAAGTGGATGACGCCATCCGCATCGTGGTACCGGAGGCCAGCGGCGGAGATGGCGATAGCCCTCGGCTTCTTGACCGCATCGGGGAAGGGATACCAGATAGCAGGGTCCATGCCCCGGCACGGGCACAGCGGCGCACGATTGCCTGTGCAGTCCGGAGTCGTCCACCTCAGCTGGGTGGGCAGCCGTCACGGTCGCCCGCATCACCGAAGGCCCATCCTCCTGACACTGCCAGTGTGATCCACGAGGTCCCGTAAGGACCCTGTTGGGACGGGGGACAGCGGGGCGGGGTCGAGCACTAGAACAACCAATGCTATGACCTGAGGAGGCCTTAGCCGCGGCCGTGCCCCAAACTCTGGTCATGGTTCACCCCTGGCTGCTGCCTTCCACACCGCTGGCAGATTTCAACGTGCCGCCGAGCAACGACCTTCAAGGGCACGTAGCAATAGGCGCAACGGCGCTCACGAGCCTTCTCTTCAGACAGCCTTGTCACACGGGCGGTGGACATCGTGCACCTCCTTATGCGTCATTGATGCACCTTTGGCAGCCGGACCTCCACTTGCGAGTGTGCGTGCGAGCCGAGAGAGGTCGAGTACGAGACGTGGCCCGTATCCTCGCTGGAAGGGCACGGACAATCGGAGTCGCGGCCCTGGCTTTCTTTCTTAGCCTTGTGCTGCACAAGCAGCGTCGAAGTGACCTTAACGACGAGGTTGGCGGTAGCTAGGACCAGGTACAGGGACACACCGACGATTGCAATCACGACCATGATGACGATTGCAACGACGATCATCCACAGGAAGGCATCCATGAGACACACCTCCACCACAGATGCTACGGACCGCCCGCCCGCCCGCACAGTGCCGAAGGTCCTACCCGTTCAGCGACGCGGGTCGGAGAGGTGCGGAATCGACCTTCCGAACCCTTCACGCCCGCTGAGTGGGTGAGGGAGCAAAAGGCACCGCTCCGTCCACCAGCTCGATGAGGGTAAGAGCTACTCCTCCTCGTCATCGGCTGGCGCGCTCGTCAGGAGCTCCCGCCAGCGTTCCTCGGGTACGTGGGCGGGCGTCGTGGTCTTGAGGAAGTCCTCGAGTACGGCCAGCAACCGGTCGGCGTCCTGCCACGGCAGGAAGTGCCCGGCACCCTCTAGGATCTCGAGACGGGCGCCCGGAATGGCCTCCGCGGCCCGGTAGGCATGGGCCACGGGGATGATGCGGTCGCGGTCGCCCCAGACGATGAGGGTCGGGACCGCCTCGGCCAGGTACAGCCGGTCATGGGCGCTGACGCGCTGACCGGCGATATCGATCACCGAGCGGATGGTGTGGACGAAGGCCATCTGGCCATGTCGATCCGTCAAGGTCGTGTAGCTCCGCCACACCTCGGCCAGGGTGTCGCTCGGTCGCCAGCCCACCTGGCGGGCCATGGCGCCAGGCCATTCACCCGTTTCCCGGATCCGCCGATGGAACAGGAGCGGGAGCACGTATTCGGCGCCGGGCAGCGTCACCGCTCTGAGCAGCGGGCTGACCTCCTTGCCGAGGCCACCCGAGGCGATCAGCACCAACCGTTGGGCCCACTCCGGGAACTGGTAGGCGAACTGCATGGCCACACCACCCCCCAGTGAGTGGCCGACAAGGGTGACGCGCTCCTTGCCCAGCACAGCCAGCAGATCCCGGATGCCACTCGCGTAGGCGCCCAGTGAGTAGTCGCCGCGGGGCTTGGCCGACCGCCCGTGGCCCAGCAGGTCGGGAGCGATCACCGTGTAGTGCTCAGCCAAGGCGGGCATGACCGCACGCCACGTCGTCGAGCTGCCCGCAATCCCATGGATCAGCAGGATCGTCGGTCCCTCGCCAGCCATCCGATAGCTGACGTCGTGCCCGTGAATCCCAATGGTGCGCGCGCGGAACGGACTCGCGCTCATTGCACGTTGCTTAGCTGATCATCGCTAGAGACGTATAACCTCGTCACACTAACTCCCTCCGTCGCTTCAATGATGAACATGTTCGGCTACCAGAGAAAGAGTCGAATGTCCCACATAGACGCACTCAGCGGCACGCGAAGGCTCGGGTGACTGTGCTCTGCGTTCAGCGCAAGGGGCGACCCAAGCGCTACCCCCCGGCATCCAGAGCTACCGAGCGATCGGGCCGATATCGGAGAGCGTCGCCGGTCTAGGAGCCATCTCCCTCGGAGCCCTCGCCGGCAACCGGCGAATCCCCATTCGGCGACCGGCTCATCCGCAGCGTCATCGAGGCCGCCCAGAGGCTCAATCTGAACCGGGAAACTCTCTGAACCTGGTCGAGCCTTCGCGGCCTGCGCGCCGCGTACGCAAAGTCATGGCGGTCGACAGGCTGCTGCCGATCGAGGACGGCTAGGGCTCAGAGGGCTGGGACACCGAACCGTCCGACTCATGAGCCGAGGCCAGCTCGAACCAGACAGTCCTCTTGCGCCCCTTCGGAGTAGCTCCCCATCTTTCAGCAAGCGCCTTCACTACCAGGAGTCCGCGACCACCAGCCAGCTCGTCGCCACCGACCTGCCGGGTTGGCAGTTGCTCGTTGTCGTCGGTGACGCCGATCCGCAGACTCCCATCTGTGTAACTGAGGTCAAGGATTATCGGGGACCGGGCATGCACGATCGCATTGGTGACGAGCTCAGAGGTCAACAACACTGCTGTCTCCAATACGTACGCTCCCACGCCCCACGCCTCCAGTGTCTCGACCACGAAGGCTCTCGCAGCATGGGCACTGGTCGGGCCACGGGCAAGTCGAATGGACGGATTCCTTGCCGCATGCGTCACAACAATGCAGTCAACAGGCAACGGACGCCGGTGACTACAGGTCCCTCGTCCCGAGCACATGGGGCCGAAAGTCCCGTTCCTCGTGTCATGCGGTGGGTCTAGCCCCTGGGGTAGCTCGTAGGAGGTCGTGCTTCCAACTTTCGGGGGGTAATCCCGCCACCGAGGCACGATCGTCGGGGAACCAGCCCGTGGGTGCCGAAATTTGCATGGCCGCTTGACGCGGCGCCCCTGGCCTCGGCCTGAGGTCGCCATTCCCGCTGTCTTGTGTCGAGGTGCATTCGGTTCTTGGTTGCCTTGTCTTCCGGGGCGTGCTGAAGGAGCGGCATTGGGCCAGGGCGGCCTGACCTAATCCATAGAGGTGAACGCCGTCATCCGCAGCGCGTCAGCCATCACGGCCTGGACGGCGTCGAGCCGTGTGGATCGGCGGTCGTCGCCACCAGCGGGGGCCGGCGGATCGGCTCAGGCCTCCGTGGTTAGTGCGGGCGTGCTCCGAAGAGAGATCCACGAGTCGTTGCGCGCTCTGGGAGCTGCCCTTCATGCTTGAGGGCTTGGCCTGGCCGATCCCGTGGGCGATACGTCCGATCATCGACGCCGGTCTGTCAAGCGCCGGTCCTTACTTGTCGGCACACTGTAGGGCAATGACCGACACCGGAGAGATCCACTACTCCTCCGAGGTACGCGACGGCCACCAGCCCCACGTGGCCACACCGACATAGAGAGCAGAGGAGCACCATGGCAGGCAAGGCCGTCAGATGCGTTTCACGTGGATCTCTGCGGTGAATCAGTTTGACCACCGGGCTCGAGGACGCCGAGAAGGTCACCGTCGCGCTGCTCGTCGCCGTCGGCGCCGCCGAGTCCGGACGCCCGACCCTCATCTTCCTCACTAAGGAGGCCGTCCGGCTCGCTCTGCACGGCACCGCCACCGGTGTCGCCTGCGACGGCTGCCCGCCGATCGGCGATCTCATGAAGCGCTACGAGACGGCCGGTGGCCGCTACTACGTCTGTCCGATCTGCTTCAACGCCAAGCACCTGGACGAGACGAACCTCATAGCCAGTGCCGAACTCCAGGGCACGATGCCGATGTGGGCGTGGATCGGTGACGAGGGAGCCACCACCTTCAGCTACTGACCGCCTGACAAGAGACAACGACACAGGACACCCCGAGCGAGTCATCGCATGCGCCGTCCCCCGGCTGCGCGACCGTAGATGCACTCTTCTGGGGCAGCGCCGAGACGCCGGCTCATCTCGGCGTAAGGGCTCAGATCGGGCGTTCAGGTGCCCATCTCACAGGAAAGCCTGCCGAGAACGTAGTGGCCGTAGGACTTTGGGCCCTACCCGATTGGCGACGCGAAGCGCTCCGGGTCCGTGGCGGCCATCTCCCATACTCCCGGACAAGGGAATCGAGAGCTAGAGGAGTCCATTCGATAGATGGGCACCCCATGCGTGCGCCATGGGCAATCGCGTGGCGTTCTGCACGAATTCTCTCACGCCATCACGCCTGCCGGTCGGCTGCGCGGGTGGACTCCCCAGCCTTGCCGTCGGAGTCCTGTAGCAAGGACAGATAGGCCTCGTCCTCCTGCGCGAAGTGCAGCCGCAGCACGGCGTGGAGGCCGTAGAGGACCCGGCGCAGCTCAGGGAGGTCGCCGTCGGGAAAGCCGTCCACCTTGGCCTCGCTGAGCAGCTGACCCAGAAGGCGTGAGAGGTGCGCGATCTCCACATGAGCCCGGCTCATGGTGCCCGTCGGGTCCTCACCCCCGAGCAGCTCGGCCATGAGCGGATACAGCCTTGTCTCCTCGACCTTCTCGTGGGGAAGGAGACGATCGTGCACGGCCTCGTACAGCTGGTTCACCTGGGCGAGACGCTCCACGGGGCTGAGAAGATCCAGCCGGTCCGCCACCGACCTGCACTGTTCCACGACTGAGATCAGCTCCAGGTGCTCCGAGGTGAGCCGCTGCCCGAGGGCGACCGCCTCGTACCCAGGAGCCGGCCGGGCGGTGCCTCCCAGCGCTCGCAGGGCGTTGAGGATGACGACTACGTCAATGACTTCCTGGGTGACCGCGCCGACCACGGGGGCCAGGACGCCGGTGGTGGCCACCACCATGGCGACCAGGGACAGGCCCATGCCGACGACGACGCTCTGGAGGGCGATCCCCCGACTCCGTCGGGCTGTCGCCAGCCCATCAACAAGGCGGTCTAACCGGTCGGGCACGATGACGACGTCGGCCGCCTCGGAGGAGGCGGTCGACCCGCGAGCGCCGAGGGCCACGCCGATGTCGGCGGTGGCCAGAGCCGGGGCGTCGTTCACCCCGTCGCCGACCATGGCGGTGACGCCGTCGGCTCGCTCCTCTCGCACAGCCTCAACCTTCTCGGCGGGCGCCCGGTCGGCAAGGACCGTGTCCACCCCCAGGGCGGCACCCACAGTGTCGGCCACGCTCGAGTGATCACCGGTCACCATGACGATCCGTTCGACGCCCTCCCGCCGAAGGGCTCGCAACGTGCGGGGTGTGTCGGCTCGGATCGGGTCGTCAACCACCAGGACGCCAGCTAGCTGGCCGTCGAGGGCGACGAAGATTGTCGCCAGCCCGGCGTACGAGGTACGGTCGCGAACCCGCCTCGCCCACTCCGGAAGAGGCTCGGTCGGTGCTACCCAATCGGCCCGGCCCACCGCGACCTCGTGGCCGTCAACCCGGCCGCGCACCCCCTGACCCGGGTCCTCTGCCACCTCACCAGGCCGGTCGAGCTCGACCTTGCGTTCCGAGGCGGCCCGAACGACAGCACTGGCCAGGACGTGGGGCGAGACCTGGTCGACCGACGCCGCCAGCCGCACCAGCTCATTGGGATCGCCTGGGGTCTCCACGCCGGTGACCCTGGGATGTCCCGAGGTGAGGGTGCCCGTCTTGTCGAACAGCAGGATGCGGACCCGGCCGAGGGTCTCTAGAGCCCCACCGCCCTTCAGGATCACGCCTCGGCCGGCCGCCCGGGCGATACCCGAGACGATGGCCACAGGAGCGGCCAGGATGAGGGGGCACGGGGTGGCCACGACGAGCACGGCCAAGGCCCGCACTGCTTGGCCTGACGCAGCCCAGGCGGCTCCAGCGATGGCCAGGGTGAGGGGGAGGAACACCAGCGCGTAGCGGTCGGCCAGGCGGACGAAGGGTGCCTTGTCCTTCTCCGCCTCGGCCACCAGCCGGACGATGCCGGCGTAGGTGCTCTCGGCGGCCGTCGTGGTGGCGTGCAGGTCGATCGGGCCTCCGGCGTTGATGGCGCCGCTGCGGATCGGATCACCGACCTCTCGCTCGACGAGGACGCTCTCGCCCGTGAGCGCCGACTCATCGAGGACCGCCGGGGACCCGACGACCGTGCCATCCACCGGGACCCGCTCACCGGGCTTGACGAGCAGCAGTTCCCCCGGCTGCACGGACTCCAGCGGGGGCGACGTGAGGTGGCCGTTCTCTTGGCGGTGGACAACCGCCGGCGCCTGCTCAAGCAGGGCGCTGAGGCTTCGGCGGGCCCTGGCCGTGGCCGATCGCTCGAGCACCCGGCCTCCGGTGAGCATGACCGCGATCACCGCGCCCGCCAGGTACTCGGCCAAGGCCAGAGATCCCGTCAGGGCAAGGAGGGCGATGACGTCCACCCCTGGCTCTCGACGCAGGAGGCTTCGAGCGACCTGCACAACCAGCGGGCCCAGCGCCAGGGCGGCGACGGCTGCCCAGGTGGTATCGGCTGTCGAGCGATCGCCGACCAGCCAGCAGATCCCTCCCACCGCCAGGCCTGTGATCGAGGCGATGAGCCACGCCCAGCTCCCGCTCCGGGTCAGCCTGACCCGCATTACCACGACTATCCGCACCTCCTCTGCGTCCTGAGGCGGAGGCCCCGGGGCAGAACGTACGCCAGCAGCCTGATCGCGCGACTACCTGGACCCGCCCAGGACGTCAGCGATTCTTGGCCCGGCAGCACAACATCCCTAACTGCTCGCAGGCTCCTTCTGCCAGTTCTCTATGGCACCTCAATCGTTTCGCTGACTGGCGCGGCCCGATAGGGCTGAAGGGCCCGATCATCTAGGCGAGATGGAGGGTGGTCCGCGCCGTGCCATAGGGGGACTTTGGGCCCTACCCCACTTAGGCAACGGAATGGTCAGCTGAGAGCAAGCAGCTGCCATGAATGGGGGCGAAGGTGGGTGCTGGTCGGATGCAGAGCGGTTGCCAGTGGCAAGTCCGTGAACATTTCCTGGGTCGCTCAGCCGTGATCCTGCCCGGGATTGGTCACCCAAGCAAACGCCTCGGCCAAATCCAGAATCTCTTTCGCCCCGACCACCTGGCTGCTCTGGGCTGCCAGTTGCTCGAGGATCGCCCGCCTGACTTTGGCCTCCAGCAAGTGAGATCCCGCGGCCAGCTTCCGGATCTCTTCTTCAGTCTTCTCGTCAAGCAATGCTCCCTGCCTGGCGTCCGGGACAGACGTCTCTGGCGGGTTGCTGCGCATCTGCCTCTCCATCGGGACGCCTCCTTCCTGTCCTTCTGGGTTCATTGTCTCGCCGGAGCGATCCTCGGAATAGGGGCATTGGACACGATTTGTAGAATGGATCTGATGCTGACAATGGTCGGTCGAAGTCCGTCACATGACGAGGGCGTCGGCGTAAGGGCCGAGCACTTCTTCGACCGTCGCTTCGAGCGATCGTCGAGTGTCACCCTCGGGGTAGAAGCCATGCACGTGGGTCGGCGCCCAGCCCCAGGGATCCGGAAATCTGCCAGGCCGCGACGACGTGAAGGACTGTCCTGATGAGCCTCGCTTGGCGATCTGCCCAACGAAGGCGCGTTCTTACTGGGCCCCGAACCGTCCATACCTACGACGATCATTGGATCATCCCTCCAATTCTTGACACGCTCGCGCTCAGCTGGGCGAGGACCACGCCACTGACCGCCGACCTGACGACGGCCTCATTGTCCAGTGTGCCGCCAAGGAAAGCGCTAGGCGATGTGCTCAGCCTCGGGCCGACTTCGCCGGTCCACGCGATCCGCTAATGGCACCGGCCGCGGGAGCCATGACGAGCCAGAGACCAATCGTCAGCACCATCGAAGTGACGTAACCAAAAGGCTTGATGCCGACCTGCTGGCTCACGATGCCAGCGAAGATCATCAGCAACCAAGCGCTGACGAAGAAGCCGGCTCCCGCTGCTGGAAGACTGAAGTATGTCTGCACGGTTACCTCCCTGCTTCATACGTCTCGACGGTATACCTCACTCACGCGCCGATAGTGGCGGCTGATAGGCAAGCGGAGTCATCTTGCCGTCACGAAGCATCAGGGTCGATGAGCTGCGACGTGCTCTGCCCGCGAGCTGGTCCCTCCAGCATCTCGAGGTCGGTGCCGTATCAACCCCGATGCCCGGCCAGCAGCACCGAGAATGACCTCTTCACAGACCACGATGTCGAGTGCCGGCGAGCTCGGACGGCGACGTCCCCGAGACCTGATTCAGTCATCTGATCGCCGGGGCACGACGGCTACAGGGCAGGGGGCGTGATGCACACAGTGTTCGCTCACCGATCCGAGAAGCATTCCGGAAAACTCCCCACGTCCCCGACTGCCCACCACGAGGAGCTCGGCATCTTTGGCGGCCTTGAGGAGAACTGGTGCCGGTCTGCCCTCGACCACAACGAGGCGGGCATCAGGACTGGGACCGAGTACCTCTTTGACAGTCGTCTCCAGGACGCGTCGCGTCTGGCCCTCGGGATCGAAGTCATTCACGTACGTGAGCGCCCACCCCCACGTGAGCGGAAACGCCCACGCGGCGACGACATCAAGGTCGGCCCCGGTGAGCTTTGCTTGTCGAGCTGCCCAGCGCAACGCGTCCTTGCTGGATTCAGAACCATCGACACCGACGAGGATCACCGATCAACCTCCGCTAGCTCTCGTGGGTCCACAAGTACCCTCATACCATGATGGCTGCGAGTCAAGGGTTATGAGGGGGACGAGCGGATCGAGCGACGATGGAACGCCGGGTAGAGCTCGTCTCACTCCCAGACGATGAACGGGAAGCAGCGAGAAGGCCGATGTCGGCGGGTCCGAGCGCTGCGGTGGGAAAGACGCTCTGAAGTGGCGGCGCGTAGATGATCACGCCGGCGAAGGACTGTGCGAAGCCTATGCCGAGGAGCAGGTGGCGGTTGCAAGAAACCGATCTGGCCAAGCGAGGCCCGGTTCGTACGAGCGGCGAATGCGGTCGTGGACTTCCCAACCAAGGAGTGGCCGCCACTTGTCGGCGACACCAACGAGGTGAGGCGAGTGATGGAACTGACGCTCACAGAATGACGAGGGAGACATGACTAGGGAGTGCGATGGATCGAGCAGCTGACTCGGCACCACCAGTCGAGGATCGAACGAAAAGCCCTTGAGTCGAGGGCGGCGTAGGCGATCCTTGTCGCTACTATCCGGCGAGGAGAGCTTTCGGACTCGCGCCCCCCCGATGACGGCGCCACGCGTCCAGCGCTACGCCACCTACGCCGCGGTCAGCTCGAAGGTAGTCCCCACCGAGTTCTGGATGAAGGCGTCGGGAACTCGAGCACCGAGGGCATGGGTGGCCTTCCATCCCGTCCAGTGGCTGGGCACGATCACCTCTGGGGCCAGTTCGGCCGGCGGTTCACGGGTCGTCTCGATGAAGGGCTCGAACAGCTGCCCGTTGAGATGGAACCCACCAATCAGGGCGAAGGTGCGATCGACGCCGGTGAGGCGGCGGGCGTAGCGGCAGATGTTCACGACCCCGGCATGCCCACAACCGGTGAGGATCGCCAGACCCTTCCCCGCTACCTCGATGATGAGGGCTTGGTCGTCGAGGATAAGCGGATCCGGCTCCCAGGCCGACCCGCGATTAGGCCTGGACCACGGAGGGTCGGCGACGCTGGCAGCAAGAAGAGTCATCCGGCCCTGGTGCCCGCCGGCGCGCAGACACAGTATGGATACGTGAAAGGAGTAATGATGTCCGTCGATTTCAGACACCATACTGAAAAAGCTGGTGAGCTCGGAGATGAGCGCGAGGTGGCACGGCGGCGGGTAACTGCCCGGCGTGACTTCGGGTCGCACCTCGTCGCCTATGTGCTCGTCAATGCCTTTCTGGTCGGAGTTTGGGCCCTCGGTGGCGCCGGCTACTTCTGGCCGGCATGGGTCATCGGCGCATGGGGAGTGGGCTTGCTCCTGCACGGATGGGACGTGTTCCTGCGTCGCCCAGTGACCGAGGCCGACATCGACGCCGAGGTGCAGCGGCGGCGTCGATGAAGATGTGCAAGCCAATCGCCGGTTAAAGACGCGTGGCACTGCCACAACAGGCGACGACCGCGACTACCGAGGCGGCGCACCAAGGGCAAGCCCCGCTGCCGTAACCACCTGCCTGGCTGTGCGTGTCAGCTCCGAGCGCTGACGGCCTTCGATCAAGCTCTCCGCCGTCGAGACGTCGAGCACGCCGCTTAGGACTCCTGGTTCTTGGTGCTTCCACTTCGCCTGGGCTTTTTGCAACACGGCCTGCATGGGGGCGTTCTCATAGAGCACACTTGCCACGAAACGAAGGATTCCGGCATTGCTGGCGGCAACGGCCAGGGCGCCGAGGAGCAATGTCGCTAGGCCGCGTCCCTGGTAGTCGTCGGCGACGTTGAAGGCGACCTCGGCTTCTTCAGGGTCATCCCGGAGCCGGACGTATCGAGCCTCCGCCACGCCGCGTCTGCCGTCCTCGCTGGAGACACCCCAGGCGAAGTGATCGATGTAGTCGATGTTGACCAGGTATTCGATGATGCGAGGGCTGGGGCGGATAGTCGTGAAGAAGCGACGCCTGATGGATTCTGGCGATTGTCGAGCAAACGCCTGAGCCAACTTGTCTCGGTCACCGGGAAGCAACGGCCGAACGAGAAGTCGACTGCCGTCCCTCATGGTGACGGCTACGGGGTCCGCCACGGAGGCGAAGCGCTGTGCCGCCAGTTCGGTCAACCTTCTGCGCGTGCCCTGAATCCCCAGCAGCTCCTCGAAGGCGTCTTCGTCGCCGAGCGCAGCTGGAACCGAGCTCATAGCTGTGACGGTGGCGTGGCGGGCCCCTCTTGTCAGCATCGACAGCTCACCGAGGATGGATCCTCGGCCCGCCCTTCCGACGGTGTGCGGGCCCGTCTGGTCGACGCGCGAAGCGATGACGACCCCGTCGAGAATGATCACGAAGGATGTCCCGGGCTCGCCCTGGCGCATGAGTACGTCGCCGGGGACGAAGTCCTTCGATGTCAGCGTTCTCGCCAGCCGAGACAGCGCGCGCTCCTCGCAATCGGTGAACAGCTCCAAGGCTGCCAGGTCTACCTGAATGGTCACCGTGGATCACTCTTCCCGATGCGAGTCAGTACAAGGGCCCCCGCTCTGCTGGCAGCCCGACGGACCGGCCCCTGGCCGGGGGGGGGGAGCCATCGCAGCCGCAATGGACGTACTGGACGAAATCCCCGACTCCAGCCACTTCAGTGGACTCCCTGGACGCAGTGGATTTGCTCCATCACCTTGCCAAGGTGAGGGTCGCGGGTTCGAGTCCCGTCGTCCGCTCCAACCAGGTAAGCGCAACGTATCAGCCTGACAGTAGGCCTGGCCACCTATGGAGCGGACGGGATGCTGGCCTCGCGGCTGGAGCTGCAAGCACTTGGCAGTCGAGCCCGTGTCTCCTTGTTAGTAGATCGGCGGCGGGCTCTTTGGGTTAGTTTCTCCATGCGCCACGTTGACCGGGACGAGCGCGAGAGCAGGAGGGCTCGCATGAGGTTCGGGTTCAAGACCTCGCCCCAGAACACGACCTGGGCCGAGATGCTAGGCGTGTGGAAGGCGGCCGACGAGATCGACGTCTTCGAGTCCGGCTGGACCTTCGACCACTTCTATCCGATCTTCTCGGACCCCGCCGGTCCCTGCCTGGAGGGGTGGACGACCCTCACCGCCCTGGCACAAGCCACGCACCGGCTGCGGATGGGGGTGTTGGTGACCGGGATCCACTACCGACACCCGGCCGTGCTGGCGAACATGGCGGCGACGCTGGACATCGTGTCCGAGGGCCGCCTCGAACTGGGCCTGGGAGCGGGATGGAACGAGGAGGAGTCGGGTGCCTACGGCATCCCACTCGGGTCCCCTCGCCAGCGCAGCGACCGGTTCGAGGAGGCCTGCCAGGTGCTGATCGGCCTCCTTTCCCAGGGAGAGACCGACTTCTCCGGCCGGTATTACACGCTGACCGGCGCTCGTTGTGAGCCGAAGCCGGTCCAGCAGCCTCACCCGCCCATCTGTGTCGGCGGGAGCGGCGAGCGTAGGACGCTGCGAACCGCCGCCATGTACGCGCAGCACTGGAACTTCGTCGGTGGCCCGGTCGAGGAGTTCGTTCGAAAGCGCGACGTCCTGCGGGAGCACTGCGCCGACATCGGTCGGGACCCGTCGACCATATTGCTTTCGGCGCACGTCCGACCCGGGCCTAAGGGCGAGCCCGAGCCAGCCGCGGACGCGGCGGCAGAGCTGCGCGAGGCTGGGCTCGACCTGGCCATCGTCTACTTGCCGCCTCCACACCGACCAGAAGTCCTCGAGCCGCTGGCCGCCGCCCTCGACAAACTCCGCTGAGCGAGATTAGGGAAGAGCCGCCATTGCGGCTCACCGACCCCGGCGGCGATCCAGCAGCTGGCCGACCCGCCGCCTGATCCCAGACTGCGTGCTCGGCCCTTTCGTGGGCCCTTACGTCTGATCGAGTCGTCCCCGGCGGGTTGTGGGGCGGGAACGACCAGATTGACCCTTATGCCGCGCTGCCCTGCCCTTCCTAGGCTGCTCCGCTTGAATGACGAGGGCGGTACCGGTACAGCTTGTACCGTGCGCTCGGTCCGAGACGACAAGTGGTCGTCGATGGAGCGCGGGCGCCCCCTCCGGTCGCTGCGCGCGCTCCGGTTCGGGACCTAGGCCGGTCGATCGCTTGGCCGTCGGCGCCTCCAGATCGAAGATCGCCGGCATGTTCGGCGCGCCGCAGCGGCGCGCCATGCGGGCAGCGATCGGCGCGACGGTCGCCTTCTACCTGGGCTGGATAGTGATCGACGACGCCGTGCTCGCAGTGTTCGCAACCCTGAGCGTGATCGGCCTGCTGGTGCTGGCCGACTTCGGCGGCGACCTGCGGCGGCAGGCGCGCACCTACGTGCTCGCGACAGCCCTCGCCGCTGCGCTGGTCGCCCTCGGGACTGTCGTATCCGAACACACGTTCGCGGCCGCCGGGCTCCTGTTCGTCGTCGCACTGTGCGTCTCGCTGTCCACGGCGGTGGGGCGCAACGTGGCCCTGGGCGCGAACGGCGTGCTGTTGTTCTTCCTCGTCGCCTGCGCCGTCCCGGCGCCGCTCGGCGCGGTGGGCTCGCGGGTGTCCGGCGTCGTGCTCGGCGGGGGCATCTCACTGCTGGCGGCCCTGACAATCTGGCCACAGCGCCCGCGGGACCGCCTTCGCCCGGCGCTTGCAGACGCCATCGATACGCTCGCGGGGCGCATCGGACGGTTGGGCGAAGGGCGGGAAGATGCGGCCGACTCGTTCGCCGAGCCCGTACGTGACGCGCTCGCCACCGCGGGGCCCGACCGCTTGGCGGTCGGCGAGCGCCCGACGCTGGCCTCGGAGCGCGACCACGCGCAGCTGCGCGTGGGCTACGGCCTCAGCCGGGCGCAGCTCATGTTGGAACGGCTGTCGAAACGTCCGGCACCGCCACCGGCCGTCGCCGGCGCCGAGCGTGTCCTGGCGCGGGAGCTGCGCCAGGTGCTCGACGCGACCGCCGCCGCCCTCCGCGGAGACGGCCCGGCGCCGGCGGTGGAGGAGGCCCTCGATGCCGGCCGCGCGCATCGGGAACGTACCGACGCGGCGCTTGTTCGCGAGCTCACCTTCGGAGAAGCAGACGACAGCCTCGCGGTCGGCGCCGACCGCTCGGTTAACGTCGGCGAGCTCGCCACCTCGGTGGGTGGCGTGGTCACGGACGCCCGCGTCGTGGTTGGCGCTGACCGGTTCCCGGTCCGCGTCGGCTCGATGAGCGAGGGGCTCGGACGTCGCGTGGAGGCGGTGCTGGACCGCCTGGTCATGATCGTGTCCTCGACCCTCAGCACCCGCTCTGTCGTGCTCCAGAACAGTCTGCGCCTGGCGCTCGGGTTGTCGCTCGCGCGGCTGGCGGGCGGCCTGCTTGGCATCGAGAACGGCTTTTGGGTCTTGTTCGCGACGCTGGGAGTCATGCGCACGAGCGCCGTCCGAACGGGCGCCACCGCGCTTCAGGCCGTGCTCGGCACGCTGATCGGCTTCGCCGTTGGACTCCCACTGCTACTCGCGATCGGCACCAGGGGCGACCTCTATCTGTACGTCCTTCCCATCGTCACCGTCGGCGGGCTGCTGGCCGGATCGATCAACGTCGTGTGGGGGCAGGCGGGGTTCACCGTACTTGTGTCGGTCCTCTTCAACCTGGTCGAGCCGATCGGCTGGGAGATCGGGGTCATTCGCGTCCAGACTGTCGTTCTCGGCGCCGCGGCGGGCGTGGTGCTCGGTCTGGCGGCGTGGCCGCGGGGTGCTGGAGGACAGCTGGCGCAGTCACTTGCCGATGCCATCGGGGCCTGCGGGGACCTGGTGGCTGCTACGGTGCAGCGCCGCCTGCGCCCGGTGGGACTGGAGCAGCTGTCCCGACTGCGCTCCCGCGCCCGGGCCAAGGCGCTGCGCGCCGACGGCGTGCTCGGCGTGTTCCTCACCGAGCGGCCCAATGCAGGCGAGATCGCGCTCTGGGAGCAGATCTCGGTGTTCGTGCACACGCGCTGGTACGGGGCCGAGATGCTGGCGCGCCAGTCGGTGGCGTCGCCCCCGTCGGAGGCCGCGAACGTGGTCGACGAGCTGGTGGAGCGTGTGCACGAGCTCCACGCCGCCCATGCGGCGGTCGCCGCCGCCATCGCCCGGCGCGAGGCACCGCCCCCGGTGCGCGCGCCGATCGACGTCGACCACCTTGACGCGTCATCGCGCCAGCTGACGGCCCACCCTCCCCTGGACGACCCTTGGGCCGAACGGGGGGTGGTCGAGATCCTGCGAACACGCGCGCTCATCGCGGAGATCACCCTCTCGCTGATCCGGCTGCGAGACTTGGTCGCCGAGAAGACGGCCTCATCGGCTGAGCCTGAGAGGGCGGGTGCCGTCGCCGCGGCTACTAGCTGAGGGAGCTCGAAGGCTCCGGCGTATGAGCACCTTCGCCGGCGAGGACGACGCAAGTAACGCACGCACAGCAGAATGGCCACCCTCCCATGCCTTAGTCCGTACTAATCGGGGGCTGAGGCTGAGGGCTCAGCCTCTCGGTCGACAGCGTCGCGATCAGATCGACGACCGCCCCGCCGGCGGCATCGCCACTGTCGTGGTCGCACTGCCACGAGCACGACCGGGAGGCCAGGCATGGGAAACAGCCCCCGGCCATAGCGAAGCCCGTCGGTCCGGGCCAGGGTCAATCGCGGCGAGCTGTTGTCCCGAGGGGATTGGCGAGACATCCGATGGCGCGGTCTGTCGGCGTCGTGGCTGGGTCAGGGTGGGACAGCGCTTCGCGCGCATTGTCTCGGCTGGAGCAGATGAGGTCATCCGCGTGAGAGAAGTCTGAAGGATGCACAGTGAGCGGCCAAGGAGGTGGTAGCACGACGAGTCGCACCTGGCTTCGAAACTTCTCGATCTCCGCGCGAAGTTTCGAAGACAGCAGGAGGTTGGACGCCCGTACCGACATAGCCATAGCGTTGGCCGGTGGGCGCTGCAGCGAGACGCTCACCCCGGTGGCGAGTACGTAGATAGTGGACGCTCCGAGTGCGTGGGCGATGTTTATCGGTGTGTTGTCAGCCACGCCTCCGTCTACACACAGACGCCCTTCAATCTCAACTGGAGGGAAGATCCCAGGTATCGCGGCGCTGGCGAGAAGTGCTGGCGTTGCCGGCCCGGAGTCGATGACGCGCTCCTTGCCCTCGAGCAGATCGGTGACGACGACGGCCAACTCGGCGCGAGCATCCTCCAGTCGGTTCAGGCCGCCCAGTCGCTCTTGAACCACGCGGCGGAGGCCCTTGTTGGAAATGAGGTGGTCCGATTGCCCCAGGATGGCTCGCAGGGCGGTCAGCGGGTTGTTTGGGAATACGTCCTTACGTCTCATCGACCGCCACACCGACTGTAAGGCGTGTGCCGTAGCAACGTCTTGGGGGTTCGCGGCGGCGAAGGCGGCGTTCAGTGCGCCCGCAGAGGCGCCGACGAACAGGTCGGCCTGGACCTCGTACTCATAGAGGGCCTCGAGCATCCCGGCCTCGATCGCACCAAGCGATGCACCTCCTGCCATGACGAGAGCCGTTCGTTCGGAACCGCCTGTAGTGCGATCTCCCATCGTGCAGATGGTAGAATGCCTAGGAGACTCGAGGGACCCGAGAGAGGGCGACGAGCAAGGCCGACGGGTAGGAGGCTATGGCGGGTAGCTCCCCCCATTGCTGAGTCGGATATGGCTGGATGCGGCGGGTGGGTAGATCGTTCGCTACTGGTTCTTGCCAGGGTCGACTGGGCGACGATCGGCGCGCCGTGCTCGAAGTCTCAATACGACTTGCACCTGTAACACCAACGCCACCCCGGCGACCACTGCGCACAGCAGACAGAGCGCTAGCGGGAACTGCGCGTGGAGGCCTACGAACCTCACGCTTACATCCTGGCTGTTGTCCGCGGTGAAGATCACCACGGCGATCACGAACAGAGCGCCGGCCCCCAGGGCGGCCCACGTCCAAGCCGAAGGCCGGTGCCGACTGGGCCGAGCGCCTCCTTGTCCGTCGCCCTTCTTGCTGCCGCTCACCTGCACCGTGCCGTCCGTGATCGTCGTGGCTCTATAGCCCGTGCTCATCCAGCCGGGCGAGACACGCATCCGCCACCTCGTGCCATCCTCGGTCCATGGTCACAGGCATCGTGCACCTCTCTTCGTGGTGGACGTCTCGACAATATGTTCGTAGCACGACCTCATCATGTTCGCAGCACGACCTCATCGTCGCTTGTTGACCGCGACTACCCGCGACGTGGGCAATCACTGCGCCTCGCCATATGCGTCGTGGTAGTTCCACCATCCGTACGGGGCGGTCTGCGGGTAGCCCTCGGGCGAGTCCTCCCATTCCTCCTGGCGCCCGAGTGCTGTGATGTCGAGGTAGTTCCAGGTGCTGCCCATCTGCTCGTCGCCCCGCAAGTCGACGAAATAGGTACGGAAGATCCTCTCGCCCTCGCGGATGAAGGCGTTCGTACCGTGCCAGTCGCGGACGCCGAAGTCGGAATCGAAGTCGGAGTCGTCGGGGATCGTGTACCAGGGGATGTGGCCCCAGCCGTGGCGCTGCTTCAAGCCCTGGATCTCGGCCTGAGGGGCGCGTGAGGCGAAGGCAAGCGTGACACCCCTCGCGTTCAGGTGACCGGGATGCGCCACCTGATCGGCGAGGAAGGAGCAGCCAACGCAGGCGCGCTCCGGGTATGCGCCGCCTTCCGCGTACGTGGTGACCTCCGGGCCGTAGAACGCGCGGTAGACGATCAGCTGGTGTCGGCCCTCGAAGAGATCGGTGAGGGTCGCCCGGCCGTTTGGGCCGTCGAAGCTATAGCCCTTCTCGACCGCCATCCATGGCATTCGGCGGCGCTCGGCCGCGAGTGCGTCGCGGGCTCTTGTGAGCGCTTTTTCCTTTGTCCGCAGCGCCCCGCGGGCCGCCACCCACTCTTCGGGTGAAACGATTGGAGGCATCTCCATAGTCGACTCTCCTCTCTAGGCGGTCGTCGACGCCGGGGAGAAAGATCTCCCGGTCGACGTGCTGTGAACCCAAGGCCATAGCGAAGGGCGGTTCTTCGCGCCATTGCCCAGGTGCGTGCATCGAGCCTAGTCGGCTGCGGTTTCGCTCGACCTGCGGTGCACCCCGTGCGCTGCAGCCAGCTGGAGTCCTGGCCGCGAAGGCTTGGGCCGAACGACTGTCCCGGGCAGGCCGCACTTGAGCCAGGCTCGTGCGAGCAGAGTCGCCGCGCAGATAGCGCGCGCGACTACCTCCGAGTCCCGACGGAGAAGCACTGACCGTCGACGTGATCACGGACGCCCTCGCCTTCGTCCCGGGACGCGGGCATCAAGCATGGTCTGGATGGTGCTCCGGGTCTGCTCTGTCAGATCACCGACCAAGCCGTCGTCGTCGGCATGATCGGGCCCGTATCCGACGGTCGGAATTGGCGCCCCGAACTCCACATGGCACTTGGCCGGCAGCGGAATGAGGCCGAACGGACCAAGTAATGGGAAGGTCGGAGTGACGGGGAAGTAGGGCAGGCGGAGAGTTCGGGCGAGCAGCCGCGCATCGGCCATCATTGGGTAGATTTCCTCTGCACCGACGATGGCGACAGGCACGAGTGGAGCCCCCGCCTGGAGGGCCATCTTCACGAAGCCGCCCCTGCCGAACTGCTCGAGGCGGTAGCGGTTGGCCCATCCCTTGCCGATCCCACGGTAGCCCTCCGGGAACACGGCCACGAGATGCCCGTCTTTCATAAGCCCGGCAGTCTCGTCGGGATCGGCCCGCGCGTTGCCCATCCGCCTCACGAAGCTTCCGACTTGGGGCTGGCGAAACACGAGGTCACCTGCCAACAGCCAGGGGTTGCGGCCGTGCTCCTTGAGGGTGGCGATCTTGAGCAGAGCGCCGTCGACGGGAAGCGCGCCAGAGTGATTCGACACCAACACCGCCGGCCCGGCAGTCGGGATGTTCTCGATGCCACTCGCCGTGACCCGCCAGTACCACTCGTACATCGGGAGCACAGCCGTAAAGATCGTCCACATCGTGTCCGAGTCGTGAGCATCGACTTCGGGCATGGACGCGGCACGGCGCTGCCGGAGGGCGGCGCCGGCTGATCGGCGCCAGATGGCGAGCAAATCCCAGCGCGAGCGATACGGCCGATCGGCCATCGGTCCGGTGTGCTGGGCGCAGTACCCGCTACCAGCCATGGCCTGGACCGGACAGGGCGTACGGGCGGGGCTGACGGCGCGACATTGGTTGGCGCCCAGCGGCGGCACGGTCTGGACGCTATTGCCGAAGGTCTTTGCAGGCAAGGGCTGAATTTGTCCGCTTGGCGGCTATCGAGCAGCTAGCCCTCTCACCCTCTAAGGGTGATGCCAACCCGTGCGCTCCAGGTGTTCAGTAGTCCCAAGGCGGCGGGCACGGGCCTCACAGGGAGGGGGATCCGGTCGGATGATATTGAGAGGCCAGAAGACGGATCCGGTGAGTCCTCTCGACAGCGCCCGCTCCCTCGAGGCTCGCCTGGCGCCGCTGCTGGCCGAGAAGGATGTCGAAGCGGTCGCAGCGCCGGTTGAGCCCGGGAGCACTGCGGGGGAACGAGGAGCCTGACATGGCGAAGAAGTTCAGCGGCAGGATCGCGCTCGACATCCGCGACTCTGAGCCCGATTGGGAGCCATACCTGACGCCGAAGGCACCCGAAGGCGCCCCGAACGTTCTGCTGATCGCCTGGGACGACGTCGGATTCGCCACGATGGACGTCTACGGCGGACCGGTCGAGACCCCCAACATGCAGCGCATCGCCGACCTCGGTGTGCGGTACTCCAACTTCCATACCACTGCTCTGTGCTCGCCGACGCGCGCCTCGCTGCTGACCGGTCGCAACGCCACGACGAGCGGCATGGCCACCGTCGCCGAGTTCGCTGCGGGCTTTCCGGGGATCTCCACCCAGATCCCTTTCGAGAACGGGTTCGTCTCCGAGGTGCTCGCCGAGCACGGCTACAACACCTACTGCATCGGCAAGTGGCACCTCACGCCGGGGGCCGAGTGCAACCTGGCGGCCTTCAAGGGGAGGTGGCCGCTCGGTCGTGGGTTCGAGCGGTTCTACGGGTGGCTCGGCGGCGAGACGAGCTCCTGGTACCCGGACCTCGTCTACGACAACCACCAGACCGAGCCCCCGGCAACGCCGGAGGAGGGCTACCACTTCGCCGACGACATGGCCGACAAGGCGATCGAGTTCGTCCGCGATGCCAAGGCCATCGACCCCAACAAGCCTTTTTTCCTGTACCTGGCGCCGGCGGCGGGCCACGCTCCGCACCACGTGCCCAAGGAGTGGGCCGACAGGTACAAGGGCAAATTCGATGCGGGGTACGAGGCCATTCGACCGCAGATCCTCGAACGCCAGAAACGCCTCGGCATCCTCCCCGACGACACCGAGCTCTCCCCGATCAATCCCCACGGTGAGCCCCAGGCGACCTCACCCGATGGCAAGCCCTGGCCGCACCTCGACACGGTGCGGCCGTGGGACTCGATCAGCGGCGACGAGCAGCGGCTGTTCGCCCGCATGGCCGAGGTGTACGCCGGCTACATCTCGTACTACGACGACCGGATGGGCCGTGTCCTCGACTACCTCGAGGAGTCGGGCCAGCTCGACAACACGATCATCGTCCTGATCTCCGACAACGGCGCCAGCGGGGAGGGTGGCCCGAACGGCAGCTTCAACGAGTGGCGCTTCTTCAACGGGCTGTCCGACACGACCGATCTGGTGATCCCCCGCATCGACGAGCTCGGGACTCCCGCGTCATACAACCACTACAACACCGGGTGGGCCTGGGCTCTCGACACGCCGTTCCCGTACTGGAAGCGCTGGGCGGGCTACGAGGGTGGGGTGGCCGACACCTGCGTGGTTGCCTGGCCGGCCAAGATCAAGCCGCAGAAGGAAGTTCGCCACCAGTACGTCCATGCCGTCGACGTGGTCCCGACGATCTACGAGCTGCTGGGTATCGAGGCCCCGGACGTGATCAAGGGCTATACGCAGAGCCCCATCGAGGGCGAGAGCTTCGCCGCCTCCCTCACGGACCCGAAAGTGCCCGGGAAGGAGACCCAGTTCTACGCCATGCTCGGTCAGCGCTCCATCTACCACCAGGGCTGGCTGGCCTGCTCGCTGCACCCACCCATCTCCGGCTGGGGAAACTTCGACAAGGACGCCTGGGAGCTCTACCACCTCGAGGCGGACCGCGCCCAGGCCAAGAACCTCGCCGACCAGGAGCCCGAGCGGCTCGGCGAGCTGCAACAGCTCTGGTTCTACTACGCGGGCATCTACAACGGCTTGCCGCTCGACGACCGCATTGCCCTCGAGCAGATCCTCGCCGACCGGCCCAAGCCCGGACCCGACCGCCCCCAGTACACCTACTTCCCGGACGCCGCCGACGTGCCCGAGGTGGCGGGAGTCTCGATCGTCGGCCGCTCCTACACGATCGCCACCGGCGTCTCGGTCGACTCGGCCGATGCCGAGGGTGTCTTGTACGCCCACGGGGGGGTGATGGGCGGCCACAGCTTCTACGTCAAGGATCATCGCCTGCACTACGCCTTCAACTGGGTCGGCACCCACCTCCAGCACGTCGCTGCGGACAAGGAGATCACCACCGGCAGTCACGTCTTCACGGCCGAGTTCGTCGCCGCGGGCCCGAGCGACGACCCGGAGATGCCGGGCTTCAAGGGAACCGCCACCCTGTACGCGGACGACCAGGCCGTCGCCAGTGGTGACGTCGTCACCCAGCCCGGCCCGTTCTGCGAGGTCGGCGAGGGCATCTGCGTGGGGCGTGACAGCGCCTCCGCGGTGACGTCCGAGTACACGGCGCCCTTCCGCTTCACCGGTGGGACGATCGACAAGGTCGTCGTCGACGTGTCAGGCGAGAAGTATGTCGACCACGAGGCGCAAGTCCGCGGCTGGTTCATCAAGGACTAGAAGCAGCCGCGGGCGCCCTTTCAACAAGGGGGTACCCAGATATGGCGACGACGAAGACCCAAGGCAGGGCCAAACGCTCTTCCAGCAGACCGCAGGCGCAGGTGAACACGGTCACTCTGCCGCTCGTGCACTCCAAGGTCGCGCCGGAGCAGCTCGCATACTTCGGAGCACTCGGGGTGCTGGCGGCTCTGGAGCTCATCGAGTGGCCGTTGGCCGCCGTGCTGGTCGCGGGTCATGTCATCGCCACGCGAGCCCACCGCCAAATTGTGAGAGAGATGGCTTCGGGGGTCGACGAGGCCGTTTGACAGTCGAGCCCCCGTCGACGTCGCACGAAGCCGGCGCCATCCTGGTCCAAGAGGAGCGGTCATAGACGAGCCGCGGCGGCGTCCCAGAGCGGGCCCTCTGGATGCCCGGTCCGAATGTGCAAAGCAACGTCAACCGGGATGTCTCCCATGACGCAATCGTACGATCCGTTCGCGGCGACCTGGTTCGTCAGACATGTTCGAGGGCACCAGGGACCTGGGCCAGCTCGTCCTCGGCGTGGGTCACCACTGGCATGCCGCCGTTGCCAACCGCCAACGGCGTTCTGTGACAGCCATGGTAGGTCAGCATCCCCCCGGAGAGGAACGCCACGTCGTCCCAGCCGTTCTGCTTCAGCACGCAATAGGCGATGTAGCTGCGAAAGCCCGAGCGACAGTAGGTGTACACGGGCTTGTCCCTTGGCACCTCGTCCAACCTCTGGCGCAGCTCTGTGTACGGCATGAGTACCGCCTCGGGGACGTGCCAAGCGTCGTACTCCGCAGGTGTGCGCACGTCGAGGATCGTCACCCGATCGGCGCAGTCCGGATAGTCCTCCGGATACCAGATGTCGATGTCTCCGCGCAGCAGGTTCGAGCCCAGGAAACCGGCCATGTTGACCGGGTCCTTCGCCGCCCCGTAGGGCGGCGCATAGGCGAGCTCCAGGTGCTCCAGGTCATACACCGTCATCCCCGCCCGGAGAGCGACGGCGAGAACATCGATGCGCTTGTCGACACCGTCCCAGCCCAGCACCTGCGCGCCAAGCAACTTCCCCGCGGTCGGCTCGAAGAGCACCTTGATGAACAGCGGCGCGGAGCCGGGGTAATACGCCGCATGGCCGTTCTGATGGGTATAGACCTTGCGGAACTCGGCGCCGGCGGCGCGCAGCTCCGTCTCGGTGAGACCAGTACCGCCCGCCGTCATGTCGAACACCTTGACCACGGCCGTGCCCTGGGTACCTCGGTACGCACTATCACGTCCGCCGATCGTGTCGGCGGCGATCCGGCCTTCCCGGTTCGCTGGGCCGGCCAGCATCGAGAGCGTGGGCTCGCCCGTCAGGAAGTGGGCGGTCTCCACGGCGTCGCCGGCCGCGAGGATGTCGGCTGCCGAGGTTCGCATCTGCGGGTCGACCACAATGCCCCCACGCGGTCCGATGGCCAGGCCGGCGGCACGGGCGAGATCGACGTTTGGACGCGCCCCCGCCGCCATGACGATGACGTCAGGCGTGAGAGACGTGCCGTCGGAGAGGTCGATCACGAGCTCGTTGTCATGCCCACGGCGAATCTCCTGGGCAGACGTTCCGAGCCGGAGGTCCACCTCGTGAGTCTGCACGTGGAAGTCGAGGATCCGTGTCATCTCGGGATCGAGCCACGGCATGAGCCGGTCCATGCGCTCGACGACGGTCGTCTGCAGCCCTCGTGACCTGAAGGCCTCGGCCAGCTCGAGGCCGATGTAGCTGCCGCCCACGACGACCGCACTCGAGGCATCCTTCTCCAAATGGGCGATGATGCGGTCCATGTCGGCAATGTCGCGCAGCACGTCGACACGTGGGTCATCCCCACCCGGGATCGGAGGCCGAATCGGTTCAGCCCCGGGGCAAAGCACGAGCTTGTCATAGGACTCCACGTATGTTCGCGCCTGCTGGACGTCCCGTATCTCAACCTCCTTCGCATCACGGTCGATGCGGATCACGTCCTGTCCGGTCCGCACGTCGAGCGCAAGGCTCTTGCTTAGACTTTCCGGCGTTTGCAGCAAGAGGCTGTCCCGGTCCGGGATGGCGCCACCGATGTGGTAAGGCAAGCCGCAGTTGGCGAACGAGACGTACTCACCCCGCTCGAGCACGATGATCTCCGCTGACTCGTCGAGCCGCCGGAGGCGCGCCCCGGTTGAGGCGCCGGCAGCAACTCCCCCCACGATCACCGTCTTCATCTTGTTGCCTCCATCCGCTGGCTCTGGGGAACGGTGTCCATCTCTCGGTCCGTGTGGTGCCCCGTTGGGTCCACCGCCACGAGGTTGGTCGTCCTCACGCGGGCATCAGGAGCCGCGTCGTGGCTGGTGATCGGCGATCGGGTCGAGGCCGCGGGCGACAGCGACGAGATCGCCGACCGAGACGTCACGCGCTCTACGACGCTCGGCGGCGGCGAGGTTCCCCTCGGGGACCAGGAGTCGCAGCCCGCGCGGATGAATCTGGAACTCCAAGGGCGTGTCGAGCTCGAGTGCTTCGCCGTCGACGCCGGCGAACGCTGTTCCGGACCGCGACCGGATCTCGAACTGCTCGACCGCGAACTCGTGCCAATGAGGGCTCTTTCGACGCTGGCCGAGAGCCGATAGGGCGACAACCTGGGCCGCCTCACGCCCCGTGCTGGCGGAGATGGCGACGACGCCGAGCTGTCCGGTGTCGAGTCGTCGACGCTGGGAGGCGTCCAGGGTTGCACCCAGGACGTAGGGGTTGTTCGACACTTGGATCAGGAACGAGCCGTCGACCTCGACTCCGCCGGGGTCGGTGAACTGGAGGTCGAAGGGCTCCTCGGTTCGGCCCAGCATCTCGGGCAGCAGCGACTTGGTTGTGTCGGCCTTTGCGTCGCGATATCCCTCTTGTTGCACGATCG
Organism: uncultured Actinomycetes bacterium; assembly: GCA_963717645.1. Classification (GTDB taxonomy): domain Bacteria; phylum Actinomycetota; class Acidimicrobiia; order Acidimicrobiales; family AC-9; genus AC-9. Next base: position 250,596 of record CAVQWQ010000029.1, on the reverse strand, counting down.
TGGCGTAGATGCCGAGCGACACGTTGTTGACAAAAAGTCGGTCTCCGACAGTGGCGTAGTCGATTCGGCGCTCGATGCCATCCCGAAAGGCGCTGAGGCTGAGACGCGGATCATCCCGGTCGATCCCGAGGTCTAGGGCGAAGTGGTTCCGGGTGCCTGCCGAGACGCAGACGAATGGAAGATCGTGCTCGATGGCGATGGAGGCCACGAGCGCCTGGGAGCCGTCCCCTCCGGCCATCCCCAGGCAGTCGGCGCCACGTGTGATGGCATCCCGTGCGAGCTCTTCGAGATCGAGTCCATGATCGAGCATGACAACTTCGACACCGAGGTCCTCGGCCAGCTCGACGAGACCGAACTTGGTTACCTTGCCCCCACCCGACCAGGGGTTGCAGATCAACACCGGATGTTGGAGACGTGCGACAGACAATGGTCGGTGCTCGTCACGTTCATGGAGATCGCGCCGGAGGGCGGCGCGACCCAATCCGACAGTGCCGGTCAAGAGCACAGCTAGCAATGCCAAACGCAACAGGGGTCGATCGCCTTGCGGAGTCGCGTGGATCACGGCCAAGACGATCACCAGCACACCCACGGCTCCACCGGTCATGCCGATGGCCCGACGAGGCATCCGCTCGGTGATGACCCACCAGCCCCCGGCCGCCGTCAGGGTGAGACCGAGCAGGGCGAGAACCAGGAATCCGAAATTGTGGACCATGACCACAACGAGCGTCGCTGCGAGGACCAAGCCACAGCCAAGCGAAGCCAGCGCGAAACCCCGCTCACCCCCGCCAGCTCCGTTCGCACTCAGCCTTGTCATCGATCGCGACCTTTCGCCGCTGGGCTCCACCAACTCCATGCTGGACAGCGCTGCCGAAGCTGCCAAGGGTCCAAAGTCCCGAGCTCGATTGGCAATTGGGTGTCGACCGGCATCGTCCCGCTCGCCGTCAGTGCCCCCGCGGCGCCCTGCCGGCTCCGATGTTGGCTCGATCGGACACCGCGAGAAGGTCATGCGAAGCATGTCGGAAGCTGCGCCGAGCCGCAGGACTCCAGTCTCGTCCGACGGTGATTCCCGGCGCGGCCCTGCAAGTGGGGAGGAAGTCTATTGTAGCCATGTGCCGTTCCCGAGCAGTCTTCGTGACACGGTGGGACACTTTGAAGTGCCAGCGGGCGAAGACGACGACGAGTTCATCGCCGCTTGGGAGGAGACGAGTGACTACCTCAAGACCTCTTCAGCGCATATCGAGACCGCACTGCATCAGTCGCTCCACAATGAGCGGTTCCGCTTCGTGAACATCGCACATTGGACCTCAGAAGATGAGTTCAACGCTGCAATACGCAGCCAGGGATTCCGAGAGGCGGCATCTGACCTGCACTGGTCGATGTACCCAGCGCTTTATCAGGTGGTCCGGACTGGATGAGCGACTGGCTGCGTGACCTGCTGCACGGTTCGGCAATCCGATGACGAGGCTCTCCGAGGTCGATCTCAGCCTGAAGTTGTCCCAACGGGAGGAGCTCAGCCGCCTGGCCGAGGCGCAGCGCCGGCTCCTGACTCTCCGGCTGCTACTCGGGGGAGTCGCCGGCGGCGACAGCGCTCGTCTCGGGCCTCCGGTGTGTGTTGTGTTCGAGGGATGGGATGCTTCGGGCAAGGGCGGTGCCATCAAGCGCTTGGTGGCGTCCTTGGACCCTCGACACGTACGGGTGGTCAGCTTCGGTGCTCCTACTCACAACGAGAAGCGCCACCACTTCCTGTGGCGCTTCTGGCCTGTCTTGCCCGGCTGGGGTGGGATGGCCGTGCTCGACCGTTCGTGGTATGGCCGGGTGCTGGTAGAGCGGGTCGAAGGCCTGACCTCAGAGGAGCACTGGCGGCGGGCCTACGACGAGATTGTGTCGTTCGAGACGGCGCTAGCGGCAGAGGGGATGATCCTGGTCAAGTTCTGGATGCACATGTCGCCCAAGGAGCAGCTCCGTCGCTTCGAGCGCAGGCACAAGGACCCCCTTCGTGCCTGGAAGCTGACCGCGGAGGACTGGCGCAACCGCGAGAGGTGGCCGGACTACGAAGAGGCAGTGGAGGAGATGCTGGCTCGCAGCGATCATCAGTCGGCCCGATGGCACACGGTCGCCGCCGAAGACAAGAGATATGCCCGGGTGACTGTGATCGAGACGGTTTGCCGCGAGATCGAGGCAGGGATGAGGGCGGCCGGTCTCGACGTTCCGGCGCCGGCGTAGCGCGAGCCCCGTCGTCCGCTCCAACCAGCTAGAAGCTCATGATCAGGGAAGATGGCCGTGGCCACGCTCCAGCCACTAGGTCGGCATCAGAAGTCTCCGCGCCCATGGCCTCGAATACGCGTGCCAAGTAGGCGGAAAGCTCGTTCGCGTCGATGTTAACCATGCCCGCTCCCCACAGGATGGTACCGGACCATCTCGCGTCCTGATCCACCGCTGTACGTCGCCTGACGTGACTCCGGTCGTGTCACATTGTGACGTCGTGGCGTCACGCCTCTAGGGCAACGGCGACGGAAAGGAAGCGCAACGATGCCGAGAACGAGCAAGGCCGAATCTCCGGTGGTCATGGAAGAGCCGGTGCTCACCCTCCGCCAATCTGGGCTCGATGGGTTCACTGTCGCTTTTGAGGAGTTCCACGTCGATGCCGACGGCGCGTCGGCCTTCAAGGGGTTGCCCGATGATCGCTGCCAGTGCCCGCACTGGGGTGTGGTCGTGAACGGCGAGTTCACCCTCTGCTACGCCGACGGCGATGAGACCTACCGGGCGGGCGACGCGTATGTAGCCCGTCCGGGTCATGTCCCGGTGGTGACGGCGGGCACCGAGATCATCGAGTTCAGCCCGACGACCGAGCTCGCCGAGACGCTCGCGGTGCTCGGCGCCAACATGGCGGGGCCAGAGGCATGAGCGACGAGACGTTCGGACGGGAGCTGGCCGCGAAGCTCATCGAGTTCCTCGAGTCCGGCAGCCCCCCGGAGGGCTTGTTCACCCCCGACATCTTCTGCGATTTCACGATGCCGCAGTGGCGTCTCCAGTTCCAGGGAGTCGAGGACACCGTCGGCGGACGTAGGGCCGGCCATCCCGTCCCCGGTCGGGTGCCCCGCTCCCGCTTCGACGCCACTGCTACCGGGTTTCTCCTGGAGGTGGAGGAGGAATGGGATCAGGACGGCGACTCCTGGTACTGCCGTGAGCTGTTTCGCGCCGACGTGACCGACGGCGCTATCTCGCAGATCTCGGTGTACTGCACCGGTGACTGGGACCGCGCCCGCCTGACCCGCCACCGGGAGACGGTCGAGCTGATACGCCCATAGTCCCAGCCGTAGGATGTGGGCCGTGGACAGCGCCCGCAACGCGCTCTTTGCCGCATTCGCGGCGGCTCGCGATGCCGGCGACGAAGAGGCGATGGTTGCGGCCGCGCTGGCACTGCCGACGAGCCAGCAGTTCGGCGCTTACCCGGGCCAAGTCCCGGCACTGCTCCACGAGGCCTACTCGGTGGTCGAGGACCGGTCGAACCGGTGCCGGCTGGCGTCGGCGCTGGCCCGATCCTGGGTCTATGGCGGCGACGCCGGGCGTGCCGCTGCCTTCGCCGACCAGGCCGAACGACTGGCCGCCGAGATACAGACGCCCGAGGCGATGGCCGACGCCCTGGATGCCGCTCTGCTGGCTCACTGGGGTCCGGACGCGTTCGACGAACGGGTCAGCCTGGCCGCCCGTCTCGATGACGTTGCTGCCCATCTCGCCGATCCCGATCTGCGCATGTCCGCCCACCTGTGGCGGCTGACGACGGCGTGGGAATGCCTCGATATCGTGGCAGTGCAACGTCAGCTCCGCGCCCTCGATGTCGTTGCCGAGGAATCTGGCATGGCTCCGGTAGCGTTCTTCGCGGCATCTCGCCGTGCAATGCACGCGCTCGTGCTCGACGACCTGGGCGCAGCAGACGTCCATATCGGTCGGACGGCGGAGCTCGGCGGTGACGTCGCTCTGCCTGATGTCGACGCGGTGCTCCACGAGCTCGCCGCGGCGCGAGCGTTGGCGGTCGGTGATCTCGTGGCGTTACGGGAGCAGGCCATCGCGTATCAGGCCTTCGGCGCGGCCGAAGGGATCCATTCGGTGTCTGCGGTCGGTGCGACCCTCTGGTTGGCCGCGGGCCACCCGGACGAGGCAGCGCAACTGGCCATCCAGCTGATGGCCGGCGGCGTCGACAGCATTGCCCGCGACGTCGACTTCCTGCTGACGCTGGCGTCCGTCTTGTCCGTCGCCACTGAGCTGGGCTTGGCCGACATCGCTCGGGAGGGCTCGGCGGCACTCGAGCCGTACTGCGGGCGGGGGGTGCTCAACGCCGGCGCCGTGACCTTCCACGGTGTCGTCGACGAGTATGTGTATCGCGCCCGCCGTTCCCTCGGTCACGATGATGCCGACCGGTGGCGCCATGCCGCCGAGACGGCGTACCGGCGGATCGGTGCCCGGCGGTGGCAACAGGCCCTAGCGGGCTCTCGTCCTCGTCTGTCGCAGGCGGCCTCGCTGTCGGTGTGGTTGCGCCGCGACGGGGCCGGCCGGTGGACGGTTGGCCCGGATGGCGCGACGTTCGAGTTACCGGACCTGCGGGGGCTGCAGTATCTGGGCTACCTCGTCGAGCGGCCTGGTGTCGACGTCGAGGCACTCAAGCTGTCAGGTGCGGCCGCCGGCCACGCAGGCATCCCGTTCGCCGAAGCCCATCTCGGCGAGGTCCTCGACCCCGCTGCGCTAGAAGCGTACCGGCGACGTCTGGATGCCATCGACGCCGAGCTCGACGCTGCCGACGAGCGAGGCGATCAGCCACGTGCGACCGAACTAAGCGCCGAGCGAGAGGCGCTGCTCGACCAGCTGCGAACCGCCACCGGCCTGGGGGGACGCCGACGTCGCACGGGCGGGTCAGCGGAGCGTGCCCGCGTCGCGGTCCGCAAGGCGATCGCCGCCGCGCTGGTCCAGATCGAGGCGCACGATCCCGGTGTCGGGCGCCTCCTGCGCGACTCGGTCCGCACCGGCGTATCGTGCCGCTACGAGCCCAATCCCACCCAGCCCGTCACCTGGCTCACAGACTGAGATCAACCATCGGCAACGTCAGGAGCCGATGGCGACGCGGCGAAGGGAGGTTTCCCGGAGGCACCGCAGAGCTGGCCGAGCGCTTCGCGCGGCAGCGATGCTCGTTATCAACCAGGTCCACCAATATCTCACCGAGCTCGACAGGCCATAACGCCTGCGCCGCAACCCGTCGCTCAACGATGGTGACCACCAATGCCGGCGCATTCGTCAACGCTTCGATCGCTGGCCCTCCGCGAGCTGCTGGCTCACCCGGTTCGCCCCGAACAGTCGCTGAACGACGCCGGACGGTCCTGGGGCCAGGCCTCCGAGGCTGGCGCCAAGCCGAACCTCGATCGGTGCCACGACGACCTCGGCCTGGTCGCGCTCGATAGCCCGTACCACTCCCTGACCGACCTCTTCGGGCGACACGGTGCGGACCCCGGGCGGGAGCTTGGCATGCGATTCGGCGAACATGCCGGCGCCCCGTACAAAGCCGGGCAGGACCACCGACGCGCCGACGCCGGTGCCGTGGAGGTCCTGGCGAAGACCGTGGGCGAAGCCGCGCAGGCCGAACTTGGTGGCGCTGTAGATCGCGCTGCCGGGCGACGCGGCCTTGCCGGCCAGGGAGCTTACGAAGGCGAGATGCCCGCGCCGTCTCTCGGTCATGGCGGGCGCCAATGCTCTGGCCAGCATGATCGGTGCGCGCAGGTTGACCTCCAGGGCACGGTCGATCTGATCGGGGGTGTACTCGAAGAGATCCCCACTGGCGGGGAGGCCAGCGTTGGCGACCAGGATGTCGACCTGCCCGGCCTGGTCGACGAGGCGACTGACGTCCTCCGGGTCGGCAAGATCGGCGACGAGCGTGCGTGCCGACAGCTCGGTGGCCAGCGACTCGAGAAGCTCGACCCTGCGCCCGTTCACCACCAGTGTGGCGCCGGCCTGGGCGAGCGCTCGGGCGATCGCCTGGCCGAGACCGCCGCTCGCTCCGGTCACCAGCGCCGTCGTTCCTTCGAGCTTCACGATGGTCCTCCATCCGGGTTGCTAGCTACAGCATTGCTCCCCAGGGGAACGGGCACAAACCTTACCTCGCTGCTGTTCGATGAAGACTCTCGGCTCCATTGTCCGACGGGGCGCCGACCATGCCATCGCCGACGTGATGGTCGGCGATATCGGTGCTGGCGACGCGCCTCTTGGTTGCGCACTTGCGGCGAAGCCCCCAATACCCTGGCTCCGCTCGGCGCCACTCGGAGGACGGGCTTCGAGACAACCATTGAAGGGCGGGGGACCGCCGCCTATGTTGCCGCCCGAGCGCTTGACGCTGGCGGGGCAACCCTCGGGACCTCGGCGCCGATCAAGGTCTGATCACCGCCGAGGGGCACCAGAACCTTCCGACACCTGCTGCGAGGTTCGGGTTAGGCTCGGGAGGTGGCCGAGGAGCCGGGACAGTGCCTCGTGGGCGAGCTTGAGCGATTCCGCCTTGCGGGCCTGTACGACCCGTCATCGCCGGCGGCATCTCAGCGCGAGGAGTTGCTTCATTACCTCCTAGAGCGGTTCTCGGTCGACGAGATCCTGCATTGGCTCGAGCGCACGAACCTGGTGGGGGTTGCTGCACGAGCTATCGATCGCCCGCCCCCGTTCATCAGTGCCGACGAGGCGGCGACCCGTGCTGGCGTTGCGGTCGAGACGGTGATCGATCTGCGAACCGCTCTCGGCTTCCCGATAATCGACCCCGCGGTGCCCTCGATACCGGAGACGGTCATCGACGACGTGAAGACCTTCTTGCTCGGCGTCGAGCTGTACGGATGGGAGGAGGCGCTCGCCTTCGCCCGCGTGCTTGGGTGGGCCGGAGCCCGGATCACGGAGGCAGCCCGAGCGCTGTTCGCAGGCAGCATAGAGCGGATGGACGATGTCGCCCGAACCGAGCTGCAGACGGCGAAGGCCAACGAGCTTGGAATCGTCGCCTGGACGCAGGTCCAGTCGCTGATGGTTCACCTTCTCGCCGAACAGCCGCTTCGCAATGTCGGCTTCGCAGAGGCGCTGATACGGGGCGAGCTGCATGTCGCCCTGGCCTTCGTCGATCTGGTCTCGTCCACGGCATGGGGGGAATCCGTTGAGCCCGCCGAGCACTCCGAAGCGCTGCGTCGATTCGAGATGCGATCCTCCGCGCTCGCCGGGGCTCACGGTGCCAGGCTTGTGAAGCTGATCGGTGACGAGGCGATGGTCGTCGCTGATGACGCTGCTGCACTCTGCCGCGCGGCGATCGATATCTGCGAGATGGCAAGCGCCGACCCGGTCCTACCCGACGCCCGCGGCGCCGTTGGATATGGGTTGGTGACGGCCCGAGACGGTGACTACTTCGGACCGATCGTGAACATCGTCGCCCGGGCGTCGAAGCTCGCTGCGCCGGGTGCCATCATCGTCACGGCGGAGGTCGCCCGGTTCCTCGACCCTACAGCGTGGTCGAGGGAGCCCGTTGGGCCACAGGATCTTCGGGGCGTACGCGGGAAGGTGCACCTGATCAGCGCCACACCAATCGGTCGCGAACCTGCATAGCATCGAGGCCGGTGGCCCAGGTCTCGCCGAGCCCTGGCGTGCTCAGATCCCAGACGCCATCGCGTTCTCGGTCATGTGGGGCCCCTTCGACCTTGGAGGGAGCCGGCCGGACGCGCGTCAGTTCGTCCCGACGACAGCGTCGATGGCTCGAGGCACTGGTGGCGCTGCACGCGGCGACGAGGGGCTTGTGCAGACGAGCTGAGCCTCGCTCATGGCGTCCCCGCCCTCTCCCCATGCTCGGTCACAACCTCCCCGCTAAGCGCCTTCAGGGCGGAGACGTAGATCTCCGAGAAAGTTGGGAAGGGCTGGATGACGTCGCGCAGGACCGGCACCGGCACCCGGGCACGGACGGCCAGCGTGGCCTGCTGCAGCCACTCCCCGGCTTCCGGACCGAGGGCGAAGGCGCCGGTCAGCCGCTCGCCGTCGCTGAGCAGGGTCAAGAACCCGTTGGACTCCGCGTAGGCGCGGGTGTAGGTGGCCGTCCTGGCCACCTCGGATAGCTGGACGGTGGCGCTGAACGGGGCCTCGAAGGCGCCCACCGAGGCTGCCTCCGGGTCGGTGTAGACCACGTCGGGCACGGCCTGATAGTTGACCCGGCGGGGCTCACCGAGAATGTTTGCGGCGACAATCTCGCCTTGGTACTTGCCCACGTGGGTCAGCAGGCGAATGCCGGTGACATCGCCGATGGCCCACAGCCGCTCACCAGCGCGCAAGTGCTCGTCGACCGCAATGCCCTGCTTCCCCGCGTTGACCCCGACCGTCTCCAGACCGAGACCCTCGACGCGCGGACGCCGGCCGGTGGCGACCAGCAGGCGTTCACCACGCAGCTCCCGGCCGTTGTCGGTGGCCAAGACGTAGTCCTCGCCATCGCGGCGCGCCCCGGTGGCCTGCACGCCGAGATGCAGCTCCGCGCCGTCGCGGCGAAGGACCTCACCGAGCGCGTCGCCCAGCGGTGCCGGCTCGCGGGCGAGCACGTGCCCGGCGGCCTCCACGAGGGCCACCTCGCCGCCCAGGCGACGCACGGCCTGGGCCATCTCGGCCCCGACGGCGCCGCCGCCCAGTATGAGCAGGCGCCGGGGGATGGCCTTCATGGCGGTCACCTCACGGTTGGTCCATACGCCCTCCAGCTCCCGCAGCCCGGGAATGGGCGGCATGACCGGATCAGACCCGGTCGCCACGACGACGTGCTCGGCGCTGTGGCGCACACCGTCGACGTCGACCACGCCGGTCCCGGCGAGCCTGCCGGCGCCGCGCAGCAGGTCGATGCCCTTGCCCGCCAGCCAGCGCTCCTGGCCGGCGTCGGAGTAGTCCGACACCATGAAGTCGCGCCAGGCGAGCGCGGCCTCGACGTCGACCTCGGCGCTGGCCGCTGCCTCGCGCGCCTGGTGCACCGCCTCCCCAGGGCGCAGCAGCGTCTTTGACGGGATGCAGGCGAAGTACGAGCACGAGCCCCCGACCAGCTCGCGCTCGACAACCGCAACTCGCAGGCCGCCGTCGGCCAGCTCGCCGGCGCAGTGCTCGCCCGGCGAGCCGCCGCCTATGACGATGACGTCGTAGTCGCTCACGGGGTCGCACCCTCCCCGGCCGGGGGGCGTCCGACCTGCTCGTGCTCCATACCCCGCCTACCTGTCCGGCCGGTCGGGCTCACGACCGGTCTCACGGTCCCGGAGAGGGAGAGTGATCCCGGTACCAACCGCTGGAGACCTGCACCCGCGAGGCCGCACGCTAGCCCAACGTCATGACTCCTCGACGGGTGGTTCAACGTCGTCATAGACGCGGACCCCAGCCAACAGGCCGTCGGGGCCACGCTCGTAAACACCGACTCCCGCGTGGGGGGGCCAGGTCGTGGCTGCCCCAGCGGACGCAGTTGTATTGAAGGGCGCAACGCAGCCAGTCGTCGGTCACAGCGCAGTGCTCGAGGCCGATGCCGCCGCCCGCACTGAAGCACACGTTGAAGAACGACGCGAGCTCAGAGGCACCGCGGTGGGCGTAGTGCGGACCGATGGGCTCGCGAAAGTACCCATTTGCCGCGAAGGTGCTCACTATCGCCTCGGTGTCACCGGCGTCGAGTGCGGTCTGGTAGCGGCCGACGACATCACCGGGTTGGCCGAGCCCGGGCTCGAGGCTTCGGCCACGAGGGCCGAAGTTCAAGGCCAGCCGTCACGGGTGCTGTGGCACGCCGGCCAGCATGAGCTCCACGAACCGACGGGGTGCTTCGGCCAGCATGGCATTCACGGCAGCTCGCTTGGGCAGGCGTACATGTCGACGGTTGTTCGAGATGGCCTCCACCACAGCGTTGGCAACAGTCTCGCGTGGGATATCGACGAGTATCTGGAGCCGGTAGAAGCGCTGGAAGGACGCCGCCGTCGGCCGGCACAAGTCGACGTTGGAGAGCATGTCAGTTGGTATCGGGCCGAGCTCGACCGTGGTCGTTCCGACGGGTCGACCCTTCAGATCCGCACGTAGGCCTGCGGTGAAGTGGGTGAGGCCCGCCTTCGTCGAGGAGTATGCGACCAGCCCCGGGAAGGCGGCTGCGCCTGACAGCGAGGAGATGTTCACGATGTGCCCGAGGCCGCGGTCAACCATCCCGGGCAAGACTTGCCGGCAGAGCTCGACCGGGCTCAATAGGTTCACTCGATAGATCTCCTCGAGGTCCCCGCTGGCCATGCCGACAAAATCACCGACTTGGTCGATGCCAGCGTTGTTGACGAGGACATCGATCGGTCCACCGTCCTGCTCCACCCGAGCGATGAGGCCGCTGACCTCATCACGATGACCGAGGTCGGTGACATTCCACGTTCCATTGAGCTCGTCGGCCAGCCTCTCGAGCGGTCCCGCGGAGCGGGCCACGAGGGCAACTCTGGCGCCCGCCGCGACGCAGCGGCGAGCAATAGACTCGCCGATCCCCCGAGAAGCACCCGTGATGAGCACTCTCCGTCCAGCCAGGTCCATAGGTCCTCCTAGAGTAATCCTGCGCGCGGGCGCCCATGCACTCCCGAGGACGCAGCCAATGCCACCTGCGCAAGGTCTTCACCGAACTGCCGAAGCTGTGGAAAAGGCCGGGGTTGGTCTGGGGGACGAGGGTCGTGTTGACCGACACCGTTGCCGATCGCGTGCCGTCGGAGCTGGCGACGGCGAACTGGGCGTAGCCGCGCCACCTAGCAGCGATAGACGCGCTCTGCGTTTCCTGCAAAGAGCTTCTCGCGGGATTCGCCATCGAGCCCCGCGGTCACAGTGCTGAACGCGCCGTAGAGCTCGTCGAATGTGCCATGCATCGAGTCAACCGGGAAATTGCTGGCGAACATGCAGCGGTCGACACCGAAGGCCTCGATGGCATATTCGAGCCACGGCGCAAAGACAGCGGCGCGCATCGACCCGAACGGCATCGCGAGGCCGGACAGCTTGCAGACCACGCTGTCGCCTAGGCCAGCCAGCGCGTCGATACCGCCGCGCCAGAGGGCCAGCTCCTCCTCCGAATTCGAGCGGGGCCATCCGGTGTGCTCCACGACAACGATCAGATCACCGAAGCGGGCGAGCTGCGCCGCCGCCACCCGAAGCTGATCTGGATGGGTCATCAGCTCGAACAGCAGGCCCCGCTCCTGCAAGGCATCGAGCACTCCGGCATCGGGGAGCGGCGTCTCGAGGGCACCCATCGGGCGGACCCCACGGAAGCGCGAAGCGGTCATCTGCCGGTCGAGGAGCTCGACGGCCTCGGCCACCGTGCCTGTCGGCGGGAGGCCGCCGACAATGGCGTCGGGACCGCCGCTCGCATGAGCGTTGGCATCAAGCTCGATGGTTTCCTCGATCGAGTGGTGACCGGTCGCGGCGGCGACATTGATGAACTTCTGGACGTTCCACCTGGCGGTCTCGGCGTGATAGGCGCCGACATCGAAGCGGCGGAACATCCTCGACGGATCACCGCCGCCTTCTCCCTGACGGCGCGTGAGGTAGGGGTACCAATCGGAGCGGGCCGGGTCCCAGAGGTGCACGTGAGCGTCGACGACACGAGTGGGCTGTGCGGTCATCGGGCCTCGATCTGCGGTGGGCGGCCGGTGGCGTCGACGATCTCTCTGAGCGTCATGTCGAGCCAAGCGGGGACGGCGGGGCCACCGTAGGTGATGCTGGCGATCGGTCGGGGGTGACTGCGGAGGCCGAGCCAGCCCGCGCCGACCGCCAGTTCGGCACCCGCGAGAGCCGTCGCATCAGGGTTGCCGAGCAGGTGGGCAACGAGTTCACCGACCGGTTGGGCGGCTGCCGCCTCCGAAGCCTCGATGCTCGCAGCGAATGCCGTGACGCGGCCGTCCGTCGAACCCACGGCAGCCCGGGCGAGCTGCGCCGAGGCCTGGGCCCGAGTGCGACCTCCTGAGGTGGCCGCGTCGGTGAGGGTCACAAGGTGGACGGGGCGGGGGGCGGCGCCGACGGCGTAGTCGGAGACCGCCCGGGCCCATCCGGCATCCGTATGGATCTGCTGGACGACCCCCCGGTGCTCAGCAAGCACCTGATTCCAACCATCCGTTGCGCTGCCTGTCGGCTGAGGGCCGGAAAGCGCGAGGACGATCGCGTCGATCGCCCCAGCGACCTCGACGACGGAGCGCAGTGCGTCCGCGGCGTTCCCGAAGCCGTTGGCGACCTCGACGCGGTGGCAGGTGATGGACCGGGCTTCGAGCGCGGCGGTGAGAGAAGCGGCCAGGAGCGGGCGGTCGGTGACGACGGCACAGGATCGCACGTGGGCCGACGCCGCCCCGGCGGGGGCCGGTTGGTCGAAGATCTGACCGAACCGAGGGTTGCCACCGCCCTCACTCGCCTGGCTGCCCTCGGCCGTGGCAAAGGCCCCAGGGAGGACGGCTTCGAGCACCGGGGCGAGGGAGACCACCTCGTCGCTCCGCACGACCTCGAGGAGGCGGGGCTCGTCGATCACCGCCACCTCCGAGCCGCCGGCGAAGAGCACCCGGCCGGTGCACCATCCGAATCCGTCTCCGACGAGGTGTGCACCGAGCGGCCCAAGGTGCTCCGGGCCGGGCATCGATCCAAAGAGGGAGAGTCCACCACCGCTTCCCCTTGTGCTCGCCTGACGAGCGCGCTCGACAGCAGCAGCGACCATTCGAGTGGCCGCGATAGGCGACATCGCGTTGACGGTCACGCCTGGCGGCGCCTGCCGACCCAGCTGCCATGTGAGCGCGGCGACTGCTCGCTTGGCGCAGCTGTACGCGCCCGCATCGGCCGCCCGCCAGCCCGAACCAGAGGTGACGCCGAGGACGCGGCCCTGCCCCGCGGCGGCCATGAGCGGCAGCGCTGCATCGAGCACGTTGACGTAGCCCCCGAGGTGCACTGCGAGCACCGCGAGCCAATCGTCCTCAGTGCCGTGGGCGAAGCCCGTTTGCCGGGTGATGCCGGCGACGTTGACGACGGCGTCGAGCCCGCCGTGCTCGTCGACCAGCTTTCTGAACAGGCCACGGACAGCCTCGCCGTCGGTCACAGACACCGACGAGGCGCGGGCCGAGCCCCCCGCCGCCACGATGCGACCGGCAGTGGTCTCCCCCGGCTCTGGCAGCCGTTCGGAGCCGTCGAGGGTCACAAGGGGGTCGACGGTGACCACAAACCAACCGTCACGGCCGAGCTCCTCGGCGATCGCCGCTCCGATTCCGCCTCCTCCGCCGGTCACGACGACGACCCGCTGACGCGAGCTCACGACAGCGTCGATCGGACCTCGATGTCGAGGCCCTCGAAGCTTCCGGCCTCGAGCCACTGCTCGAGCAGCTCGCGATAGCCGAACCAGTCGCCGAACCCGCGGCCGTAGTTGCCACTGCGGGGGTTGAGCGTTTCGGGGTGGCCCTCGTTGTTGAGACGAGACGGCGTGCAGGCGGACATGATGATGCTCGGATCGACGAAGGAGTCGATGACCTTCTGCGTCCACGCCTCCTCGGCCTCGGGGCTCACATCGAACACGTCTACGCCCTGGTGCTCGAGCAGCCCAACGGCGCGGCCGATGAACTCGGCCCCGAGCACGGCCCCCTGCGTGTAATTGACCGTCACCACGGCCTGCTGCCCTGGTGCCGGCATGACGAACATGTTCGGGAAGCCACGGCTCATCATTCCGAACAGGCTGGCGGGACCGTCGCCCCATTTCTCGGCGAGAGTGACACCGCCGCGACCGACGATCTCGTGGCCGGCCCGACGAGGAAGCGGGGTGAGCTCGGGCTCGAAGCCGGTGCCGTAGATGAGGCAGTCGATCTCGTACTGCCTCCCGTCGACGACTGGGCCGTGCTCGGTGATCCGTTCGACCCCGGCCGGACAGTCGATCAGCGTGACGTTGGGGTGGTTGCACGCCTGCAGGTACTCGTCGTGGAAGCACGGCCGCTTGCAGAGGTACCGGTAGTGCGGCTTGAGGATCTCAGCCTTGGCCGGGTCGGCCACCAGCTCCTCGATCCGGCGCCGGTGCGTCTCCATGACCGCGTAGTCAACCTCCTCTCCGCTGCGCAGATACTCATCCCTCGTCATTCCCTGGTGTCGCGGGGGGTGGTGAACGGCAGCCCAGTGGTGCGTCCACCCGTCGTCGACCTGGTCGATCTCGACCGGCCGGCCGAGCATGATCGCCTGGAAATTGTCCATTCGGGCGCGCTGCCAGCCCGGCTCGAGGCCCCGGGAGAAGTCGGGATCGGTGGGCCGGTTACCTCGCACGCCGACGGCCGACGGCGTGCGCTGGAACACGAAGACCTGCTTCGCCGACTCTGCGAGCGGCGGCAGGCACTGGATGCCGCTCGCCCCGACGCCGATGAGAGCGACGGCCTTGTCCGCCAGGCCGGTCAGGGGCTCGTGCGCCCCGCCGCCGGTGTAGTCGTAGTCCCAACGCCCCGTGTGGAAAGAGTGCCCGGCGAAGTCCTCCATGCCCGGGATGGCTGGCAGCTTCATGAGGTTGAGGATCCCGACGGCCAGCACGTACCAGCGGCAGCTGAAGTCGTCGCCGCGGTCGGTGCGGATTCGCCAACGGGCGCCGTCCTCGTCCCACGCGGCGCGGGTCACCTCGGTGTGGAACAGGGCGTCGGTCGACAGGTCGAATCGGTCGGCGATCCTCTCGAGGCAGCCCAGGATCTCTTCGCCGAACGCGTAGCGCCGGGTGGGGATGTAGTCGAGCTCCTCGAGCATGGGGATGTAGGTGTACGACTCGACGTCGCACATCACTCCCGGGTAGCGGTTCCAGTACCAGGTGCCCCCGATACCGCCCGCCTGGTCGACGATGCGGATCCGCTCGACGCCGGCCTTGCGGAGTTGGGCGCCGGCGAGGATCCCGGCGATCCCCCCGCCCACGATCACGACATCGACCTCGTCGGCGACCGGGTCGCGCTCGATGACCGGAGTGAAGGGGTCGTCGCGGTAGCGAGCGAAATGCTGGTCGGTCCGGAGGTCGCGGATGTCAGTGCGGCCGGGGACCATCCGCTTGTCGCGCTCGGCGAGGTACTTGGCGCGGACGGCTCCGGGATCGTAGCCCGCTGCTCCGCCCAATCCCGCCTTCGGTCCGCTGCGCGGAGACGAAGGCGCGTTCCTATGGGATCCAGCCATGCTCCGACATTACTCGTTGGGATACCATGGCCCCGTAAGGAAGACTCCTGTCGGGGAGGTAGGCGAACATCTGCGCTGCTCCGAGCAGCCCAGCCGAGCGCCGTTGTCTCCCTACCAAGGAGGCTCACTCCTTTGCGTCAGCACTTGCCCTCTGAGGGGGAGGGCGTCCTGCTCCTCGTGGACAGGGGATAGATGAATGGGTCGAACATACGACGGCATCGACGACAGACTGGCGGGATGGATCGAGTCGCAGCCCGTGTTCTTCGTCGCCACAGCCCCCCTCGCTGCTGACGGTCATCTGAACTGCTCCCCCAAGGGAAATCGCCAGGAGCTGAGGGTGGTGGGCCCCCGTCGGGTGGTGTACGTGGACCAGACCGGCAGTGGGGTCGAGACGATCGCGCATCTGAAGGAGAACGGTCGCATCGTCCTGATGTTCTGCGCCTTCGAGGGTCCACCGCGGATCGTCCGCGTCCATGGTCGTGGTGGCGCGGTGCTACGTGGGGAGCCGGAGTTCGCCAAGCTGGCCGAGCGGTTTCCCGGGCCAGTCGGTGTGGGCGTCCGGTCGATCGTCGTCACGGACGCCGAGCGGATATCGGATTCGTGTGGATACGGCGTCCCTCTGATGACTTTCACTGGTCATCGGCCGACCATGGACGAGTGGGCGCAGCGAAAAGGGAGCGACGGCATCAGGGCCTATTGGGCGGAGAAGAACGCCGCCAGCCTCGATGGGCTTCCTGGCGTTGCGCAAGCCTAGATCCGCGGCCGCCGAGGCCAGGCCGCTTTGGTCCTTGGGCTTTCCGAGGCCGTCGGCGATCGAGGCCCTGAACGGCCGGGTGATGACGTAGCCGACCAGAAGGAGACGACTCCGTTCCAACCGGAACCAGCGGTAGCTGATGGCCGGGATGGCGGTCGCCTGACCAGAGACGATGCGCGGGGGATTAGTGCCGCCGGGCGAGACATTGGCGTCACGCAGGCTTTGCACGCCCCGATATTGGTGCCATAATGCTGGCGCTAATCTCTCTCCACCTGGGATGGACGGAGGTCCTTCATGGGGTCGTTGGACGGCAGGGTCGCGGTGATCACGGGCGCCGGATCGGGGATGGGGAAGGCGTCGGTGAAGGTGCTCGTGCGCGAGGGCGCCAAGGTGGTGGCGGCCGACCTGAGCGGCGGGGAGAAGCAGACGGCGGCCGAGGTCGACGGGGACGTCCTGGCGGTCCATTGCGACGTGACGAGTGAGGCCGACGTCGAGGCCATGGTGCGGACGGCCGTGGACGAGTTCGGTCGCCTTGACGCGGTGCTCAACGTGGCCGGCATCGCGGAGGGCGTGATGCTGACCGACGTCACGATGGAGCACTACGACCGCACGATGGACGTAGACCTGCGCGGAGTGTTGCTGGGGATGAAGCACGGCATTAGCGCGATGCTCGACGCGGGCCACGGCGGAACGATCGTCAACTGGTCGTCGATCGGGGGGCTCAACTCATCGGTTGCGACGAGCGTGTACGGGGCGGCCAAGGCGGGGGTGATCTCGCTCACGAAGACGGCTGCCCTCGAGTACGCATCCAAGGGGATCCGGGTCAATGCGATCTGCCCGGGATACGTCAAGACGGACATCATGGGCGCGGCGCTCGACCGGTTTCCGGGTGCCGCGGAGAGAACGCCGCTGAAGCGCCTGGGCCAGCCGCACGAGGTAGCCGAGGTCGCCGCGTTCCTCGTCTCTGATAAGGCGTCCTTCGTGACCGGGGCGATCGTCCCGGTCGACGGCGGGCGCAGTGCCCAGATCGTATGACTGCCGGCCGCTATGTCGGGGCCCGTGTCAACCGTCTGGAGGACGCGCGCCTCCTCACCGGGCGAGGCGTCTACGTCGACAACATCGCGCTACCGGGGATGCTCCATGCCTGTTTTGTGCGGAGCCCTCTCGCGCGTGCGCGGATCCGCGGCATCGACGCGTCGGCGGCGATGGCGATGCCGGGGGTGCACTTCGTGTTCACGGCCTCGGATCTCAACGGCGACGTCAAGGAGCAGTGGCACACGGCGATCGGGCGGACGAGCCCCGAGACGCCGCGCCCGCCTCTCGCCGAGGACGAGGTCCGCTTCGTCGGCGACCCGGTGGCGCTCGTGGTGGCCGAGAGCGGGGCGACCACCGAGGATGCTGCCGCGCTCGTGGACGTCGACTACGAGCCCCTGCCGGCCGTCGTGGACTACCTCACCGCCGAGCAGACCGATGTGCTCGTCCACTGCGGTCACGGCTCGAATGTCGTCGGTGAGATCGGAGGCCGCCCGTCGCCCACGCTCGAGGAGGCCTTGGCATCGGCAGCGCACGTGGTCCGCGAGACGATCTACCAGCAAGGATGCACGGCGGCGCCGATGGAGGGACGAGGGCTGATCGTCGACTACATGCCGGAGACCGGTGATCTGACGATCTACGCGGCGACTCAGGCTCCCCACGAGGTGCGCTTGTTCTGCTCGCGCCTGCTCGGCCTCCCCGAGCATCACATCCGTGTCGTGGCACGCGACACCGGCGGCGGCTTCGGGCAGAAGGTGATGGTCCAGCGTGAGGAGATGTGCCTCATGCTGGCCGCATCGAAGGTCGCCGCGCCGCTCAAGTGGGTGGAGGAGCGCGGCGAGAACCTTCTCGCAGCGGGCAAGTCGCGCCACGAGCACGGTACCGCCACGATGGCGTTCGACTCCGACGGTCACGTGGTCGCCGCCTACCTCGATTTCGTGCAGGACTGCGGTGCCTACCCCACACCGTGGCCGGTGAACACCTCGGCGGCTGTCGGGATGCTGTTTCCGGGTCCGTACCGGGTGCCGAGAGCGGGCTTCTGCGCCAAGACGATCTACACCAACACCGTGGGCCGTACCCCGTATCGGGGCCCGTGGCAGTTCGAGTCTCTGGCCCGCGAGGTGCTGTTGGACATCTCGGCCCGCCGGATCGGCATCGACCCCGTCGAGCTGCGGCGGCGCAACCTGCTGCGCGGCGGCGAGTTGCCGCACCGGAACGCCAATGGCATGACCTATGACAGCATCTCGCCGCTGGAGACCTTCGAGCACGCCCTCGCCATGCTCGACTACGAGGCGTTTCGGGCCGCGCGAGCCGAGGCGCGAACCGCCGGTCGCTACCTGGGTGTCGGAGTGTCGAACTATGTCGAGCCGTCGACGCCTGGCTGGGGGGCCTACGCCACGGAGGCGGCCACGATCCGTGTCGAGCCCTCTGGCAAGGTCAACGTGTATATCGCTGGCGGCTCGACCGGGAACAGCCTCGAGACGACGGTCGTCCAGCTCGCCGCCGAGGCGCTCGGGGTGCGGATCGACGACGTTCACACGGTTCAGGGGGATACCGCGGTCACCGGCTTCGGCGCGGGTGCCGCCGGGAGCCGGAGCGGATCGATGACCGCAGGTGCGATCCGCGAGACGGCCACCATCTTGCGCGACCGGATCTGCGCCATCGCAGCGCACCGGCTCGAGGCTGCCGTCGAGGACATCGAGCTGGCTGACAGCCGGGCCGCGGTCCGCGGTACACCTTCGGCGGGCCTCTCGATGGCCGAGATCGCCGAGCTTGCCTACTTCGAACCACAATCTCTGCCGGCCGCGTCGCCCACCGGCCTCGAGGCGAGCGCCCGTTATACCGCCGCCACCTCGTCTATCTGGGTGAACGCGACTCACATCTGCACGTGCGAAGTCGATGTGGACACCGGTCGGGTGCAGTTGCTGCGCTACATCGTGAGCGAGGACTGTGGGCCTATGATCAACCCTGCTGTCGTCGAGGGACAGATCGCCGGCGGGGTCGCTCAGGGCATCGGCGGGGCCCTCTACGAGCACCTCGCCTATGACGACGAGGGAAACCCGCTGGCGACCACGTTCGCCGACTATCTGGTGCCGAGCACCGTGGAGATCCCGCCGATCGAGTGCGGGCATATCGAGACCCCCAGCCCCGGACCTGGCGGCATCAAGGGCGTCGGCGAGGGAGGTGCGATCGGCGCCCCGCCGGCCGTCGTCAACGCGGTCGCCGACGCGCTCTCGCCGTTCGGCGTGACCGTGACGCGTCTGCCGCTCAGTCCAGCCCGCATCATCGGACTTTTGAAGGAGAGGAGCCATGTCTGACATCCACTACGACCCCTACGACGTCGACATCGCTGCGGACCCGTATCCAGTGTTCAAGCGGCTACGGGACGAAGCGCCGCTCTACTACAACGAGGCTTACGACTTCTATGCGGTCAGCCGCTTCGCCGACGTCGAACGCGGATTCGCGGATGCCAAGCGGTTCATCTCCGGCCGGGGCGGGATCCTCGAACTGATCAAGGCTAACGTCGACATGCCGCCTGGCACGCTCATCTTCGAGGACCCGCCGAGGCACACGATCCACCGGAGCCTCTTGTCACGGGTGTTCACGCCGCGCCGGGTCGCCGCCCTCGAGCCGAAGATCCGGGAGCTCTGTGCCCGTAGCCTCGATCCGCTCGTCGACTCCGGAGGGTTCGACTTCATCGCGGACCTCGGCGCGCAGATGCCGATGCGGGTGATCGGCATGCTCTTCGGTATCCCCGAAGCCGATCAGGTGGCGATCCGGGAAGGGGCCGACGCGACCCTCCGGACCGAAGGTGGACAGCCGATGAAGGTATCGGAGAACCCGAGCTTCGGCAGCGAGCTGTTCGCCGAGTACATCGACTGGCGGATCGAGCACCCGTCCGATGATCTGATGAGCGACCTGCTCCAGGCAGAGTTCGAGGACGAGACCGGCACGACCCGCCGTCTCACTCGCGACGAGGCCCTTCTGTACACGACCGTGGTCGCCGGCGCTGGGAACGAGACGACGACCCGTCTCATCGGATGGGCCGGCAAGGTGCTCGGCGACCATCCCGATCAGCTTCATGAGATCGTCGCCGATCGCTCTCTCATTCCCAACACCATCGACGAGCTCCTGCGCTACGAGCCCCCACCTCCGCACGTCGGGCGCTATCTCCCTCACGACGTCGAGCTCTACGACCAGACGCTGCCCGCCGGCAGCGCAATACTCTTCCTCGTCGGCGCCGCAAACCGAGATGAGCGCCGGTTCGACGATCCTGAGACCTTCGACATCCACCGAGCGGTCCGCCAACACCTCACCTTCGGCTACGGCGTCCATTACTGCTTGGGCGCGGCCCTCGCCCGGCTCGAAGGCCGGCTTGCGCTCGACGAGGTCCTGAACCGGTTCCCGCGGTGGGAGGTCGACTCCGATCGGGCCAAGCTGGCGCCCACCTCGACCGTTCGGGGCTGGGAGACGCTCCCGGTCATCGTCGCGTGACGAGACGCCCACTTACACCCACGCGTCGGCGTTACGACAACACCCTCCGCAGCGAGCGTGCCGGACAAACCCGTGACCGCATCGTTGCGGCGGGGGCCGAGCTCCTCCACGACTCATCGATCCGCGACTGGCGGACACTGACCATCCGAGCCGTAGCCGAGCGTGCCCAGGTCAACCAGAGGACCGTCTTCCGGCACTTCGCCAACGAGCGTGCACTTCGCGACGCCGTGATGCACCGCCTCGAAGATGAAGCGGGCATTGAGTTGACCCAGCTGAGGTTGGACGGCATCGGCGACGCTGCCGCCCGCATCTTCCGGCACACCGCCTCATATCCGCTCGACAGGCGGGTAGGGTTGGATCCGACGCTGGCGGACGCGAACCGGCGACAGCATGAAGCCCTCGTGCGCGTCGTCGACGAACAGACGGCCGGATGGCCGGCTGGAGATCGCACGCTTGCCGCCGCGATGTTCGACGTGCTCTGGGCCGTCTCGTCTTACGAGCGGCTGGTCGTAGACTGGCACCTCGATCGCGAGGAGGCGATCCGCGCCATCACATGGGTCATCGACCTCCTCCGAGAGGCCGTCTGCGAGGGCCGACGTCCGGCACGGGCGAAGCCCTTTGGAGGATCGCGGACATAGCCGATCGGCTAGCAGCCGAGGAGCTGTGAGCTAGGCTCGGCCTGTGAGTCGCTCGCAGATGGCCGCAGCGCAAGCGGTTGGCCCCGCCACGCCCAGCGCTGCGCAGGTCCGCATTCTCACAGCAGCTCTCGACCTATTTGCCCGGCACGGCGTGGGGGGAACGTCGTTGCAAATGATCGCCGAAGAGATCGGCGTGACGAAGGCGGCCGTCTACCACCAGTACAGGACGAAGGACGAGATCGTCCTGGCTGCCGCCGGGGCCGAGCTGTCGAGGCTGGAAGAGGTGATCGGCGCCGCTGAGCTGGAGCCCTCGCGAAAGCGGTCGCGAGACATGTTGATCGCTGGCATCGTCGACCTCGCTGTCGACCGCCGTCGGACAGTGAGCACCCTTCTGAGCGATCCCGTCATCGTCGGGTTCTTCGCCGAACACGAGACATTCCGTGATGTCATGTATCGCCTGCGCCTCCTTCTCATCGGCGACGACGCAGGACCCGAAGCACGCGTCCGGACGGCGATGCTCGTCGCCGCCATCAGCGGCGCCGTGGCCTACCCCTTCGTCGTCGACATCGACGACGACATGCTCCGAGTCGAGCTCCTGCGCCTCGCCCGGCGTTTCCTCGGCCTACCCGGTTGAGTGCGCAGGTAGCCCTGCGCGTACTCCAGCTGTTGTCGCAGCAACTGCGTCAGCGCGCCTGCTGCAAGTAGACATCCAGATGGCGGATCTTGCCAGCCTCGTTGAACTCGAAGACGGTCATCGAGTTGACGAGGTTGACGTCGCCACCTCGCTGATGCCGCTCTTCGATCTCGTAATAGACGACCCTGCGTATCTCGGAGATTCGTCGGACCGTGGTCTCGAACGAGTCCGTGGCCGATGCCCACCGGGTCAGCATGTCGGTGTACTGCTGCCAGTTCTGCACTTCGAGGAACGTGCCGACGCGCTCGAATTCGTCGACGGCGACGAAATCGGCCAGTGCGGCCCAGTCGGCTGGACCCTCCCGTACTGGTACCAGGTGCTTCAGGGTCTGGTCGTAGTCGAGGACCCTGCGGGTCAACGGGCCTGGGTCACTCATGAACAGCGGGGTGGGGACCGCGGGGCAGGATGTGGGGAAGGTCCTCGGCCGTGAGAATGCCGGGGCGGGCAGCGCACAGGTAGGGGACGGCGTTGACCGGCCCGTTTGCGTTGTACGCGGGCACGAACGATGCGAGGTCGTCAAGGGGCACGGGGAAGGGCATCCTGAGGTCGAACGGGGCGTCACCGTGGATGCGGATCCGCCAGCCCGTGGGCTGCAAGCCCCAATCAGGCTCCACATCCATGGCGACGAAGCCGTACTGGGTGAAGCGGACCCGGTCGACGCCGGCACTGCGACCGTGGATGATGATCCGCTGGGCGGCGGCAGTGCCGGCCTTGATCTCGCCGGCGACGATCGCCTGGTCCTGCTTGGCCGCCGCCACGCCGCCCTCTGCGGTCCATTCGTCGACCTGGAGACTTCCGATATCCGCCAGGACGCTGAGCGCCGGCTGGTACTCGCCGAACAGATGGTTCTTCCGCCGGTCGGGATCGAACTCCGAAAGCGGCTTCCCGAACCGCATCTGATCCATCACCATGTGCGCTGAAGGTCGGTGGGAGAGATCGCCGAACTCCTCGATCTCGATGAGATCGACGCGCCGCTGCACGGACAGCAGCGCCAGTGGAAGGGTCTCCGTGATGAACCCTGGATCACTGCCGCTCGCCCAGACTGACGCTTTGCCCTTGGCGCAGGCCTCCAGGACGCGGGCACGGTTCGCGCCGCTCAGGCGGACTCCCATGGCGACCAGATCGGTGCAGGTGGTGGCGATGTTCGTGCCCGATCGGAGCAGCGCCACGACGTCGTCGACGAGCTCGTCTTCGGTGAGGCCCGCACGGGTCTGGCCTCTTCCGGTGGCGCGGGGCATGTAGATGCAGCAGTCCGCCTCGACCTTCAGGACCTCATCGCGGTCGGTTGTGGCCAGAACGCCGATAGGGCCCTCACCGCACAACTCGCCGGCATCGACACCGTCCTTCGCCGAGTCGTAGACCAACACGGCGACGAGCTCGAGCGACGGGTGGCGGATCACCTCCCGCAGCGCACGCTGACCCGTGTTGCCTGTGGCCCACTGGATCACGCGATACCGCGACGAACCCATGGATCCCCTTCCTCCGATCAGGCGGTGAACACCGGCAGCGACTCCCAGCCCCTCACCGTCGAGGTGGGGGCACGTCGGGCGTTCTCCCAATCGACCTCCCACTCGGGAAAGCGCGTCAGGACTTCGTCGAGGGCAACGCGCCCCTCGAGCCGTGCAAGCGCAGCACCGAGGCAGTGGTGGATGCCGTAGCCGAACGTCAGGTGCTGGCCGATCTCGCGGCGGATGTCGAACCGGTCGGGATCCGGGTACCGGCGGTCGTCGCGATTGGCGGACCCGCTGAGGCACAGCATGGCGCTACCAGCCGGCACCGTGATGCCGTACAGCTCGACGTCGCGCGTCACGTAGCGGGCGACGTGCGGCGTGGGCGGCTCGAACCGTAGAAGTTCCTCGATTGCGTTCGGAACGAGTGAGCGGTCCTCGACCAGCTCACCGCGCTGCGCGGGCTGGTCCGCCAGCACCGCGCCCATCCAGCCGATGAGTCGGTTGGTCGTCTCGTTGCCGGCGCCAGACAGCACGCTCAGGTAGATGAGCACCTCGTCTCGCGTCAGCCGTCGCACTGCTCCGGTCTCGTCCTCGAACTCGGCGAACAGCAGCTCGGTCATGATGTCGTCGGCCGGGTGTGTGGCCCGCCAGTCGATGTAGTCGGAGAAGAAATCGCTTTCACCCATGCTCCGCTCCGCAAGGTCCATCGCCTGTCCCGGATCGGTGCGCAACGCCGCGTCGGCGCGGTCTCGGGCCTCTTCCTGGTCGGTCTCGGGGATCCCGAGCAGCATCCCAATGGTTCGCATCGGCATCTGTGCACCGAGATCGGCCACGAAGTCGAAGCGCCCGGCACCGACCAGCGGGTCGAGGGCCCGGGCGCAGAACTCCCGGACCTTGGGTTCCAGCGCGCTCATCTTCTTGGGGGTGAACACCCGGGCGAGCAGGCCGCGGTGGACGGTGTGCTGCGGCGGGTCCTCGAAGATCACGACCCCTGGCGGCATCTCCATGTTCGCCTTGATGAACTCCAGCACCGAGCCGCGTGCCGAGCTGAAGGTCTCGCGATCGATGAGCCCCCGCTGGGCGTCGTCGAACCGACTCACCGCGTAGAAGTCGTACGGCTCGTTGTAATAGAGCGGTGCCTCGTCGCGCAGCCGGCGGTAGGTCGGATATGGATCCGCGTCGATGTCACGGTCGTAGGGGTCGTAGTTGAGATCGGTCGCGGTAGTCATCGCATCAGGCTCCACGGACCCCCTTCCGCTCCGTCGGCGAAAACTAGCCGATCGGCTAGTCAGCGGGCAAGCCGGATCGAGGATCGATCAGCGACACGATCTCACTGGGGCTGAGCGGCTGGCGCCGGATGGTCACCCCGAGCGGGGCCAGCGCATCGGCCACCGCGTTGACGACGGCAGGAGGCGAGGCGATCGCGCCGCCTTCCCCCATCCCCTTGTGGCCTCCCGGATTGGTGGGGGACGGGGTCTCGATGTGGCCGTACTCGATCACCGGCACCTCGGCTGCCGTCGGGAGGAGGTAGTCGACGAACGTGGTCGTGAGCGGGTTGCCCTCGTCGTCGTACTTCATGTGCTCGTAGAGCGCGCCGCCGATCCCCTGCACCACGCCGCCTGCGATCTGGCCCTCGACGACGCTCGGGTTGATCATCACCCCGCAGTCCTCGCTGACGACATAACGCAGGACGTTGACTGCTCCGGTGGCCGGATCGACCTCGCACGTGCAGATGTGACAGGCGTTCGACCAGGTGAACTTGTTCTCCGGCGCAAACCGGTACTGCGCCTCGAGCCCGGGCCCCTGGTCCGGAGGCAGGGCGGCCAGGTCCATGTAGGCGAGTCGGGCGACGTCGGCGATGGTCGTGGTCCGAGCCGGCGTGCCGGTTACATGGATATGTCCCTCCGCTACGACAAGGTCCTCGACCGCCGCCTCCAACTGATGGGCCGCGATGTTGAGCATCCTCGCCCTGACCTCTTGCGCCGCCCCGCGGGCGGCACCGGCCACGACGACGGCGCTCCGGCTGCCGCCGGTACCGGGGCCGAACGGCGTGACGGCAGTGTCGCCCTGGATCACGCGGACGTCGGCGACGTCCACGCCGAGCTCGTCGGCCACGACCTGGGCGATGGTCGTCTCCAGGCTCTGACCATGGCTCGCCGATGTGGTCAGCACGTCGACGCTGCCGTGCAGGCCGATGCGAACGATTGCCGCGTCGGTCGAGAACCAGCCGAAGGCGACCGCCGACGGCTCGGCGAGGAGGCTGACGCCGATGCCGACCAGCCGGCCTTCCGCGCGCCACTCGGCCTGCTGGGCCCGGAACGCGTCGTAGCCGATCAACTCGGCCGCCTGCTCGAGCGTGGCGGCGGCGGTCATCTGGTCGTACACGAGCCCGGTCGCCATCGTGTAGGGAAGGTCGGCCTCGCGGACGACGTTGCGGCGGCGCATCTCGAGCGGGTCGACGCCGAGGGCCCGAGCGGCGTGGTCGATCATCAGTTCGCGAGCCACCGTCTCGATCATCCACGGGCCTCGGTACGATCCTCGTCCGGCGGTGTTGGTGTAGACGGTCTTGCCGGACCCGGCGGCGGCGGCGATGCGGTAGGGACCGGGGAAGATCGACGTCGTCAGAAGCAGGGCACTGCCGCCAGCCACGGGAAAGGCGCCGGCTGATTCGAGGAAATCGGCCTTGGCAGCCAGGACCCCACCGTCGTCGTCTACGGCGAAGGAGATGGTGGCCTGGTCCTCGCGGGCGTGCTCGCCGCAGAGCAGGTTCTCACGCCGGTCCTCGATCCACTTCACGGGTCGGCCGAGCCGGCGGGTGGCGAAGGCGACGGCGAGCTCCTCGGGGTGCGGGAACATCTTCTGGCCGAAGGCGCCGCCGACGT
Source organism: uncultured Actinomycetes bacterium (assembly GCA_963717645.1). Classification (GTDB taxonomy): domain Bacteria; phylum Actinomycetota; class Acidimicrobiia; order Acidimicrobiales; family AC-9; genus AC-9. Next base: position 224,482 of record CAVQWQ010000029.1, on the reverse strand, counting down.
CGGGCATGATCACCCGGATCTGCGCTTCGGGGATACCGAGGACACGCGCGATCAGACCCTGTGCCGCGAATTGACCTTGTGTGGAGAGCCAGACCGTGAGCTGGCTGCCGCCGGGGTCCCAGCTGGCCAGGATCCCGCGCGTCTCCATGGGAACGCACGCGTAGCGGTGCTGCCGGAATGTCTCGGTGAAGACGTGCGGCGCCGAGGCGAAGGCCGACTCGACCGCGGGAGTCGCGACGGCGGGGAGCTCGAGCAGGACGTTCGATCCGAGCTCGGGGTGGACCGGCGTCACTCCGTCGTCGGCGGCGTGTTCGGGGTCAACGACCGCCATCTCCGGTTCGACGTCGATCTCCAGCAGCTCGACGGCGTCCTCGGCGACGTACCGGGAGTCGGCCACGACCATGGCGACCGGTTCACCCACGAACCGAACGTCGCCGTCGGCGAACAGCCGGAACTGCCGGGACTGCCCGTTGGGTCCTTCGAAGTCGGTCCACCACTCGCGCACGAGGTGGTTGAGGTCGGCCGCGGTCAGAACAGCGGCCACGCCGGGCATCTCGGCCGCAGCAGTCGTGTCGAGCCCGCTCAGCCTTCCCCGCGCTACGTGGCTCCGGGCGAACGCGGCGTGCAGTGTCCCCTGGAGGACGATGTCGTCGACGAACTTTCCCGTGCCGGCGAGGAGGCGTCCGTCTTCGTGGCGGGGGACCCGTTGTCCGACGAACCGGCCGCCAGTAGAAGGCCCCGTCATGGATGTCGCCCCGCGTCGGCGGCCAGACGAGCGGCCTTGAGGATCCCCTGGTAGCCGGTGCAGCGACACAAGTTTCCCGACAAGGCGCTGCGAATCTCGTCGTCGGTCGGGTCCGGGTGGTCACGAAGGAATGACGTCAGGGACACCACGAACCCCGGGGTGCAGAAGCCGCACTGCAGACCGTGGGCGTCCCGAAATGCCTGCTGCACGGCGCTCAGCTCGCCGTCTGGGCCGGCCAACGCCTCGACGGTGGTCAGCTCGCGCCCGTCCGCCTGGACCGCGAGCATCAGGCAGGATCGGACCGCAGCCCCGTCGACGAGAACGGTGCACGCGCCGCACACGCCGTGCTCGCACCCGAGGTGGGTCCCAGTGAGGCCGCACCGCTCCCGGATGAAGTCGGCAAGTGTCAAGCGGGGCTCGACCATCGCCCGGCGCCGTTGGCCGTTGACGCCCATCGCGACCGCGACCTCACGCACTGGTCGCCTCCGTCATCGCGTGCGCCCACGCCCTCGCCACCATCGTTGCGCCGACCCGTCGCCGGTACTCCGCCGTGCCGTGGAGGTCCGACGGGACGTCGTCCAGGTCGGCTACCGCCATGGCCCCGATCTCGGCGGCGGCGGGCGGTGCGGTCTCTCCTTCCACCATCGCCTCGGCCCCGTTCGCCCGAACGGGCGCCGAGCCCATGCCGATCAAGGAGAGGCTGCACCGCTCGACCCGGTCGTCGTTGCCGAGGCTGACGGCGACAGCGGCGCCGGCGACGGCGAAATCGCCGTGGCGGCGAGCGAACTCCCGAATGGCGAACCCGCACCGCCCGGTCCACGTTGGAAATCGGGCGTTCACGAGGATCTCGTCGGGCTCCAGCGCCGTGCTCCAGAAGCCGGTGAAGAAGTCGGCGGCCGCGAGCCGCCTCCGACCACGGGGCGACTGCGCCTCCATCTCCGCCCCCAGGGCCAGGGCAACGGCGGGGTATTCCGCGGCCGGATCGGCGTGGGCGAGGGAGCCGCCGAGGGTGCCTCGATTGCGGATCTGGAAGTGACCGATCAACGGTGTGGCCCGCGAGAGCAAGGGCACGGCGGCGGCCAGCTCGGTGCTCGCCTCGATCGTCGATTGGGTCGTGCCGGCCCCGACCGTCACAACATCCCCTGCGACATGGATGCCCGCAAGCTCGCCAATTCGGCCGATGTCCACGAGGTGGTCGAACACCGCCAGCCGGAGCGACAACATCGGAATGAGGCTCTGCCCACCAGCAAGGACCTTTGCCTCGTCGCCCAGCTCGGCGAGGAGCGCGACGGCCGCATCAGGGCTGGCGGGGGCGTGGTACTCGAAGGCCGACGGCTTCACCGCCCGCCAACATAGCCGATCGGCTAGTCTCCGGGCGAGAGACATCTTCTGGAGGATGGGCATGGCGGAGCTGGACGGCAAGGTCGCGGTCATCACCGGCGCGGGGTCGGGGATGGCGAGGGCGTCGACGGAGATCTTCGTGCGGGAGGGTGCCCGAGTGCTCGCCGCCGACATCAGCGGACGCGAGGAGGAGACCGCCAAGGAGCTCGGTGACCTCGTCGTGCCCTTTCGATGCGACGTGACCAAGGAGGAGCAGGTCGAGGCGATGTTCGCCGCAGCACTCGACGCCTTCGGACGTGTCGACGCGGTGCTCAATGTGGCGGGTATCGGCGACGCAGTCCCGCTCGCCGAGGTCACGATGGAGGTGTACGACCGGGTCATGGCCGTCGACCTGCGGGGCGTGATGCTCGGCACCAAGCACGGCCTCAGAACGATGCTCCCGACAGGTGGTGGCGTGATCGTCAACTGGTCGTCCACCGGCGGTCTCAACGCCACGCCGTTCCCCGTGAGTGTGTACTCGGCCGCCAAGGCCGGTGTCATCGCCGTGACCAAGGCAGCCGCCGTGGAGTACGGCCCCCAGGGCATTCGCGCCATCGCCATCTGCCCGGGCTTCATCGAGACGGAGATGTCCGGAGGACCGGGCGCAGCGGAGCGGTTCCCGCAGCTGGTGCAGGGCACGGCGCTGAAGCGGGGCGGTCAGCCTGAGGAGGTGGCCGAGCTGGCGGCGTTCCTCTGCTCCGATCGCGCGACCTACATCACCGGCGCCGTGATCCCGGTCGACGGTGGGATGACCGCCAGGCTGGCATGACAGGACTCGGGCGGGCCGTTCGCAGGCTAGCCGATCGGCTAGGCTCTTCGGTAGCCTGTCGGGCAGCCACGCCGAGCGAAGGGGAGCGATGACGACGTTCGATTCGGTCGATTTCTTCACTGACACCTCGCTCCTCGACGACCCCTTCGGGTACCTCGCGTACCTGCGGGCCCGGTGTCCGGTGACAGAGCTACCGCACCACGGCACCGTGGCCGTCACCGGCTACGACGAGGCGTCGGAGCTGTGGCGTGACCACGAGACGTTCTCGTCGTGCATCTCGGTGATCGGACCGTTCTCCGGCCTGCCACCCGCGCCCGACGGCGTGGACGTCAACGAGCACATCGAGAAGCACCGGGCCGAGCTGCCGATGAGCGAGTACCTGATTACCCAGGATCCGCCGACGCATGCGGCGCTGCGGGGCCTGCTCATGCGTCTGCTGACCCCGCGGCGCCTCCAGGAGAACGAGGGGGCGATGTGGCAGCTCGCGGATCAACAGCTGGCGATCCCGACTGGTCGTCTCGAGGTCCTTGACGACTTCGCCAAACCGTTCGCCCTTCTGGTGATCGCGGACTTGCTCGGAGTCCCCAAGGAGGACCACGAGGCGTTCAAGTTGCAGCTCGGTACCGAACACACCGATCCGGGCGTTGGCGGGTCCCGCACCAAATCGCTCGATCCGCTGGCGTTCCTGTTCGAGACGTTCTCGGCCTACGTGGAAGATCGTCGTCGCGCCCCTCGGCCAGACGTCCTGACCCAGTTGGCCACAGCGACCTACCCGGACGGGTCGACGCCGGAGGTGGCGGACGTGGTGCGCACCGCCACCTTCCTCTTCGCGGCCGGACAGGACACCACCGCACGACTGATAACGGCGGCGATGAAGATGCTCGGTGAGGATTCCGGGATGCAGGCAAGGCTCCGGGCCGAGCGCCACCTCATCCCGAGCTTTCTCGAGGAGGTGCTGCGCCTCGAGGGTCCTGTCAAGACCGTTTCCCGGGTGGCCCGCACCGATGCGACCCTCGCTGGTGTCCACGTACGGGCGGGGACCACCATGGCGATCTTTCCGCACGCCGCCGACCGCGACCCGAAGCGTTTCGAGATGCCGAACGAGCTGAGGCTCGACCGGGCGAACGCCCGCGAGCACCTCGCGTTCGGACGGGGCATCCACTCGTGCCCCGGCGGGCCCCTCGCCCGCGTGGAAGCGAGGGTTGCCCTCGAGCGGATTCTGGACCGTACCGCCAACATCCGGATCTCTGATACAGACCACGGCCCGGCCGACGATCGCCGCTACGCGTACGAACCGACCTACATCCTCCGCGGCGTGAAGGAGCTCCACATCGAGTTCACGCCTGTCGAGAACCAAGGTTGAGCGCTACCTGAGCTCCGAGTCAGGGCGACGCGTCAGGTCGGCGGCATCCAGTACGACAGCGCGGAGCGGGTCAGCCGGACGGCAAAGAAGCCTTCGTTGCCGTCGCTGTACCAGATCTGACCGTGGATTGGGTCGAATGCCGGCGCAGACATCGCGTAGTTCCCGCCCCGGTTGTGCACCGGGGCGTTGAAGTACGCGATCTCTTTGGGATGCAACGGGTCGTGGATGTCGAACACCCGCAGACCCGACAGGATGAACGAGCACGCGACGATGCCGGGGTCGGCGCGCCGGGGGACGGCGCAGTAATGAGACGCGTAGCCCTGCGCCGGACTGTTCGCGCCCGGATCGTTGGCGAGCTTGGGGCGGTTGGCTGCGTCGTTGACGGCTAGCCGGATCTCCGACACGACCCGCGGGTGGGCCGGGGCGGCGATGTCGATGATGCGGGCCGCGCCTACATGAGAGCTGCTGTCGGATCCGAGGGCAGGGATCCCGCCGGTGGTCCCGTCGGTGGCGAACTCGTCGACTTCCACCAGGTAGGGGTGTCCGCCGATGGTCACGGGCAGCGGCACCTGCGGAAGGCTGACGTCGGGCCAGGAGAGGCGGGCGACGAGGTGCCCGGTCGCGCCGGGCAGTCGGCGTTGGATCGCGCTCACGTCGACGACGTCGACCCCCGCGGGGTGTCCGCCGCCGAGGTCGGCCTCGTAGACGGTGTTGCCGTCGTCGCTGATGTTGAGACCGTGGGTCTCGATGCCGAGCTGTGTCCACAGCGGCCTTGGAGCCGACGGGTTCGAGATGTCGATTGCGGTCATCGTCATGCCGCCTGCTGAGGTCGCCCAGAACGTCTTGCCGTCGGGCGAGAAGGCGCCTTCGTGGCCGAGCACGCCGACCGGCAGGCTGGAGTCGAGCTGGGGGTGCCGGCAGTCGTTGGCGACATCGTAGATGTCGACCCACCCGGGGTAGGCGAGGGGGTTGCCGAGGTCGGCGGCGAGCAAGCCGCGCGCCTGGTTGAGGCTGAGCGACTCGTGCGGCGACTGCATCGCCGGCGTCGAAAGGACCGCCGTACGTACCGGGTGGGCTGGATCGGACATGTCGAGCACGAAGACGCCGGTGTTGTGCGTGCTGCCGTCCAGGGCGTTGGTCGGGAACAGCAGCGTCGTGTCGTAGAAGGCGCACACGTGCCCCGCCCGGTCGGTGTAACGCTGCACCCGGAAGCCGCCCACGTTGGAGTACTGACTGACGAATGTCGTGTTGCAGCGGTAGCCAGCTGCCGCGTAGCCGTCGGCGACGTCAGCGGGGCTGACGCGGCCCTGCATGTGCTCGGGATGGGCGCCCGGGTCGCAGGCGATGTCGGGCACCGGCGCCGCATCCCCAACCGGCTGGGCCCTCGCGGTCAGCGCCACGAACGGCAAGCCCAGCCCGAGCAGCACCAGCAGTATGACGAGCCTCGACACCCGTTGACGAGTGATCACCTGTGGTGTCCTTTCTCACATGGTCGACGGCGGTCGCGGGCGTCCCGTGGACGCCGATGGCCGAGCCCGCCGTGGGGGCGAGGAAGGGCGGGCCCACGGTGACTCGGGCTCGTCCGCGACCGGGGTCGGCGGCTCTTGCGTGCGCACGATCCGGTCCGCGTCGCGAGATCCGTTGCCGTGGCCACCCAGGAAGACCGCCCGGGCGAGGTCATCGCGCTCGAGCAGCTCTGCCGCCCTTCCCTCGAAGCGCACCTCGCCCTTCTCCATGAACACGGCGCGTTCACAGATCTGACACGCCACGCTGAGACTCTGCTCGACGATGACCAGCGTCAGGCCGGTCTCCAACAGCGATTGCACGATCGCCATCAGCTCCTGGACCACCACCGGAGCCAGGCCCAGGGACAGCTCGTCGATGCAGAGGACCTTCGGGTCGAGGAGCAGGGCCTTGGCCAGAGCGAGCTGCTGCTGCTCACCACCCGACATGGTCCCTGCGTGTCTGCGGAGGGAGCGCTTGAGTGCCGGGAAGGTGTCGAGGACCCGGGCCGTGCGCTCCCGCACGAGGGCCCGCTGGCGGTGGATGGGCACGGCCTGGATCTCGAGGTTCTCGCGCACCGTGAGGTCGGGGAAGATCGCTCGTCCCCCGGCGATGAGCGCCAGTCCGTGGCCGACGAGGCGCTCCGCGGCCTGGCCGGTGATGTCGGCTCCCTCATAGGTGACCGACCCCGACGATGGTCGCTCGAGGCCGCATACCACGCGCAGCAGGGTCGACTTCCCCGCCCCGTTGGTGCCGAGCAGGGCGAGGGCCTCGCCCTGCTCCACATGGACCGACACATCGAACAGGACCTGGAGCCGGCCGTAGGAGAAGTCGACGCCTTCGACGTCGATGAGCGGTGTCGACGAGACGTCGGTCATCGGGCCCGCAGCGGTCGCTCCCGAGAGGGCCGCGCCCGCAGGGGCTCCCGGGGGGGCTGGGTCGCAGCGGTCGGGTCGTCGGCAACCTCGACGACCCGGCCGACCGGTGCCCGGGGCCTGGGTGGCCTGGGTGGCCTGGCCGGAGCCTCGTCGGTGCCGAGATAGCTGACGATCACCGCCGGGTCGGCCCGAACCTCCTCTGGCGTTCCCTCGGAGATCACCCTGCCCTGGTCCATGGCGTAGATGTGGTCGCACAGCCCCATGAGCAGCGGCATGTCGTGCTCGACGATGAGCACCGACAGGCCCAGCTCGTCACGGATGCCTCGCAGCAGGGGGCCGAAGGCCTCCGCCTCGCGCTGGGCCACCCCACCGGTGGGCTCGTCCAGCAACAACACCTTCGGGACCGAGGCGACCTGTGCCGCCAGGTCGCAGATCCTCCTGGTGCCGGTGGACAGCTCGTCGGTCAACACGTCGGCCCACGCGGTGAGGCCGAACCGTTCGAGGAGGGCACGCGCCGCCTTGCGCGACGATCCCTCCCCGGCCCGCACCCAGGGCGCCGAGGTGGCCGAGGCCAACAGCCCGACCCGGTGCTGGGTGCTCATCGCCACCTGCATCGTCTCGGTGACCGTGAGGCCGGGGAAGAGGGTGGCCTGCTGGAAGCTGCGCCCGAGGCCGAAGGTGGCCCGAAGCTCGGGGGGATAGGCGCTCACGTCCACGCCGCCCACGGCCACCGAGCCGTCGCTGGCACCCAGCACCCCGGAGATGACGTTCAACAGGGTGGTCTTGCCCGCCCCGTTGGGTCCTATCAGACCGACGATCTCGCCCTCTCGCACCTCGATCGACGCCCCGTCCAGCGCCTGGGTTCCGCCGAAGGACAGCCGCACGTCCTCGACCCGCAGCGCCGGCGAGTGGGCGGCGGCAGTGTCGCGCTCGGTGGTCTCGGCTGCCATCGCATCCAGGCGGCCCTGCCACCACGACTGGACCGCCCCGGCGATCCCCTGGGGGTACTTGCGCAGGGCCACGACCAGCCCGAGGCCCCCGAACAGCAGCTCGAAACCGACGCCTGAGCCGGCCTGGGAGCTGAACAGGTCTGAGACCAAGGGGTTCACCAGGAACGTCATTCCGTAGACGACGACGCCACCGGTCACCGCCCCGGCCACCGAGCCGATGCCGCCGATCACCACCGCCGCCAGCACGGCGAGGGACAGGTCGGCCGGGAACTGGGCGGCGGAGACGTTGTGCCAGGCGTCGGCCCACAGCACCCCGGCCGAGCCGGCCAGGAACCCCGACACGCACAGGGCCCCCACCTTGACCGTCGTGGGGGTCACCCGGAACGACGCAGCCCGAGCTTCGTCGTCGCGCACGGCGATGATGAGCCGTCCTGGCTGCGAGCGGCGGAGGGCCCACATCGCCGCCCCGGCGACCACGACCACGCCGAGGGCGACGTAGTACACGGCGAGCTGTGACGACGGGCTGCCCAGGCCGGCGGCCAGGCTCGGGGACTGGAGGACGATCCCGAAGGGTTGCGCGGAGCCGAACCAGCCCCTGTGGAACAGCCAGTCCGGTGCCACCACGGCGAAGCCGAGCGTGGTCACGGCCAAGGTGAGCCCCGGCACCCGCAGGGCGGGCAGGGCGACCAGGCCCATCAGCAGCGCCCCCACCAGGCCGCAGACGATCACCAGGAACAGCACCGACCAACCCTTGGGCATCAGGTGGGCGGCGATGAATGCACCGGCACCGACGAAGGCGAACTGGCCGAGGCTCACCTGGCCCGCCCATCCGATGGCCACCGTCAGCGACAGCGAGACCACGGCGTAGGTGAGCACCAGGGCCAGGTCGAAACGGGTGCCCTCGCTGTTCAGGACGGGAATCACGGGAAGGATGAGGCCCACGAACAGCGCTCCGACCAAGAGGGTGCGCGGGCCGTAGCGGACGCTGAACCGGTCTCTGATGGCCTCGGGGATGCGAAGCGGTGGCCGGTCCTCCACGATGGCGCCAGCGGTGGCGAAGACCCGTCCGATGGCGCCGCCGCGGGCCAAGACGATGGCGATGATGACCAGGAAGACGACGAGCTCCGAGGTCGCCGCGTTGGAGGTGACGGCCAGGGTGATCTGCTGGGCCAGTCCGATCAGCAGTCCACCGCCGAGCGCAGCAGGCAGGGAGGTGAACGCCCCCACGGCGGCCGCCCCCAGGGCCAGCAGGAGGAGCTGGGGCCCGAGCACGGCCGTGGCGGAGGCACCGTTGGAGCCGAACGAGGGGCTCTGCAGGATGGCAGCGATCGCCGACAGCCCGCCGGCGATGGCCCAGGTGATGGCCGACACCCGGGCGGCGGACACGCCCGACAGCCGCGCCGCGTCGGGGTTGGACGCGGCCGCCCGGATCATGGTGCCGAGGAGGGTGAAGCGGAGGAAGACGGCCAGGCCGGCGACGATGATCGGAGCCAGGACCAGGACCATGATGTCGGCGCCGCTCAGGATCACGCCGCCGACGTGCACGCTGGCCTGGAAGGGCAGCGGGTAGCCGCTGTAGACCTCCTTCGAGGCGTCGGGGCCGAGGGCCGGGATCAGCGCCAGGGCCAGCAGCACCTGGGTGACCCCGACGGTCACCAGCAGGAGCGAGACCGCGGACGCCGAGCGCGCCCGCAGGGGTCGCACGACCCAGCGCTCGACGCCCACCCCGACAGCGATCCCGACGGGGACGCACACCCCGAAGGCGACCCACCAGCTCCAGCCCCAGTCGATGACGAACTTGGCCAGCAGCTGGGCTGAGAGGGCACCCAGCTGGGCATGGGCCAGGTTCAGGAAGCGGTTCGACTTGTAGACCAGCACGATGCCCACGGCGAGCAGGCCGGTCAGCATCCCGTTGATCAAGCCGAGTACGAGCGTGCCAGAGCTCACGGTCGGCTCCTTCGCATCAGAAGCGGCTCCTTCGCATCAGAAGGAGGGCGAGAAGTTCGGGCTGTCGAGCTGCCAGCAACCGCAGGCGGTGTGGTAGGTCACGGGCCGCCAGAACTCGCCTCCCCACGTCGTCCCGGGGGCCGAGAAGCTGTTCGGCCCGTAGGGGAAGGAGAACGGCACCGGGCCGGCCCGCTGCAGGCCGGCCGCCACCTGGTCCGGGGCCACGCTGGGAGCGTGGTCGACAGCGGCGGCGAACATCCACGCCGTGTTGCAGACCGCCCCCGAGAACTGATCAGTCGAGGCGATGGCGCCTGGCTGGCCGTGGCTGGTCATGATCTGGTCGCACTGGAGGGTGGTCGGGTCCTCTTTGAACCCGGGCGTCGTCTGCGCTCCGTACTGCTCGGGGGTGATGGCCAGGGCGTTGTTGAAGTTGTTGGGGTCCGGAGCGAACGACGGGTTCCCGGAGATCGCGACACTCCCGTCATCCGGGATCGTCCACTGGGGTCGGAAGCCCTGCGACTGGGACAGCTTGGTGATGTTCTGCATGTCCTCGAGGTCGTTGTCGATCGTCGCCGTCGTGACCCCATCGCTCTTGAACTTGACCACAGCCTGTTCGATCGAAGACGGCGACGCGAAGGCAGAGGGACAACCGAGATCGGCACGATCGATGGCGCTCGACGGAACCCCGGCCGACTGGAGGTCGGCCAGCATCGCCTGATCGACCTCGGGCTGGCAGTCCTTGTAGAAGATCCCGAGCTTCTTGAAGCCGTTGGCCGGGTTGAACTTGTTGAGCTGCCTCGATGCGAAGGCCCAGTTGCGGTACACGACCTGGAGCGCCCCGTCCCCGCTGAAGTAGTAGGGGTAGTAGTGCTGAACGTCGGCTTGGGAGAGCTCGATCTCCTCGAACACCGGGATGTGGGCCTGGAGCAGGCACGTGTCCGGGCTCTGGGGCAGGAAGCCGAACAGGACTGCGAAGTCCTTGTGCTGGATGAAGGAAAGGCAGGCGCTCTGGGCGCTGGAGGGGTTGAACTCGTTGTTGGTCTGAAAGTCCGGGACGATCTTGTTGCACGCCGCACCGCCGGACTTGTTGATGGCGTCGAACATGGCGTTCCACATGCCCTGTTGGCTGCTGGGCGAGGGAGCGCCGAAGACGCTGTTGAGGCCGCCACTGTCGACCAGGACCACGCCCACGTTCATCGTCCTCGGTGTGCCCGAGCATCCCGCCAGAGCCCCTCCGGGTGTGCCAGGCAGCCCGCCTCTGGCGGTCGCGCCGCTTCCTCCTGCGGCTCCACCTGCGGCTCCCGTGGCGCCGGCCGCGCCCGCGCCTGCCGCAGCTGTGGTACCGACGGTGCTGGCGGTGCTGGCGGTGCCAGCCGATTCGCCCGTGCTGTTCGCGCCTCGGGCGCCGCTGCCGTATGTCCCGAGGTTGGTGGAGGGCCCCCCGCTGGCCAGGGGGACCGCGATCCAGATGACGAGGGCCATGGCGGTGGCCACGGCACCGACCGAGGCGGCCTTCTTCTCGGGCGATGCCCGTCGCCACCACAACCGGAACTCGAGAAACGGAGTAGTAGCCGTCACCCCATCCATGGCTGCCTTTCCTTCCGCTCCATGGTTCGTCGAGCGGTCGAGCAGACCTGTCGGATCCGCAAGTGAGACGTCTCTGTCATCGCGGGACCGGCCCCTCCCACAGCCGCCACATGGCCACCGAAGCCACGGGAGCTTGGGCAACCAAAGCCCTGACGCAGCTGTAATCGGCTCCGACCCAGGCGGCGGCCGCCGGCGCCTGCACCGCCTCTGAGACGACTGGCAGCCCGGCCGCGGCGGGGAAGCGACGGACGGCCGCCGCAAAAGCAGCAGGAGACGAGCATGCAGCAGTCGCGTCGAGCGATGTGGCGACGAACGACGCCTTGGGCCACAGACCATCCGACTCGAGTGACGACCACACCGCCGGGTCAGCGCTCCCCGTGCCGCCGTCGAGCCACACGACGCCGGCGCTCGGCCCACCCGGTGCCGCGTCGGCGGCGGTCAGCCCGGCCAGGGTGTACGAGGCGACGCTGCCCGCGCTCGCGCCCTGGGGAGCCGCGCCGGTGCCGATCTCGACCAGCGGTGCCGGCCCGAAGGCGGCCAGGACCTCGGTCACCCAGGAGGCGAATGCTGGCGGACCTCCTGGGGTGCTCGGCTGGGGAACGAGGACCACCTGGACCAGGGCGCCGTGGTGGACGAGGTCACCGATGGCACCGGCCAGGGCCGGCGACACCAGGCTTCCCTGCACCAGTCCCACCTGGACGATGGGAGCCTTCCCCGCCATCTCCGCCGAGAGCGCGGGGCTCCAGCCGGCATTGGCCGCGCCCGACGCGCCAACGGGGGCGTCCAGGTACATCCACTGCTCGGCCACGTGTGGCTGGCCTCCACCGGCCTGAGCCACCGACCCGCCGCCGGGAAGAGCGCCGGCTGGGACCGTCCCCGAGCCACGACCGACGACCTGGGCGCACAGCGCGCTCAGCTGCGCAGCGAGGCTGTCGATGGGCGTGCCGGTCGAGGGAAACGACACAGGACAGGTCGAGCTCGGCGTCGTCGGACCCGGTGCCGCGTTCGGGCCAGGCGTGCTCGTCCCGCCGCCGGAGTCCGACGAGAGGCTTCCACCGATCCCGCCGTCGCCGGCCGGCGAGCCCAGGTCGGATCCAACGCTCCCGTCGCCGGTGATGCCGGCGGCGCCGGGGGAGACCATGGCGGGCGTTGCCAGGTCCGAGGCGCTCGACGGTGGTGCTCCCTGGCCGGGCGCCGGGGCGGTGGCGTTGGTCGGCTGGCTGGTCGCGCTGGTGGGGAAACCGGCAGCGAAGTTCGTCAACAGGCCGCCGCCCGAGGGGACCGCGATCCAGATGAGGAATCCCACGGTGGCGGTCCCGGCAGCCACTGCTCTGCTCCGGGGGCCGTTGGTAGCGCCCCGCCACCAGAAACGGAACGCCGTGAAGGGCGCATCGTGACGCCTCATGGGCGACGTGTGTCCCCCGCCACCCGTACTCTCAGTCTGGCGTCCTTGGTCCCCATACCCCAGCGCTCCAAGGTCTTTCAATTTTTGACGTCGAAGTCAGAACCCAGCCTACATTCCCCAAGGTGGTACTCGCATCGAATGCGCGACCCACACTCGCGTCAGAACATTACTCTCAAAAAGGGAGAGACACAATCTCAGCGAGACTCCTGGTCACCGGCCAAGAGCCGGGCGACCGCGGCGCAGACACCCCCGTCGACGAGAATGTCGATTCCGGTGAGGAAGCTGGCTTCATCGGACAACAGGAACGCGACGACGGCCGCGACCTCCTCGGGCCGTCCCTCGCGCTGCAGAGGCGTCTGCTGCAGGAGTGCGGCCATGTAGGGGTGGCTCTCCGCCTCTTGCCGACCCATCGGCGTGTCGATGAGGCCAGGTGAGACGGAGCAGACCCGCGCACCGGCGCGACCCAGTCGAACGGCCTCCTGCTGGACGAACCGCTGCACGCCGCGCTTGGCCCAGGCATAACCAGTTCCGGGGTCCTCGACGGCTGATCCGAGCGCCTCGTGCACGCGGTCGAGGAGACCTGGGTCGAGCGGAGCGTCGAGTGCCGCGTCGACGGCGGGATGGGGGTCGGTGATTCCGAGCACTGGAGCCATCGACGCGAAGCACACGATGGCACTCCCCGCGGTCGCCAGGGGCCGGAGCGCATCGGCGAGCCTCGCGGTGCCGACCAGGTCCACGGTGAAGATCGAGCGCCAGTCGGACATGGTGGGCGAGATTCCGGCTGCGTGGGCGACGGCCCTCAGTGTGCCCAGCTCGGATACGCGGGCCGCCAGGCGGCCGACCCCCTGGCTGTCGGTGACATCGAGGACGAACGGCTCGACGGTCGCTCGGCTGCCGGTCTCGGACAGGTCAGGCGCGGCCGCCGCCAGGGCCTCGTCGTCCCGGTCGACGAGGATCAGCGAGTCGACCATCTCGACGAGGCGCCGTGCGCACGCCAGCCCCATGCCCCGACCTGCGCCGGTCACGATCCCCACGGTTGCCATGAGCGCCCTCCTGATGCGACCTGCCGATCGAGGTCCAGATTGTGACCGCGATTCGTGAGCACGAGCGCCGCACTACTGGAATGCCGGCAGGACTTCCTGCTCGAAGAGACGGAGGCTCGACCACGCCAACTCGACCGGCATCCCCCCGCAGAGCGGGTGAAGGTTGATGAAGGGGAGCGGCGACGCCTTCTGCTCCTCCACGAACTGCTCGGGGGTCAGGACGCGGTACTGCCCGGTGCCGTGGAGCTCGTCGGCACCGGCGACGGTGCGATAGGGGCTGGCGATGCCGTCCTCGGCCTGCCAGGCGCCGTAGGCGTTCGTCTCGTGCAGGAAGAACGGCGCCATCTGCTCCCAGCCCTTCTCAGGATCCTCGGCCAGCGCCACCACCTCGTTGCCGCTGATCGGACTGGGGCCGGGATCCGGCTGGCCCAACCTCTGCACCTCGTCACGATAGAACGCCCAGACCTCCGGCACGGACGGGATGAACCCGTCAGCGATGCGGGCGGCCCGACGTGCGGCCGGCTCGCTGCTGCCCCCGAGGAGGACTGCCGGCCCCCCTGCTCGAAACGTTGGGGGGGTCACCTGTACAGTCCGACCCCGATAGTCGAATGGCTGGCCGCTGAACGCCGCTTTCAGCGTGGCAACTGTCTCGGTCACCCGCTGCCCCCGCTCGTTCATCGGCACGCCGAACATGGCGAACTCCTCATGCACATAGCCGCCGGCCACGATGAGGTCGACTCTTCCCCTGCTCAAGTTGTCGAGGACGACCATGTCCTCGGCCAGGTGCAAGGGGTCGTGGAACGGGGCGATCAGCGCGGCGATGAGAAAGCGGACGTTTGTCGTGCGAGCCGCCATGGCGGCGAGCATCGGGATGGGGCTCGGGAGATAGCCGTCCGGCGAGCCGTGGTGCTCGGACAACGCGATCGTCATGCAGCCCAAGTGGTCGGCCCACTCCGCCATCTCGACCGCGGCCGCATACCGGTCGGCCATCGTCGTGCCCGCCGAGACGTGGTTGCGGAGGTCGAAACGAAGTCCGAAATACATGGCCGAGCGTCTAGTGCCGATTCCTACCTGCCGAGCAGGAAGCTCACGATGGGCGCCGCCGCCGGGTAGGACTCTGTGATGCCAGAGCTGAAGTAGCCGGCGTCGGTGACCAGGGTGATGCCCGAGATGGCGGCGGCGGCATCGCTGCAGAGGAAGACGAGGGGATAGGCCTGCTCCAGGGGCGTGGACGCGTCGATGTCCACCTCACCCCGGTAGTCGGCGCCGAAGCCGAGCCACAGCTCCTTGTTCGCCTGCGCAAGAGGCGTGTCGGTCGGCCCAGGGCAGATGGCATTGATCCGTACTCCCTGCTTCAGCAGGGGAAACGCCTGCCGTGCGACGTACGCACAGATTGCCTGCTTGCTGAACATGTAGTCGGCCTTGCCGTGCTCGCTCACCCACCCGACGGCTGCGTCGAAGTCGGGCGTCGCCAAGAACTCGATGAGCTGTGGGAGGTTGGCCTCCCATCCGAGCCCGGCGGCCGAGGAGATGAACCCGATGGCCGAGCCCCGGGGCAGGAGGCCACCCGTCAGGGCGCGGTCGATGAGGTGCCGGTGTCCGATGAAGTTGATCTTCTCGATACCCGGCGTCCCGTCGGCGACCCCTGCACAGGAGAACAGGGCATGGACGGGCCCCCCGCATTCTTCGACGGCCGCGTCGATGGACGCCACGTCGGCGAGGTTGACGTGGATGGGCTTGGCCCCGGGCAGGGTGACCTCGGCGAAGTCCATCACCGCGACCTCGGCCCCCGCGTCCTGCAACAGCTGGGCGGCCGCCGCCCCCATTCCGCTGGCGCCACCCACGACCAGGGCGCGCTTACCGTCGAACCGGAACGCCTCGAAGAGCGACATGTGATCTTCTCCTCGGTAAGGGCGGGCTTAGCCGACGACGCCGCGAACCTTGAGGTCGATGATGGTATCCCAGTCGATCCCCAGGTCACGAAGGACGTCGTCGCCATGCTCGTTGAACTCGGGGGCCCGTCCGGGTACAGCGGACTGCTCGTCGTACTGGACCGGGGCGGCGACCAGCCGGAACGGGACACCGGCTGCCGTCTTGCACTCCTGCATGTACCCGTTGGCGGCGCTCTGGGGATCGGCCGCCGCCTCGATGGTGTCCTGCACGACCGCCCACTGGCCGTCGAAGCCGGCGAGGTCCTCGCGCCATTGCGCCAATGGACGACTCCCGAACACCTCGTCCAAGATGGCCCGCGCCTCCCCGCTGTTGGCCAGCAGGGAGGCGTGGTCGACGAAGCGGGTGTCGGCGGCGAGCTCGGGCCGTCCGATCACATCGCACAGTCCTGGCCAGTACTTTCCCGCCTGCAGGCAGCAGAGTGAGACGTGGCGTCCATCCTCGGTCTCGTAGATGGCCGAGAGCGGATTGGTCCGGGGTGCGTCCGCAGGCGGCGCCGCCAATGGCCTGTCCACGAGGAGCGACAGGGCGACCGCCTGGCCCATGGCCCACATCCCGGTGCCCAGCAATGACACGTCGACCGTCGTGGCCTCGCCGGTCTTCTCGCGGTGGAAGAGCGCGCCCATGATGCCGCCCGCGATCGTCATGGCACCGATCGAATCGCCGAAACCGGGGGCGGGTGGAGACGGCACCCGTGCCTGGTCCGGCGGTTTGCCGCCGAGCGCGACGCCGGCGCGGCACCAGAAGGCGAGTGAGTCGTACGAGCCACTGTCGGCTTCGGGCCCCCGCTCGCCTTGGCCCGTCCCGCGGACATAGATGATCCCGGGGTTGTGCGCCCGGACGTGATCTACGTCGATCTTGAGCTTCTTGCGGACCCTGGGGAGCTTGTTCGTGAGGAAGACGTCGGACTTCGCCGCCAGCTGGTAGAGGACGTCGAGGCCGTCGGCCGAGGAGAGATCGAGGGCGAGGCTGCGCTTGCCCCGGTTGGAGTGCTCGAGGAGGGCGTGGACGTCGCCCGGCATGGCGACGACTCCTGTCGACGCCAGCCCCCGCATGGCGTCGCCTCCCTCGGTCGGCTCGATCTTGATTACATCGGCGCCCCAGTCGGCCAGGAGGGCCGAGGCCGCCGGCACGAACGTGTGCTCGGCCACCTCCAGGATGCGTACGCCCTCCATGACTGCGGTCATTAGTCCCTCCGGAATGTCTGTCTGAGAGCCCCTCGGCCGGCTGTCCACTCTCGGACTATTCTGACAGCGACGTCAATAATGACGCCAGCAGGCACCGAGGGCAGGATGAGGCCTGTCCGCGAGAGTGCGCGGACGAGGAGGTCGTGATGGACGTCAACGACATGGTGCTGGTGAGCGTCGACGACCACGTGGTCGAGCCGCCCGATCTCTTCGAGGGCCGTTTGCCCGCACGGTACGCCGATCTGGCTCCGAGGTTCGTGACCCGCGACGACGGCACGAACGCTTGGGTCTACGAGGACGAGGAGATCGCCAACGTCGCCTTGAACGCCGTGGCCGGTCGCCCGCCGGAGGAGTACGGCATGGAGCCGACGTCATTCGACGAGCTGCGGCCCGGATGCTACGACGTCGACGAGCGGGTCAAAGACATGGATGCCAACGGCGTGCTCGGCTCGCTGTGCTTCCCCTCGTTTCCGCAGTTCTGTGGCCAGCTGTTCGCCCGCACCGACGACAAGGACGTCGCCCTGGCCATGGTGCGGGCCTACAACGACTGGCATATCGACGGCTGGTGTGGAGCCCACCCGGGCCGGTTCATCCCCTGCTCGCTGCCGGCGATCTGGGACCCTGAGGTGCTCGCCGCCGAGGTGCGGCGAACGGCCGCCAAGGGCGCCCACGCGGTCACCTTCTCCGAGAACCCGTCGAAGCTGGGCTGGCCGAGCCTCCACTCCGACCACTGGGATCCATTCTGGGCGGCCTGTTGCGACGAGGACGTCGTCGCCTGCCTCCACATCGGCTCGTCCTCCCAGATGGTGATCACCTCCCAGGACGCCCCGATCGACTGCCTGATCACCCTCACCCCGATCAACATCGTCCAGGCCGCGACAGACCTCATCTGGTCGCCGATCTTCCGGCGCTTCCCTGCCCTCAAGGTGGCGCTCTCGGAGGGTGGCATCGGCTGGATCCCGTACTTCCTGGAGCGCATCGACCACAACTACAAGGTGCACCACGCCTGGACGGGGCAGGACTTCGGCGACAAGCTGCCGAGCGAGGTCTTCAACGAGCACGTCCTCACCTGCTTCATCGATGACCTGTTCGGTGTCGCCAGCCGGCAGTACCTCAACCTCGACAACGTGATGTGGGAGTGCGACTACCCGCACTCGGACTCCAGTTGGCCGTTCGCGCCCGAGGCTGTGGCGCTCCACCTCGACGACATCAGCGACGATGACGCGGACCGGATCACCCACCGAAACGGTATGCGTCACTTTCAGTTCGACCCGTTCGGGCTCCTGGGCGGGCGGGAGGCCTGCACGGTCGGGGCGCTTCGGGAGCGGGCAGCCGGACATGACGTGTCGATCCGCTCGGTGAACGCCGACAAGGTCGGACGCCACGCGGCTCGGTCGGTCGACCTCATGACGCCCAGTTCCCGCTGACCGCCGCGCTACGGTCTGTCGGACGGGCGTCGACGAGGAGGCTACTAGCGGGTGAACCTGGAAGGACGGTCAGCGATCGTCACCGGCGGCGCCGGCGGGCTCGGGTCTGCGACGGCCCGGTACCTGGTGGGCGTCGGCATGCACGTCGCCATCTTCGATCGGGACGCCGACCGGGCCGGCGAGGTCGCCAAGGAGCTCGGCGACCCAGCTACAGCGGTGGGCGGTGACGTGACCGACGACGAGGATGTCGCTGCCGCCATCACCGCCGCCTCGTCGCTCGGAGTGCTGTCGCTTCTGGTCAACGTGGCCGGCGGTGGGGTCGGGGGCGGCCGGACCGTCGCTCGCGACGGCACGCCCCACGACCGGAGGGCCTTCGTGGAGACGATGGAGATGAACGCCATCGGGACGTTCAACATGATCCGCCTCACAGCGGCCGCGATGGCACAGAACGAGCCCGACGAGGAGGGCGAGCGGGGTGTCGTCGTCAACACCGCGTCGATCGCCGGCTACGAGGGCCAGATCGGCCAGGTCGCCTACGGAACGGCGAAGGCCGCCATCCTCGGGATGACACTGCCCATGGCGCGGGACCTGGCCCCCATCGGCGTCCGTGTGTGCGCCATCGCGCCTGGCACGATGGGGACGCCGATCATGCGGAGAGTTCCCGACCATGTACAGCAGGAGCTGGTCAAGGGCATCATCTTTCCGAAGCGGATGGGCCGGCCGGAGGAGTTCGCCATGCTCGTCGAATCGATCGCACGCAACCCCTATCTGAACGGCGAGAACATCCGGCTCGACGGGGCGCTGCGCTTTCCGCCCAAGTAGTCGTCGCAGCCGACAACCCGCGAGGCACCGGCCCGGCTATCTCTGGGCTACGGGTCGGGGCGTGGCAGGGGCGAGGCAGAACCGGACGATGCGGTCGATCTCGGCTCGTGTCGGCCGAACCCCTTTCCACAAGAAGTCAGACAGCATGCCGATGGCGGCGTGCGCGGCGAGCGCAGCGTCAGCGTCAGGGTCGGTGCTGCCGAGCTCAGCGAAGGGCTCGCGCAGGAGCATCGCCAGCGACGCGGCATGTGACGGCCGGTCCGAGCCGAGACTGTCGCTGATGCGGCCGCCGTTCCACAGCACCGCCCGCGTCGTCGAGGCGATGTCGTCGTCGGCCGCCTGGGACATCAGGCCTTCGACCCAGCATCGTATTCGCCTCTCAGGTGTCGACGCCTTCGCCATCTGATGGTCCAGGTAGCTCGCCAGTCGGACCGCGCCGTCCTCGATGATGGCGGCGACGAGCGCTTCCTTGGAGGCGAAGTGACGATAGAAGGCGTCGTTCGACAGACCGGCGGCGGCGACAATGTCGGCAACCCGTGGACTCGACTTGGTCCCGCACCGGCGCATGACCTCGAGTCCTGCGTCGAGGAGCCGCCGCACCTCCGTCGCGTACTGCGCGCCGCGCCTGGCCAGCGTCTGCTGCGCGATCGCTTCGGCGAGGTCCGCCTCGCCCCGCAGAATTTGATTAGGAGACATCAGAACGATATTCTGACAGGGCCGAGAGGGGAGCGCCAATGGCGTGGGATTTCGAGACGGAGCCCGAGTTCCAGGAGAAGCTCGACTGGGTCGGTACGTTCGTGCGCGAGGAGGTGGAGCCCCTCGACCTGGTGTGGCCGGGGCTGGCGTTCACGCCGTTGGACGAGACCCGGCGGCGCGTGGTCGACCCGCTGAAGGACGAGGTGCGACGTCGCGGGATGTGGGCCACGCACCTGGGCCCCGAGCTCGGCGGTCAGGGATATGGCCAGCTCAAGCTCGCACTGCTGAACGAGATCCTCGGCCAGTCGTCGTGGGCGCCGATCGTGTTCGGCTGTCAGGCGCCCGATACCGGTAACGCCGAGATCATTGCCCACTACGGCACGCCGGAGCAGAAGGAGCGCTACCTGCGCCCTCTGCTCGAGGGCGAGCTCTTCTCCTGCTATTCGATGACCGAGCCGCATGCCGGAGCCGACCCCACGATGTTCACGACACGGGCCGAGAAGGACGGCGACGAGTGGGTCATCAACGGATCGAAGTTCTTCTCCTCGAACGCGAGAACGGCATCGTTCCTCATCGTCATGGCGGTGACGAATCCCGACGTCAGTGCGTACCAGGGCATGTCGATGTTCCTCGTGCCGAGCCGGACGCCGGGCATCAACATCGTCCGCAACCTCGGCCTGGCCGGCGAGTCACGGGGCGAGGGATCGCACGCGCTCATCCACTACGAGGACGTGCGCGTGCCGGCCGAGGCGCTTCTCGGGGGGGAGGGTCAGGCATTCGCCATCGCCCAGACTCGCCTGGGTGGCGGGCGCATCCACCACGCCATGCGCACGATCGGCCTGGCGAAGAGGGCGCTCGACATGCTGTGCGAACGCGCCCTCAGCCGTGAGACCCAGGGCAGCCTCCTGGCTGACAAGCAGTTCGTGCAGGGCTACATCGCCGACTCGTATGCCCAGCTGGTGCAGTTCCGGTTGTTCGTTCTGTACACGGCCTGGTCCATCGACAGGTACAACGACTACCGCAAGGTCCGTAAGGACATCGCCACTGCCAAGGTGGTCATGCCGACCGTGCTGCACGACATCGCCTGGCGGGCCATGCAGGTGCACGGCGCGCTCGGCGTCAGTAACGAGATGCCATTCATCGACATGGTCCTGGGCGCCGGCGTCATGGGCCTCGCCGACGGGCCCACGGAGGTCCACAAGGTCACGGTCGCACGCCAGGTGCTGCGTGACTACAAGCCGAGCGACGACATCTGGCCGACCCAGCACCTCCCGAAGCGGCGCGATGCCGCCCGGGCCAAGCTCGCCGAGTACCTCGAGCACGAGGTGGGCAATCTGTGATCGATGTCGACCGGCTGGCCACGTGGATGGACAACGTCGGCTTGCCGGGCAAGGGCGAGCCGATCGAGCACCGTTTCGTCTCCGGGGGCTCGCAGAACGAGATCTATGAGATCCGTCGTGCTGATCTGCACGCCGCCCTGCGGATCCCGCCGCCCACGGCTCCAGACAGGCGTGACGAAGGCATCATGCGCGAGTGGCGCATCATCGAGGCACTCGAAGGGACCGACGTACCCCACACCGAGGCGATTGCCGCGTGCACCGACATGTCGGTGATCGGGCGGGCGTTCTACCTGATGGGCTTCATCGATGGCTGGTCGCCGATGGGGGTCGAGCACTGGCCGGCGCCGTTCGACACCGACCTAGCGGCGCGCGCTGGGCTCGCCTACCAGCTGGTCGAAGGCATCGCCCTGCTGTCGCAGGTCGACTGGCGCGCCAAGGGCCTGCACGACCTCGGCCGGCCAGACGGCTTCCACGAGCGGCAGGTCGATCGGTGGACGGCGTTCCTCGATCGCATCAAGGGGCGCGACCTCCCCGGCCTGGAAGTCGCCTCGGTGTGGCTGCGGACGCACCAGCCGATCGACTACCGCCCCGGGCTCATGCACGGCGACTACCAGTTCGCCAACGTGATGTACCGGGACGGCGAGCCGGCTCGCCTGGCGGCGATCGTCGACTGGGAGATGGGCACGGTGGGCGACCCCAAGCTCGACCTCGGCTGGGTGGTCCAGAGCTGGCCCGAGGACACCAACGCGCCCGAGGCGTCCGAGTCGAGCTACGTCGACCTCAGGGGTATGCCGTCGCGCGACGACCTCCTCCAGCGATACGCGGAGGTGTCGGGACGCCAGGTCGACGACATCGACTACTACGTCATCCTCGCCAAGTGGAAGCTTGCCATCGTCCTCGAGCAGGGGTTCCAGCGCGCCGGCGACGACGAGAAGCTCCTCGCCTTCGGCCCCATCGTGCTCGATCTCATGCGCGGGGCCGCCGACCTCGCCGAGACGACTGGCTACCGTCGTTGAACGACGGGCTCCGTCAGCGAACCACGAGGGTTCGTCGCGGTCGTTCGGCTCCGATGGGCTGACGTGCGCGCCATGGGCTCGGGCCCAACGGCTCAGGAAGACGGGGAGACCCTCTGGCCCTGGACGACGCTGCCGCAGAGCGGGATGGCCCCCGACACCGGCTGGAAGGTGGACCCGGAGTACTTGACGAACCAGTAGCAGTTGTCGGGTCCCAAGGTGCCGACTCGCTGGGTGAGGTTGAGCGGGTGGCTGCCCAACAGCCCAGCGGCGTTGAAGCTGGTGATGTGGGACAGGGAGTTGATCAGGGCGGACTGGCTCGGGTTCGAGCCGGCGCCCTGCAGGCCCTGGACCAGCATGGCGATCGAGGTGTACCCGGCGTACTCGGCGTAGGTCGGGTCGCCGGTGATGCCGACGCTCCTGAGGGCGCTCTGGAACTGCCCAGTGGCCGAGGTGTTCAGCTCGATCGGTTCCCACGCTACGAGGAAGGAGAGGTTCTGGGCGACCTGCTGGGCCGTGGGGCCGGCCTGCTGGAGGTCGCCGCCGTAGCCGGTGGCGAACACCCCGACCTTCGGGTTGACGCCCGACTGCCTGAGAGCGGTGATCAGGGCGAAGTTGGTGTTGGGATCGGCGGAGGCCGTGACCGAGTCCACCCCCGCCGACTTCATGGCCAGGGCGACGGGTTGGACGTTGGTGCTCCCGAAGGGGAAGTTGGCGTTGACGTAGCCGGCCTTGAGCCCGACCGCCTGGGCCGAGGCCGCCGCACCCTTGGCCGAATCGGCCGAGGACGGCGAGATGCTGTAGCCGAGCGAGCCCACGTTGGTCCCGCCCTGCATCTTGAAGTACTGGCCGTAGGTGGTCGTGACGATCGACGGGTCCAGGTACCCGAACGTGGAGAACATGTTCTTGCTGGTGACCCACTCGGTCCCGTCCTCGGCCACGCCGATGACGGGGACCCCCTGGGAGGTCAAGAAGGGGGCGGCGGAGAAGGTCAGGGCGGAGACTGCGATCACGGCGAAGACGTGGTTCTGCTCCACGAGCCTCTGCGCGGCCGACAGGACCTGGGTGGGATTTGTCCCGGTGTCAGCGGTGACGTACTTGATGGTGTAGCCCTGCTTGGACGCGTACACCGCGCCGGCCTGGACTCCCTGGGGGCTGGTCTTGTTGCCGGAGGCCGCCGGGCCTGTGATGTCCGTGAGGATGCCCACCGTGTAGGTCTTGCCGCCGCTTCCGGAGCTGGATCCGCTGGTGCTCGATGAGCTGCAGCCCGCTGCCGCCAGCATCAGGATGCTCACCAGTGCGGCCGCCAACCTCAGCTTCGTGTTGGACATACTCTGTCCTCTTTCCTGTCGTCGGTCTTCACCAATCGGTCCCTCAGGTGCTCGCCGTCATGGACTCGCCCAGGTATTGCCGCAGCACCTCATCGTGCGCTGCCAACCCGTCGCTGGTCGGCCCGCTCACCGGGTGCTCCTCGCCGTCGCGTCCGATCCCGCCGCCGTCACCCCGGAGCGGGGAGCGGCCTCGTCGGAGCCCGCCAGCGAGGGCTCGGCGGCGGCAGCGCTCGGCTCCTCAGCTTCGGTCCCAGGCCAGACCTTGGCCAGCAGCACCCGCAACTGGCGTCCGTTCAGCGGTACGACGCCCTCGGGATGGCGGGCGACCATGATGGCGCCCAGGCCGAACAACAGCGCCGGCACCTCCCCCCACTTGGCGGGGACGTAGGTCTGGAACACCCCGGGCAGCAGGGCGAAGGCCAGCCCGGAAAGCGCCGCCGCGGTGATGGAGCGAACTCCCAGGGTCACCACGACGGCCAGCCACACCAGCCCCGCGAACGTGGCGAAGGACTGGGGCTGGGCCACCCGGGAGTCAAGAGCCAGGAATCCGCCACCGACCGCGGCCACGAACGCCCCCAGAGCGCCGACGATGACCTTCACCTGGAGCACGCTCAGGCCGAGCGTTCGGGAAGCGGGCTCGCTGTCGCGCACTGCTCTTAACGCCATCCCGCTCGTCGAGCGGCGCAGGTTGATGGTGAGAGCGGCGAAGATCAAGAAGACCACCAGCGCCAAGTAGGAGAAGGCCAGATCACCGTTGACGAAGCTCGGGCGGTTGAAGAACACCCCGACCCCACCCTGCTGGAACGTGCTGCGGCTGAAGATGAGGGTCTCTGCCAGGAGCCCGAAGGTGAGCGTCACCAGGGCCACGTAGAGATCCCCGAGGCGGATGGTGAGCAAGCCGATGATCGCCCCGACCACAGCTGCGATCAGTCCCCCTAGGACGATCGCCACCAGCACCGGCACACCCCACTGGCTGGCGAACTGGGCCGCGGCCAGGGCACCGGCGCCGGCGAAGATGATCTGCGAGAGCCACAGCATCCCGCCCTCACCGGTCACGATCGTGTAGGTGAGGAACGTGATGGCGTAGCACAAGCCCAAGGCGACTAGCCCCAACCAGTAGGCCGAGCCCTGGAAGATCAAGGGCAAGAGCGCGACCAGGGCGAGCGGAATCAGGCCGAGCGCCGTGCTCCAGGCGGGCCTCTGTCCAACCTGGCCGGCCGTGTTCGCCGGATCTTCGTTGGCGGGTCGAATGGCCCGGTCGAGTGGCCCCCCGGTGCCGACGTCCTCGCTCACGGCGCCAGATCTGACGACGTAGAAGAGCAGGAACAATAGGATGAATCCGAACGGGATGCTCGGGATGATGGCGGCGGTGACCGAGCTGCCCTGGGGGAGCTGCTTCAGGATCAGGTCGGTGACCACGCCCATGGCGAGCGAGACCCCGACCGCCCCGGCGAGGGAGCGCAGCCGGGCGGCCACTACCGCCGCGAACGCCGCCGCCATGAGCGTTGTCATCCCGGTCGTGGTCAAGCCGTTGGTGGGGGCGACCAGGATGCCTGCCAGTCCGGCCAGGGTGGCGCTCACGACCCACGCGCCGAGGGCCACCCGGCCGGGGTTGGTCCCCGACAGCGACGCCATGGCCCCGGAGTCGACGGTCGCCCGAATCCGCAGACCGACGCTGGTGAATCGCAAGATCACTGTGCCCGCCACCACGACGAAGATAAGGAACCCGTAGGTGATGAGCTGGTCGGTGGTGACCGGGGCGCCGAAGAAATGGAAGACATGGTTGCTGGGCAGGGCGAGACCGGGGGCGGAGGTGATCGACTGGCTACCGAGCGTGAGGTCCACGACGGGCGGCAGCGCCACAGAGAGCCCGATGGTGGTGACGATCTTGATCAGGCTGGACTGGCCCCGTATGAAGCGGAAGATGACGGCGTACAGGACCGCACCCATGAGCGGTGCCACGACCAGCAGCGACACCAGCCCCGACGTGATGGTGGACAACCCGTGCTGAGAGTTGAGGAAGTAGTAGAAGCGGGCCACGACATAGGCCATCGACCCGAATGCGAAGTTCAGAACGCCCGACGAGGTGTACGTCACCACCAAGCCGGCTGACGCGATCGCGTAGATCGACCCGAGCGCCAACCCAACTAGGGCGTAGTCGAGCATCTCGTCATCCTACGTATCTCATGGAAGACGAACCAACGTGTCGGGTGAGCACGTGGCGGCGAGAACCTCCCGTATCCGGCGACGATCGGCGTCAGCCGTGCGCACCGTCTGACTCTTCCCGGATGTCCTTGACGGTCACCTGCGCCAACTTCACTTGTCCGACCGATGCCGCTCTGTCGCAAATGCGCTCTCGCCGTTCTTGGCGTGCCGCATCGGTCTGAACGTGCGACGAGGCGAACGACGAATAGCAGAAAACGGTATCATCAGTCTCACCTCAGGACAATCAGATTTCCGCAAACGCTGAGATCCGCATACCTGACTGTGACGTCAATATCAGATCCTTCAGCATACACTCGGGAACAAGCGGAAAGCCGTGCCGGATGTCGCCCCCCAGTTGATCCGCCAGAGGAGAATGCACAGGCCATGGCAACATACGTCCTCGTACACGGTGGCGCCCACGGCGGCTGGTGCTTCCGGCGAGTCGCTCGGCTCCTGCGCTCCGCTGGACACGAGGTGCACGCGCCGACCATGACTGGAGTGGGCGAGCGCGCCCACCTAGTCAGCCCGGCGGTCGACCTCGAGATGCACATCCGCGACATCGTCGCCGTCCTGCACTACGAGGATCTCCGCGATGTGATTCTCGTGGGCCACAGCTACGGGGGGATGGTCATCACTGGTGTCGCCGACCGAGCCGCGGAGCGGATCGGTCGCCTCGCTTACCTCGACGCTGCCAACCCGGTGAACGGCCAGTCTCTGGTCGATGTGTCGGGACCCATCATCGAGGCGGTCCGCCCCGACGGTCGAGTTGTCGACGGCGTCGAGCTCGTGCTGCTGCCGTGCCCCGAGGCGGGTCGTCTCTACGGCGTGACCGATCCCGACGATCTGGTGTGGATGGCCGAACGCCTCACGGGCCACCCGTGGAAGTGCTTCGAGCAGCCGCTCAGGCTCACGAACGAATCACAGCTGTGGGCGATCCCGCAGTACCACGTCGTGTGCACCTCGACGCTAGGCACTCGCGATCGAGGGCTGATGGACGAGGCCCGGAGTGAAGGGCGCCTCTGGGACATCGACACCGGGCACGACCTCATGATCACGGAACCAGGGGCGGTGGCCGACGCCCTGCTGGAGATCGCCTCCAGCTGAGCGCCGCCGCAGGCACCCCTACGCCAGCCGGTACCGGAGCGTCCTCTCACGTAGGGGTGGAATCAGGTTTGTCAATTGCATACGATTCTGTTCCTAGATCAGGAGAGGTGAAGGCGTGGAGCGGAGGTCACTCGACACGGGACCAAGGAGTCTGTCGCGACCGTCCTGGCGGTGTTGGCTGGGACCGGATCCCTCTGGACTACGCCCCTTGGCTGCTGCTCTCACGGAGGTCGACCTAGAGGGGGCGCCATGACGGATGGGCCTGGGGGAGTGACTGGGGGGACGATCGACCCGGCGAGCCGCGCTGCTCCCGACGGTGCGGGATTGAGCCAGGCTCGCCTGGCTTGTGTCGACGTGACCGTGCGATTCGGCGGTCTGAGCGCGGTCACCAACGTGAGTCTGGCCGTGCCCCCAGCGACGATCGTGGGGCTCGTCGGGCCCAACGGTGCCGGCAAGAGCACCCTTTTCGGGGTGTTGTCCGGGTTGATCCATCCTTCGCGTGGGACAGTCCTGCTCGACGGTGAGGACGTGACCGGTAGGCGGCCTCAGCTGAGAGCGGCGCGCGGTCTGGCTCGGACGTTTCAGCATCCGGAGCTGTTCACGGGCCTCACGGTGCGTGACCACCTGGTGCTCGCCTACCGGGCCAAGCATGCCAAGGGACGGATGTGGTCGGATATCTTCACCATGGGCGGGGTCCGCTCGCCTCAACAAGTCGAGAGCGCGGATGTCGACGAGTTGGTTGACTTGCTCGGCCTACGGTTCGTGGCAGATCGTCCGGCCGCCGGAGCGC
Source organism: uncultured Actinomycetes bacterium (assembly GCA_963717645.1). Lineage (GTDB taxonomy): Bacteria > Actinomycetota > Acidimicrobiia > Acidimicrobiales > AC-9 > AC-9. The sequence goes on along the minus strand of CAVQWQ010000029.1, from coordinate 197,047 downwards.
CGCTCGGATTAGCCCGGTTGATCGAACTGGGCCGGGCTTTGGCCTCTTCACCCACGGTCCTGTTGCTAGACGAGCCCTCGTCGGGGCTCGATTCGTCTCAGACGGAGGAGTTCGAGAGCACCCTACGGGCGATCGCTCGCGAGCGGGGTATCTCGGTGCTGCTCGTGGAGCACGACGTCGAGCTGGTGATGCGCCTGTCGAGCGCCGTCTATGTGCTCGATTTCGGAGCGTTGATCGCTAGCGGCACACCAGAAGAGGTCCGGGCGAACCCGGCGGTCCGTGCCGCGTACCTCGGCGAGGCGGCCTCCGGTAGTGACGGTGGGAAGAGCGAGGGTGTCGCAGACCTAGGCGCCTCGCCCCCGCAGTCCGCGGTGAGCTCGGTCGCTAAGAACGACGAAGCGGGCGGTGAGTCACAGGTTCTGGCCGTGGAGAGCCTTTCGGTGCGCTATGGCGAAGCCGTGGCGCTGACCGGCGTCTCTTTCGACCTCGGGGCAGGCAAGGCCCTAGCGGTCCTAGGCGCCAACGGCGCCGGAAAGAGCAGCCTGGCTCGTGCCGTATCAGGTCTGGTTCCCCCGTGCGGAGGACGGGTCGTGCTCTCCGGCCAGGAGATCAACAGCTGGCCGCCTCACCGGATTCGCCGCGCTGGTCTGGTGCACCTGCCCGAAGGCCGTGGCGTCTTCCGGAGCCTGACGGTGATCGAGAACCTCCGGATGGCCGCCGCCACCCTCGAGGGTCGCCAGGCACGCCGCCAGGGAGTGGAGCTGGCATTGGAGGCCTTCAGGCCACTTGCCGACCGCCGCAACCAGACGGCGAGCCTTCTGTCCGGCGGCGAGCAGCAGATGCTGTCTGTGGCCCGCGCCCTAGCCACCACCCCGAAGCTGCTGATCGCCGACGAGATGTCTCTCGGCCTGGCCCCGAAGATGGTCGACCTGGTCTTCGACGGTCTGACCCGAGCCTGCCAAGCAGGCGTGACTGTCATGATGATCGAGCAGTACGTCCATCGAGCATTGGCCTTGGCCGACAAATGCCTGGTGCTGCAGCGCGGTGCAGTGGCTTGGAGCGGCTCTGCCAGCGCCGCGCCAAGCCGAGTGCTGTCGCATTATCTTGGCGACACCAACACGGATTCTTGAACGAAGTGCTCACGGACTTGACCGGCCCCGCTGCATCCGAGACTCCGGGCGGCTCGCGAGGTGTCGCCTGAGCTCGAGCGCCAAACGCTTCAGCACTACTGGCTTCGTCGTGCCGAGTGGACCCCGAGGAAGCAGAGGTTTCCTTGCGCCGCGTTTAACGACGGGGTGATCGTAGGTGCCCAGGAGATTATGGCGACGATTTCGCAATCAGGAGGGATATAGCCACTGCGTCGTGGGTCGGTCTTGCCGACCAAGGCCGTGGAATCGGCAAGGAGATGAGGGAAGCCATTCTGCCTCTGGCTTTCACCGGTCTGGGCGCGAACTGGGTATATAGCGGCGCCTTGGAGGACAACATTGCATCGTCATCGAGGGTTGCGCTGCCCTCGGGTAGGTGAGCAGGGCGGTGGTCGCTCAGGGGAAGGCTCTCCCGTTCAGGCATGCGCATCCTACCCGCGGTGTCGGACGAGGAAGCGCTCGCAGGACAGGTCTTCCGATGATAAGTGACTTTTGCCCCTAGACATCACACGGAGCGCACTGGAACCTTGGAAGGTGACCGGGACTGCTCCTCTGACTCATCACCCGAAGCTGACCAGCTGGGTGCGGGAGGTGGCCAACCTCACGAGGCCTGACCGGGTCGAGTGGTGCGACGGATCGGCTGAGGAGTACGACGCACTCTGCCAGCTGCTGGTCAAAAAGGGCACGTTTACTAGGCTCTCGGAGGCCAAGCGGCCCAACAGCTTCTGGGCCACATCGCATCCAGGTGACGTCGCTCGCGTCGAAGACCGCACCTTCATCTGTTCCCGCAGTCCGATCGACGCCGGCGTGAACAACAACTGGTGCGACCCGGTCGAAATGCGGACCACGCTGACCGGGTTGTTTCGGGGTTCGATGAGGGGGCGGACCATGTACGTCGTGCCGTTCTCGATGGGTCCGCTGGGCTCCCCTCACGCTCAGATCGGCATCGAGCTGACCGACTCGCCATATGTGGTGGTCAACTTGAGGATCATGACCCGGATGGGCCATGGCGCCCTCGATCTGCTCGGCGACGAGGGCGACTTCGTGCCCTGCCTGCATTCCCTCGGTGCTCCTCTCGATCCCGGGCAAGCCGACACGCGCTGGCCCTGCGACACCGAGCGCAAGTACATCGTTCACTTTCCAGCAACCCGTGAGATCTGGTCCTACGGCTCCGGCTACGGCGGCAACGCCCTGCTCTCCAAGAAGAGCCTCTCCCTTCGCCTCGGATCGGTCATGGCACGCGACAACGGCTGGCTGGCCGAGCACATGATGATTCTCAAGTTGACCTCACCTGATGGAGAGACCCGCTGCATCACAGGGGCGTTCCCTTCCACATGCGGGAAGACCAACTTGGCGATGCTCGTTCCGACCCTGCCTGGGTGGAAAGCAGAGACAGTGGGCGACGATACATGCTGGATGAGATTCGGTGCCGACGGGCGGCTCTGGGCAGTCAACCCGGAGAATGGCTTCTTCGGCATAGCGCCCGGCACGAACGAGAGGACCAACCTCAACGCCGTGCTCACGCTGGCTGCCAACTGCATCTTCACGAACACCGCGCTCACCGACGACGGGGACGTGTGGTGGCAAGATCTGACCGAGGAAGCGCCCGCCCACCTGATCGACTGGAGGCGAGAGGACTGGACCCCAGCCTCGGGCACCGCCCCCGCCAACCCGAATGCCCGCTTCACCGCGGCAGTGCGCCAAGACCCAGCGGTGGCACCCGAGTTCGATGATCCCGAGGGAGTGCCGATCTCCGCCATCCTGTTCGGAGGCCGCCGAGCGAATGTCGTGCCCTTGATCACTGAGGCCATTCATTGGCGCCACGGAGTTTTCTTGGGGTCGATCATGGCCTCCGAGACTACGGCGGCTGCCACAGGAGAAGTCGGAAAGCTGCGACGGGACCCCTTCGCCATGCTGCCATTCTGCGGTTACAACCTAGGGGACTACTTTCGGCATTGGCTGCAAGTGGGCCGTGCGGGCGACGCGACCAAGCTGCCGAAGATGTTCTACGTGAACTGGTTTCGCAAGGACGCTGACGGGAACTTTCTGTGGCCCGGCTTCGGAGAGAACAGCCGAGTGCTGGAGTGGGTCTTCGAGCGCTGTCGTGGAACTGGCCAAGCGGTGGAGACACCCATTGGCTATCTGCCTACTCCTGGGGCTATCAAGACCGCCGGTCTTCAGCTCTCCGATACCGCCATGGCGAGCCTGCTCAGGGTTGACGGAGACGAGTGGCGAGCGGAGATCCCATTAATAGCTGAGTACTACCGCTCTCTCGGCGAAAGAGTCCCCAGCGAGCTGGTCGAGGAGCTTGCCAGCCTCGAGAGGCGTCTCACGTGACGAGGACGAGTCGGTCGTTCGAGGTTGCCGGCTCGTTGGCATCGGAGGTGATCGCAGCGGGTCCTCGAACGGCCGCCTACGCGGTACGCGCCGCGGTTCGTCCATTACAGAGTGAGCGCCGCTACCCCGAGATACCCCCTGACCCCCTGACTCCGGCACTTGTCCTGTCCGTTCTGGGCGAGCAGCTTCTCCAGGCCGCGCTCACCAATCTGTTAGCGCCTGACACACCAGCGCCTGAGACCGCAAAGCTGGAGTCGGATCGCACGATCGAGATGCTGGACGCCAAGGGATGGCTAGACGATCCGAGGGGATTCCATCAGCAGCCCCCTCCTCTGCTGCACCCAAGGCTCGAAAAGCGCCGCGCTCACGGTCTCACCTACGAGGCTATGTGCTTCGAGAGTGGGTACCGGCCGCCCGAGGGACAACAGAGCGGTGAGAACCGATGGAACGCGATCCACAATCGCACGGCACGAGCCTACGTGCTCAATCACGACGACGGCCCACGTCCGTGGCTGGTCCTCCTTCACGGATACGGTGCAGGAATGGTATGGGATCTCAGCGCCGTTGGCGCCCGACGGTTTCACCGAGACATGGGTTTCAACGTCGTGGCTCCGGTAGCGCCATATCACGGTGAGCGCCGCGTCGGACGCAGAAGCGGCATGGGCATGATATCGGTCGACCACGTAAGGACGTTGCACGCCTTCGGCCAAGCCGTCTGGGACGTGCGGCGATGCATCGCATGGGCAAAGGCCGCAGGAGCGAAGTCGGTCAGCGTTTACGGCGTCTCGATGGGCGGCTACCTTGCCGCTCTGCTCGCCGGTGTCGATGATCGTCTCGACCGCGTCGTCGCGGCGACCCCGGCAACCGACATCGCGGCCGCCATCCTGCGACGTACGCCCCTCGACCAACGGTCCGAGGCAGAAGGCTACGGCTTGTTCGGCGAGGGCCTCGACCTGGTGCATCGTCCCGTGAATCCCCTGGCCCTGTCGCCACTCCTGCCCCGCGAGAGGCGCTTCATCGTCGGGGCGACAGGCGATCAGATCACCACGGTCGGCGACGCATACCGTCTCTGGCAGCACTGGGACAAGCCGAACGTCCTCTGGTTCCGCGGAACGCACCTGACCACCGGGCTCTCGGGCCAAGTCCGCCGCTGGGTCGACGAGGCTCTCGGTGAGCGTGCCGTAACCGCCCATAGAGGGACCGTCGGCACGGTTCGGCCGGTCGGCCGTCGACCGTCCGGACCCCGCGACGGCGGGCGCGGATCATGGGGAAGCGCCCATGGTTAGGCGCAAAATGGACATTAGGCATCGTAGATGTGTTCTTGCCTAGGCCAAGAGAGCGAGAGCGGTGCAATACTTCGTATCGCGCCCAAGCCGCTTTGCCGGGAGGTGACGGCGATGCAACGCCTATCGGGTACCGACACCCCTCCTGCTCTCGACCGAGACGCCCTCGTGGCACCAGCACGTCGGCGGGCTGGTGATCCTCGACCCGACCGACGCGCCGGCTTTCGGCGGCTTCGAGGCGGTTCGTGACCTACTCGCCCGGAGCCTCGACCAGGTCCCGAAGTACCGGATGAAGCTCAAGGAGTTGCCGCTGCAGCTCGACCGGCCGGTGTGGGTCGACGACGCACATTTCGACCTCGGCCGCCACGTGCGGCGCATCGCTGTCCCACCTCCTGGCGCCGCTCGCGAGATGGGCGAGCTTTTCGGTCATCTCATGAGCTACCAGCTCGACCGGCGGAGCCCACTTTGGGAGGTGTGGTACGTCGATGGCGTCGCAGGCGGCAAGGTCGCCATCATCGCCAAGTATCACCACTGCCTCATGGACGGTGTCTCCGGTGCCAGCCTGGCCGACCAGCTCCTCGACCTGGAAGCCAACCCACCGGCGCGCCCCGAGCCCGACGTGATCTGGGAGCCGACTGGATACATGCCGTCGGACGTGGAGCTGTTCGTCCGCAGCCTGGTGCTGACCGCCCGAGCACCCCTGCGCTTCGTCGACTACGCACTGCGCACGATGCGTCGAGCGGTGACGATGGCATCATACCTGCGCCGCGAGGACACGCCACCTGTGCACGCGCCCGCAATACCGTTCCTCGGCGAGCTCGGGGCCCGACGGACCGTAGCCTTCACCTCCGTAGCGCTCGAGGACGTGAAGCGCGTGCGGAAGGAATTGAATGTAAAAATCAACGACGTCGTGATCGCCCTCTGTGCCGGCGGCCTGGTCGCCGCCCTTCGGGACCTCGACGCGCTGCCGGCCGAGCCGCTCGTCACGGCAGCACCGCTCTCGACCCGTCAGCCAGGGGACACCGAGCAGACGAACCTGGTGGCTACCACGCTCATCTCCATGGCCACAGATGTGGAGGACCCGGTCGAACGGGTGCGTGCGATCCATCGCAGCTCGCAGTCGGCGAAGGCGATGCAGCACGCGGTACGGGCCACGGCGATCCGCTCGATGGGTGAGGTGGCGCCACCCATCTTGTTCAACCTGGCCTCCCGCGCCGTTTGGGCGTCGCAGCTATCTAGTCGCGCTCCAGTAGTAGCCGACACGATCGTGGCGAACGTGCCAGGCCCACCGGTGCCGCTCTACATGTCTGGTGCCAAGGTTGCCGGCACCTACTCAGCGAGCATTCTCTCGGCCTATTCGGGCACCAACTTCACCGTTCTGAGCTACGAAGACCGCATCGACTTCGGTCTAACCGTAGATCCAGACCTCGTCGCCGACCCTTGGCGGATCACGGGCGCGATCCCCGAGACGCTGGCCGAGATCATGGCGGCCGCCGGTCTTGGTACCCCGCAGCCGGTACACGACGCGTTCACCGTCGGGGACGAGCGGGGGTCCACGCAGCCCACCGGCCGGCGCAGGTCGACAGCACGCCAACGAGATACCGCTGATGGCCGCTGATCGCCTGAAGACCGCGGTCATCGGACTTGGCATGATCGGCGGCGCTATTGCTCGGCGCCTGGTTGAGCGCGAGGTGCCCTTGATGGTGTTCGACATCCGGGTGGATACGGCCGCCGATCTCGTGGCGGCAGGCGCGCAGCTTGCCACGTCACTCGCGGAGGCGGCGGCCGAGTCCGACGTGGTGATCGTCGCAGTCCGCGATGACGCTCAGGTCACTGAAGTGATGTCCCCGGTCGATGGGGTACTGGCTACCGCTCGTCCAGACACGATCGTCATCATCCATAGCACCGTGCGCCTCGACACGGCGCGCCGCGTCGCCGCCGAAGCGGCAACTCACGGCGTGCGTGTGCTCGATGCCGGCGTGAGTACCCTTGGCGAGAAGGACCCCGGGACCCTCGAGCTGTTCGTCGGTGGCCACCCGACCACCGTCGAAGCAGCCCGCGCCGTGCTCGATCAGTACAGCCACGACCTCGACTACCTCGGGCCAATCGGTAGTGGGATGACCGCCAAGCTGCTCAGGAACCTCCTGGGTTACTCGTTCATGGCTGCCGCCTACGAGGTCTTCGCCCTGGCAGAGACCGTAGGTGTCGACCTTGCCGTATTTCGCCGCGTCCTCGAGGAGTCCGATGTTCTGGCCCAGGCTCGCAGGATCTTCGCTCTGCAAACGACGCACCCCGTGACGGAAAGCGACCTCGCCCGCACGTACTTCGAGCAATTCACGACGCTCAAGGATCAGGAGCTCATTGCCTCGCTAGAGCGCAACGCTGCGCTCATGGCGAAGGACATCGACGATGCGCTTGCCCTCGCCGAGCACGTCGACTTCGACCTCGAGATCACACCGCACGCGCGGCCGCTGTTGCGGCGGGTGATGCTCCTTCCCGAGGCGGACTGATCCCGAGTGCCCACCACAAGAGGGGTGGCTGGCGGCCCAGAGCTCTCCACCCGACTTGCGATCGGCGCCAGCGGGATGTGAACCGACGATTTCGAGGAGGGACAATGGACGACGCCGAATCGATGTACGAGCGAGGTGCGGCCCGGATGCGAGCCGTCTATGCGGGCGAGGTGGCCGTTCGTCCCGAGGGAACGTCGGCGTTCAGCGATGTCATGATGAAGACGCTGTTCGCGGAGGTGTGGGCACGGGACGTGCTGCCGATTCGCGACCGCAGACTGCTCATTATGGGCACCGCCGCCGCACACGGAGCGGTCGATACGTGGCGGATCCACGCGCGGGCGGCACTCCGGAACGCCGAGGTGACCGTCGACGAGCTGCGGGAGGCACTCATAATGCTGGCTCCGTACGCGGGGTATCCGAACGTGACTCAGCTCCTCCTGCCCTGCGAGGAAGTGATCGAGGCCTTCGAGGACGAATCCCATGGCGGGTGACGGCTGTCTGGCCCGAGCCGGAGGGCCGAGCCTGATGGGCTGTGCCGCTGGGCCTAGCGAGACCCGTGACGTCGGGGCACAATGGACGCAGATCGACCTCCGAGGAGGATGGCGTGAGCGTTCGAGCTGACGGTCGCGCAGATCCCGAGTACGTGCGGCCCTTGGGTGAGGTGGAGCAGGGGCTCGACATTATGGAGAGGGCGAAGGCCCTGTGCCATATCGTGCGGGTAATCGCCTTCGAGGGGGGTCTCGACACCGAGCTCTTCGAGCGGGCGCTGCGCGGCGTGGTGGAGCGTCGGCCCCTCGTCAACACCCGCATCGTGCGGCCGCCGGACCAGCCGCCGTACTTTGCCCGATGCAGACAGCCGCCCGAGTTCACCGTCACCAAGCGGGCCGGTGAGGAACACTGGCGCGCCGAGTTCGAGCGCCAACTGTCGACGCCGGTAGGCCTGACGAGTGACCCACTGATAAGAGTGCGTGTGCTCATGGGGAACGGCGGCGGCGAAGTCGTTCTCTCGTGTCATCATGCGGTCTGCGACGGCCGCTCGCTCACCGGGTTCTGTCGGGATCTCGTCCACGAGTACGAATGGCGGCAGCGCAGAGCCATGGGCGATCCGGACGTGGTCGCGGGCGCGCTGAGCCCTCCCATCGAGGACATCGTCCCAGAGGGGCTGACCGGTACCCGAGGCAAGAAGATCCTGGACGACTTTGTCGGTTACATCGCCGCCCTGCTGGGGTCGCCCCCGGGTTACATCATGACTGCAGGACCGAATTCTGGCGCGCCACCGGCGAGGCACGTGCTGACGTATGAATTGCCGCGGGCATCGATGGAGGCTCTGACGAGCCTGGCACGTGCCAACGGTACGACAGTAGGTGGCGCGATCTCCGCGGCCATCTTGCGGTCGGGCGTGGAGATCGGCGGTCCGGAGGGGGATCATCTGGGCCTGGCCTCGAACATCGACCTGCGGCCCTACCTCCGTGAGGACGTACCGCTCTCGAACATGGGCGTGTACGCGACCACATCGTACGGTACCTACGCCGGTATACGGGCGAAACCGTTCTGGACGCTCGCACGAGAGGTGACGGAGCACGTCAGGTCGTCCATCGAGTCGCTGCAGGCCCACTGCAGCATCCTCCTTGCCAAGTCGGGATTCGAGATGTACCTCGCCGGCGTGATTCCGAGGGCCTGGCCACAGTTCATGCTGGCGAACCTGGGACGCATGGACCTTCCTGAACCGCGCGAGTCCTTCCGCGTCCGAAGTGTCCATGGTGGCTCGCCTCTACTCGGTGTCGGTCCATACTTCTTCTGCAGCGCGGTCGGACTCTCTGGGACGATCGTGATCGACGTGAACTACCAGTCCCCCGATATCCCGGAGGATGTCGCGAAGGGGTTTGGTGAATCGCTGCTCGAGCACCTCAGGACCGAGAACGGGATCGCTGCTGGCCCGGGACGGCGCTGACGCCATGTCGACCTTCAACCTCGCCGACCTGTTCGAGATCGTCGTCGACGTCGTCCCCGACCGTGAGGCGGTCGTCACCGCCGAGCGCCGGCTGAGCTACGCCGAGCTCGACGAGCGGGCCAGCCGGTTCGCCAACCATCTGCTTGCCGCCGGTATCGGCCATGCCGACCACGTCGGGCTGCAGTTGTTGAACAGCACCGAGTACCTCGAGGCAATGCTCGGCTGTTACAAGGCCCGTGCCGTCGCGATCAATGTCAACTACCGCTACAGCGAGCGTGACCTCGCATACCTGTTCGACGACGCGGACCTCGTCGGGCTCGTGTACCATCGGCAGTTTGGGCCGCTCGTAGCCGCCGCCGCCGGCGGGCTGCCCAAGCTCGCACACGTCGTCTTAGTGGAAGACGGCAGCGGCGGCGAGGCAGTGCCAGACTCGATCGAGTTCGAGCAGGCTCTCGCCGCATCCGGGCCGGCAAGGCCCGCCGTGGGCGAGCGGACCGCCGACGACCGCTACATCGCCTACACGGGCGGCACGACGGGCATGCCGAAGGGCGTCGTCTGGCGACAGGAGGACATCTTCTTCGCGGCGATGGGTGGCGGTGACCCGGCAGGGGGGAATCCCGTCTCCCGGCCCGACGAGCTAGCGGAGCGGGTACCCGAGGTCGGCATGGTGTCGCTTCAGACGCCGCCGCTGATGCACGTGAGCGCGCAGTGGGGTGCGCTGATCGCGCTGCTGTGTGGCGGCAAAGTTGTCTTGCTCCCTGCGGGCCGCTTCGACGCAGATGCCGTCTGGCGTCTGGTTGCGGCCGAGAAGGTCAACCTCATGACGATCGTCGGTGACGCGATGGCTCGCCCGCTCACCGATGCCTTCGCCGTCGCAGCCGCAGCCGGCAAGCCCTTCGACACGTCGTCGCTGTTCGCCATCGGGTCCGGTGGCGCCATCCTCTCGCCCGCAAGCAAAGCGCGCATTACCGAGTTACTCCCGAACGTCATAGTGGTCGACGCTTTCGGAGCATCTGAAACGGGTCTCGTGGGCACGAGGGCTGGCGCCGCGGGTGAACCGGCCGCGGGGCCTCGCTTCACCGTGAATGAGCAGGTCACCGTCCTCGACAACGACGGCCGTCCGGTCCAGCCCGGCTCGGGCGGGGTCGGGCGCTTGGCCCGCCGCGGCCGCTTACCGCTCGGCTACTACAAGGACGAAGAGAAGACTGCGTCGACGTTCGTGGTCGTCGATGGGGTGCGCTGGGTGGTCCCGGGCGACATGGCCACTGTCGACCACGACGGGACGGTAGTGCTGCTCGGCCGCGGCTCGACCTCCATCAACACCGGTGGTGAGAAGGTGTATCCCGAAGAGGTGGAGACGGTCCTCAAGGCCCATCCCGGGATTGACGACGCCGTGGTGGTTGGCGTCCCCGACGAGCACTGGGGCGAGCGCGTGGTCGCCGTGGTGCAACCCCGGGTTGGAGCAACTGTGGAGCTCCACGACGTCCAGGAGCTCTGTCGCGAGGAGCTCGCGGGCTACAAGGTGCCGCGCCAGCTGTGCCTCGTCGGCGAGGTGGTGCGGTCGCCGGCCGGGAAGCCTGACTATCGGTGGGCGCGCCTCACGGCGACGAGCGTCGTCCGGAGGAGCCCCTCGGATGGCCGCCAGAGCTAGCGCAACGTCTGACGTCGAGTCACAATGGACGCCGATCGACCTCGCCAGGAGGATGGCGTGAAGGCTCGAGGCGACAGTGGCGCAGATCCAGCGTACGTGCGGCCGTTGGGTGAGGCGGAGCAGGGGCTCGACGTCATGGAGACCGCGAAGGCCCTGTGCCACATCGTGCGAGTGATCGCCTTTGAGGGGGCCCTCGACGCCGAGCTCTTCGAGCGTGCGCTGCACCGGTTGGTGGAGCGTCGGCCTCTCGTGAACACTCGCATCGTGCGGCCTCCGGAACAGGCGCCGTATTTCGCCCGATGCACACAGTGGCCCGAGTTGACCGTTACGGAACGGGTCGACGGGGAACATTGGCGCGCCGAGTTCGAACGGCAACTGTCGACGCCGGTGGGCGTGGCCGGCGACCCAATGATGAGAGTGCGTGTGCTCATCGGCGAGGGCGGCGGAGAAGTCGTGCTCTCATGTCATCATGCGGTCTGCGACGGCCGCTCGCTCACCGGATTCTGTCGGGACCTCGTCCACGAGTACGAATGGCTCCAGCGCGGAGCCGCCGGTGATCCCGACGCAGCCGCCGGCGCGGTGAGCCCTCCCATCGAGGAGATCCTCCCGCCCGGCCTGACGGGCGGCCGAGGCAAGGAGATCCTGGACGACTTCGTCGGATATCTCGCGACCCTCATGGGGTCGCCCCCGGGCCACGTCATGACTGCGGGACAGAACCTTACCGCGCCTCAGGCGAGGCACGTGCTCACCTACGAATTGCCGCCAGCGTCGACGGAGGCTTTGGTGGGCCTGGCACGCGCCAACGGTACGACCGTCGGGGGCGCGATCTCTGCGGCCATCTTGCGGGCGGGACTGGAGATCGGCGGTCCGGAGGCGGACGATCATCTTGGGCTCGCCTCGAACATCGACCTGCGGCCCCACCTGCTCGAGCACGTCCCGCTGTCGAACATGGGCATGTACGCGACGACTTCCTATGGCGCCCACGTCGGTATCCGGACGAAACCGTTTTGGACGCTCGCACGTGAAGCGACCGAGCAGATCAGGTCGTCCATCGACTCGCTGCAGGCGTACTGCTACGTGCTCTTGGCCAAGTCCGGATGGGTGATGATGGAGGAGGGCATCATTCCGGCGATCTGGCCGCAGTTCATGCTGGCGAACCTGGGACGAATGGACCTTCCTGAACCGCGCGAGTCCTTTCGCGTCCGAAGCGTCCACGGCGGTACTCCGTTACTTGGCGTTGGACCTTTCTTCTTCTGCAGCGCGGTCGGGCTCTCCGGGAGCATCGTGATCGACGTGAACTACCAGTCCCCTGACATCCAGGAGGATGTCGCGAACGGGTTTGGTGAATCGTTGCTCGAGCACCTCAAGGTCGAGAGCGGGATCGCACCGAGCCGCCGACACTTCTGACGTGATATCGACCTTCAACCTCGCACGACCTCTTCGGGATCAGGTCGTCATCGACGGCGCCCAGGACTGTGAGGCGATCGTCACCACCGAGCGCCGGCTGATCACCTTCAACTCGCTGGATGCGAGCACCGGGCAGGTCCGGCGGGGTCGGGTGTCTCAGCCAGACCGGAGGCGAGTCCGGCAGTGGCTGGGGAGCGAGCTCGGTCATCACCAGGAGAGGGCCATGGCCGGGCTAACCGGCACCAGCCCCGCTGTCGATCATCGGCTCCGAGGCCCTAAGCTGAGCAGGAATCACGGCACGCAAAGGGGGCCGGGGTGGAGCAACTCGGTGGCGGCGACGCGATGTGGGTGTATCTAGAGAGCCCCGGGGTGCCGATGCACACGGGCGGGATCTCGCTTTACGACTCATCGACCGCCCCGGATGGCACCCCGTTCGAGCTAGTTTTCGAGCACCTAAGCGAGCGAGGGCACCTGGCGCGGGCTATGCGTCGCAAGCTCGCTCGTGTGCCGTTCGATCTCGATCACCCATGGTGGGTCGAGGCCGATGACTTCGACCTCAAGTACCACCTCCGTCACATCACCCTCCCGAAGCCGGGCGACTGGCGCCAGTTGCTCGTGCTAGCGGCCGAGCTGCAGGCCCGGCCGCTCGACATGAGCCGTCCGCTCTGGGAGATGTACGTGGTCGACGGGCTCGACGCCTCGAGCGTGGGGCTACCCGAGGGCACCTTCGCCACGATCGCCAAGACCCACCATGCCACGCTAGACGGGGTTGCGGCCATCGAGCTCGCCAACGCCATGCACGATCCCACCCCGGAGCCGCGCCACCTCGAGCCGACGAATGCCTGGCGGGCAGGGCCCGAACCCTCGCCCTGGGAGCTCATGGGGCGAGCGACCCACAACTTCTCGGTGCGGCCCCTGCGGCTCGCGGGCACGGTCGGTCGGACCGTGCCCGCCCTCGGCCGGGTCCCGCTCGGCCTGGTCAGGGGCAAGGTGAGCCTCCCGCTGGGCCCTTCCACCCGCTTCAACCGCGCCATCACCTCGCACCGGGTCATCGAGACGCGTCGGTACGATCTCGACGACCTACGACGCATCAAACGCAGCGTCCCGGGTGTGACCGTCAACGACGTGGTTCTCGCCCTCGTCGGCGGCGCCATGCGGTCCTACCTGTCAGCGAAGGGTGAGCTCCCCGAGCGGTCGCTCACGGCCATGGTTCCGATCTCGGTCCGGACCGAGGCCGAGCGAGACGTCGGCGGCAACCTCCTCGCCGTGACCACGGCGTTGCTGTGCACCGACATCGCGAGCCCAATGGACCGCCTCGCCGCCATCCACGAGTCAACCGCCAAGTCGAAGACGTTCGCCGATGCCCTCGGTGCGCGGACGCTCGTCGAGTACTCCGAGTATCTGCCCGGGGCACTGCTCGGCCGCGGTATTCGCCTCGCCGCCCGGCTACCAGGCCTCGCAGGGACGGTGGTCACGAACGTGCCCGGCCCTCAGTCGCCGCTCTACATGCGAGGCGCCCGCATGGTTCGTACCTACGGCATGCTCCCGTTACTCTACGGAACAGGCCTCAACCACATGGTCATGAGCTACTGCGGGGAGGTCACCGTGTGCGTGACATCGTGCCCCGAGTTCCTCCCGGACGCTCAAGCCTACGGCGACGAGTTCGACCGCTCCTTCGAGGAGCTCGCCAAGGCGGCGGGCGTGAGAGCGACTTCCCGGGGTCCTCGTAGGGCCGGGCGATCGAGTCGAGAGCCTCACAGGCAGCTGTAGAGGGCGCGCACGAGTGCACCGGCTCTGGCGTCGGGGGTAAACCCAAGCTTCATGTGGTTCATCACATAGCCGAAACCGACCCCGGCGTTCGGATCGGCGAAGCCGAGAGAGCCGCCGGCTCCGGGATGGCCGAAGGCCGACGGGGGGCAGTCGGCGGCAAGGAACGGAGGAAGGGCGAACCCGAGGGCGAACCGAGTGGGCAGCATGAGGACGTGGTCAGGGCCCTCGGCTTGGACGACACAGGCGGCGCCCACGGTGTCGGGGTGAAGCAAACGCACGCCGTCGAGCTCGCCGACGGTAGCCGCGAACAGGCGGGCGACAGCGGAGGCAGTGGCGAACACGTTGGATGACGGCATTTCGGCGGCGCGGAAGGGCCGGGTGTTCCACCGCGTGTCGTAAGCGAAAAGGCCACCGGGACCCGTCAAGACCCGCTCGAAGAGTGAGTCTGGACTCCGCATCTGCTCGAAAACGGCTTGACTCTCGGGTGGTAGAGGCTCGGGCGGGATCACCGACGCTGCCTTTTCGTCGAGTTGCTCGGGCAGTCCGAGCCACAGTTCGATACCGAGAGGCCGCGCGAGCTCTTCGGCTATGAAGCAGCGAACGGATCGTCTGGTGACCCGACGCATGACCTCGCCCAGGATCCAGCCCCAGGTGCGGGCGTGGTAACCGTGCTCGGTGCCTGGCTCCCAGTTCGGTGTCTGCGCGGCGACGGCGGCCACCACTCCGTCCCATCCCACGACGTCCTCCATTGTCACCCGGGCATCGACAGCAGCCACCCCACAGCGGTGCGAGAGCACCCAGCGCAGCGGAATCCCTTCCTTTCCGGCGGCGCCAAACTCGGGCCAATAGGAGTCGACCGGCGCGTCTACGTCGAGCAGGCCGCGTTCGACCAGCATATGGACACACACCGCAGTAACCCCCTTGCTCAGCGAGAACACGAGCACTGGTGTGTCCGCCTGCCACTGCCGGCCAGTCGCAGGGTTCGGCCACGCCCCCCCACACGTCAATGACTGGCCGGCCACTGACGTAGACACAGCACGCCGCCCCCACTTCGCCGTGCTCGGGGGAGAAGTTGGCGGCGAACGCCTCTGCGACGGGCTCGAACCCAACGTCCACCGAGCCTCTGACCTCGACCATCTGGCCATCCTTGCCAACATGGCTCGGCTGAGGCAACCCACCACGCAGGAGCGGAACCCGTTGTGAGGCTGGCGGTGAGAACCGCCAGCCTCGGTGGTAGAGTGATGCCGAGAGAAGCCAAGGCTGGCGCGGACAGCCTGAGAGGGGCGTCCTGTGACGACCTTGGATCCGCACGACGTGGCGAAGTGGACGGAGCAGCCGTTCGAGGTTCTGTTCTCGCTGTCGAGGAACCTGGTCGAGGACGCTCAGTGGGAGGCGCTGTGTCATCGCTTCGAGGCCATGCGGTCGGAGGTCGAGGCGCTGGACAGGCTGGCGACGAACCAGGGTCTCGACCGGATCGACGAGATCGACGACATCGTGCCGGTGTTGTTCGACCACCGGGTCTACAAGAGCTATCCCATCACGTTGATCGAGAAGCGTCAGTTCCCGCGATTGACTTCGTGGCTGGACCGGCTCACCACCCACGACCTGACGTCGGTGCCCCTGGACGGGCTGACGTCGCTCGACGACTGGATGACCAGGCTCGACGAGCACGGGATGATCGTCGGGCACTCGACCGGCACGTCCGGGAAGCTGAGCTTCCTCCCGCGCTCGCGGACCGAGTGGCCGGCGTGGAAGAACACCTATTTCGAGACGATGCGCGCCGCCACCGGAGTAGACCTTCGCGTGGAGGAGGTGCCCATCTTCTCCGCGACCTACCGCACGAGTCATCACATGGCGACGAAGATGGGTGCCTTGTTCGGCGCGGAGACAGCCCTCGGCGAAGAGCGGCGGTACACGCTGTATGACTACCCGTTGTCGTCGGACTTGTTGTCTCTGGCCGGTCGGCTCCGGCAGGCCGAGGAGCGGGGCGAGCTGGAGGAGCTCGAACTCGATCCTGTGCTCCTGGAGCAGCGAGCCCAGCTCATCGAGGCCAGCCGCCATCGCGACGAAGACCTCGAGCAGTGGTTCGCCAAGCTGGCTGAGGCCTACCGCGGCCAGCGGGTGAGCGTCGGCGCGCCGACGCCCGACCTGGTCAGGCTGGCGATGAAGGGTCGCGAGAGCGGGCTCGTCTGCGACTTCGCCCCCGGCTCGTTCATGATGATCGGCGGCGGGATGAAGACGTTCAAGGACGCCCCGGCCGACTGGGAGCAGCTACTGAAGGACTTCTTCGGCATCGACCGGGTCGGCACCTGGTATGGCATGTCGGAGATCATGGGTCAGGCTCCACGATGCAGCGCCGGCTACTACCACTTCCTGCCCTACACGATCCCGATCGTACTGGACGAGGACGCTGCTCCCCTACCCCGAGAGGGCCTGCAGACCGGGCGCATGGCCCTATTCGACCTCATCGCCGAGACCTACTGGGGCGGCTTCATCTCAGGCGACCGAGTCAGGATGTACTGGGACGACGCTTGCACCTGCGGCTGGAGGGGCCCTCGCGTCGAGGACAGCATCGCCCGTTTCAGTGAGCTCGGGGGCGGCGACGACAAGATCACGTGCGCCGGGACCGCCAAGGCCTACAACGACTTCATGGACTACGTGGGGGTGATCTGAGCCCGCGGGAAGGATCGACATGGACACGGCCACCGCAGCGGCCACCCTAGTGCTCGACATCCCGATCATCCTGCGCGGTCGGATCATCGAGCCCGACGCCGATGCAGTCGAGTTCGGCGGCCGGACCGGCGCCCGCTTCCGGACACCGGACGCCAAGCAGTACGCGGCCGACCTCGTGCTCAAGGACGCGGACGACCTTCAGGACCTGCACAACACCCCGATCGACGAGATCATCGACTTCCTCGCCGAACTGGGCACCCGGCTGACGCTCGACAACCCGCTGATGACAACCGCGTTCGGCCTCGCCCTGGAAGCCGGTGACCTGACCGAGCCGGTGCTGCGGCCGGTCTACGAGCAGTTCCCGTACATGTTCCACCGCGACGCCCTGGACCTGCTGGTCGACAAGACGCTGGGCAAGGAGTACGTCGACGGCTGGGTGGAGCGGGGCAAGCCCAGGACATCGAAGGTCCGGCTGCGCGCCATCGGCACCCGGAACCTGCACATCGTCGCCGGCAACGTGCCCGTCGTCACGGGCATGACGATCGTCCGCGCCGCGCTCACCAAGTGCGACTGCCTCATCAAGACCCCCTCGAACGACCCGTTCACCGCCCCGGCGATCGTCCGGTCGATGGTCGAGCTCGACCCGAACCACCCGATCACCAAGCACTTCGCTGTCGCCTACTGGAAGGGAGGCGACGAACACATCGAGAGCCAGATCATCCGGCCGTCGCGCATCGAGAAGCTCACGGCGTGGGGGGGTATGGCGTCGATGACGCACATCCAGAAGTACCTGGTGCCCGGCATCGAGCTCATCGCGATGAACCCCAAGCTGTCCTGCTCGATCGTCGGCCACGAAGCGCTTGAAAGCGGCCAGGCCATGGCCGATGCGGCACGCGGCGTCGCGTTGATGGCCGGCCGCATGAACCAGACGGCGTGCTCCAGCACCCGCGTGGTCTACGTCGAGTGCGGTGACGACGAGGAAGACCTCGCCCGCCTCGAACAGTTCGGGCACGCCGTCCACCAGGCCTTTCTCGCGCTGCCACCCGACGAATCGACGGCGCCGAAGCGTCCCGACCGCGCCCTGGAAGACGACCTCCAGGCTCTTACCCTCGATGAGGAGTTTTACCGCGTTATCGGGAACACCTCCAGCGCCGGCGTTGTCGTCTCCCGCACCGCCGAGGAGCCGGTCGAATTCGCCGACCGCCTCAACAACCGCATCGTCAACCTCGTGCCCGTACCCGACATCAGCCGGGTGCCCCGCTGGCTGAGCGAGGAAACCCAAACGGTTGGCATCTACCCCGAGCAACTGCGCGAACAGCTCCGGGACCGGCTCGCCCTCCATGGGATCCAGCGCGTCATGCCAATCTCGGCCTCGGTCACAATGGACGACGTCGAGCCCAGCCAGACAGCAGGCCTTCCCCATGACGGCATGGAACCGATGCGGCGCATGGTTCGTTGGGTGTTCGATCAGTCCGTTGAGCCCCGCTGAGATGCGCTACGTCGAGGCGGGGGGTGTCCGGGTCTCGGCGATCGGGCTCGGCACGTGGCAGTTCGGGTCACGGGAGTGGGGGTACGGCAAGGAGTACGCCGAGCACGGTGCCGGCGACATCGTCCGTCGGGCGCTCGACGTCGGCATCAACCTGTTCGACACGGCCGAGCTCTATGGCTACGGGGCGTCGGAGCGGATCCTGGGGCGGGCGCTCGAGGGGCGCCGGGACGACGCGTTCGTGGCCACGAAGCTCCTGTCGCTGCTGCCGCTGCCGCCGACTGTCGTGCGTCAGGGGCGAGGGAGCCGACGCCGGCTCGGCGTCGATGTCATCGACCTCTACCAGGTGCACTGGCCCAACCCGGTCGTCCCCGAGCGGACCACGATGGTCGGTGTCCGCCGACTGCTCGACGAGGGCGTGATCCGCCGTATCGGGGTCAGCAACTATCCGCTGCGCCGCTGGCAGAGGGCGGAGTCGTTCCTCGGCGCGCCGGTAATGAGCAATCAGGTGCGCTACAACCTGGTCGAGCGGAAGCCGGAGCGCGAGCTGTTGCCGTGGGCGCAGGCCAACGACCGGCTGATCATCGCCTGGAGTCCGCTTGCCCAGGGGTTCCTTTCCGCCCGCTACGACGCCACGACCCTGCCCGGCGGGGTGCGGGCCGTCAACGCCCTATTCCTGCCAGACAACCTCACGCGTGGCGCTGAGCTCCTCGATGCTCTACGGGCGGTCGGCAAGGCCCACGACGCCACGCCGGCCCAGGTCGCGCTCGCATGGCTGATTCGCAAACCCAACGTGGTCGCCATCCCCGGCGCGAGCAGCGTCGAGCAGGTCGAGCGCAACGCGGCTGCGGCCGACCTCGCGCTCACCGACGACGACGACGTGCGCCTCACCGAGACGTCAGACCGTTTTTCGCCCAAGCGGCTGCCCCAGGCCGCACCCGACTTGCTTAGCGCCCGCCTCCGCAGGGTGGCGGGGCGGGCCACAGTCCATTGAACTGGATCCAGCCCTTGAGCGCGCCCAGGCCGAGGATCATTAGCCCCATCAGAGGAACGAGCCACTGGCGGCGGATGCAGCCCTGCTGCATCGGCGACCGAAGACGCCCCGGCCATCATCGCCAAGCCTCCGGCGATCAGCCCGCCAGTTGGCGCTAGAAGCTCAGGGAACGGGGGTGAGGGCCCGGGAACCACACTCGGGCGAGGCACCCAAAGCGGTCTACCGGCCAGCCGTGGGTGACGGCCCCTGATTCGAGCGGTAGGCGGAGTGTCCCATTGAACTCCGGAATGGAGCAAGAGCCGCAGTCGATAGTGCTCGAAGTTCCGTAGCCCGTGGGCGACGCGCCGCAGCTTCTCGGTGACAAGGTTCTGGGCCCCACTGGCTGCGTTGGTGCGCCAGGTGCTGAAGAAGTGCAGGATCTCTCGCTCCCAACGACCGACGGTGCGCGACAGCCTGCGGACCTCGGGCACCTCGCTGCCTCGGGCATAGGTGTGGAACTCCTCCAGGCGGGCTCGGGCTTCGGTCATCGTGTCTGCCTCGTAGACATGGCGAAGGCGCTCCTTGGTGGCGATGGCATCGAGCACCTCGTCGAAGAGATCTCCCCACCGCAGGCCTCGAACAGCCGGCGCTCGGCGCGCTCGGAGAGGCGCTCCATGCCTCGGGTCATGAGCCGACGGGCCCCGAAGAGCGGGTCGTGTCGGCGGCCTCGATGCCCGGTCGTCTCCCGCTGGACCCGCCGACGCACGTCATCGACGCAGGCGTTGGCGAGCTTCACGACATGAAAGTGGTCCACGGTCACCGTGGCCCGCCGCAGTCCTGCGGTGAGCGCCCGGTGATAGCCCCGGTGGGGATCGATGGCTACCACCTCGACGTGCTCACGCCAGTACCGGCTGCGGGATCGAGCCAGGTGCCCACGCTCTTGGCGCTTCGACCAGGCACGACGTCCAACAGTCGACCCCGATCCAGCTCGACCAGCTGGGTGGCGAAGACCGAAGGCCGTCGGGGTCCGGCGGCAAGCATCTTGTGCTCGTCCACGCCGAGGGCTCGGACCCGGTACAGCCGAGGACATCGTCGACGCGGGGTCTCCCGTGGTCCTTGACGGCGCCCATGGCGCTCCACCAGCTCACACCGAAGTCCCTGGCCACTCGAGCCACCGGCTCTGCGCCTGACCCACCCTTCGGCCGATCTCGGCTCGCGCTCGTCGGGTGAGACACCCCTCGATCTGTTCGCTTGTCTCGGTGAAGGTCCGCCGCAAGCAGTCGGGATCCGCACAGCGCCACCGATGCTTGCGCCACACGAGCGCACCGGGCTGCCCACCACGGGCAAGTCCCGCACCTGGACGATCGAACGACCGTGGCCGATCGCCCGCCCGCCGCAGTCTGGACAGCCGACCAGAGCTGCGGTCGTCTCGATCAGCACCCACCACTCACCCTCGTGCTCTTCCATGGCGAGCACGACGAACCCCTCCATGCCTAGCAGCGCGGTCGCGCCACCGCTACGGTCGTCCATGTCCCGTGTCCCTCCGATTCTCGCTGTCGTCAACCGCAAGAATCGAGGGCCACGGGCCCCTACCGATGGATGCCTATGGGCGGATCACCGACGAAGCGCCCCCTACGCCCCATCGCGAAGAGCCCCCAAAGCCTGTGGTGCCAGGGGGGCGGCACCGGGGTGGTCGCGGCGGGCAAGCGTGTCGACGAGACGCCTTGTCGGCCCGCGCTCTACGGCCCCCGCATGCGGCGGCTGACGTCGAGGCAGGCGTCGATCAGCACGGGCACGAACCGGTGGGGCTCGCGCACACCGACGGGGTGATCACCGTCGAGCTCGTACACCGCGGCATCGGGCACGGCTGCGGCCAGCTTGCGCTGGCGCTCGGGGCGCACGAGCCGGTCGTGTCGAGTCACGACGACGGCGGTGGGGACATCGACCTCGCCGATCCAGTCCTGCGACGTGTAGCGCCCCATGGCCTGGGCCGCCTCGATCATCTTCACCGGGCTATTGCGCCGGAACTCGGCCCATTTCCACTCGTCCTGCGAGCCCTTCACCCGCCGGCCCAACAGCTGTTCGGCCAGCCACAGTCGCACCGGAGGCGGCGTCAAGCGCTCAACGAGGTTGGCAGCCAACACCACCTGGAACTCGAACAGCCCACGGAAACGGAACCTGCCACGGAAGTTGTGGCTGGTGGCGCACAGGACGAGACCCTCGACCCGGTCGCGGTGGCGCCGCCACACCAGCTGGGCGATCGTGCCGCCCATCGAATAGCCGACGGGCACGAATGTGGGCAGGTCGAGGACATCGGCCACCGCGGCGACGTCGTCGGCGCAGTCCTCCAGCCGGAAGCGCCCGCGGGACCGGATGCCCCGGCCGTGGCCCCGGAGGTCGAGGGCGATGACCCGGAAGTGCTGGGTGAGAGGGGCGTAGGTGGCCGACCAGTTGAGGTCGGCGGTGGCCAGGAGGCCGTGGAGGAGCACGATTGTCGGTGCCCCGGGCGGTCCGGGGAGATCGCGCACGAACGTCGTTCCCCGTCTCGGCACCTCGACCCGTCGGGCGGGCGGCAGCGTGGCACCCGGGGCCCCGGGCTCGGGCGGACTTCCGATGCTCACTTCAGATGCCAACATGCTCCTCCGGCTACAGCACAGCCCGCGTGCCGAGCTTGTTGGTGCTCAACGGCGAGGAAGATCCCGGCCACCGCCAAGGCTTCTCGGTCAATCCTGGACGGGTCAGGCGTTTGATCCGCGTGCGCCAGCTCCCGCCGCTCGGTCAGGTCCCGAAGGACCCGCTCGTCCACCTCGGCCCACGCCGGCACGGCGCCGACCGTGACGTCCTGCGCCCGCTTGATGGCTTCTGTCTTCGCGGACATGTACCCGCCCTTCAGCTGGCGCTAAGTATATATAGCTGGCGCATGGTTTGTAAAGGGTGTACCTGGGGTGTTGGTGCCGCCGAAGGCCATTGCCCCGAGTGCGAACTCGAAGACGTGCTGGGCCGCTGCGGCCGAGCCGCCGGAGGTCAGTCGCCGTCGCACCACGTCGACGGACTGGTCGACGACCCGGCGGACCATCCGCCGCATCGCCTCGGTGCCGTCATGCAGCAGGGCCAGTGTCTGGTCGGGGTCGGCGGACCGCATGGCGAGTGATTCGCCGAGCGGCATCCTGCGCTGCACGCCGAGGAGCGCGAGCTCCTCACGCAGCAGCAGGCGCAGCCGCCCGGGGTGGATCCCAACGGTCTGATCTCCTCGCTGACCTCTCGGGGCACCTTCGTGATGTCGGGCACGGGCACGAGGAGCACCACCTTCAGCAAGCGGTGACGTTGTTCCCGCGGGGCGTCTTGGCCCTGCACGAGCACACCGGAATGTTCCCGGTGGAACCTACCGTCGCTCCATGATGAGGCACGAAAGCCGTCCAGTCGCCTGAATGAGATTCTCACTTGCTTAGCCCCCTTGACGCCGGTCACCCAGGGGCTTGAGTATGTGGAAGGGCGCAGGAGGGCCGCTCGTGGACCAGGTAGTGCCGGAATCGCAGCATCCCGGCCACGTGAGCGATGGCGAGGCCCTGATGCTGCGGATCGAGAAGGATCCACAGCTGCGCAACACGATCACCGCGGTCATCGTGCTCGACCGCGCTCCTGACCGGACGGCGGTGCTGGGGCGCGTGGAGCGGATGAGCCGCAGCGTGCCCGGCTGTCGTCACCGGCTGGTGAGCCCGCCGCTGGGCCTGGCCAATCCTCGGTGGGTGGTCGATCGCGACTTCGACCTCTCGTACCACGTGCGCTGGATTGCGGCGCCTGAACCCAGGTCGTTGGACACCGTCCTCGAGTACGCCAGCCAGTCGGCCATCTCGGGGCTCGACAGGGACCGCCCGCTGTGGAGCTTCACCGTGGTAGAAGGCCTCGACGGCGGGCGAGCTGCGGTCGTCGTCAAGCTCCACCACGTGCTCACCGACGGGATGGGCGGAATCGCCATGATGCCCTTTCTAGTCGACGCCACCCGCCAGCCCGGCGACCTGGGCCCGATGCCGCCGCTCCCTGACGACGACCTGACCACCCGGCGCGCCCTGGCCCTCGACGCCCTGGTCGCCCGAGGCGAGCAGCTGAGGGGCGTCCTGCGTGGCACGGGCGGGCTCGTCGCGCGCAGCGCGCCCCGCGTGATGCGCCACCCCATGGCCGCGGCCGACACCGCCGCCCGCAACGTCAAGGCCCTGGGCCGGACCGTGAAGGCCCCGACCGAGAGGCTGTCGCCGATCATGATCGAACGGCGGGGCTGGTCGCGCTTCGCGACGATCGACGTCGACTTGACGGCACTGCAGGCCGCCGCCCGGTCGCAGAACGCCACGGTGAACGACGCGTTCCTGGCAGCCCTGGGCAATGGCTTCGCCCACTACCACGAGAAGCACGGCGCGCCGGTGGAACGGCTGCGAGTCGCAGTCCCGGTGAACGTCCGCAAGGTGGGCGACTCCCCGTTCGGTAACCACGTGAACATCGGCGGCTTGATCATCCCGGTCGTCACCGACAACCCGGCGAAGTGCATGGCGATCTGCCACGACGCCGTGGCCAGGCTCCGCGAGGACCTCGCTCAGCCGTTGGCCGACGCCATGGGCACGGTGCTGATGAGCACCCTGGGTCCGCTCGTCTCGGGCTTCATGGGCGCGATCCTGAAGCGCTTCGACTTCATTGCAAGCAACGTCCCAGGCATCAACGTCCCGCTCTACTTCGGCGGGGCCGAGATGCTCGCGATATACGGGTTCGGCCCGGGCGGGGGGACGGCGGCCAACATCACGCTGCTGTCCTACCGCGACACCGCCTACGTAGGGCTCAACATCGACGCTGGCGCCGTCCCCGACGTCGACGTGCTGGTCGAGTGCGTGGGCCAGGGCTTCGACGCAGTGCTCGCCTTGGCCGAGTAGCCGGTCGACACGACGACCACGAGGTCGGGTGCGATCCGGCGTGACCTGCCGGACGGCGTGAGTTGGGTTGGTGGAGGACAACCCCGTTCAACGATGTCATGATGAAGACGCTCGCCGAGTGGGCTAGACGTCGCGTCTGCGGACTGGCCACGCGGCACCTGCCCCGAGTTTCTGCACCCTTCACCCTCGGCCAGGCCCATCGTGGGCGGAGTTCCTCCGTGCCCAGGCATCTGCCACCCTCGCCGTCGACTTCTTCACTGTCGACACGGTGTGGCTGCGGCGCCTCTACGTGCTGTTCGTCATCGAGCTGGGAAGCCGGGTGGTGCACATCTTGGGCGTGACGGCCAATCCCAACGGCGTTTGGGTCACCCAGGTGGCACGCAACCTGATCAGCGAACTCGAGGGCCGAGGCTCGGCGGCGAGATTCCTCATCCGGGGCCGTGACTCCAAGTTCACCGCCAGCTTCGACGAGGTCTCCCACTCCGAGGGCATCCACACCATTCTCACCCCGGTCCGTGCGCCACGGGCGAACGCGGTGGCCGAGCGATGGGTCCGTACCGTTCGAGCCGAGTGCGTGGACCGGATCCTCGTGTTGGGTCACCGCCACCTCGAGCAGTTCTGGGTCTCTACACCCGCCACTACAACGAGCAGCGCCCCCATCGGGGCATCGGGCTCGCAAGTCCAGCACCCCCCCTGCCAGTGGCCGAGAGGACGGATCGGCTGCGTGAACCTGTCGGTCGTCGGGATCTGCTTGGGGGACTGGTCCACGAGTACTACGAGCGAGCCGCCTGAGTGGACTGACGATCTGGTGCCCTACACCACGGCCTGAGCCTGCCACGCCTACATCGCGCCCCGCTCAGGCGTCGAATCCACTTTCTGTACCCTTCAGGCCGAGGCACTTGCAGTGGTCGTCATGGAAGCGACCTTCACATGAGGCTGAGTGCGCTAAGGCGCTGCGCCGGTAGGGGCAGCTCCGGAGGCCTTTCCCCGCCTCGGAGGCTGGGCGGCCGAGGCGCTAGGGCGGCGCTGGCGGCGGCCTGGCTGCGCCGTACGGCGCTTGTTCTGAGCGGTGAACGGGTCGTGTACGGGATGCGGGGTGCCGAGACCGGCGGCCGCCATGATCTGGGCGAGCGTCTCGGGGATAGCGCCGGTTATCCGCCAAGGGTCGGCGACGAGGTCCGGGTCTACGGTCAGGCCGAAGTCGATGCGGTCCTGATAGCTCAGGACGGTGAAGTTGGTGGCCCCCGGGCCGGAGAGCACGCTCGCTGAGTAGGTGCCAGCGACCTTGGCGCCAGCCATGTAGAGCGGCACCGGCGGGCCCGCCACGTTCGAGACGATCGTGTTGACTGGCATCGGAATGTGACTGAACAGCTGCGACGCCCAGATGGCGCGGAAGGCCAGGTTGAGCAAGATGGGTGGCGCCACCTCGCCCACCGAGCGGATCGCTGTGGCCCGCACCGCGTCCGACATCGCCATTGCCGACTGCGAGCTGCGGTGGATCGCCCGCACGCGCTCGACGGGGTCCACCACGTCGGTGGCCATGGAGACGGGGATGGTGCTCATCCGGTTCGTCTGCTCGGTGTCCCCGGGTTGACGGTCGACACAGCCACCATCGTGGCGAGCGGCTCGACCGGCAGGGCGTCGAGGTCCCGAAGCGCGGCGACGAGGCCGCCCGCGCAGAGCGCCATCACGACGTCGTTGACCTTGATATCGAGTTTCCTACGAACGCGCTTCACGTCGTCGAGCCCCACGGAGGCGAAGGCGACGGCCCGTCGGGGCCCGAGCTCGCCCATGAACGGGATGGCCGGCGTGTGCGTCGGCGGCGCGTCTTCGCCGCGGAGGTACGACGCCATCGTCACTGCTCGGCGCATCGTGCGCAGTGTGTAGTCGGCAACGCGGCAGGGGTGCGCAGGCGGTCACCAGCAGGCTGCGGGCGAACAGCTCCAGGTCCGACGGCCCGTGAACTGCTGGGTTCCAGACCACGTCGGGCTCGGCGCGTGCCGGCGGGTTCGGTTCCAGGTCGAGGATCTGGTCGGCCAAGCTGGCGCCGGAGACGCCGTCCATGAGGCAGTGGTGGTACTTGGCGATGATGCCGACCTGGCCGCCGGCCACGCCATCGACGTACCACGTCTCCCACAGTGGGATGCGCCGGTCGAGCTGATGGCTCATGAGATAACCGAAGAGCTCGCCCATCTCGCGAGCGCCGCCAGGAGGCGGGACCGCGATACGTCGCACGTGGCGCCCGATGTCGAAATGCGGGTCGTCGGCCCACACCGGCCGGTCGAGGTGCAGCGGCACCTCCTTGAGCTTCATCCGGTACTTCGGGACCCGGTCGAGGCTCCGGGCGAGGAGGTCACGGACGCCCTCGAAGCCGCCGAAGGCCGGCGCGTCGGTCGGGTCGAGAATCACCAGCCCGCCGACGTGCCCGTGCCAGGAGGGCGTTTCCATCGAGAGCAAGAGGGCGTCGGTCCCGGATAGGCGTTGCATGGCCGTCACCTCCCGAGCGGTGGCGATCGGGCTGGCACAGCAGACCACCCCGGCGGATCACCTCAAACGCCAACCAGGGAGCTCGCCGTCTTCTTGCCAATCATGGGAACCATAGTTTGCCGTCGCTAGGCGCGCGGCTTGCGCGCCGGTTGCCCGGGGCTGCCCCTCCGGGGGATTCGTTCCTTGGGCAAGGCCACCAAAGCTCCGATACCAAACATCTTGACTAATCATGCGCTCGCTGTGTATGGATTGCGTGTACCGACCGGTTGGTCTAACCTTAGGCAAGCCATCGGGAAGGGGATGCGATGTCTGAGAATGTGAGCGCCAACGAGTTCGGCACGCTGACCGCGCTGTTGCCGGAGGAGCTGGCGCCCGCCCGACGGGTCGAGCTGCCGGGACGGGGAACGACGTTCGTGCGCGATCTCCCCGGACCGCCCGGGGCACCGACGGTGGTGCTAATCCATGGCCTCTTGGCCACCGCGGACCTCAACTGGTCCGGCTCCTACGCCCCTCTCACCCAGCATTTCCGGGTCATCGCCCTCGACCTCCGAGGCCACGGCCGGGGCATCCGGTCCCGCGGCCGCTTCCGCCTGGAGGACTGCGCCGACGACGTCGCCGCGGTGGCCGATGTCCTCGACCTGCCCACATTCGTGCCCGTCGGCTATTCGATGGGCGGCACGATCGCCCAGCTGGTGTGGCGGCGCCACCGCGACCGGGTCGAGGGTCTCGTCCTGTGCGCCACCAGCCACAACTTCCGTGGCAGGTTCCGTTTCCGTGGGCTGTTCGAGTTCCAGGTGGTGTTGGCTGCCAACCTCGTTGAGCGCTTGACGCCGCCTCCGGTGCGACTGTGGCTGGCCGAACAGCTGTTGGGCCGGCGGGTGAAGGGCTCGCAGGACGAGTGGAAATGGGCCGAGTTCCGGCGCAATAGCCCGGTGAAGATGATCGAGGCGGCCCAGGCCATGGGGCGCTACACGTCGCAGGACTGGATCGGCGAGGTCGATGTCCCCACCGCCGTCGTCGTGACTCGACACGACCGGCTCGTGCGCCCCGAGCGCCAGCGCAAGCTGGCCGCAGCCGTGCCCGATGCCGCGGTGTACGAGCTCGACGGTGATCACCCCGTCGGTGTGCGCGAGCCCCACCGGTTCGTGCCCGTGCTGATCGACGCCTGCTTAGACGTCAGCCGCCGCGTGCGGGGTTCAGCTCACGTGGGGGCGACGCCGGTCGCGGCGAGGCGCGCCCACCAGTAGTCGGGCTTCCCAGTCGGCGAGCGCATAACCTGGCCGACCAAGTACAGCTGGCGCGGCACCTTGTGGCGAGCGAGTTGCTTGCGACAGAGATCTTGGACGTCGTGGGTACGGGATCCCAGTCGGAGTCGAGCCACAGACTTCAGAACTCCACCTCCCGCCCAGCCCGCGGTGGGTTGTCGGCGCTAGGGTCGGCGGCGATGGCAGCTGCCGTCAGTCCGAGACGCGGTCGTCCCCGCGACGTCAGTATCGACGACCGCGCGCTCGAAGCCACACGGCGTCTACTCATAGAGGAAGGCCATGCGGCCACCACGATTCAGCGGATCGCCGAACGGTCCGGCGTCCACGCTTCGGCGATCTACCGCCGGTGGCCGTCGCGCCGGGAACTCATCATAGATGCGGCCTACGCCGAGTTGTCACCCGGTCGCGTCCGCCCCACGGGTGACCTTCGTCGTGACCTTCGACGGTTCCTCCGCGCCTACGTGGAGGCCTTCGACTCGCCCGTCGTTCGAGCCGCGATGCCGGCGCTGCTCACTGACAACCCATCGGAGCCACATGCTCGCCCACCGGAGTCATGGCTTCGGCTCTCTGTGCGACCACAGTTCCGCGACATCCTCGAAGCTGCCCCGCCGCATCTCGTCGACCCCGAGGTGGATGCGGACGATGTGTTCGACCTGCTCCTCGGTGCTGTTCTTGTGCACCTCTTTGTCCCCGAGGAAGCTCGGCGCCGCCCTCCGATCGGACGGACCGCGGATCTCTTGCTCCGGCTCTTGACGCCGAAGGAACGCAGCGGTCACGGTAGATCGACACGAGATTCGCCTGCTCGTAGCCGGCGTTGATGGCGGCGGACGGTCCCGCGTTGTCCGCGAGAGCGACTGCTGCAGGCCCCTTCTGGTACGGCTCCCTGTAGCAGTTGCCCTTCGCGCCACTCGCCCGGCGGCCGGGGCAGTCCCCACATGGCAGTCGGGGTTCCGCCTGTGATCGTTCGGTGGATCGTCGCCGACTGCCCAACCCAAACGGTGCAGGGCATCCACCGGTGATCGTGTCGTGGTCAACGGCGTCGACCATGCATAGAGGTCAGGACGGGAGGCCTGCCGCCTCAGCGTGACCTTCATCGGCACGGCGCCCCACTGATCAAAGGCCGATGGTGTCGCTCGAGGGGATCACCTGCGTAAGGTCGTTCTCGTAACGGCGCTCATCGATCCGCCAGTCGCCGCCGCGACACGACCACGTGTCCAGGTAACGACCGCGAACGACGATGTCGTTGCCGTCCTCCATCCGGATGCAGGCGTGGACGTAGCTCTCGCTCGTAGCACGGTCGCCATCGACCGAGATCATGATGTTCGTCAGTTGATGCGAGGTGCCTTTCGCGAGGCGATGTAGTTCGAAGACCTGCTTCAGGTAGTCCGCGGCCGTGCCCTCGAAAATCTTGGGCCCGTAGTGCGCCATGCCGTCGGGATGCCAGATCTTCGCACCGAGCGTCGGATCTAGGCGATCGACCGCGTAACAGTACCGGTGCAGTGTCTCCGTGATCGCCTGCTTCGCGATCAAAGTGTCCAGCGTGTCTCCCACGGCTTGCCCCCCACGCCGATGTGAGGTCTCTCGACAACCCCGACTTTTAGGACATAGTATCGCACAATTCCGTTCGGATGGAAGGAGCGGGATGACGGAACCGCAGACGTTCAGGGATCGCTACGGGCCCTGGGCGCTGGTGGCCGGCGCGTCGGACGGCGTTGGCGCTGCGCTCGCCCGGGCGTTCGCCGCGCAGAGCCTACACGTCGTACTGCTCGCTCGCCGTCAACAGGTGCTCGACGATGTCGCCGAGTCGATCCGGGCCGAGATCGGGGGCGAGGCGCAGGCCATCGCAGTCGACCTCGCCAAGGTCGGTGCGATGGAGCGCATCGTCGAAGCGACGTCTGATCTCGAGATCGGGTTGGTGGCGTACAACGCCGGCGCCGACCCGAACTACGAGCCCTTCCTCGCCAATCCGGTCGAGGAGGTCCTGGCGCTGGTCCAACGCAACTGTATGCTGCCGGTGCGGATGTGCCACCACTTCGGCGGTCCCATGGCGGCTCGAGGCCAGGGAGGAATCGTGCTCGTCGGCTCGGGCGCCGGCCTCATCGGTGGCCCGAACATCGTCGGCTATGCCGCGACCAAGGCGTTCGACATGGTTCTCGGGGAGTCGCTGTGGGCGGAGCTGCACGAACAGGGCATCGACGTGCTCAACCTCGTCCTCGCGGTCACCGACACGCCAGCGTTGCGTCGCATATTGGCACGTCGCGACCTGCTGTCGAGTCCGGAGGACTCCAGCCCGATCCCCGGCGCAGTCAGCGCTGAGGAAGCGGCGGCAGAGGCGGTGGCGAACCTCGCCAACGGCCCAACGTGGTTCGTCGGCGACATGATGCGGGAGGGTGCACAGCTGCTCGCCGGAATGCCGCGCAACGACGCCGTCCAGATGATGATCGAGATGGGAGGCGGCGTGATGGGCACCAACGACGAGGCACGAGCATGAGCCGCGTCGCTGCGGCCGGCGCCGTCAACGGGAGCGGCGCCAGAGGGGCGTTTCACTGATCCGCGCCGTTGTACTCCGCAACGGAGCGCTCGAGGTGCGGGAGACTCCCGACCCGATTCCCGGACCAGGGGAACTGCTCATCCGGACGTTGAGTACCGCCATCTGCGCCTCGGACGTGCATTTCATGGACCACCACGACGCCCTGCCCACGGGTGGGCCCGGCGGCATGGTGTACGACCCCGACCGCGACATCGTGCTCGGCCACGAGTTCGTCGGGGAAGTGGTCGCTCATGGCTCGGAGTGCTCCGGGCAGTTCGCCCTGGGAAGCTGCGTCACTGCTATGCCGATCCTGCTCGTCGACGGCGGCCTCGGCGGGACAAAGGTCATCGGTCAGCACCCGGAGGCGCCGGGCAGCTTCGGAGAGCTCCTACTGGTATCGGAGGCCATGGCTCGGTCCGTGCCCGACAGCGTGTCTCGCGACGCCGTTGCGCTCGTCGACGCATTTGCCGTCGGCGAGTACTACGTCCGCAGCTCGAGAATCGAGCCGGGCGAGGTCCCGATCGTCATCGGCGCCGGAGCCGTCGGGCTCTCCGCCGTCGCGGCCTTGGCAAGACGCGGGATCGACCCGATCATCGTCTCGGACTTCAACCACGACCGGCGTGAGCTCGCGACGACGTTCGGTGCCCATGTCACCGTCGACCCCGCCGAACGCTCGCCCTTCGACGTCTGGCGGGGCGTCGCGTTGGAGCGAGGCGCCACATCGCCGGCGGTCGTCTTCGAGTGCGTCGGGGCGAGCGGCCTGTTGCAGCAGCTCGTCGACTCCTCTGACATGTGGACCCGCATCCTCGCCGCGGGCGGCTGGTACACCGGCGACACGTTGAGCTGCACGTCGGCAACCCACAAGGGCGTCACGATCCAGTTCGGAGGCGGGCCTCACCCCGAGGATTGGTACGGCACCCTCGACGCCATCTGTGCTGGCGCTCTCGACCCGCTGCCCAGTGTGGGAAGGGTTATCGGTCTCGGAGAAGTCCCGAAGGCACTCGACGACACCCGGCGCGCCGAGGGCCCACCGAGGATCGTCGTCCACCCGACGGCGTGAACGCGGAGGCGGGTGTCATGTGCGCCGCGTTCTTGCCAAACGATAACGCTTTTGCTTGAGACTCAACTGCGGTAGTCCGAGAGAGCGGCTGAGGAAGTCCGAAAGCTCAGTTTTCCAGCTGGAGCTGGGGTTCAGTGGGTGAAGGGTACGGAAAGGCGATTTCGTACCTGAGCAGCGATTATGCAGTCGTCGCAGGCTCGGGCCGTGCTCCTGTCGATCATCTACCGCTTGGTGTTCACGCGGCCTCGATCTCGTCCGCGTCCACCGCATGACCGAGGCCGAAAGGACATTGAGATCCTGGTGCTGCGCCACCAGCTCGAGGTCTTGCGCCGCCAGGTGGGGCGAGTTCGCTACGAACCAGCTGACAGAGCCATCCTTGCCGGCCTTGCCCGGTTCCTCCCACGAAAGCGCTGGTCGGCATTCCTGGTCACCCCGGCGGCACGCGGCTTCGCTGGCACCGGGAGCTGGTCCGTCGCCGCTGGACGTACACCCACCGAGGGCTTGGACGGCCCCCGCTTGATCCTCGTATGGTCGAGTTGGTGCTGCGCCTGGCAAGGAAACCCTCGCTGGGGCTATCTCGCGGATCAAGGGCGAGCTGGCAGCGTTGGGCGTGCGGGTCTCGGCCACCATCCGTGCCATGCTCCGCCGCCACGGCCTCGGACCAGCTCCAAGGAGGGGGATGCCCTGGTCGGAGTTCCTGCGTGCCCAAGCCGGCGGCATCCTGTCAACCAACTTCTTCGTCGTGGAGACGGTGACGCTCCGACGGCTCTATGTCTTACTGTTCATCGAGGTCCACAGCCGTCGGGTCTGGCTAGCCGGCGTGACCGCCAATCCGGACGGCGCCTGGGTCACCCAGCAGGCCCGCAACTTGGCGGCAACCTGGGGCGCTCCGCTGCGGCGGTTTCTCGTCCGCGACCGGGACACCAAGCTCACCGGCCCATTTGACGAGGTGTTCCGGACCAAGGGGATCGAGGTCATCCGCACGCCGATCCGAGCGCCTCAACCCAACGCCTACGCCGAGCGATGGGTCCGAAGCGTCCGGGAGGAGTGCCTGGACTGGACCCTCGTCCTCGGGCGCCGGCAGCTCGAGCGGGTGCTGCTGGCCTATGTGGCCCACTACGGGTGAAAGTCAACTGGCAATAGGTGACTTCGCTCCACCGCGTGAGACTTGTGATCGGCAACGAGACGGCGGTTGGCGGCTTCGGCCTGAGTGAGGACGGCGAGCTCATGTCTGTATTGGTCATGCGAGGCGTCAGACCCGCCCGCCGGTTCGCTTGCCGCGGGTGGTCGGAGCGCCAGCCGACAACTCGAGCCGGCGCAGCTTCTCTGTGGTCAGCGAGGGGCGGGCGAAGGCGTAGTCCTCGCTCTTGGTCAGCATGTGCTCCAGAAGAGGACGGCTAGCTTGCAGGCAACGGCAACGGTAGCGACATTGGTCCCGCGACGAGCCCGCACTCGCTGGCCAAAGGCGTGTAGGGTCCTGGAGAACGGGCGACGACCCAGGCGGATTCGACCAGAGCATGGAGAGCGCCGGCGGAGCCCTGTTTGGAGATGCCGCCGTGGCGAGCAGCAGAGAGGCCGGACTGTCGGACGCTTGGGTCCAGACCGAGGTAGCTGACCAGGCACCGGGGCGTGCGGAAGCGGCGGATATCACCGACCGCGGCCATGAAGGCTGCGGCGGTGGCGAGGTTCACGCCTGGCACCGTCAGCAGACGACGGATGTCGTCGGAGGTGAGGGCTTCTTTGGCGATCACCTCGTCCAGGCAGCAGAGCTCTTCGCCCAGGAAGTCGAGCTGGCGCAGGCAGGCGAGGACGGTTTCCTCCTCGTCGGTGGGAAGTGCGACGTCGGCGAGCCAGCGCCGCCCCTTCACGCCGAAGAGGTCAGAGGCTGGTGGGCGTTCGGCCAGATTGGGGTGCCGCACGGCATGGACCTGGTTCTTCAGGCGGGTACGTTCCCTCACCAGTTGGGCTCGACGGGACAACCGACGCCGAGCCAGCCGGGTGGGTTCGTCGCCGGCCCAGATGCCTGGGAGGACCCGGCGGAGAGGAGCTGGGCCAGGGTTCGGGCATCCAACGGCTCGGTCTTGGTCCGAGGCAAGCCGATGCTCTTGATGGCAGCGCTGTTGGCGATGACTACTCTGGCCACGTGAGGCTCCAACAGCCGGGCGATGGGCCAAGGCGTTCCCTGTTGCCTCCACGGCGACGTGGTCAGTTGGCTGCAGGGTAGCGGCGAAAGCCTTGAGGGCTGGTCTTTGAGCAGGCACTCGGGGGTGGCCTTGGACCTGCCCGCTGGCGCAGACGGCTACCTCGCAGAAATCACGATGGAGGTCGAGTCCGATGAAACGCATCCTTCCTCCTTGATCGTGGGTGTGGGAGACAGGTGGGCGAACGACAACTACGGATCCGTGCTCTTGAAACAACCGGGCCAGTCGTAGGGGCGGCCAGCTCAACAGCGGGCTCGAAGCCCATAATGGTGATCGCGGCCTGCCCGACCTGCGTTCTCCCTGGAGCCCAGACCCGATGAGCTGATGCTACTCAGCCGAGCCCGCGGCGCCAGTGGCCATTTTCATGGCCCTACAGCCAACACCGCCCCCACCGAGGGATCGAGCTGGCTGCTCCGGCTGGCCGAACGCCGATCGTCGCCTCCATACCCTCGGCAGTCCGAACACACGATGTCCTCCGTGGGCTCATCCACGACTACGAGGTGGCCGCATAGCAGGTGGAGCAGACTACATCTGGAGCACGGTGCCGTTCAGCGCCGGTCCGTACTGTGCTCGTGTGAGCCGATGAGCGAAGGCACGCTGGCAATGGCGTTCGAGTAACGACCTACTGCGACCCGCTGGCGCCCGAGTCACTGCACTGACTTTCTTTACCCGCACCCTTGATAGCTTAAGCGATGGAGGTTCGCCGGCTCGGCGCTGGCGAAAGAGTTTCGTGAGAGGACAGGACGATCCCCCGATGAAGCAGGAACTGGGTACCTCTCACCTGCGGCTGGAGCGGGATGGGGTCATCGCCTGGTGTGTGATCGACCGCCCGGCCGCCAGGAACGCGCTGACGCCCGCCATGTACTACGGCCTCAAGCGTGCTGTACGCCTCGTCAATGCTGCACCTGATCTCTCTGCTCTCATTATCACCGGGGTGGGTGACGTGTTCGCGCCAGGCGGCGACCTCGGCGGCAGGACAGAGCCGGGGGAGTCACCACCGGACAACATTGGCCACGAGGTCCTTCCCTTCCTCACCATCCGAGACAGCAACGCACCTGTCATCGCCGCGGTCAACGGCATCTGCCAGGCCGGCGGATTGCTGATCACGATGATGGCCGACATCGCGGTGGCCAGTGACCAGGCGACGTTTCGGATTCCCGAGCTATTGCGGGGTATACCCGACGCGACCTACGCCGCCGCGCTCCCCGCACACGTTGGCGTCGCCGTCGCCCGCGACCTCCTGCTGTCGGGACGGACGTTCGACGCCGCCGAGGCGCAGCGGATCGGGCTGCTCGCCCGTGTCGTCCCGCACGACGACCTCCGAAGGGCAGCCGTCGAAGCGGCACACCAGGTCTTGCGGACGGCGCCTGCTGCCCGGGCCCATGTCAAGAGGATGCTCAACGAGCGCTACGGCAACGTCGACTACCAGACGATGTTCTGGGCGCTCGAGCACTCGCCCGAGCCACGCGAGGGGATGCGTGCGTTCATGGAGAAGCGCCCACCGGACTGGCTCCCCCCGGAGGTCGTGACGCCCGACCCTCCATCGTGAACGGAGACCTGTGGGTGCCGAGAACGCCGTCCAAGCCCTTCACCTGGACCTTCGCCACAGCGAGGCTGTGGGCCAAGATGGGTCCTGGCGCTCCCCTTCCTCTACGAAGCCTTCGTTCGATTGCTCCAGCTGTTCCGGCTCGGGCGGAACGAGTCGACAGGAACTGGCTATCGAAGTCGTCATGCTCCGACACGAGGTCTCGGTGCTGCGCCGCCAGGTGGCACGCCCGACCCTCCGGCCAGCTGACAGAGCAATCCTCGCCGGGCTGAGCGGGTTCTTCACGCGGGTGCGTCGGCGACGGTTCTTCGTTCAGCCCGAGACCTTGCTCCGCTGGCATCGAGATCTCGTGCGTCGCCGATGGACGTACTCCCGCGAACGGCACGAACAGCCCGGGGAAGCCCGCTGGCAAGGTCCAGCTGGTGCTTCGGTTGGCCAAGGAGAACCCGACCTGGGGATATCGGCGGATCCACGGCGAGCTGGCCACTATGGGCGTGCGGCTCGCTGCATCGAGCGTCTGGGCCGTCCTCCGCCGGCACGGCATCGAGCCCTCGCCTCGGCGTTCTGGGCCGACCTGGGCCGAATTCCTGAGGGCCCAGGCGACGACGATGCTGGCCTGCGAGTTCTTTACCGTCGACACGGTGCTGCTTCGCCGCCTCTACGTGCTGTTCTTCATTGAGATTGACTCCCGGCGGGTGCACCTGAGCGGCATCACGGCCTCGCCGGTGGGGGAGTGGGTGGTCCAGCAGGCCCGCCGCCTGAGCTTCGCCCTCGCCGAGCGGGCCTGTCCGGCCAAGTTCCTCATCCGGGATCGAGACACCAAGTTCACCGCCGGCTTCGACGAAGTGTTCCGCTCCGAAGGCATCCGGCTCCTTCTCACTCCTATCCGGTCGCCTTGCGCGAACGCGTTCGCCGAGCGGTTCGTCGGGACCGTCCGCCGACAGTGCCTCGATCGTCTTCTGATCTTCCACCGGCGCCAGCTCCAGAGCGTCTTGGTCGACTTCGTCGGGCTCTACAACGGACATCGTCCGCACCGCTCCCTGAATCAGCAGGCTCCGCTCAAGTCCGGACTGGCCCCGCCACGGGCAGTCGAGCATCCCGATCCGACGCGACTGCGACGGACCGACGAGCTCGGCAGCCTCATTCACGAGTACCGGCTCGTGGCGTGAGCCGGTCGGATGGGGTTCTCGGCACGAACAGCGTCGACCTGAAGGACTGGGAGCTATGGAAGACGGCGTTCACGCCTGACGCGTTCATCGACTACAGCTCGGCGGGTGCAGCGGTTGGTTCTCGCGAAGAGATCGCCGCCTGGCTCGAGCAGGGTCTGAGCACCGTGCCTATGACAGAGCACTTCATCACCAACGTGGAGATCGATCTCCACGTTGACCGGCCGAAGATGCGAGCCATGTTCGACAACCCGATGCAATTGCCAGGCATGGCGGAGCTCAGTTACTGCGGTGGCTGTTACCACCATGACCTCGTCCGGACGCCTGAGGGATGGAAGAGCGAGCGTTTCATCGAGGAGAACCTGTGGTTCGCGAAACCTCCGAAAGATGCCCACAGGTGATCTTCGGCCGCCACATCGCCGTCACCCGCCGTGGGCACGAGTGACGGAGTCGCGCTCGTCCCAGACAGCGAGCAACGTCGTGAGTATCTCCTCGACCGTGCCGAACGCGCCCAGATGGCTCTCTCCCGGTCGGACGTAGAGCTCTGCGTCGGGGATGAGCGACAGCATGTGCTGTCCGTGGGCCAGCGGCACGAAGTTGTCGGCGTCGCCGTGCCACCAGCGCACGGGCACGGTGATGTCCCGCACCGAGAAGCCCCAGGGCCGGCAGAAGAGGAGGAAGTCGAGGATGGGAGCGGCCAAACCCCTGCGACTCCCGTTCAGGAGGTCCTCGAGGAACATGGCCTTGATCTCGGGTCGGGCGAACACCTTCTTGTCGCCCTCCGGGGAGACGCGGGCGTAGAGATCGAACACGGGCGACGCCACTGGGCGCAGCGCCCACGCGAATGCGGTCAGCCCCAGCGACAGGGGCAGCCGGGAGACCGCGGCCAAGGGCCCGAGGGGCGCCAATCGTCCGACGAACCCCCCACGCGGGGCATCGTCGCCCTGGGTGGGCGCGACGCCGCCGAGCACGCCGGCGACCATCACCTGGCTGGGCAGCAGGTAGCACGACGCGAGCACGTAGGGGCCGCCCCCGGACAGCCCGATCATCCCGAAGCGTTCGAAACCGAGCTGATCGGAGACGTTGGCAAGGTCCCTGGCGAAGTCGAGGAGAGAGCCGTAGCGGTACGGGGTGGACCAACCGACCCCCGGACGGTCGATCCCGACGATGCGCACGTCCAGCTCCTCGGCCGCCGCCCGGGCCGACTGGGGTATCTGGCGTCGCGCTCCGGGCGTGCCGTGCACCCATACGAGGGCACGACCCTGCGCCGGACCGAACTCGGCGAACCCGAGCCGCCGGACCCGCCCTACCTTGACCGTGCCCTCGACTCGCGGCGGTGTTAGCACTTGGTGAGCTCCTCCACCCGGGGGCCGTTCACTCGTGAGCCGAGGGCCTGAATGAGTGCGCCTTCCTCACGCCGCGTGCGTACCATGCTTGGAGTCTCCTGTCGAGGCTGGAAAGCACACGATTGCAACTTCTGCGGGCCCTCCTAGTCTCCGGAGTCGTTAGTCCGCAGGTATTTCGGTTCGGAGTCGCGAGCTCCCGTCGTAAGCAACCACGATGGGAGGGAGCGATGGGACGACGTGGACGACCGAGCGCCGAGGTCAGCCGGGGATGGCGGACGGATCGGCGAAGGCGAGCAGTTCGGCTCGGTCCTCGGGGAGGACAAAGCCGGCTTTGATCGTGGCGTCGGCGTTGGCGTCGTAGCGTCTTAGGTACGCGCCGCGTGAGGGGTAGAGCTGCGCCAGTCGCGTGGCGGCGAACGGCTTGGCCGAACCGAGAAGCAGGCAGATCGCCGACGGGTTCGGACCCGGCAGACCCGACAACGCCGCGACGGGCACGTCGACAGGGGGAGTGCGGATGCCGCCCAGGGCGATTCCGTCTGGGTCGCGGCGGACCTGTGGTGTCGCACCCGGCGTCACGTTGAGGCGCGGGGCGGTCACCGGAGGCTTGCCCGTCTGGATCCAGGTCGTAAGCGCACGCAGCGCGGACTTGGCGACGACGTGCATGGGACCGTTGTTGATCGGGACTCCGCAATCGATGGACCCAGCGATAGGCCCTAGCAGGTGTGCATCGGCGTGTGCGGTTCCGGCGACTTCCCACAGCCGGAATCGGTTGTTGTCGGGTTGGCGGGCTGCGTACGAGTTGAGCATGCTGGCGACATCTGACTCGGTTTGAACGTCGAGCACCGGCACGCCCTGGTCAGTGCGGAAGATTGTCGGCCTACCGCTCCTGATGGCGCCGGCGATGTCCGCGTACCGGTCCGGTCCCACGAGTGGTAACCCGACCGCGCCGCGGCTGTGCACGAAGAAGCCGTCGAACTCGTGGGTGAGCGGCTGCACGCCGTCGTAGTAGGTCACAAGTGCGAACGCCGACTGTGACTCACCGGCGGCGATCAGCCGTTGTGGCCGTAGTCCTCCCATGGCGGCGCCGCCCCGGATCGTGTGGGCGACCTGTGTGAAGATGTCGAAGGAGAAGCCGTCACCAGGATGCTGAAGCGATCCGTAGCGGGCGGGGTCGATCTTTCTGAGTCCCTCACCCTCGAGCTCGGCGCCGGCGACGCCTTGCACCCTCACGAGCACTTGTCCACCCATCACGCCGATCTGCTGCGCCGACACGCCGACCCAAGCGTCGCCACGACGCACGATCTCTTCATGGAGGCTCGCCCACTCGGGATCGGCATCAACCCCGCCGCTCACGTTCAGCCATTCGACGACCACCGTCCCGCTAAAGCGCGCCCGGTCGGCAGGGGACCGCACGAGAACGCGCGTTCGGTAAGGTGCACGACCGTCGTGTACGAACGACCAGCGACCGTCGCCCGTGAGCGTGCCGTTCGCCTTGTACGACGTCGCTGTCCCGGAGGCGACGTACTCGTGCTGCACGTAACCGGCGCGGATCAGATCAACCGTGACCGGAGAGCCGATGAAGACGCCGTTGCCGCCGGTGAGACCGGATGACAGATCGGCCGAGGGACCCGCGGGAAGCCGTCGCGCCATCGATGACGACTGCTTGGCGCCATTGGTGCCTGAGCATGCCGCCATCAGGGCGCCGCACAGCAGCACGCGGCAGCACTGAGCGGCGCGCTCACGAGCCTCAACACTTGTACAAGACGCCGGCTGGAAACCACGCTCGCATGATAGAGGAGAGTCGTTCTCGCCATCGGGTAGGCCACTTTCAGAATCAGCAAAGGTTTCCACGAGCCTTGGCTGGGCCCGATTTGGTCGTAAGGTCTAGAACTGTCCGAATTTGCCCGGCTGCTAGATCGGGCGCGAGCAGACGACCGCCCCGTGGCGGGGGTACGTACCGGAGGCGGCCCGGCGTGGCGAGGAGAAGGGGGGGGCCCAGGGCGAGTCGGGCTCTCCTACGCCGGGTGGTAGCGGAGCGGCAGGCGCTTGATGCTTCCGTTGACTGCCGACCTCAGGCGTTCCACCGGGCCCGTCACCTGGAACGTCTCGACGCGGGTCAGCAGATGGCGAAGGATCGTCTCGAGCTCGACACGCGCCAGGTGTGCGCCCATGCAGAAGTGCTCGCCGAAGCCGAATGCGAGGTGGGGATTCGGGTGGCGGTCGACGCGGAACGTGAACGGGTCCCCGAACACCTCCTCGTCGCGGTTCGCGGACGCGAAGTACAGGGCCACCTGCTCGCCGGCACGGACGGTTGCGCCCCGCACGTCGCAGTCCTCGGTGGCGACGCGCGTGAAGTGGCTGATCGGGCTTACCCACCGCAGGATCTCGTCGACCGCGTCGGGCAGCAGCTCCGGGCGCTCGCGCAGCTTCTCCCATTCGCCGGGGTGCTCCGAGAAGGCGAGCACACCCCCGCTGACCGCGTTGCGGGTCGTCTCGTTGCCTGCTTCGACGAGAAGCTCGCAGTAGGACACCAGCTGCTCCTCGGTCAGGGGCGCCCCGTCGACGGTGCCCCTGATCAGCTCGCTCACCAGGTCGTCCTCGGGATCCCTCCGGCGGCGTTCGATCAGCTGGCCGAGGTAGGCGCGCAGCTCGCCACGAGCCCGCTTGATCGTCTGACCCGGTGTCTCGCCTGGGCGGCGATAGTCCGGGTCGTCCTTGCCGATCACCTCGTTCGTCCACCGGAAGAGCAACCCGACGTCGCTGTGCGGGACACCGAGGATCCAGGCGATCACCCAGAGCGGGAAGGGTGCGGCGATCCGCTCGACGAAGTCGAGCTCGCTCGAAGCGTCAATGGTCGCCCCCAGTGCGAGGATCTCCACCGAGATGCCGTCGATGTCGAGCGCGCCGCGCCCGTACAGCGCGGGGCGTGAAGCGCCCGTTCGCGACCCGCCGCATGGGCCCATGCCGCGGCGGATCGAGGAGCACCAGGATGTCCGATGGTGGTACGACGCCTGCGTTCGCCCGTCGCAGCGCGATCCCCTGTGCACTCGAGAAGCGCAGAGGCTGGGACGCAACATGCTGGACATCAGCGTGCTTCGTGACCGCCCAGAACGGCTCGTACCCTGGCGGCGCGCAGAACGCGACGGGCGACTCGGCCCGCAGCCGGGTCCACAGCTCGTGGGGATAGCCACGCTGCGCGTACCTCTCCGGATCGACGAGGTCGAGAGGGTCGATGCCGGTCGTCGTGGCCAAGGGTCGTGCTGGTTCGGACGTCATGGGCTCCGCTTCGATGTGGTTAGATTATGACGTCGATGTCAAAATAGTCCAACCATCGATGGCGCACAGGCCGGCAAAGCCATGGCTAACCGGGTGGGCGGGGCGCGATCGTGATCGAGGGCGTTGCGAGGCTGCGACCGCTGCGCAGCAGGCCGTCGACGGCGTCGACGAGGTCCTCCGCGTCGATGAAGCACCCGGCGAGCAGACCGCGCTCCTGCCAGATGGGATGCAGCTCACCGGCCAGGTCCCAGTCCCACCCTGCGGCGAACCCGGTCATCGAATCACCCTCACCGCCCATGCAGTCGCCGACGGTGCAACGGGTGAACCCTATGGTCGGGTGCTCGACGCGCCAGGCCTCGACCAGCTTGTCCAGTGCCGCCTTGCTCACCGCGTAGGCGCCGAGGCCCGGCCAGGGCGGGGTGAGAGACGCGCTCACCGACGACAGGTACAGGGCGGTGCCGTTCGAGTTGGTGAGATGGGGGATCGCCGCCGCCGTGACGACTGCGGCACCCGTGACGTTGGTGTCGAAGACCCTGCGCCAGGTGTCGACATCGGTGTCGACGAGGCGGGCCAGTGGACCGATCGCCGGCGTGTACACGAGGGCGTCGATCCCGCCGAGGTCGGCGGCCGCCTTCCCGATCGCGGATGCGACGGACGCCGGCTCGGTGACGTCGCACTCGATGGCGAGGGCCCCCGGCCCGGCTTCCTCCGCCGCCGCGGTGAGGCGCTGCCGCCGGCGGGCGAGAAGGGCGACCTGTGCAGCACGCTGCCCGAGGCCGACGCCAATGCAGCGGCCGAGCCCGCTCGACGCCCCGACGACAACAGCCCTCACGATCCAACCCCTCTCCGTGATCCGACGATGATGGTAGTTCTCCGCGACCGCAAGGGCGTAATCTTCCAGCGGTGCCCAACAAGGTCAAGGCCGGGTTCTTCTCGTTCACCGAGGTTCTCGACGGGCGCCACCGCGAGTACAACGAGTGGCACCTGTTCGACCATATGCCTGAGAACTTCAAGCTCGAGGGCTTGCAGTGGGGCCAGCGATGGGTCGCATCGCCGGAGCTCATCGAGCGGCGGCTCTTCACGACAGGGGGCCTTGCGGCCAGCCAGTACGTGACGCTGTACCTCATGACCGATCCTCTGGACAAGGCGCTGGACGAGTTCCATGCGCTGGGCCGGACGTTGGACTCACTGGGGCGCTTCTTCGAGCCCCGCCGCTCACACCTCAGCGGGCCGTTCACGTTCGTCAAGGCGTACGCGGCGCCGAGGATCCTCGTCGACGCCGAGGTGATCCCGTACCGGCCGAACCGCGGCCTGTTCGTCACCGTGCAGGACCACGCCGAAGGCGCCACCGGGTCGGCCCTAGACGAGGCTCGGCACTGGTACGACCAGGTTCACATCCCGGACCTGCTCAGTGTCCGGGGCGTGGCCGGGTGCTGGTGGTTCGAAGCGATGGGCGAAGCGAACCCACGTGGCCGTACCGTGCGAGCCTACTGGCTCGACGACGATCCCGTCGCCTTTCACGACGACCTGCAGGCGAAGACGCCAACCTTCTCGATGATGGACCTGTCCAAGGCCTACCGTACGCTGCTCGTGGGCACCTACGGGTCCATTCCCTGGGAGTCGAGCTTCGACTGGTTCGACTAAAGAGGCGCCCGGGGAAGCCCGAGGAGGCGCTCCCCGATGATGGTGCGCTGGATCTCGCTCGTGCCGCCCTGGATCGAGTTGGCACGCGTCGACAGAAGGCCCCGTGCCCAGTCACCGGGCAGGAGCGCCTGCGCACCGAGGACCTCGAAGGCGGTCTCGTAGAGCCGTTGACTGGCGCCGGCCCAGTGGAGCTTCACGAGGCTCGACTTGGCGCCGATCTCCTCGCCTCCGGCGAGGCTGGCCAGCGTCCGGGCGTTGTGGAGCCGGAATATCTCGACGTCGATCCAAACACTCGCCAGGCGTTGGCGGACGAGAGGATCGCCGAGAAGGCCGGCGCCGGCACACCTCCTCCGCAGCGCCTCGAACGCCATCTCCTGACGGACCTGCTGTTTCCAGATGAAGCCGCCGCCCCGCTCGTTGCCGAGCGTCGTGCTCGCCACACGCCAGCCTTCGTTCTCGGATCCGATGAGGTTCTCGACCGGCACCTCGACCTCGTCGAGGAAGACCTCGTTGAACTCGCTCTCGCCGGTCATCTGACGTAGCGGTCGGACGTCGACGCCCGCCGCCGTCATGGGGATCGCCAGCATGGAGATCCCTCTGCTCCGGCGCACCGAGGGGTCAGTCCGCGCGAGGGCGATGCCCCAATCCGAGAACTGGGCGCGCGACGACCACACCTTCTGACCCGTGACGACATAGACGTCGCCCCGCCATACCGCACGGGTGGAGAGGCTGGCCAGGTCGCTCCCGGCGCCGGGCTCGCTGAACAGCTGGCACCAGACGTCGTCGCCAGCAAGGATCCTCGGCATCCACCGCACCCGCTGCTCCTCGGTGCCGTGGGCAATGAGCGTCGGTCCGACGAGCGTCACCCCGGCTCGCCC
This sequence comes from uncultured Actinomycetes bacterium, assembly GCA_963717645.1. Classification (GTDB taxonomy): domain Bacteria; phylum Actinomycetota; class Acidimicrobiia; order Acidimicrobiales; family AC-9; genus AC-9. Next base: position 153,546 of record CAVQWQ010000029.1, on the reverse strand, counting down.
GGGGATGTCGGGTGCCTGGGCCCGGGCGAGCTCCTCGTTGTAGATCGCCACCTGGGCGAGCGAGGCGCCCCGCCCCCCGTATTCGACCGGCCAATGGATGCCGACCCAGCCCGCGGCGTGGAGCGTGCGCTGCCATTCCCTGAGGGCATCAGCTTCCTCGGGCGTGGTGGCTACAGCGATCTCGGGGGCCGGGTGAGCAGCCAGCCAGGAACGCAGCTCGTGGCGGAACGTCTCGTCATCGGACGACACGGCGCCGGGTCAGGGGCGTCCGGCCGACCAGGACACGGTCTTGAGCTGGGTGTACTCGAGCAGCCCGTAGTCGCCGTACTCGCGGCCGATGCCCGAGTGCTTGTAGCCGCCGAACGGACCCCACAGGTTCGGCCCGCCGCCTCCGCCGTTGATCGTGACGGTTCCCGCCTGCACCTGTTTGGCGATCTCGTATGCGCGCACCGGATCGGGGTGCCAGATGGACGCGGCCAGACCGTAGCGGCTGTCATTTGCGACCTTGATGGCCTCCTCCTCGCCGTCGAAGGCGATCGCCACGCCCACCGGCCCGAAGATCTCTTCCTGGGCCACGGTCATGGCGCTCGTCACGTCGGCGAACAAGGTCGGTTCAAAGAAGAAGCCTCGTGCGAGATCGGCGGGCCGGCCGCCGCCACACGCCAAGCGCGCCCCCTCGGCGGCGCCGGCGGCGACGTAGCGCTCGACCCGCTCCCGCTGTGTCTCCCGGATGAGCGGCCCCATCATGGTCTTCCGGTCGGTGGGATCTCCGACGTTCACCCTGGCGAGGGCGGCGGTCATCCCCGCCACCACCTCGTCGTACACCGAGCGATCGGCCAGGATCCGCGTCGGCAGCGCGCAGCCCTGACCGGCGTGGATGGTGAACGTGGCCGCGGCCGCTTGCGCGAACCGCTCGATGTTGGAGCCGGCGAAGACGATGTTGGGAGACTTGCCGCCCAGCTCGAGCAGGGTCTTCTTCAAGCCCTCGGCCGCCTGGCCCATGATCTTCTTGCCGACGAGGTCCGACCCGGTGAAACTGATCATGTCGACGTCAGGATGGGTCGTGAGGTGCTCGCCCGCGGGCACATCCCCGGTGACGACGTTGAGCACGCCGGGCGGCAGCTCGGCGGCGTCGGTGATCTCGCCCAGCACGAACGCCTCGAGCGGGGTGTAGGGCGACGGCTTCAGCACCACGGTGTTCCCCATTGCCAGCGCCGGCACCACCTTCGACAGGTTGAGGTACAGGGGGAAGTTGAACGGGGTGATGGCGGCCACCACGCCGAGCGGCTCCTTGAGAATGACGCCCTGCCCCAGCCCGCGGGCGCTCGACTGCGGGGGGAGAGGATCGACGTACTGGAAGCTGGCGGTGCGCTCGGCGAACCACTGGGCGTACCGGAACCCCGTCTCGAACTGCAGCGCCTCGGCGACGGGGCGGGCCGCGCCCGTCTCGGCGATGATCAGGTCGACGAGCTCGGCACGGCGATCGGCGACCGCCTCTACGAACCGCAACAGGGCGTCGGAGCGCTCACGGGGAGACATCCGGGGCCACGGCCCCTCCTCGAAGGCATGCCGCGCAGCGGCGACGGCTCGATCGACGTCCGCGACCGATGCCTGCGGCACCCGCCCGATCGTGTCCTCGGTCGCCGGGTTGATCACGTCGAGCGCGGCGTCGCCCGACGGATCCACCCACTCGCCACCGACGTACAGCTGGTAGCTCCTCAGTGTCGTTGCCATCTGTCCCTTTCCCGTTCAGCAACGTCGTCGTTGCGTGGTCTCGGAGACCCGACCCAAAGCCTTGGTGAGCGCCCGATAGTGCACGTTGCCGTAGGGCCACTGGGTCACGACCTTGCCAGTCGGTGACTTGAAGTAGTTGTTGGTCATTGTCCAGGAGGTGCCATCGATCTTCGAGTCGAGCCAGCGGTTCCATGCCGCCTCGAAGCGGGGCTTGACCTCGATCGCAGTCACGCGCTCGCGGACCATGCGCCTTACGGCCCGCACCATGTACTCCGCCTGGCTCTCGAGCATCATCACGAGCTCGCCCCCGTTGGCGCCCGGCCCGTAGAGCATGAAGAAGTTGGGGAAACCGGGCACCGTGATGCCCAAGTACGCATGCGGCTCGTCTGCCCAGTACTCGTGCAACGCCCGGCCATCCCGCCCCACGACCGGCAAGCGGGCCAGGTAGCTCGCCGCCTGGAACCCGGTCGCCATGACGATGGCGTCGACGCATCGCTCCACTCCGTCGGTGTCGACGATGCCCGTCGGGGTCACGCGGGCGACCGGCTTGGCGATCAGGTCCACATTGTCCTGTTTGAGCGCCGGGTAGAAGGTCGTAGCGAGGACCGGTCGCTTGCCGGGATAGGGATACGTGGGGATCACGGCCTCGCGTAGGTCGGGGCGGTCGGCGAACACGCGGTCGATGTATCGCCGACAGACGCCTTCGCGGGCCTTGTTGGCCTTGGTCCCGGGACGATTCAGATGCCCGCACCACAGGTTCTTCTCGATCAGCCACCGCTGACGCCAGCGCTCCCGTCTGCTCCGCCACGGCCTGCCGAGGGCCGCCCGCTCCTCGCTCGTGAAGTCACGCTCGCCCTTCGGCATCACCCACCCGGGCTCCCGCTGGAACACGTAGAGGTGCTCCACGATCGGCTGGATGGCGGGCACGACCTGGGTGGCTGACGAGCCCGTGCCGACGACGGCCACCACCTTGCCCTCGAGGTCGTGCTCGTGTTCCCACCGTGCGGTGTGGAACGCCGGGCCCCGGAAGCTCTCTAGCCCGGGCCAGTCCGGGTACCTGGGCACGTTGAGGAAGCCCACCGCGCTGACGAGCACGTGGCACTCGTCGACACTTCCATCGTCGAGGCGCAAAACCCAGACATGGCGGTCGTCGTCCCAGGTAGCCGACTCGACCGTCGTGCCCAGTCGCAGATGTGGTCTGAGGCCGAACTCGTCGACCGCCTCCTCGAGGTACTTCTGCAGCTCGGGCTGCCGTGCGTGGGTGCGATTCCAGTGGTGGGGCTTGAACGAGAAGCAGTAGAGGTGCGACCCCACGTCGACCTCGGCCCCGGGATAGGTGTTGTCCCACCACGTGCCGCCGATCCCGAGCGACGACTCGTAGATCGTGAACGTGGAGATGGCGGCACGCTTCAGCTTCACCCCGGCCGCGATCCCACCGAACCCGGCGCCAACCACGACGACCCGCGGCGTTCCGGCGGGCCTGAAGAGAACCTCGGCGGTGGGCTTCACACCATAGAGTTATACTATTTTTGACGTCGACGTCACAATTGCGTCGGGACAATCGCCGAGCCGGGTGAGCAGGGATAGGGAGGCGGGCCGTCATGAGCGACTTCGAGACCGTCAACTTCTTCAAGGACCGCTCCATCCACGACGACCCGTACGCCTACTACGACTGGCTGCGCCAGCAGAACACCGTGTGGCGGGAGCCACACTACGGCGTCTTCATGGTGACCGGCTTCGAGGAAGCCGTCGCCGTGTACCACGATCCAGCGACGTTCTCGTCGTGCAACACCGTGAGCGGGCCCTTCGTGAAGTTCCCGGTACCCCTTGAGGGCGACGACATCAGCGAGATCATCGAGCAGTACCGCGACCAGCTGCCCTTCAGCGACCAGCTGCCTTCGTTCGACCCCCCGAAGCACACCGCCCACCGCGCGCTGTTGATGCGGCTGATCACGCCCAGGCGTCTCAACGAGAACGAGGAGTTCATGTGGCGCCTCGCCGATCGCCAGATCGGTGAGTTCCACGCCAAGGGCGAGTGCGAGTTCATCAGTGAGTACGCCAGCCCCTTCACCTTGCTAGTGATCGCCGACCTCGAGGGCGTGCCAGAGTCGGACCTCGGGACCTTCCGGTCCAGGCTCGGCAGCCTTCCGAGCGACGAGATGTCCCACAAGCCGCTGGAGTTCCTCTACGAACAGTTCGCGACTTACGTGGAGGATCGTCGGCGAGACCCGCGGAACGACATCATGACCGGTCTCGCCACCGCGCGGTTCCCGGACGGATCGACCCCCGACGTCAAGGACGTCGCCCTCATCGCCGCCAACCTCTTTGCCGCCGGCCAGGAGACGACCGTACGGCTCCTCTCCTTCGCGCTCAAGATGATCGGCGAACGTCCCGATCTCCAGCACCAGATAAGGGATGATCGGGACCGGATCCCGAACTTCATCGAAGAGACACTGCGCCTCGAGAGCCCGCTGCGTGGCCAGTTCCGGCTCGCTCGGCGCCGCACGACGATCGGCGGCGTCGAGATCCCCGCTGGGGGCAGCGTCCTCGTTCTGCCGGGGGCCGCCAACCGCGACCCCCGGATGTTCCCCGACCCGAACGAGTTCGACATCGATCGGCCCAACGCCCGGCAGCATGTGGGCTTCGGCCACGGGATCCACCTGTGTGCCGGGGCACCGCTGGCGAGGGCCGAGGGTCGGGTGACCGTCAATCGCCTCCTGGATTGCACAGACGACATCCAGATCTCGGACGAGGCGCACGGCCCGGCGGGGGCGCGCCGGTACGAGTACCTGCCGACATACCTGTTCCGCGGCCTGACGAACCTTCACCTCCAGTTCACGCCCGGTGACGAGACTCGCGGAACTACCTGACCCGGCGAAGTGGCGACAGGGTAGGCAGCACCACGTCCGGCAGCGGCACGCGATACAGCCTCGCTGCGTTCTCGCTGCAGATCATGCGGAGCTCGTGCGGGGGGAGATGCCCCCAGTTCTGCTCGATGACTGCCTGCGTGTCCGGCCACGTGCTGTCGCCGTGCGGGTAGTCGACCTCGACGCAGATGTTCTCGACGCCGATCGTGTGGCGGGCACCCATGGCCGCGACGTCTTCGATCGTGCAGAACCAGAAATTGCGGCGGAGTAGATCGGCCGGACGAATCCCGCCCATTCCCTCGTTGCCGTAGCCAGAGCGGTCGCAGATGCCGTCGAGGCGCTCGATGAGCATGGCCACCCAGCCGATCCCACCCTCGGACATGGCGATCTTCAGGGCGGGGTGCTCGACCGGATAGCCCGACCACAGCCACTCGGCGGCCGCAGCCAGCGCAAGCTGGCCGAACAGGGTCGAAGAGAGCTGCACCCGCTTGGAGCCGGCGTCTTCCGGCGCTTCGTACTGCCCCGACGAGCCGACGTGTAGAGAGATGACCGTGTCGGTCTCTGCACACGCTCTCACGATGGGATCCCAGTAGCCCGAGAACAGGCTCGGCAGGCCGATGCGCTGGGGACGCTCAGGCAGGGAGACCGACCTGAATCCGCGCTCGGCGTTGTGCCGAATTTCCTTGACGGCCTCGTCAGGGTCGGTGAGGAACGTAATGCCCATCGGGACGAGGCGGTCCGGATACTCGGAGTACCACTCCTCGAAGAACCAGTCGTTCCAGGCCTTGGTGACCGCAAGACCGAGCTCGGGGTCCTCGGCCTGGGAGAACACCCGTCCGCAGAACCCAGCGATCATCGAAGGGAAGTTCACCGACGCCCACACGCCGTTGATGTCCATGTCCTTGAGGCGGGCGTGGACGTCGTAGCAGCCCGCCCGCATGTGCTCGAAGCGCAACGGCTCGACCACGACGCTGTCACGCCGGCGCCCGGCGACGGCGTTCATCCCTGCCTGATAGTGCCTGTTGCCCTCGAACTCCCACACCTCGTGCCCCGTACGCGTCTCCACTACCCGCGGCGCCCGCTCCTGCAGGTGCTTCGGCAGACGGCCGTCGAACATGTCACGCGGCTCGACGAGGTGGTCGTCCACGGAGACGACGGTGAACCTCACCTCTCGGGGTTCGGGCTCCGGCAGGAACATCTCCTCACCAGCCACCGCGAGCCTCCGTTACGCCCATCAATTGGCCAGGTCGTCCACGACCGCGCGGCCCACGTATCGGCCTTCGTCGAGCTCGGCGAAGATCGAGCCGAGCTCGGAGAGGGAGCCGCGCCGGGAGACGTGGGTCCTCACCCGCCCGGCGGCCGCGAGGTCGACGAGCTCGCGCATGTCCTGGACGGTTCCGACGGCCGAGTAGGTGAGCGTCAGGTCCTTGGTGAGGAACATGAACGGGTTGACCCGCAGGTCGCCCTCGCTGGTGGGCGGGAGGCCGACGCCGACGAACAGCCCAGTCGGACGGAGGAGCTGCAGCCCCAGCTGGAAGGCGTCGATCCTCGGCGTGAAGACCAAGGTGGCGTCGAGACCGCCGACCGCCTTGGGCACGACGTCGCCCGCCTCGCCGGCATCGACCGCGAGCTGTGCGCCCAGGGAGGTGACGAAGTCGAGGCGCTCACGCCCGATGTCGATGCCGATGACGTCGTAGCCGAGCCCGCTCACCAGCTGGACGGCGTAGTGACCGAGGCCGCCGGCGGCGCCCATCACGGCAACCGGGCGGCCGGGCACGACTCTGTGGTCGAGCAGCTTCTTGACGGCGCCGTAGGCGGTGAGTCCTGCGCAGGCGAGCGGCGCGTCGAGGTCGCCGACCGCGTCGGGGAGCGTGACGAGTGCCGGGGCCCAGATCGAGAAGTACTCGGCGAAGGTGCCGAGAACGGCCTTCGCCTGCGGACAGTGCCGGGGAGTCCCGCGCAGGCAGTACTCGCACGCGCCGCACCAGTAGCCACCGCCAGCGCTGCCGAGCCCGAGAATGACTCGGTCTCCTACCTCGACGAAGCGCTGCGCTCCGGGGCCGAGCGCTTCGACCACACCGATGGCCTCGTGACCGATCACACCCGTCGGTGGGACGCCCGCCCATCGGCCTCTGGCCAGGCTGAGGTCTGAATGGCAGACGCCGGCAGCCGTGATCCGCACGAGTACTTCGTCCTGTCGGGGATCGGGAACCGCGGCGTCGACGATGTGCAGGTCGCCGTCCTCGAATCGTGCCTGCCTCATCCTCTCGCCCTGCCCTCCGTCACCGGCCAGAAACGCTACTTGACATTGACATCGACGTCGGATCGACCGCCACTGATGACACCTCATGTCATTCTGCGCGTATTGCCGAGCCTGACAGGGGCGTGGTCCTGGGTCTGGCGTCGCCCGGTCGCCGTCTCCGGCGGGAGGACCTTCCTGCTGGTGTCGGGAGAGTGACGCATAGACTTCGACCGTCCGCGGTCGCCGAGCCGCGGCAGGAAGGAACTGAGTGTCCACCGTAGCTACCGTGGCCAAGGGCGAGTCGCAGAGCGGCCCTCGCTCGCGAAAGGGCGTTCAGACGAGAGCGCGGCTGCTCGACGCGGCCAAGGAGATCTTCCGGGAGAACGGCTTCCTCGAGGCCCGCATCTCCGACATCGCCGAACGGGCCGGGTTGTCCCACGGTGCCTTCTACCACTACTTCGATTCGAAGGAGCAGATCTTCCGCGAGATCGCGGAGACGTTGGACGACCGGCTGAGCGAGCCGATGGAGAACATCGTTCTCGCCCACGGCTCGACCGCCGCCCCAGGGGAGCGGCTCTTGGGCGCCCTCCACGGCCACCTCGAGAGCTACCAGGACGAAGCCCAGATCATGGGCGTCGTCGAGCAGGTGGCGCGCTACGACGAACACGTGGGCGCCGTCCGCGCCTCCCGCTCCCGCCTGCACCGGGAGGACATCGAGGCGTCGATCCGCCGCTTGCAGCGGCGGGGCCTCGCCGATCGAGCGCTGCAACCGGCGATCGCGGCCGCCGCGCTGGCTTCGATGGTCGAGCGGTTCGCCGAGATGTGGCTGGCTCAGGGTCAGATCGACTGCGACCTGGACGACGCCGCCCAGACGCTGGCCACCCTGTTCGTCAATGCCCTCCAGCTCAAGGATCGCCGGGCTGAGAAGTAGCGACTCCAAATTTTGACATCGATGTCGAAACGGAGTACTACTCACGCCATGGGGCGCGAGCTGGCTGGAAAGGTCGCCATCGTCAGCGGCGGCGCGAGCGGAATCGGCAGAGCCACCGTCGAGCTCTTCGTGCAGGAAGGAGCGCGCGTCGTCATCGCCGATCTCGATGCCGACCGCGGCGGGGAGCTGGCTGCCACCCTCGGGTCGGCGGCGGCGTTCAAGCGGACCGACGTATCGGAGGGTGCCGAGGTCCAAGACCTCGTCGACTTCACCGTCGCCCGCTTCGGCGGGCTCGACGTGGTGTTCAACAACGCCGGGATCGGCAGCACCATGACCCGATTCCTCCGTGACGACCTCTCCGACTTCACCCGGGTCATGAACGTGAACCTATTGGGCACCATGCTGGGGAGCCAGCGGGCGGCTCGATACATGGCGGGCCAGGGTGGCGGTTCGATCATCAACAACTCGTCCATCGCTGGGATCAACGCTGGTCCCGGCGTGACCACGTACCGCGCCTCGAAGGCGGCGGTGATCCATTTCACCAGGTCGATTGCCATCGACCTCGCCCAGCACGGGATACGCGTCAACTGCGTCGCTCCCGCCCATATCGCCACGGCGATCACGAACTACGACATGGAGCCCGTCATGCAGATGACCCAGCCCCTGCAGCGCCAGGGTCGAGCGGAAGACGTGGCGAACGCTGTCCTGTACCTGGCCAGCGACCGGTCGGCACAGGTCACCGGGGTGGTGCTCCCGGTCGACGGTGGCACGACAGCCGGGCCGCCGCCCAGTCAGCTCAAGGCGGCCATGGCTGCGGCGGTGAGGAACAACGATCACTGAGGGGGATCGATGACCACGGCGTGGATGCTCTACTCGTGCGACGATCACCTCGACCTCCGGGCGGTGCCGCCCGACCTCTGGCAGTCGCGACTGGCACGAGATGAGCGGGAGCGTGGGCCACGGGTGGTCAGCCGCGAGGGTGGATTGGTGTGGGTCTGTGAAGGGCGCGTGCTGGGGGCGAGCGGCAGGCCGGCCAACAGCGACGTCGCCAAGAGTCTCAGTGCCATCGGGCGAGCCGGCATCGAGGACGACGGCTTCCGGGCGGGAAACCCGAAGCTGCGGCTCGAAGACATGGACCGTGACGGCCTTCGGGCCTCGGTGATCTACGGCCCTCTCGCCCTCGGCTTCCCGATCAGCGACACCACGCTCCAGAACGCCTGCTACGCGGCCTGGAACGACTGGGCTGTCGAGGAGTTCAACGCCGCTGCGCCCGAGCGGCTGTGCGTGCTCGCCTTCCTGCCCAGCCACTCGCCCGAGGCCGCCGCGGCAGAGCTCGAGCGCTGCGCGGCGATCGGCCACCGCGGCGCCATCCTGTCGATCTTCGACGCCGACATTGCCGACCCGGCCTGGGACCGCCTCTGGGCGGCCGCCCAGCACACCACCCTGCCTGTGAGCTTCCATATACGGGCCGGCAGCTGGTCCAACCTCAGTTACCGGATGGGCAAGTGGCAGTCGGCCGCCTTTGCCTCCATACTTCCGCTGCAGCTCGACGAGCCCCTCGCCACGATGATCTTTTCGGGGGCGCTCGAACGGCACCCCGGCCTGACGCTGGTGCTCGCCGAGTCGGGACTCGGCTGGCTGCCCTACTTCCTTACCCGGATGGACCTCGAGTGGCGCGCCCTCAGGGACAAGCTCGACTACGCGCCCAGTGTCCCGCCGACGGAGCTGTTCCACCGACAGGTGATGGCCACCTTCGAGGAGGAGGAGCTCGCGCCGGAGGTCACCCCGATGATCGGTGCCGACTCGTGCATGTGGGCGTCCGACTATCCCCACACCGACAGCACCTTCCCCCACTCGAGGCAGGCGGTCGAGGAGTCGCTCGGGGACCTCCCGGAGGCGGATCGCCGGAAGATCACGGCCACCAACTGCGCCCAGTTGTACGGCCTCGCGAAGTGACCGCGGAGAGGATCGTCGGTCTCGACCACGTGTCGCTCCCCATGCAGGAGACCGAGGCGATGGTGGCGTTCTATCGCTCGCTCGGCTTCGACGTCGCTGAGCGTGAGCCCGTCGTGTCGGTCTACGCCGGCGACCAGATGATCAACTTCCACCGGCCCGTGGCGTGGCGGCAGGAGCGGTTCACCCTGCGGGCGCCGGCGGCGGCGCCGCCCTGCGGCGATCTCTGCTTCGCCTGGGAGGGATCGCAGGACTCGTTGCACAGCCTGCTCAGGGGCGCGGGAGCAGAGGTGATCGAGGGCCCGGTGACAAGAAACGGAGGCCGCCGGGCCGATGGAAGCAGCGTCTATGTCCGTGATCCTGACGGCAACCTCCTGGAGTTCATCACCTATGCCAGCTGACCTCGTCATCCGTGGCGGAACTGTGCTCGACGGCACCGGGGACGCCGGACGCCGCGCGGACGTGGCGATCTCGTCGGGTCAGATCACCGAGATCGGGCCGAACCTGCGGGGCGAGCGAGAGCTCGACGCCGCCGACTGCGCGGTGACCCCTGGCTTCATCGACATCCACACCCACTACGACGCCCAGGTGTTCTGGGACGCGGCCCTCCGCCCCTCGTCGTATCAGGGTGTCACCACCGTGGTCGCGGGAAACTGCGGCTTCTCGATCGCGCCCAGCCGCCCTGAGCATCACGACGTGATCGTTCGCACACTCGAGAACGTCGAGGACATGGACGTCGAGACGCTTTCGGCCGGCATCGCGTGGGACTTCCAGTCGTTTCCCGAGTATCTCGACGCCGTCCGCCGGCGTGGGACGGTGCTCAACTTCACCGCCTACGTGGGGCACACCGCGCTGCGGCTCTACGCGATGGGCGACGCCGCCTACGAGCGGGCCGCCACTGTCGAGGAGATCGAGCAGATGTCCTCGCTGCTGGAGGACGCGGTCGAGCATGGTGCGGCGGGGTTCTCGACCAGCTTCGCCTATACGCACCGCGGCGTCGACGGAAAGCCGGTGCCGAGCCGCTTCGCCGAGGCCGACGAGGTGGAGGCGCTCTTCCTGGCTGCCGGTCGGGCAGGGAGGGGGGTCGTGCTGATCACGCCCGGTCCGCAGTGTGCGTATGCCGACGTCTACGATTGGCAGCCGCGGGTCGGGCGACCGTTCACGTACCCGTTGTTCGCGCGACCCGACGGGGCGCATCTCGAGACGGTTGCGCTGCACGAGAAAGGCCTCGCTCGTGGCGCAAACGTCTGGCCTCAGGTCACGCCGCGACCGCTTACGATGCAGTTCACGATGGCGGACGCCTACAGCCTCAACGTCGGCACGGTGTTCGGTGAGCTGCTCAAGGTGAGCCGTGAGGTGCGTCGTGCCGCCTACCGGGATCCGGAATGGAGGGCAATCGCCGCCGCCGACCTGGAGCAGTCGCCTATGAAGCCCCGCTGGGCGACTTTCGAGGTGTCCGAGTCCGAGCGGTTCCCCGAGCTCGTGGGGCGGCGGGTCGACGAGCTGGCACGGGAACGCGGCTGCAGCCCGCTCGACGTCATGTGCGAGGTGGCGCTCGCCGAGAATCTGGGCACTCGATTCCGCTCCTACATCGCCAACGACGACGTTGCCGCCGTGGGCGACGTTCTCGCCCACGAGCAGGTGGCGCTCGGCCTCTCGGACGCCGGCGCCCACGTGGACCAGCTGTGCGACGCCCCCCTGCCCACCGACCTCCTCGGCACCTGGGTGAGGGAGCGCCAGCTCATGCCTCTCGAAAGGGCGGTGCGCAAGCTGACCGGAGAGCCGGCCGACATGTTCGGCTTCCTGCGCCGTGGCTACCTACGGGAGGGTTACTGGGCCGACGTGTGCGTGTTCGATCCCGAGACGGTTGCCCCCGGGCCGGTGCGACGGGTGCGCGACTTCCCGGCAGGCGGCGAGCGGCTGACTGCCGAGGAGCCGCTTGGCGTCCGCCACGTCCTCGTCAACGGCGCGCCGATCCGCGTCGACGGCGCCCAGATCGTCTCGGGCGGCGGCCGACCCGGGACGCGCCCCGAGATCGGCAAGCGGAAGCTCTGACGGGTATGTACAACCACACTGGTCAGGTCGTCACCGACCTCGAGCGCTCGAAGCGCTTCTACGAGGAAGTGCTCGGCTTCCGATTCTGGCACCAGATCACGCCACCGGACGAGGCGACGGCCAAGCTGACCTGCCTCACACCTCCGTTGGGGACCACCGCCGTGTACCTCACGCTCGATGGATTCGTCCTCGAGCTCATGCACTACTCGGCACCCGGGGCGGCTGCTCCGTTTCGGCCGCGCACAATGAACGAGCCAGGTCTCACCCACTTGTCCATCTCGGTCGACGACGTGCGGGCCACAGCCGCCAAGGCGGCCGAGTACGGCGGCCAGATCGTCGAGGACAGCGACATCGGCGTCGCCATGCTCATCCGCGATCCCGACGGGCAGCTGCTCGAGCTCCTCCCGATGAGCTTCCGCGAGGGACTGCCCCCCAAGCCCTGAGCGCCGCGATCCATTCAGGCGCCGCGCCGGAGCAACAGCACCCCCGAGGGGGTTCCACCGCCGCTCGTCACCACCGCCGTCCCGGCACCGGCGACCTGACGATCGGCCGCCTGGTGCCGCAGCTGAGCGACGGCCTCGTAGATGAGCCCGAACCCGTGCGTGCGACCCTCGGAGAGCTGACCGCCGTGCGGGTTGACGGGCAGCTCGCCGTCGAGCGCAATTCGCTTGCCGTCGTCCAGCCAGTCGCTGGCCTCACCGAGCCCGCAGAAGCCCAGGGCCTCCAGCCACGAGATGGCGTTGAACGTGAAGCCGTCGTACACCAGGGCAAGATCGACGTCGCGGGGTCGCAGGTCCGTCCTCGTCCACAGGTGGGCGGCCTGACCCAGCACCTGGGGCTCGTGGGTCACCGTGTCCTGCTCCCATGAGACGCGCTCCAGGATCTGGGTGCCGACCGCCTCGATCCTCACGGGCGGCACAGGCAGATCGGCAGCCACCGCCGCATCGGACACGACGACCGCGATCGCCCCGTCACAGGGGACGTCACAGTCGTAAAGGCCGAAGGGCGTCGTGATGATCCGCGCCGAGAGATAGTCGTCCATCGTCATCGGCTGGCGATAGATCGCCGCCGGGTTCCGCGCCGCATTGGCCCGCCCGTTGAGGGCGATGAGACCGAGCATCTCACGAGACGCGCCATACCGGTGGAGGTACTGGTTGGCGTTCATGGCGATCCAGTTCGCCGGCGACATCGCTCCGAACGGCGCCCTCCATTCCCACAACGAGCCGGATGCCCGCCTGCCGCTCTGGTCGCCACGCCGGAGCGCGGCGTATGTCGACTCCCACACCGTCCGGAAGCAGAGGACATGGCGGCACAGCCCGGACGCCACCGCGAGCATGGCGGCTATCAGCGCCCCGCCCGGGCCAGGGAGGTCCCCGCCTCCGTTGAACCATGTCGGTTGGACGCGGAGGGCTTCTTCAACCGCTGCGACGCCCCCTTCGCTCATGGGGCCTGCGCCGGGGCCGGGGTAGGTCGACAGCCCGTCGATGTCGTCGAGCCTCAACCCGGCGTCGGCGACCGCATGAGTGCAGGCGTCGATCGTCAGCGAGAGCGGGTCGACCATGAGCCGACGCCCGAGGGCCGACCGTCCGATCCCGGACAGGACAGACCGTCGCTCGAAGCGATCGTCACTCGCGGGCGGGCGGGGGACCGGGCGTGCCGGTGGTGGCACGCGGTCGACCGGGTCCGTCGCGCCGGTCGGCTCGAAGACCGGTACCCACACGTCCTCGTGCTGTTCGAACTGCACGCTCACGACCTGGCCAATGTGCACGTCGTCCGGCTCGCACCTCACGATGTTCGTCGTCAGACGGACGCTCGCGTCCTCCTCCAGAGCCACGTTGGCGATGATGTACGGAGGCTCGAGGTCCGGCAGCCACTGCTGAACGTTGACCGTGAGGCCCACGACCGTCGCCCGCCCTGACACCGCCGTGGGCTCCCGGGATCGGCTCCGGCAGTACGGGCAGATGGGCACCGGCGGATGGACCAGTCGCCCGCAGTCGGCACACCCTTGCACCCGCAGCGTGCCGTCCTCGCCGGACGTCCAGAACCACGCCGCGGCAGGCGTCAGCTCTGGCAGCGGCCTCACGAGCGCGGGCTCTGCCGCTCGGTCGGCGTCGTTTGCGAGAACGTGGCTATCATGAATCTAGAGCGAGCTTATACTCAGATCGCAACGCGATGCCGGCGGTCGAAGGAGCGAGCCATGGCCAGTCCTCCCAAGCCACAGCAGCCCATCCACCTCCTGAGCACCCGTCTGCTCGACGTGGACAAGGGCGAGCTGCTCGAGCCGGGGGGTCTGCTGATCGACGGAGAGCGCATCGTCGAGGTGGCACCCGCGTCCGTGCCGGCGGATGCCATGGTGGTCGACCTGGGCGACCTCACCTTGCTGCCGGGGTTGATGGACATGGAGGTCAATCTCCTGCTCGGTGGCCCAGACCACCGGAGTCCGCTGAATCCGGTGCAGGACGACGCCGCGGTGCGAACCCTGCGGGCCGTCGCCAATGCTCGTCGCACGCTCCGGGCCGGCTTCACGACAGTACGGAACCTCGGTCTTTTCGTGCAGACCGGCGGTCTGCTCCTCGACGTCGCGCTCAGGAAGGCGATCGACCTCGGGTGGATCGACGGTCCCCGCGTGGTCCCGGCCGGGCACGCCATCACACCGACGGGTGGACATCTCGACCCGACCATGTTCCAGGCGCTCGCCCCGCACATCATGCCGCTCACCCTCGAAGAAGGGATCGCCAACGGCGTAAGCGAGGTGCGCAAAGCGGTGCGCTATCAGATCAAGCACGGAGCGCAGGTGATCAAGGTCTGCGCCTCGGGCGGGATCATGTCGCACACGGGCCCGGCCGGTGTCCAGCAGTACTCGGACGAGGAGCTGGCGGCGATCGCAGACGAAGCTCATCGATGGGGCCTCAAGGTGGCGGCACACGCCCATGGGGACGAGGGCATCCGCGCCTCCGTCGAGGCCGGCATCGACTGTATCGAGCACGGATCGCTCATGAGCGACGCGACCCTTGACCTGCTTGTCGACCGGGGCACGTTCCTCGTGGCAACCACCTACCTCGCCGACGCCATGGATGTCTCACACGCCGCGCCCGAGCTCCAGGCCAAGGCGGCCGAGGTGTTCCCCCGCGCCAGGGAGACGATCCGCAAGGCCGTGGCGAGGGGTGTCCGCGTGGCATGCGGCACCGACGCGCCGGCGATCCCGCACGGGAGGAACGCCAAGGAGCTGCGCGCTCTGGTTGACCGCGGGATGACCCCGCTCCAGGCGATCCGTTCGGCGACGACGGTCGCCTCCGAGCTGATCGACGTCGACGACCGGGGTCGCCTGGCGCCTGGTCTGCTCGCCGACATCATCGCCGTTCCAGGCGACCCGTTGACCGACATCGGCGTGGTCGAGGACGTCCGCTTCGTCATGAAGGGCGGTCGTCTCCACCGCCACGACGAGGCAGCGAAGTAGAGGGCGAGCGCCCGTGGAGCTCGAGACCTTCCGGGTGTCCGTCGACCGGTGGATCGACGAGCACGAGGCCGCCCTGGCGCCCGACCATCAGGGCGTCGGGACGCTCGACGAGCAGATGGCCCAGCTGGCGAAGGTCAAGCGCCTCGCCTACGACGCCGGCTGGATGCGCTGGGGGTGGCCAGACCGTGTGGGCGGGCTGGGCGGCTCGCCGCTGCTCCGTGCCTACCTCGGGGAGGCGCTGACCACGCGCGATCTCATCGAGCCCGGCATCTACTCGCTCACCGAGGTGCTGGCGCCGACCATGATCGACTACGCGCCGCCCGACCTGGCGGCGGTCGTGGTCCCGCGCCTCCTGCGTGGCGACGAGACGTGGTGCCAGGGATTCTCCGAGCCCGGCACCGGGAGCAACCTCGGCGACCTCTCCTGTCGAGCGGCGCACACCGGGGACGAGTGGCGGGTCACCGGCCAGAAGGTGTGGACCAGCCTCGCCCAGTACGCCGACCGATGTGTGCTCCTGACTCGGACGGGCCCGCCCGAGTCCGCGCACCGGGGGATCACCGCCTTCTTCGTCGACATGGCGAGTGAGGGGATCACGGTTCGCCCACTGGAGACGATGCACGGCGGGGCGGAGTTCTGCGAGGTCTTCTTCGACGATGTGGCGGTACCGCTGGACCGCGTCCTGGGCGAGGTGGGCCAGGGCTGGTCTGTTGCCATGGACATCCTCCCGTTCGAGCGGAGCACGGCGCTGTGGCACCGCGGGGCACTGCTGAACCGCCGGTTGGAGCAGCTCCTCGCCACGGGGGCGGCCGAGACGCTCGCGCCCGGCGAAGTGGGCGAGGTGTTCCAGCAGCTGCACGCCCTCAGAGCCCGTTCTCGGGAGACGCAGCACCGGCTCGCGGCGGGTGAACGGCTCGGAGCGGAGACCTCCGTCGACAAGATCCTGCTGGCGACCGCCGACCAGGCGCTCTTCGACCTCGTCGCGGTCGGGCTCCCCCACGACATCCTGCTCGGTGACGACGCCTCGAGCGAGCGGTGGCGCATGGAGTTCCTCTACTCGCGGGCGGCGACCATCTACGGCGGGACCGCCGAGATCCAGCGCAACATCATCGTCCGGCGACTGCTCGACCTGGGGGCGGATCGCTGATGGACAGCGAGGAGCGGGAGCTCCTTCGTGCCAGCTTGCGGCACGCGACCGCCATCTGCGCCGGTGAGGCGCTCGACGACGCCCTCGACGAGCTGGGATGGCGAGACGCGCTGGCGACCGACCCGCGCGCCGCCGTGTCGATGCTGTTCGAGCTCCAGGGGAGCGCCAACGCCAGCTCGTCGGCAATCGACATCGTGGTCACCGCGCGCCTCGGCCTGGATCAGGCGTCCACCAGCGCTTTCGTCTTGCCACCGCTCGGGCAGTGCCATCCCTCCGGCACGGTGACGGCGGAGCGGCTCGATGTTCGCGGGGTCGGCACGGCTGCGCTCCGGCGTTGCAACCAAGCCGTCCTCGTCGCCGCGATCGGCGAGGAGCTGGTCACCGTCGTCGTGGACACCGCGGCTCTCGACCGGCGGCCGGTCAGCGGCCTCGATCCCAGGTTCGGCATCGTCGAGGTGGCGGGCGACCGCATGCGGGCGACCTCTCGGTCGGCGACGTCGCCTGCCAGGTGGGCGGACGCGATAGCCGCCGGACAGGTGGCCCTCGCCCACGAGCTGGTTGGCGCGTCGAGGGCCATGCTCGAGCTGGCCAGCGACCACGCCCGCGAGCGCGTGCAGTTCGGGCGACCGATCGCCGCCTTCCAGGGCGTCGGCCACCGGCTGGCGGACAGTCTGGTGGCAATCGAGGCCGCAGACGCTGCGCTGGGAGCGTGGTGGGACTGCGAGTCCCCACTGAACGCGGCTCTGGCCAAAGCGATCGCGGGACGCGGCGCCCGCACCGCGGCCCGTCACTGCCAACAGGTCCTGGGCGGCATCGGCTTCACGACGGAGCACGCGTTCCATCGCTATCTCCGGCGGGCGCTCCTACTCGACGGCCTGCTGGGCGACGCTCGGACCTTGACACAGGAACTGGGTGAGCACCTGATCAGGACCCGGCGGCTCCCGTCGACCCTCCCGCTCTGACCTGACGATCGTCCGCCACGCGCGCCCGCAGGACGTCTTTGACCACCTTTCCGGTGGCGTTCAGGGGGAGCTCCTCGACCACCTCGACGGCTCGAGGCGTCTTGTAGTTGGCCATCTGGTCACGACACCACGCCACGATCTCGCCGGCCACTGCCGGATCGCCCGATCTCGTCACGACGAGCGCCATGCCCACCTCGCCGAGCCGCGTGTCCGGGACGCCGATCACCGCCGCCTGTGTGATGTCGGGATGCCGCAGCAGGGCGTTCTCGACCTCCGCCGGATAGACGTTGAATCCGCCGACGATGAACATGTCCTTCGTCCTCCCGACGATCCGCAGATATCCGCGGTCGTCGATCACGCCGAGGTCGCCCGTGCGCAGCCACCCGTCCCCAGAGAGCGTCTTCTCCGTCGCCGCGGGGTCGTCGAGGTAACCCGTCATCACGGTCTTGCCCCGGACGACGATCTCTCCGGTCTGGTCGACCGGGACGTCCCGGCCGTCGGCGTCGACGGTGCGCACCTCGAAACCGGGCCGGGGTCTGCCCACGGTGGTGGCGACGGTCCTGACGTCGTCCTCCGGGGAGGTGGCGCTCACCGTACCCGCCTCGGTGAGCCCGTAGCCGGTGATGATCGTCTGGAACGGGAGCTCGTCGTCCACCCGGCGGATCAGCGCGACCGGGATGTCGGCCGCTCCGGTGACAGCGATCCGCAAGCTCGACAGGTCGTGGCGATCCCGTCGGGGATGGTCGAGCATTGCGTTGTACAGGGTCGGCGGTCCCGGGAGCACGCTGACTCGTTCCGTGGCGACCCGGGCGAGGAGGCGGTCGATCTCGAACACGGCCTCCGGGAGCATGGCGGCGCCGCTGCAGACGCAGGCGAGGATCCCGGCCTTGAGCCCGAACATGTGGAAGTACGGGTTGACCATCAGGTACCGGTCGTCGGCGCCGAGGCCGGTCATCCGCACCCAGTCCGTGGCCAGACCGACGGTGCGCCCGTGGGTCATCACGACGCCCTTGGGAACGCCGGTCGTCCCGGAGGTGAACAGGATGTCCGAGGGATCATCCGGGCCGACGTCGGCGCCGCGTCGGTCGACCTCGTGCCGCGCCGCACCCGTGGCCCGGCCGAGGAATCCCTGCCACGGCTCGGTCGACGTGTCCGGCTCGCCTCGGGCGACGACAATCGTCTCCAGGTCCGGGAGCTCGATCCCGGACACCCTGAGCATGGCCACGTAGTCGGTATCGAGAAAGCCCCTGACGGTGACGAGCGCACGCGCCCGACTGCGGTGAAGAAGCTCGGCGGCCTCGTTGCCCTTGAACCGGGTGTTGATGGGGACGAGCACCGCACCGGCCTGCGACAGGCCGAGCAGGGCGACCACCCACTCGGCGCAGTTGAAGGCCCAGACGGCGACCCGGTCGCCGGGTTGGATACCCGACGCCACGAGGGCGGCACCGAAGGTCCGCGCCTGCTCGAAGAGCTCGGAGTAGGAAAGCCGGGTGTCGCCGTCGATGATGGCAAGGCGGGCACCGAAGAGCTCGGCGGCGGCCCCGGCCCTCGCCGGGATCGTCGTGTCGTCGAGCACAGGTACGGCCACGGGTCTCCTCAGAGCGAGCCGGTGAGCGAGGCGAGGAACGCGCGGGTGCGTCGAGAGGATGCCACCAGTTCGTCACGGCTCTCCCCGATGGGCACGACGCGCACCGAGAGGTCGGTGACACCAGCGTCGGCGAAGGCGCGGAGCCGCTTCTCGACCGTCGACTCGGTTCCCGCGGCGAGGATGTCGCCGACGCTCCGCGCCGCGCCGAGATCCAACAGGCGCTGGTAGTTGGGCGAGACCTCGGCTTCGGCGAGAATGCGGTTGGCGCGGGTGACGGCCGCGTCCACGTCCTCCTCGCGGCACAGACATACCGGGACACCGGCGACGATGCGGGGCGCAGGGCGCCCTGCCGCATCGGCGGCGCGCGTGATGTGAGGGACGACGTGCGACCCGATCGCCCGCTCGTCGGCCATCCACAGGATGGTCCCGCTCGCACGCTCGCCGGCCAGCCGGAGCATGGCAGGACCAAGCGCGGCCAGGAGGACTGGATTGGGGGCGAGATCGGTGACGTCGAGCGGGTTGTGCACCCGGAACAGGTCGTTCTCGACGTCTACGGCGCCCGGACCGCGGAGTGCCTGCTCCAGGACGTCGAGGTACGAACGCATCGTCAGTGCCGGGCGCTCGTACGGCAGCCCCAGCATCTCGTCGATGATCCAGTGGTGCGACACACCGAGCCCCAGCGACAGCCGCCCCTCGCAGACGGCTTGGACCGATAGCGCCTGCTGCGCCAGCGCGATCGGGTGCCGAGGCTGGACCGGGACGACGGCCGTACCGATCTCGATCCGCGTCGTCTCGATTCCCACGAGGGCCGCCGCCGTGAGGGCATCGAAGTCGTCCGGGATCTGGGGTATCCAGACCGACGCCAGGCCGGCCTCCTGTGCCCACCGACCGTCGGCCCGCAGCCGCTCGGCCTTGGTGCGGTAGCGCCCCCGCTCAGGGCCGATCATCAACCCGATCCGCATCTCGTCTCCTCGGCCGGTGAGAACGACCTTCTTGTGATAGTGTAACGTTGGTTCCAGCAGCCGCGAGGGCGAATCCAGAAACGGGGACGGGTCTTTGGGACCCAGGCAGTCCGGGCGGCGATAAGCATGGCATCAAGCACCGGGGGCCACGTTGTGACCGACTTCGACGCCATCGACTTCTTCCACGACGAATCCTCCGTCGCCGACCCGTATTCGTATTTCGACCACCTACGAGCACGGTGTCCGGTGCAGCGCGAGCGGCACCACGGCGTCGTCATGGTGACCGGCTACGAGGAAGGGATGGCGGTGTACCACGACACCGCCACTTTCTCGTCGTGCAACTCGGTGAGCGGTCCGTTCCCCGGCTTTCCCGTGCCGCTCGAAGGTGACGACGTCAGCGCGCTCAT
This sequence comes from uncultured Actinomycetes bacterium, assembly GCA_963717645.1. Classification (GTDB taxonomy): domain Bacteria; phylum Actinomycetota; class Acidimicrobiia; order Acidimicrobiales; family AC-9; genus AC-9. Next base: position 133,244 of record CAVQWQ010000029.1, on the reverse strand, counting down.
CGACGAGCACCGCGACGAGCTGCCGATGAGCGACCAGCTGCCGACGCTCGACCCGCCGAAGCACACGGACCACCGGGCCTTGCTCCTGCGGCTCATCACCCCGAAGCGCCTGAAGGAGAACGAGGCCTTCATGTGGCGGCTCGCCGATCGCCAGATCGACGAGTTCGCGGCGAGGGGCGGGTGCGAGTTCGTCCGCGACTATGCGAGTCCCTTCACCCTGCTGATCATCGCCGACCTCCTCGGTGTGCCTGAGGTCGATCATGGCAAGTTCCAACGTGAGCTGGGATCTGGCAGGGGTCGTGCCCCCGGGAGCACCGGCGAGGAGGCGATGGTGCGGAACCCGCTGGAGTTCCTGTACGAGCAGTTCACCGAGTACATCACGGATCGTCGACGCAACCAGCGCGACGACGTCCTGACCGGCCTTGCCACCGCAACGTTCCCGGACGGCTCTGTACCCGACGTCATCGACGTCGTACGGGTCGCCGCCAACCTGTTCGCGGCGGGCCAGGAGACGACCGTGCGCCTCCTCGCCGCCGCCCTTCAGATCATCGGGGAGCGTCCCGACCTCCAGCAGCTGCTCCGGGACGAGCGCGATCGAATCCCCAACTTCGTGGAGGAGACGTTGCGGATCGAGAGCCCGGTGAAGGGCGACTTTCGGCTCTCGCGGGTGCCGACGACGATCGGCGGCGTTCCCACTCCCGCTGGCAGCACGGTGATGGTGCTCAACGGCGCTGCCAACCGGGATCCACGACAGTTCGAGCGCCCGAACGAGTTCGTCGTCGACCGTCGCAACGCGCGACAGCACGTGGCCTTTGGGCACGGCATCCACACATGCCCCGGCGCACCCCTCGCACGGGCCGAGGCGATCGTCAGCATCGAGCGGATCCTCGATCGCATGGCTGACATCAGGGTCTCCGAAGCCGCGCACGGACCGGCCGGCGCCCGCCGGTACGAGTACCTGCCGACGCACATCCTGCGCGGCCTGACCCGTCTCCATCTGGAGTTCACGCCGCCTGGCTGAACACGCTTCGACAGGTAGGCGAACGACTGCGGAAGGGAACGTCAGCCGCCCTTGGCCGCTGGGGCGCGCCCGAGGAAGCGGTCGATGCTCTGGCGGAGCTCGAGCGTGTCGAAGGACTCCGATTCGGAAGCCATGGCGAAGTCGATCGTGGTCAGCACGGCTTGCTCGAGGTGCAGGTTGAGGACCCGCTTTGTCGCCTCCACGGCCTGGCGGGGGAGCAGAGCGATCCGATGAGCGGCTGCCAGCGCGGCGGAGAGAACGTCGGCATCTGGGCACACGTGGTTGGCCAGGCCGATCTCGGCGGCACGCCGTGCGGTGATCCGGTCGCCGGTGAAGGCGTACTCCTTGGCCAGCAGCAGGCTGGTGTGCAGCGGCCAGGTGAGCGGCCCGCCATCAGCCGCCACCAGTCCCACGACGACGTGCGGGTCCGAGAGGTAGGCGGACTCTGCGATGTAGACGACGTCCGAGAGCGAGATGACGCTGCAGCCCAGGCCGACGGCCGGTCCGTTGACCGCGGCGACGACGGGCAGGCGGCACCGGATCATGTTGAGCACCAGCTCCCGACCCGTGGCGATCTCGTCGCGTCGCACCGCCCGGTCCTTCGCCATCCGGTCGAGCAGATCGAAGTCGCCCCCAGCCGAGAACGATCGCCCTTCACCGGTGACGATTGCGACGCGCGCCTCGCGATCGGCACTGAGCTGAGGGAACACGCGCGCCAGCCCCAGATGGAGCTCGTCGTTCACAGCGTTGAGCTGGTCCGGACGGCTGAGCCGGACGATCCGGACGGGACCCTCGGCGTCGACGCGGATGACATCGGGGAGGTCGTACTCCATGAGGGCTCCTTTAGGTCGGCAGGCCGAGGATCCGGGAGGCGACGATGTTCTTCTGGACTTGCGATGTCCCTCCCATGACACTCTGGGCACGGCTGTACAGGTAGATCTTCAGCGACACGTCGTCCGGGTCGAGCACGGCCCGCGGTCCGGAGACGGCCAGGGCCGCGGCTCCCACCGTCTGCTCGACCCAGGTCATCAGCAGCTTGTCGATGGAGCCGCCAGGACCGTGCTGGACGCCGTCGAGGCGCTCGGACAGCCTCCGGCAGACGTGGAGGCGGAGCATCTCCGCCTGCACGTACGCCCATGCCAGCTCGTCTCGCTTGTCGGGGCGGAACCCCTCCGGATCGCCACGTACCTCTTGCTCGATGTCCCGGACCGTCTTGGTGTACCGAGCGACGTAGCCGAGCTCACCCGGCTCGCGCTCGTGGCCGACGATGGTCATGGCGACGCGCCAGCCTTCGCCCGGATCGCCGATCATGTTCTCGACGGGGACCCGCGCCCCGTCGAACAGCACCTGCCCGAACTCGGTCGTGATCCCGTTGATCATGCGCAGCGGTCGCTGCTCGATCCTCGGCTGGTGCATCGGGACGGCGAAGGCGGATATGCCCTTGTGCTTCGCCACGTCGGGGTCGGTACGGGCGAGGAGGAAGCACCAGTCGGCCACGTCGGAGTAGCTCGTCCATATCTTGTGCCCGTTGACGAGGTACTCGTCGCCCTCCCGGGTCGCGACGGTCCGCAACGAAGCCAGGTCCGATCCGGCGTCGGGCTCACTGAAGCCCTGACACCAGCGCTGGCGCCCGTTGATCAGGCCCGGGAGGAATCGTTGCTTGATCGTGTCGCTGCCATGGGTCGTAATCCCCTGCACGAGGTAGCCGAGGCTGGGCCGAGGCGGCGCGCCGGCCGCCGCCAGCTCCTGGTCGAGGATGACGTCGAAGACCGGGGGTAGATCGTGGCCGCCGTAGCTGGTGGGCCAGCTCAGACCGAAGAAGCCCGCATCGTACAAAGCGGTGTGCCACTCCGCCTGCTGGGCCCAGTACTGGTCGTCGGTGGACGAGGTCGGCAGCCCTGGATTGTGCTCGGCCAGCCAGGCCCGCAAGCGGGCTCGGAACTCCGCTTCCGCCGGGGAGTCACGAAAGTCCATCGCTCACCCCGAGACGGGTGTGCTGCAACTGAAGCAGCTGTGTGCCGTCGTCTCCGAACCACTGCGAGGAGAGCAAGGCGCGTCGCAGGTACAGGTGGACGACGCACTCCCAGGTGTTCCCGATGCCGCCGTGCACCTGGGCGGCTGTCTCGCACACGGTGCGGGCCGCACGGGCACAGTAGGCTTTGGCGACTCGTCCAGCGTCGCGGGCGTCCTCGGGCCCCAGCTCGTCGACGGCCCAGGAGGCGTGCAGGGCTACGCTGAGCGATCCTTCCATCAGACACCAGGCCTCGGCCAACAGGTGCTGCACGGCCTGGAAGGACCCGATGGGCACGCCGAACTGCCGACGCTCCGTGGCGTAGGCAACGGTGACGTCGAGGACGCCCCGCATGAGACCGACGAGGTCGGCGCTCGTGAGGGCGAGGCCCAGGGCCGTCCAGTGGGCCAGATCGTCTGGTGTGAGAGCGCGGCACTGGCCCGGCACCTCGAGGACGGGCGTGCCAGACGGGATCGAACGGACGGCCCGCGTGAGATCAGCTCCTCCGCAGCCGGCGTCGATGCGCACCTGGGCGAGGCGGCAGCCGGAGCCGTCGCGGACGAGCACGTAGGCGGCGTCCACGTGCTCGCCGGCACCGTCGACCGCGTAGATCGGCCCGACCGTGACCGAACCGGACACGGTCGCGGCGTCCGTCAGGTCCGGAGAGAAGCCGACCACCGTGCTGTCCGTCGCCTCCCCACCGGCGCGGCGGGCGAGGTCGGCGGCGAGCGCCGGTCCCGCAAAGGCCACGTCGGCCACCGCTCCCCCGAGCGCATCGGCGACGATGGCAGTCTCCACACCGCTGGCGATCGGCCGGCCGTCTCCTCCGTCCTGGCGCAGCTCGAGCCACCCCGCGTCTCGGACGGCTCCGGCGAGACGCTTGGCCCGGGCGGCGTCGTCGAGATCGGCAACCGTCGACGGGCCGAGCTCCCGCGCCAGCCGACGGGCGGCGCGCCGGAGCTCAGCCTGCTCGGGCGTGTCGCGAGAGTCCACGGTTGCTAGAACCTAGTTCTACTGAAGTGAGAATGCAATACTCATCCGGTCAGAGGGACAGGATCGACACGCCCGCGGTACCGGGCGCGCCGTAGAGCTGGGTGTACCCGACCCGCGGGTTGCCGGGAACCTGGCGATCGCCGGCCTGGCCACGCAGCTGCACCACCACCTCATGGACCTGGCGCAGGCCTGAGGCGCCGATCGGCTCGCCGTTGGCGATCAATCCGCCGTCGGTGTTGACAGGCAGCGAGCCGCCGATCTCGAGCGCCCCGTTCGACACCAGGACCTCCTGGTCGCCATCGGCGCAGAAGCCGTTCTCGGCCAGGTGGATGACCTCGGCGCCAGCGTCGGTGTCCTGGAGCTGGATGACGTCGACGTCGGTGGGTCCGATCCCCGCGGCCTCGTAGGCGGCGCGCGATGCGTCGACCGTCGGCCCGGCCGTCTGCTCCGCTGGGAGCCACGGGCTGTGCACCTCGAAGGCGCCCAGCCGGCGCGTCCGCACCGTGGTGGCCCGGAGGTAGACCGGCACGTCCGTGTAGCGGCGGGCGTGCTCCGCCTTGCACACGATGACGGCGGCGGCGCCTTCGTCGGGGCTGCAGAACATGTACTGCGTCAGCGGATAGTTCAGCACCGGGGATCGGAGGATCTCCTCCTCGGACACGGGCTTGCGACGGAAGGCGTTCGGGTTCATGGCGCCGTTGCGGTAGCCCTTGGCCGCCACCTTGGCGAGCGTGGAGCGCGAGATGCCGTGGTCCTGCATGTACTTGTTGATCTTCATCCCGAAGAACTTGGTGGTGACGAACTGGCCCAGCTCGCCGTACCACGACGGGCAGGCGTAGAGACGGGGGTCGGCGCTGAACGCACCTCGCAGGTGCTTGTCCATGCCGACGGCGATGCCGAGGTCGTGGTCGCCCAGCCGGATCGTGTTGGCCGCCAACTTCAGGGCGCTGGCTGCCGTCGCACACCCGTTGTAGACATCGGTGAAGGGGATCCCCGTCAGCCCTAGGAGCGCGACCACGGCGTCGGGGTTGTCGATCTCGTAGCTGCCGGCGAAGGCGAACTGGATGTCGCGCCACTCGACGCCGGCATCGGCGAGCGCGCGCCGGATCGCCACCGCCCCCATCTCGATGCCCGACACGCCAGAGAACCGGCCGAAGGGGTGCAGTCCCACTCCCACGATTGCGACGTCCATCGTGTCTCCCTCTCTCAGGTGACCGGCCGGAAGGCGAACGTCACGACCTCGTTGCCCTCCTCGTCGGTGCGAAACGGAACGAGCACCAGCTCCATCTCCATGCCCGGCGCCAAGGCGTCGGGATCGGACTCGGTGAGCCGAGTCTCCACTTTCACCTCACCGCCGAGGTCGACGTAGCCCACTCCGAAGGGCACGAAGGCGCTGTCGGTCGGCCCCGCGTAGGGCGGCGACGGCGGCGGGAAGTGCTGCGTCGTCCAGGCCCAGAGACGTCCGCGCCGGGACAGGAGGTGCCCGACCATCGCCGTGGAGGTGCAGCGCGGGCAGGAGTCCTGAGTGGGGAAGGTGACGATCCCGCACGCCGTGCAGCGGCTCCCGATCAGCTCCGGCTCGTCGGCCGGCCACGTGAAGATTCCCTCTGCCACCGGGACACGTGCCATGGATCCTCCAGTAGAGAGATGCGCTGAACTGAACTGAACTGACATTTCTCGAGGTCCCTGTCTGCGCTTCCAACGATCTTCTAGATACCAGACTTGCCTCCCGGGTCAGGTGGTTCAGCGAGTCTCTTCAAGTCGCCTGATCATTCCGGTCGCTGGTCGCTCAGGACCGACGCTGGCGGCGAGGTGCGTGCGAGGAGCTCCGCCGTGTGCTCGTGAAGCCGCGGCGGCGGGCGGTAGTCAGTACTGGCATCGCTGAACCGGATGGGGCTCCCGACCATGTGCAACGGGCCGTCGGTGGTCTCGACGGAGACGACCATCCCTCGCGAGCGCACGAGATCGCCTTCGAGGGCCTCGGCGAGCTCCTTGACCGCCCCGACGGGGATCCCGAGCGGGCGCAGGTGCTCCTCCCACTCGGTCGCCGACGCCTCTCTGAGGCGGGCCCCGAGCATGTCGAGCAGCTCTGCCCGGTTGTCGAAGCGAGCGTGCATGGTGGCGAACCGAGGGTCGTCCGCCCAATGGGGGCGGTCGATCTCGGCGCAGAGCCGGCGCCAGAGCGCATCCCGGGTGACGAACAGCGCCAGGTAGCCCGACCTGGTCTCGAACAGCTGGGCCGGTACGTAGAAGGCGTGCGCTCCGAGGGGCTGGCGAGCGGGCGGCTCGGCGCCGTTCAGGTAGGCGGCGGCCTTGTAGTTGAGCTGCGAGAGCATCACGTCGAACAGCGAGATGTCGACCTGACCGCCCTTGCCCTCGAGGACCTTGGCGACGAGGCCGAGGGCGGCGGTGATCCCCGCGGAGTTGTCGACCGCCGAGTACCCGGCCAGGGTGGGGGGTCCCTGGGGCTCACCGGTCAGGGCGGCGAGCCCCACCTGTGCCTGGGTCACGTAGTCGAAAGCGGGCCACTCTGCGGCCGGGCCGTCGAGGCCGTAGCCAGTGAGCGCCACGCACACGATGCTTGGGTTGTGTCGACACAACGAGTCGTAGTGGAGCCCGAGCCGCTTGATCGCCGACGGGCGAAGGTTCACCAGCAGCGCCTGGGCCGTCTTTACCAGACTGCCGAGATCCTCCTGCCCTTGGGGAGTCGTCAGGTCGATGTGCACGCTTCGCTTGTTGCGGTTGATGCTGGCGAAGTACACGTTGTGCTCACCGACGGACTGCGACCCGACCTGCCGGGACAGGTCACCCTCGAGGGGTTCGATCTTGATCACGTCGGCTCCCAGGTCCGCCAGCATCATCCCGCCGAACGGGCCGGCGAGGATATGACCCACCTCGATCACCCGGACGCCGGCCAGGGGGCCAGAAGGGCGTCCTCCGTCTTCGATCGTCACGGCGACGTCTGCAGCGTGCCCGACAGCGCGCGCAGGCTCTCGACCAGGGTCTCGAGCGGCGTGCCCGTCGGGTAAACCGCGGCTGCGCCGGCGGCCTCGAGACGAGGGACGTCGCGTTGGGGAATCGTCCCCCCGACGACGAGGATGGCATCTTCTGCACCTGCGGCGCGAAGGGCGTCCGCCGTTTTCTGCGTCAACCTCACGTGGGCGCCGCTTAGGAGGCTGAGTCCGACGATCTCGACGTCCTCCTGGACGGCCACGGCGGCGATCGACTCGGGCCGTTGCCGGATGCCGAGGTAGATCACCTCGAACCCGGCGTCGCGCAGGGTGCGGGCCACGAGCTTGGCACCGCGGTCGTGTCCGTCCAGTCCGGGCTTTGCGACGAGCACGCGCACGGGCATCAGAAGACCACCGGCTGCTGGAACTCGCCCCACTGGTCCTTGAGCACGTCCACCATCTCGCCCACCGTGCAGTACGCCTTCGCGCAGTCGACGAGAAGGGGCATGAGGTTCTCGTCGTCCTTGGCGGCGGCCGTGGTGAGGGCGCCGAGCGCGGTGTGCACGTCCGTCGGTGAGCGCGTCCGCTTGACCTTTGCGAGCCGCTCGAGCTGGCGGGTCCGGCCCTTCTCGTCGAGCTCGTAGCCCTCGACCTCGGGCGGATCCTCGTCGGCCTGGAACCGGTTCACCCCGACGATCGTCCGCTCCTTGGAGCTCACGGCCTGCTGGACCCGGAATGCCTCCTCGGAGATGAGCCGCTGCAGGTACCCCTCCTCGATGGCTCGGACCATCCCGCCCTGGCGCTCGAGATCGTCCATGATGGCGGTGACCCGTCCCTCGACGGCGTCGGTCAGGGCCTCGACGTAGTAGGAGCCCCCCAGTGGATCGGCGACACGGGTCACGCCGGTCTCGTAGGCGAGCACCTGCTGCGTGCGGAGCGCGAGAGTGGCCGAGTCCTCGCTGGGGATGGCGAACGGCTCGTCCCATGCGGCCGTGAACATCGACTGGACACCCCCGAGCACCGACGCCAACGCCTCGTATGCGACTCGCACGATGTTGTTCCGGGCCTGGGGCGCATGCAGGGACGCGCCGCCGGCGACACAGCCCACGCGGAACATGCACGAGCGGTCGTCCTTGGCTCCGAACCGCTCCCGGACGATGTGCGCCCAGCGCCGTCGGCCAGCCCGGTACTTCGCGATCTCCTCGAAGAAGTCGCCATGGGTGTAGAAGAAGAACGAGACCTGCGGCGCGAACTGGTCGATCGTCATGCGGCCCCGCCCGATGACCTCGTCGCAATAGGTGATGCCGTCCATGAGCGTGAACGCCATCTCCTGGGCGGCATTGGCGCCGGCGTCGCGAAAGTGGGCCCCGGCCACTGAGATGGCGTTGAACCGGGGGACCTCGTCGGCGCAGAACTCGATCGTGTCCGCTATCAGCCGAAGCGAGGGGCGGGGCGGCCAGATCCAGGTACCGCGGCTCACATACTCCTTCAGGATGTCGTTCTGAATCGTGCCCCGCAGCTCTGCCCTGTCGACCCCCTGCTTCTCGCCGACAGCCACATAGAAGGCGAGGATGATCGCTGCCGTCCCGTTGATCGTGAAGCTCGTGCTGATGGCGTCGAGCGGAATCTGGTCGAAGAGGATCTCGGCGTCGGCCAGGGTGTCGACGGCGACGCCGACGCGGCCGACCTCCTCCTCGACGTCGGGGTGGTCTGAGTCGTACCCACACTGTGTCGGGAGATCGAAGGCGACGGAGAGCCCGGTGGCACCCTGACCGAGCAGGTACCGGTACCGCTCGTTCGACTCCTCGACCGTGCCGAAGCCCGAGTACTGACGGATCGTCCAGGGCCGGCCGCGATAGCCATCGGGAAAGTTCCCTCGCGTGAAGGGGAACGCTCCGGGCGGGGGGATCGACTCGGTCTGGGGGAGGTCCGCCGGTCCGTAGCTCGCCGCCAGGGGGATCCCCGACTCGCTGTGCGCCGGACCGTCCATGCCGCAGATCGTAGCGGAAATGTGGCTTCCACGAGAAGAGGCCACCGTTTCACAAAAGCCGAAGGTATGAGCATCAATCAGGAGAGCGCTATTATCACGGCGGCCTTCCGAGGAGAAGTTCGATGCCCGAGTCCAACACGCGCCCCACGGTGGGTGGTGTGCGCGTCGAGATCGAGAGCGGGGTCGCGGTCGTCACCATCGACCGGCCTGATGTCCGCAACGCCATCGGGTTCGCCACGGTCGCCGAGCTCGACGCCGCCCTCGACGACGTCTTGGAGTCGGGCGCCGCGGTCCTGGTTCTCCGGGGTGGGGGAGACCGGGCATTCGTCTCCGGAGGGGACCTCAAGGAGCTCGGTGGGATCCGCACGCACCAAGACGCCGTCGGCATGGCGACTCGCGTCCGTCGGGTCCTCGACCGGGTCGCCGCCTTCCCGGTCCCGGTCGTCGCCGCGCTCAACGGTCACGCCCTCGGAGGAGGAGCGGAGGTGGCCGTTGCTGCAGACCTCCGCATCGCGGCCGACGACATCAAGATCGGGCTCAATCAGGTGAGCCTGGGCATCATGCCGGCGTGGGGCGGGGCGGAGCGGCTCGCGCAGACGATCGGTCGGAGCCGGGCGCTGCTCGCGGTCGCCACCGGTGAGGTGTACGACGCCCCAACCGCCCAGCGAATCGGGCTGATCGACGTCGTCGTCCCGCGAGCGGGCTTCGACGACCGGTGGCGCGCTCTCGCCGGCCGCATGGCGGACACCGCGCCGGGCACCACGCGCGCCGTCAAGTCCGTCATAGACGCGGCCACACCTTCCATCCACCCCGAGCTCGAGGCAGGCGCCACCGACGCATTCGCCCGGCTGTGGACGGCGCAAGCGCACTGGGCCGCGGTCGAGGCAATGGAACAGCGACGGCGACCGGGCTGACGGGACCTCCCGCAACGCCGCTCGCACGAGCGTGGCGCTGGTAGCGCGATTCCTGTCAGCGGCAACCCGGGCCGTGCGGGGGACGACGCGATTCAGGCGCGGTCGAGATCCAGCATCCGTATCGCGTTGCCGCGCAGGACCTTGTACCGCTGCTCCTCGGTCAACCCTGCGGTCATGCGCTCGACCTCCTCCTGCACGAACGGCCACGTCGTGTCGGTGTGCGGGTAGTCGGTCTCGAAGCAGACATTGTCCTCTCCCACCGCATCGATCGATTCCATCCCGTGGACGTCGTTGGTGAAGCACCCGAAGATGCGGCCCTGGTAGTAGGTCGACGGAGGCTCGGGGATCGTCTCGTCGGCCTTCGTCCAGCTCGAGTGGTATTTCCAGGTGTTGTCGGCTCGCTCGAGCGCGTAGGGGATCCAGCCGATCTGGCTCTCCGAATACGACAACTTCAGGTCTGGGAACCGGACGAGCACCCCTGAGAACAGGAAGTCCGCCAGCGAGGCCATGGAGTTGTTGCACGACAGCATGATCTCCGTGGAGGGCGGCGCGTCCGGCGACGCCGCCGGCATCTTCGAGGAGGACCCGATGTGCATGCAGACGGTCGTGCTCGTTTCCTGGCACATGGCGAACAACGGGTCCCAGTAGCCGGTGTGGATGCTCGGGAGGCCGAGGTGGGCCGGGATCTCGCTGAAGCAGATCGCGCGCGCACCGCGAGCCGCGTTGCGAGCCACCTCGGCAGCGGCCAGCTCGACGTCCCACAGGGGGATGAGGCACAACGGAATGAGGACGCCACCGGAGTCGCCACACCATTCCTCGATCATCCAGTCGTTGTAGCCCTGCACGCACGCCAACCCGAGATCGAGATCCTTGCCCTCCATGAACGTCTGGCCGCAGAAGCGCGGGAACGTCGGAAAGGCGATCGACCCGTCGACGCCGGCGAGGGAGAGGTCAGCGACGCGTGCCGCAGGGTCGTAACAGCCCGGCCGCATCTCGTCGTAGGTGAGGGCGGCGATGAACATCTTGCTGCGGTCGAAGCGAGTGATGTCACCGTCGGGCGTCGCATCGAGCGGAATGGCGACGTGCCGCTTGTGAACGTAGGTGACGCGTCCCTCGTAGGTCCAGTAGTCGCCCCAGCGACCGTCGTCGGTCATCTCTTGCTTGTAGGAGGCACCGACGTCGAGGGAGAAGTCACCCCACCTGGCTCGCTCGATGCGCGGGCCCTGCTCGCGCATGCGGGCCGGGAGCCGCTGCTGCCACAGGTTCGGGGGCTCGACCACGTGGTCGTCCACGCTGATGGCATTGGGCAAGTCGCTCATCTTGGTGTTCATCCTCCAGCTGTCTCGGCGAGGGGATCGTGCGGTTGCCCCGAGTCGAAGCCTCCGCGCTTGCGCATGAAGGTGGTGGACCGCCGATTGATGCGCCAACCATCGGGGGTGCGACGGTACTCGTCGCTATACCAGCCGAGCCGCATGGCATGCGTCTCCTGGTCGATGAACACGAAGTGCTGCGTGCCCGTGGCGCGGTCGCCGTCCAGATCGACCACCGGCATGTTGCCGATGAACTGCCCACGGGGTGCCGCAGCGAGGAGCGCCGGAAAGCGCGCGAGCGTGTATGCGGTGCCGAAGGCGTTGTACTCGGCGTCGGTCGTGAACACCTCGAGCCAGCGGTCCTCCGCGAGCTGGCTCGTGAGCATCATGTACCGCGCGCACAGAGCGTGGAGCTCGACGAGGTCAGCAGTGCGCCGCTGGTCGTCTGTCATGCTGCGTCACGCCTCCTCGTAGACGACCCGCACCGACGAGGTGGTCGGTACGGACTGGCAGGTGAGCACCCAGCCGCCGGCGACCTCGTCGTCGGTGAGGGCGTTGTTGGCGAACATACGGACCTGACCCTCGACGAGCTTGGCCATGCACGTCGCACAGTTGCCGGACTCACAGGAGAAGGGGGGCGTCATGCCCATCTGGCGCGCCGTCTGCAGGATCGTCGTGCCGGGATGGTGGTCGACGGTGTCGGTGCGACCTTCGAGCTCGATGGTCACCCGAGAGGCCGTGGGAGCGTCGCTCGGGGACTGTGCAGCAGGGCTCGCTTCAGCAGGGGTGAATCGCTCGATGTGGATGCGGGCGTCGTCGACGTCGTGGGCGAGCAGCGTGCTCTCGACGATGGTCATGAAGGGGCCTGGGCCGCAGATGAAGTACTCGCTGTCGGGCGCGGTGCCGGCGAACGGACGCATCGAGTCGGCGTCGACGAACCCCTGGTCGATGTCGAGGTGGTTGGTGACGTCGAGGCGGCCGGGGTAGCGCTCGGAGAGTCGGTCGAGCTCTGCGGCGAAGATGATCGACTCCGTGTCCCGGTTGGCATAGAGGAGGTGCACTCGGCGCGAGGTGGTCGCCAGGGCGGTCTTCACGATCGAGAGCACCGGAGTGATCCCGCTGCCGGCGGCGAACGCCACGACGTCGCCGTCGCCCGGACCCAGGCAGAACACACCGGCGGGGCAGGTGGTCTCGATGACGTCGCCGGGTGCGAGGGTGTCGACCATCCAGTTCGACACCGCTCCACCCGGCACGCGCTTGACCGTCACCTGCAGCCCGTCGTCGACGGCGGGCGCCGACGACATCGAGTAGGAGCGGAGCTGCGGCTGGCCCTCGATCCGGACGCGGAACGTGCAGAACTGGCCGGCCTCGTAGGAGAAGCCCGGCCGGAGCTCGGGGGGCACCTCGAGCACGAACGAGCTGGCCTCGCCCGTCTCGCGCACGACACGCGCGATGCGCAGTTGGTGGAAGCCGTGGTCTCGCATCGTGGGCTTGACCTGGGCCGCTGGCCAGGCAGTCGCCATGCCTTCTATGATAATGGAGTTCTCGGAATTTGGCAATGGGACTAGCGCCAGCGCTATGCTGCGGCCACGTCAGAAGGAGGGCTGGTGGGGGAACGCACCACCACCGTTGAGGCACGCTGGCAGCTGCGCTCGGTCCCCGAGCGCCTGGCGCGACGGTATCTCGGCGAAGGGTGGTGGAACGACACCACGCTCGGGGAGATGGTGGCAGCCGGGCTCGAGGAGATGGCTGGCGTGGCGTTCCGCGTGCGGTCCAGGGTCCACCCGTGGGCAGGCACCCTCGGCGACGTCGACCGGGCGGCCCGCTCCCTGGCGTCGTCGTGGCGGGCCAGAGGCATCGGCCCCGGTGACGTCGTCGTGTTCCAGCTGCCCAACTGGGTCGAGGCGGGCGTCGCCTTCTGGGCGGCGGCCTACCTCGGTGCCGTCGTCGTGCCCGTCGTGCACTTCTACGGCGCCAAGGAGGTCGACTACATCCTCCGGGCGACGTCGCCGGACGTGATCGTCACCGCCGACCGATTTGGACACGCCGACCACCTCGCCGTGTACGAGGCGCTGCTCTCGGAGCGCCCCGGCCCGTTGTGGCTCGTGGCCGGCGAGACGGCGCCGGGCGCCCTGCCGGCAAGAGCGACGGCGTTCGCCAGCATGCTCGACGCCGATCCCGTCTCGGAGCCGGCCGCGATCGATCCCGATGGTCCGGCTGTCGTCGGCTTCACATCGGGCACCACCCGCGAGCCGAAAGGCGTCGTGCATTCCCACCGGACGATCGGCTTCGAGACCCGCCAGCTCGACTACATGTTCCCGAAAGGTGGCCCCCCGCAGATCACCGGCGCCCCAGTCGGTCACTTCATCGGAATGCTCAACGCCTTTCTCGTACCCCTGCTGCGCGACCGTCCGGTCAACCTGATCGACGTCTGGGACCCGGGCGAGGTCCTGCGCGTGATGGGCGACGAGGGCCTGGGCGTCACGGGCGGTGCCACGTACTTCCTGACCAGCCTGCTCGACCACCCGGACTTCACCGACGAGCACCTCGCCCTGATGCCGTTCGCCGGCCTGGGTGGGTCTCCCGTGCCGATGGCGGTCACCGAGCGCGCGACGAGGCTGGGCATGAAGGTCTTTCGGTCCTACGGGAGCACCGAGCATCCGTCGATCACGGGCTGCCTTCTCGACGAACCCGAGGTGAAGCGGCTCAGGACCGACGGTCGCCCCCTGCCCGGAGTCGAGCTCAGGCTCGACGCGAACGCCGAGATACTGAGCCGGGGTCCCGACTGCTTTCTGGGCTACACCGACCCTGATCTGACGGCAACGGTCTTCGACGAGGACGGCTGGTACCGGACAGGCGACGTGGGCGTCCTCGACGACGACGGATACCTCACGATCACCGATCGCGTCTCCGACGTCATCATCCGCGGTGGCGAGAACCTCAGCGCCCAGGAGATCGAGGAGCTGCTGATCGAGCTCGACGAGGTCGCCGAGGTCGCCGTCGTGGCGGCACCGGACCAGCGCCTCGGGGAGCACGCGGCCGCGGTGCTGCGCGTCCACGGTGGCCTGACCGCCCCGACCCGCGACCGTGTGCGCGCCCATCTCACGGCGGTTGGGCTGGCCCGGCAGAAGTGGCCGGAGTCGCTTCACGTGGTGGCCGACTTTCCTCGAACGCCCTCCGGCAAGGTCCAGAAGTTCCGGCTCCGTGAGCAGCTGCGGAACGGGACGCTCCAGGCGCGCCCGTCATGAGCGACGACGGACCACGCATCCCCCCCCTGCCGCCCGGGCAGTGGCCAGAGGAGATGGGCCAGGCGGTCGCCGCGCTACGACCGCCCGACGCCCGCCATCGCACACCTCTACGCCGCGGCGACCGTCCGAAGGGGCTCAACGTGCTCGGGACGTTCGCCCGGCATCCGGCGCTGAGCCGTGCCTTCTTCACCTTCAACGGCCACGTGCTGTCCGGTTCGACGCTGACACCGCGCCAGCGCGAGCTCCTCGTGCTGCGGGTCGCCTCGCTCCGACGCTCGACCTACGAATGGGCGCAGCATGCCCTCCTCGCCGAGGACGTCGGGCTCTCCGGCGAGGAGGTGGCCCGGATCGCCGAAGGGCCGGACGCCCCCGGGTGGTCGACACTGGAGCGGGCCATGCTCGTGGCGGCCGACGAGTTGGTCGACGATGCCATGGTGGGCGACGCCACGTGGGCGGTGCTGTCGAGCCAGCTCGACCAACAGCAGCTGATGGACCTCGTCTTCACCGTCGGTGCGTACGAGGTCGTCGCGATGGCGTTCCGATCCTTCGGGGTCGAGTTGGACGAGGACCTCCGAAAATGACCTTCTCGTCAGACGAGATCGGTGATATCATCTCGTTCGTGCCTCATTGGAGGGATTCTCATGGCTCACTTCTCCAAGCCCGCTGAGGGCAGCTGGACCGAGCATTACGGGCTCGGTACGGGGCCCGTCTCCTACGAGGACTCGATCTCTCCAGCCCACTACGAGCTCGAGCGGGACGCCATCTTCCGGCGGACGTGGCTGAACGTCGGGCGGGTGGAGCAGCTCCCCAGGGTCGGGAGCTACTTCACGAGGGACCTGGACGCGGCCCGCACGTCGGTGGTCATCCTGCGGGATTCCGACGGCGAGGTGCGCGCCTTCCACAACATCTGCCGCCACCGCGGCAACAAGCTGGTGTGGAACGACTACCCCGGCGAGGAGACCAGCGGAGTCTGCCGGCAGTTCACGTGCAAGTACCACGGATGGCGCTACAGCCTCAAGGGCGACCTGACGTTCGTCCAGCAGGAGTCGGAGTTCTTCGGTCTGGACAAGGCCGACTACGGGCTGGCGCCGGTGCGGGCCGACGTGTGGGAGGGGTTCATCTTCGTGAACCTCGACGCGACTGACGCCACCCCGTTGCACGAGTACCTCGGCGAGCTCGGCTCTGGTCTCGTCGGGTACCCGTTCCACGAGATGACGCAGGTCCACCGCTATCGCGCCGAGGTCGGGAGCAACTGGAAGCTCTTCGTCGACGCCTTCACCGAGTTCTACCACGCCCCCGTCCTCCACGCGAAGCAGTCCGTGAGCGAGGAATCCCGCAAGCTCCAGAGCTTCGGATACGAGGCGCTGGCGTACCAGGTCGACGGCCCGCACGGGATGGTGTCGTCCTGGGGCGGCATGTCGCCGCCGAAGGACCTGGGCATGGTCAAGCCCATCGAACGTGTGCTGCGCAGCGGGCTGTTCGGCCCCTGGGATGCGCCCGACGTCGGTCTCGACGATGTGCCACCTGGCCTCAACCCCGCCCGGCACCCGTCGTGGGGCATGGACTCGTTCCTGTTCTTCCCCAACTTCATGGTGCTCATCTGGAAGACGAACTGGGTCCTCACGTACCACTACTGGCCGACGTCGTACAACACCCACGTCTTCGAGGGGACCCTGTACTTCGTCCCCCCCAGGAATGCTCGCGAGCGTCTGGCCCAGGAGCTCGCGGTGGTGACGTTCAAGGAGTACGGCCTCCAGGATGGGAACACCCTGGAGGCGACCCAGTCGATGCTCGAATCGCGAGCGGTGACGGAGTTCCCGCTGAACGACCAGGAGATCCTCCTGCGCCTGCTGCACAAGACGGCGGGGGACTACGTGCGTGGTTACCAACAGCAGCTCCCGGCAACGCCGGTCCGCGTCTCGGCTGCGTCCTGAGCGAGGAGCACGATGCCCACATTGCCTGCCGACTTCGCTGACCTCGAGCCGTTCGACGACTGGGCGATCCCGACCGAGCGGGCCCGCTACGCCAAACGCCTGTCCAGCACGATGGACGAGCTCCAGGCCTTCTACGACGCCGCGTTTCCGAGGCTCGAGGCGGCGGCGTCGTATCTCGAGCAGCTCGATGTGAAGGCGCTCCCCGACGACGCCACGCACCTCCTCTGGCTCTGCTGCTCGCTCGTTACCGTCTCGTTCCCGGTCGAGGTGTGGCGTCAGTCGAGAGTGCCGGACAGCGGTTCGTCCAGCCTGGACGCCGTCAGCGAGCCCGCGGTCTGACGCGTCGAGATTCCCCTGAGCGAGGGTGTCCGAGATACGGGCGGCGAAGGCGAAAAGGTGACTCCCGACACACAAGACGACGGTTCGAGTCTGACTGGACCGACGTTCTCGTCCTGAGCGCGGTAGGATTCTCCTGGTGACGACGAATGAACCAGCAGCCGAGTTCGCAGCAGCCAGCTGGCGGGAGCAGGCGGTCTCCCGGTCGCTCGACTCGGCACGGCTGCGGGCCGAGAAGCGGGTGCAGCGCTTCATCGACGCGGCATTCGAGCTGCTGAGCGACAGCGCCCCCGGCACGGACTTCACCGTCCAGGACGTCGTCGAGAAGTCGGGTCAGTCGTTGCGGAGCTTCTACCAGTACTTCGGCGGGAAGCAGGAGCTGCTGCTGGCGCTCTTCGAGGAGTCCGTCCGGTCGACCGCTGAGGAGCTATGGGACCGGATCCGAGACGAGCAGGATCCTCTCGAGCGTCTGCACCGCTTCATCGTCGAGTACTACGCGCTGTGCCGCCCGACGAGCAGGGTGAAGTCGAAGAAGGGGTCGTCGCCGCTGGCGCTGGCTGAATTCGCCCAGCAGTTGATGACCGCCCATCCACGACAGGCGACGCAGGCCTACGCGCCCATCGTGTCGCTCTTCGAGGAGGTTCTCGGAGACGCCGTGGACGCCGGGGTCGTCCGCAACGACCTCAGCCGGCGCCGGGTCTCCGGCGTCGTTCTGGAGGCGATCATGTTCAACGCATTCTCGGCCACGATCGGTGGGACCGCTGACGAGCCGGACGGTCGCGACCCCGCTGAGGAGCTGTCGGACTTGATCCTGCACGGCATCGGACGCGTCCGGTCTGCCTGAGCGACCCGAGGGCGTCCGCCGGTGAGCTTCGAACGTACGGCGATCGTGACCGGGGGCGGCTCGGGCATCGGGCTGGCGATCAGCGAGCGGCTGGCCAGGGAGGGCGCCGCTGTGGCCCTCTTCGACAGGGACGGCAGCTCCGCCGACGCCGCCGCGGCCAAGATCGTGGCGTCGGGGGGTACCGCCCTCGGCGTGACGGTCGACGTCACCGACCGGTCCCAGATCGATGCCGGGGCGGCAGACGTGCGCTCTCGTCTCGGTCCGCCGACCATCCTCGTGAACAACGCCGGGCTCCAGGGGTTCGATCCCTTCCTCTCGATCGGCGCCGATCTGTGGAACCGGATCCTCGCCGTCAACCTCACGGGCACGTTCGACTGCTGCCAGGCCGTCGTGCCGGACATGATCGAGGCGGGCTGGGGGCGGATCGTCAACATCTCCTCGTCGAGTGCCCAGGGGGGCCAGCCGCGCATGACGCACTATGTGGCGGCGAAGGCTGGTGTCATCGGGTTCACCAAGGCGCTGGCCCTCGAGCTCGGGCCGAAGGGGATCACCGTGAACACGATCCCGCCCGGGTTCATCGACACGCCCATGCTGCGGGCGTCCGAGCGTCAGGGGTTCCTGGGCGAGGGAGTCGAGCACAACGTGTCCCGGGTGCCTGTACGACGGGTCGGACGACCCGAGGACATCGCCGCCGCGTGCGCGTTCCTCGTCCGCGACGAAGCCGGCTACATCACCGGGCAGGTCATCGGCGTCAACGGCGGCCGCAACACCTGACGCCGACGACCGAGCCCACCAGCAGGATCGGGGGCGCCCGACGATGCGCCATACGGATCCTGGTCACCTGCCCTCTTCGCTCAGCCCGTCGTCACGGGTAGGCGCTCCCAGCCCCGGACGGTCGACGTTCGTGCCTGCACGGCGCTTTCCCAGTCGACCTCCCATGATGGGAACCGTTGCAGGACCTCGTCGAGCGCGACGCGACCCTCCAGTCGCGCCAGGGCGGCGCCGAGACAGAAGTGGATGCCGTAGCCGAACGCGAGGTGATGGTCGATCTTGCGGTGGATGTCGAACTGGTTCCCGCGGGCGAACTTGCGGTCGTCCCGGTTGGCCGAGCCGTTGAGGAGCAGGATGGCGCTGCCCGCGGGGACGACCTGTCCGTGGTGGGCCACCTCCTGGGCGACGAACCGTGCCTGGACCGGTGAGGGCGACTCGTAGCGAAGAAGCTCCTCGATCGCCTTCGGGACCAGGTCCCGCCGCTCGACGAGCTCCTGGCGCTGATCGGGATGCTCGGCGAGCACCTTTCCGGTCCAGCCGATGAGCCGGGTGGTGGTCTCGTTGCCTGCCGCGGCGAGGAGGTTGACGAAGTTCAGGACCTCGGCCCGACCGAGCCGGCGCGTCCCTGTCTCGTCCTCGAGCTCGGCCTGGAGCAGCTCGGTCATCAGGTCGTCGGAGGGATGCTTGGCCCGCCAGTCGATGTAGTCCTCGAAGGCGCCGGCCTGCGCCTCGGCGTCGAAGTAGGAGGCGTCCGGCATCGTGCCCTCCTCGAGGCGGAGCCCCTCGTCGATGCGGTCGCGGATCGTCTCCTGGTCCTGGTCGGGGATCCCGAGCAGCATGCCGATTGTCCGCATGGGCATCTGGGCGCCGAGATCACCGATGAAGTCGAACCCGCCGGCGCCCACGAGCGGGTCGAGGCTCCGGGCACAGAACTCGCGCACCTTCGGTTCGATTGCGTTCATCTTTCGGGGTGTGAAGACCCGTGAGAGCAGGCCGCGGTGGCGGTCGTGGTCGGGAGGATCCTCGAAGATGATGGAGCCGCGGGGGATCTCCATGCCGCTCTTGACGAGCTCGAGGACGGTGCCGCGCCTCGAGGGGTACGTTCTCCAATCGACCAGGCAGCGCTCGACGTCCTCGAAACGGCTCAGGGCGTAGAAGTCGTACCGCTCGTTGTAATACAGCGGCTGCTCGTCGCGGAGCCGTGTCCAGACGGGGTACGGATCCGAGTCGATCTCGAAGTCGTAGGGATCGTAGTAAAGGTCGGATGCCGTCGAGGTCATCTCAGCCCCCTTGATCGCACGCACCGGAGCTCGCGGTCGTCCAGAACTCCCGTTCGCTGATTTTGGAATTGGCGATACTATATAGGAAGAAGGCCCTTCTCATATGTGGTGACCGGTCACGCACGCGGTGCTGCCGTCGGTCTCATAGGCCCAGGAGACCACGCTCGATGATGTGCGCAGCGGCCTCGATCTCGATCGCGGATCGCTCTCGGGTCCCGAACACGCCCAGCAGTGCGACCAGGACGACCGCATCGAGGTCGACATCACCAAATCCACGCGGTCGCAGGTAGCGCGACATCCTCCTCCGGCCCCAATCGAGCGGCGGAGCGGACTCTCCCCGCAGGGCAGGATCTTGGAGGGCGGCATCGACCCAGACGCGCAGCATCGCTGCCTCGTTCGCCGCCGCACCGTTGTATCTCCGAAGCCATCGGCGCAGCCCACTCCTCCCCGCCGACACATCGTGCTCGGATAGCACGGGGATCTCCAACAGGGAGGTCGAGACGTACCGCATGGCGCGCACGGTAAGGATGCGTGCCAGCTCGTCTGTCCCGTTGAAGTATCGGTAGAAGGTGCCGTGCGACACTCCGGCGGCGTCGGCGAGATCGTCGACGCGAGTACCGTGGTAGCCCAGTCCGACGAACACGTCGCGTCCTGACGACAGCAGGGCGGTCAAGGTTCGACTTCCGGGCCCGCTCGCCTCGAGTCTCTCCTCGTCCCGCCGGAGGATCTCGAGCATCGGCGCCCCGAACTCGACGGCGGGGCATGGCGCGCCACGGCGGGCGTGCACGTTCACCTCGGGTCGAAGGCCGAACAAGGTGCGATGCAGGACGTCGCTGATGGCCTCTTCGACCCGGTCGTCGGGATAGTCGGCCGGCCGGACCGATCGGAGCAGGCCGACGGTGTCGAGTGTGTGCGTCACGGACTCCAGGAGGAGCGCGATGACCGGATCGAGCTGTCGCGGAGCGAGCGTCGTCGCGGCCACCCTGGCGTGGATCCTCGTGATGTTCTGGTCGCTCGTCCTGGCGACCCCCGCGGCAAGCATCGCGTCAGTCTCCACGGCCGCCTGGTAGACGTGGAAGACCGGTTCGTAGCGGGCGTAGATCTCGGCGTAGCGGCCCACCCATTTGCGCAGTGCAGCCCAGCCGTCGAGATCGGGCGTGAGCGGACCAAGCTCCTCGGTCGACGCGTTGAGCTGGCGGGCAACTTGTCCGCAGATGTGTCTGAACACGTCCTCTTTGCTCGCGAAGTACTGGTAGAAGGAGACGCGCGAGCATCCGGCAGCCTTTGCGATGCGTTCGATGCTGCAGCCGTGATAGCCATCGGTCCCAAATACGCTGAGGGCAGCATCGAGGATGCGATGCTGGGTGCGTTGTCCCCGGGTCCCGACCCGAGGGTTGTCGGAAAAGGGCGTACGGCGAACGATGCCTGACCCGCCATTGGAGCCCTGACCACCCGCCGGTCGCGTCGTGGACTGCCGGTTGGGGACCGTCTGCCGACGGGCCATCGATTAGCGCCGTCGCCGGTCGACGGGCCGCTCGTCTCCGGGCGAGGCCGGCGATCCCGCGGCTGGTGACATGATCGTTAGTTTACATGGGTACGTCGGCGGGTGGCTTGGTGTGGACCTTCCGGCCCGTGCTACCGTAAAGTGACATGACCGTTAGTTCGTGATGACACTCACTGGCGACGCGGGAGGGCAGGGCGATGAACTATCGGCCGTTGGGCCGGACGGGGCTCCAGGTCTCGACGATCGGCTTCGGCTGCTGGGAGATCGGTGGCGGCTACGGGCAGGTCGAGGAGACCGAGTTTGGCCGCGCCGTCGGGCGGGCGCTGGACCTCGGCATCAACTGCTTCGACACCGCTGAGGGGTATGGCTTCGGTGCGTCGGAGCGCGCCCTCGGTCAGGCGCTCGGGCGCCGACGCGAGGACGCGGTCCTCGTCACCAAGTTCGGATTCGGATATCGGGACAAGCCGAAGCTCCGTGACAGCAGCCCGGCCCGCGTCACGGCATCGATCGAGCAGAGCCTCAAGAACCTCGGCACGGACTGGATCGACGTCTACCTCGTCCACTGGCCAGACCGCGAGACCCCATTCGAGGATACGATGAGTGCTCTCGATGCAATTGTCCGCGAGGGGAAAGCCCGCTTCGTCGGCGTATCGAACTTCAGGCGAGAGGAGATCGAGGCGTGCGCGCAGGTGCGCAGCGTCGATGTCGCGCAGTACGGCTGGAACATGTTCGACCGCCGTATGCAGCGCGACGTGTTTCCCTACTGCGAGGAGCACGGCATCGGTGTCATGGCCTACGGGTCCCTTGCCTACGGTCTGCTGGCGGGAACGTTCACGGAGGACATGGAGTTCGGCTCCGACGACTGGCGGGCGCGGGCGCCAAGGATGGGATCGATCAAGCTGTTCGACACCCTCTTCGGGCCAGACTCCTTCGCGCGGAACATACGCGTCGCGGAGGACCTGAAGCGTCTGGCTGCGCAATCCGACCGGAGCCTCCCGCAGCTCGCGCTCAGCTGGGTGACATCGAATCCGGTCATCAGCACGGCGCTCGTCGGCTGCCGCACCGTCGCAGAGGTGGAGGACAATGTCGGCGCCATGGACTGGTCGATCGACGCCGGCGACCTCGCTGAGATCGATGCCATCTTCGCCCGCCACGGGGTCGATCCCGTCCCCGCCTTCTGGATCGAGGACGACTGACCTGCTTGGGATTCAGCGGATCGTGCGAAAGAAGGTCCGCAAATCCTCGACGAACAGGTCCGGCTGCTCCATGGCAGCGAAATGGCCGCCGCGCGGCATGTCTGCCCAGTACGTCACGTTGTAGCGCCGTTCCACCCAGGCGCGCGGGAATCGCAGCACCTCCTTGGGGTAGCGCGCGACGCCCGTTGGGACCTTCACGAACGCCGGCGCCTGCTCGCCCGACCCGGCCCTCTTGTTCTCCCAGTACAGCCGGGCCGAGGAGGTGATCGTCTGCGTTGCCCAGTACATCATGACGTTGGTGATCAGCTGATCACGGGCGAAGATGTTCTCCGGGTGGCCGTCGCAGTCGCTCCAGCTGCGGAACTTCTCCAAGATCCAGGCGAGCAGGCCGGCCGGCGAATCGTTGAGGGCGACGCCCAGCGTCTGTGGCTTGGTCGCCTGCTCGAGCGCGTAACCGGACTCCTCGAGCTGGAAGGTCTGCAGGGCGGCGAGATCCGCCTTGTCCTGATCGCTGAGTGAGACCGTGCTCTCGGGGCGATCACCGATCGGCATGTTGAGGTGGATTGCCGCGCAGTGCTCGGGATCGAGCGCACCGATCCGTGTCGCGACCTGGGCACCCCAGTCGCCTCCCTGCGCCCCGTAGCGGGTATAGCCCAGGCGACGCATCAACTCGATGAAGGCCAGTGCGATCCGTTGCACGTCCCAGCCGCGTGTCAGCGTCTGCTCCGAGAAGCCGTAGCCCGGGAGCGACGGCGCGACCACGTGGAATGCGTCGGCCGAACTGCCGCCGAGAGCCTCCGGCTCGGTCAGCCCTGGAATGGCCGCGAGGAACTCGACGACCGAGCCAGGCCATCCGTGCGTCAGGAGCAGGGGAAACGCATCCGGACGAGGCGAACGAAGGTGCATGAAGTGGATCGACTGACCGTCGATCCGGGTGCAGAACTGCGGAAACGCGTTGAGCTGCGTCTCCTGTGCACGCCAGTCGTAGACGTCGCGCCAGTACGCGATCAGCTCGTCCAGATAGTCGACTGGGATCCCGTAGTCCCATCCGGTGCCTTCGATCTGGTCCGGGAGGCGGCTGAGCGCCAGACGGCCGCGCAGGTCCTCCAGGACGGCGTCGGGCACGTGAATCTGGAAGCTGGCGATGGCTTCGTCGGCGCCGTCAGGTGCCACGGCCAGCCATGCTACCGGGCCCGCATGACACGACTGTCAGTGACTGGAGACGGCACGTCGATCGACACGCTGTTCGTGCGCGCCATGGGCTCGGGCCCAACGGCTCAGGAAGACGGGGAGACCCTCTGGCCCTGGACGACGCTGCCGCAGAGCGGGATGGCCCCCGACACCGGCTGGAAGGTGGACCCGGAGTACTTGACGAACCAGTAGCAGTTGTCGGGTCCCAAGGTGCCGACTCGCTGGGTGAGGTTGAGCGGGTGGCTGCCCAACAGCCCAGCGGCGTTGAAGCTGGTGATGTGGGACAGGGAGTTGATCAGGGCGGACTGGCTCGGGTTCGAGCCGGCGCCCTGCAGGCCCTGGACCAGCATGGCGATCGAGGTGTACCCGGCGTACTCGGCGTAGGTCGGGTCGCCGGTGATGCCGACGCTCCTGAGGGCGCTCTGGAACTGCCCGGTGGCCGAGGTGTTCAGCTCGATCGGTTCCCACGCTACGAGGAAGGAGAGGTTCTGGGCGACCTGCTGGGCCGTGGGGCCGGCCTGCTGGAGGTCGCCGCCGTAGCCGGTGGCGAACACCCCGACCTTCGGGTTGACGCCCGACTGCCTGAGAGCGGTGATCAGGGCGAAGTTGGTGTTGGGATCGGCGGAGGCCGTGACCGAGTCCACCCCCGCCGACTTCATGGCCAGGGCGACGGGTTGGACGTTGGTGCTCCCGAAGGGGAAGTTGGCGTTGACGTAGCCGGCCTTGAGCCCGACCGCCTGGGCCGAGGCCGCCGCACCCTTGGCCGAATCGGCCGAGGACGGCGAGATGCTGTAGCCGAGCGAGCCCACGTTGGTCCCGCCCTGCATCTTGAAGTACTGGCCGTAGGTGGTCGTGACGATCGACGGGTCCAGGTACCCGAACGTGGAGAACATGTTCTTGCTGGTGACCCACTCGGTCCCGTCCTCGGCCACGCCGATGACGGGGACCCCCTGGGAGGTCAAGAAGGGGGCGGCGGAGAAGGTCAGGGCGGAGACTGCGATCACGGCGAAGACGTGGTTCTGCTCCACGAGCCTCTGCGCGGCCGACAGGACCTGGGTGGGATTTGTCCCGGTGTCAGCGGTGACGTACTTGATGGTGTAGCCCTGCTTGGACGCGTACACCGCGCCGGCCTGGACTCCCTGGGGGCTGGTCTTGTTGCCGGAGGCCGCCGGGCCTGTGATGTCCGTGAGGATGCCCACCGTGTAGGTCTTGCCGCCGCTTCCGGAGCTGGATCCGCTGGTGCTCGATGAGCTGCAGCCCGCTGCCGCCAGCAGGACGACGACCGAGGCCGCGGCCATCAGTTTCATCCCTCGCCTGACCATGCCCGTCCCTCTCCTTCTCCCGATCGAGAACACAGGCTCGACCCTCCGTTGCGCGGCTGGCCGCGGTCACCTGGGAGCACGGGCCGGCTAGCG
The DNA here is from genome assembly GCA_963717645.1 of uncultured Actinomycetes bacterium. GTDB lineage: Bacteria > Actinomycetota > Acidimicrobiia > Acidimicrobiales > AC-9 > AC-9. Next base: position 108,335 of record CAVQWQ010000029.1, on the reverse strand, counting down.
GCTTCGTCGAGAGCGTAGACCAACCGGTCGGTACAAGCAACGCCGGCGGCCAGCCCCGACTGGCCGGGCGGAACCAGCCTTGCGACGTCCGCATGAGCCAGATGGGCGAGGGCACTCGCGCTACGTCGACGTGACGTGGTCACCTCCCTGCGGTGCCCGACCCAGTGGGAGTCGGGCGCCGACCGGTCACCGCCGGGGCTGTCGTGAGGTCGGACGCCCGCTCCAGTCTGAACGCCTTGTAGTCGTTGTCGCGGACCCTGGCGATCTCCTTGAAGAGCTTCGGCCGCCCGCCCGAGTTGAGGAGGTACTTGCGAGGCTTCCCGGGGATGTTGGCGCCGAAGAAGTAACTGCTCTCCCCGAAGGGGGACATGGCCGCGCCGTTGTCGACCATTGTCGTCCAGGTGTCCTCGGCAGCGCGCTCCACCTCGATCGTGTCGTAGCCGTTGTCACGCACGTACGCGAGGGTGTCGGTGATGAAGTCCACCTGGTCGCCGTTGTACCGCGGGTTGTTGCCGGTCGCCGCGTGCGGCCCGCCAGGGAAGAAGAAGTTCGGGAAGCCGGTGGATTGGACGCCGAGGAATGTCCTCGGACCATCGGCCCAGTAGTCCTCCAGAGCCTGCCCGCGCCGGCCGCGGATCCCCATGCGCGTGAGTGCACCGGTGCCGAAGTCGAACCCGGTCGCCCACACCACGACGTCGAACTGGCGCACCCCGTCGACCGTCTCGATCCCGCTCTCGGTCACGCGCACCATCGGCGTCTCCTTGAGATCGACAAGTGAGACGTTCGGGCGGTTGAACACCTCGTAGTAGCCGGTCACGAAGGGAGGCCGCTTCTCGGCGAAACGCTGGTCCTTGGGAATCAGCTTTTCTGCCATCTCGGGATCATTCACAGTGCTTCGGATCTTCTCGGCGATGAACTCACACCATTCTTCGTTCGCGGCCCGATCGAACAACAGGTCGGTGTAGTTGCTGGTGAGCTTGGAGAAGCCGGGGCTCTTCCACATCTTCTCGAAGAAGGCCCGCCGCGCCACCTTCGAGTCGTCGAAGGTGGCGCGATCATGCGCTCGGTGGAGGAATCCGGTCGGCGACGTGTTCAGCGTCTCGCGGATCTCGTCGAAGTCAGCCCTGAGCTGATCTCGCTGCTCACGTGTGATCGGTGCGTTGTTGAGCGGTGTGCACCAGCTTGCGGTGCGTTGGTACACGGTCAATGAGGCAACCTCGCCGGCAATGACCGGGATCAGCTGGACACCGCTCGATCCGGTACCAATCACGGCGACGCGCCTGCCTGCGAAATCGACTGGTGTCGCCGGCCACAGCCCGGTGTGATACGACTCGCCTAGAAATTCTTCCCGGCCAGGTACGTCCGGGAAGTACGGCACCGAGAAGACGCCAGAGGCGGCAACGAGAAACTGCGCCCGGAGCTCGGTGCCGCCGGTCGCCGCTACGGCCCACTCGCCCAACTCCTCGTCGTAGACGGCGGAAGTGACCTTGGCGCCGAAAGAGATGTCGCGCCGAAGGTCGAACCGGTCGATCACATGGTTGAGGTAGCGCTCGGTCTCCGGTTGCTGGGCGAAGTGCTCCTGCCACTCCCACTCCTCGAACAGCTCCTTCGAGAACAGGTACGCGTAGGTGTAGCTCTCCGAGTCGAAGCGCGCCCCCGGGTAGCGGTTCCAGTACCAGGTGCCTCCGACGCCGTCACCGGCCTCGAGCAGCTTTACCGAGAAGCCTGCTTCGCGAGCGCGATACATCTGGTAGATGCCGGTGATCCCGGCACCGACGATCAGCACGTCGACCTTCGCAGCGCCCCCCCTCGAGCCCTTGTTGAATGTGTGTTCGGGGGTTGTCATGGGCCTCCGCGGCGATGATGATCCCCTCAGCGGGACGTCGTGTCCACCGGCGAGTCGTGCGCCACCGGGGTCCGGGAAGGTAGTGTACCGACCGGTTAGTATGCGTTCCACCAGCCAACTCGGAGGGGGAAGGGCTCCTCCGGTCTTCCCCCACGAGAAGGCGCTCCCGGCACTGCAGTCGATCAACGTGAATCCCTTCGAGAGGCCCGTCGTCGATCTCGGCTTTGTGAGGGTTCCTTTGACGGTGAACGAAGCGAGACCTGGCTCCGGACGCTGGCCATGAGCACCGAAGCGACATATGCAGAGGTCGCCGAGCGCGTCCGAGCCACCATCGCCGCGTACTCCCAGGCCCTGGACGACGGCCGGACCGACGACGTCGTCGCCACCTTCTGCCTCGACGGTGGCTGCGAGATCCCCGGCCTGGGCAGCCACCAAGGCCACGACGCGCTCCGCCGCGCCTACTCCGGATGGAAGCCGGAGCGACCCCAGCGCCACCTCGTCATCAACACGCTCGTCACCGATTGGAGCGACCACGAGGCTACTGCGACCAGCGATCTGATCTTCCTCGTGCACGACGGCTCCGGCTGGGCGATCCAACTCGTGGGTCGATACCGAGACCTTCTCCACCACGACGACGGCACGTGGCGATTCCACCATCGCGCGGCCGAGTTCGTCACACGGCACTCGACACCGGAAGGCGCAGGGTGAAAGACCTGACGCCTTGACGGTCGCGGCGCGCCGGCGGCTCAGTCGGCGAAGTCGGGAAGAATCTCGCCGGCGAACCGGTCGATCTGGGCGCGGCCCTCTCCCGGCCAACCGCAGACGAGGTAGCCATAGCCCGCATCCCGCCACTTCGCCGCGTGCCTTTGCGCCGTGTCGAGGTCGTCGAGCGACAGCGAGCTCGCCCGCATGATCGAGGACGGGTCCCGTCCCGCCTCGCTCGCGAGCTCGTCGAGCCGTTCGTTCGATTCTCGCAACGAATTCGGTGTGCCCCAGGCGTGCCAGACGTCGGCGTAGCGGGCGACGAGCGGGAGGGTCCGCCGCGGGCCACTGCCGCCGATCCAGATCGGCGGGCGGGGCTGCTGTGCGGGCAACGGACGGAGCTGAGCGGCCCGCAGGGACACGACCCGCCCGTCGTAGGACACGACCTCTCCGGTGAACAGCCTGGTCACGATCTCGAGCGCGTCCTCGAGCAGGTCGAACCGTTCGGGAGTCGACGGGAACGGGATGCCGAGCTCGCCGTGCTCCTTGTCGAACCACGCTGCGCCCAGCGAGAGCTCGAGCCGGCCGTGCGAGGCGTGGTCGACGGTGAGGGCCTGGGCGGCGAACACCGACGGGTGCCGGTACGTCACCCCCGTCACGAGCAGCCCGAGCCTGATGCGCGAAGTCAGGCCCGCGAGCGCGGCAAGCGTCGTCATGCCTTCGAACGTCCCCCCGGGACCTTCGCCGTACATGGGCTGGAAGTGGTCGAAGCCCCAGGCGCCGTCGAAGCCGAGCTCCTCGGCGAATCGCACCCGGCTGACAATCTCGTCCCAGGGCATCCGTTGTTGTGCGACATCGAGGCCGAATCGCATCGTCGCAACGTACACGACGCCGTCACCGTTGGAGGAACTTGGCGCGCACCGGGTGAAGGCAACTGGGGATGGGGCAGGGACCTGCGTAGGTGGGCAGGCTGGCGCTCGTGAGGCGGGCGGGCGGCTGTGGCGTACGGGGACGAGCGGAGTGCACCCCTTTCGACCCAGACCGGTGGACCTGGATAAGATCGCTCTACATCAGCGATAGTCACGTTCTCGCCCCCTCCCGGTACCGCGTCGTCCAGTGGGCCACCGGCAACATCGGGACCCGCGCCCTGCGAGCCGTCATCGAGCACCCCTGCCTGGACCTGGTGGGCGTCTATGTCCATTCGCCGGCCAAGGCGGGGACGGACGCCGGGGAGCTGTGCGGGCTCGAGGCCGTCGGGGTCGTCGCGACCCAGGACCTCGACGAGATCGTGGACCTCGGGCCCGACTGCGTTCTGTACACGCCACGAGCCTGCGACTTCCACGAGGTCTGTCGGCTCCTCGCCTCAGGGGCGAACGTAGTCACGACCCGGGGCGAGTTCCATCGTCCCGCCAGCATGGATCCCGCGGTACGAGCGCGGGTCGAAGCGGCGTGCCAACGCGGGGCCACCTCGATCCACAGCACCGGGAGCAGCCCCGGCTTCATCACCGAGGCGGTCCCCCTGGTACTGACCTCGATCCAGCGGCGGCTGGACGCGCTGACCATCCATGAGTTCGCCGACCTTTCCCGACGCGACTCCCCCGGGTTGCTGTTCGAGGTGATGGGGTTCGGCAACGATCCCTCGAGCTTCGACGATCGGAGGTGGGCCTACGGGAAGCAGAGCTTCGGCCCCTCACTCGAGCTGGTTGCTGACTCGCTCTCGATGCCGCTCGATGCGGTCGAGGCCCGCGGCGAGGTCGCGACCGCACGCCGCCCGGTCCGGATCGCAGCCGGGAGGCTCGAGGCCGGCACGGTGGCCGCCCAGCGCATGACGGTGTCCGGCACACGAGGCAGTCGGGACTTGCTGCGGTTCAGCGCCACCTGGTACTGCACCACCGACCTCGACCCCGCCTGGGACGTCCAGGCGACGGGGTGGCACGTCTCGGTCGACGGCGATGCGCCGCTCGAGGTCAGTATTCCTTTTCCGGTACCCCTGGAGCAGATGGGCGCGGTAACACCTGGCTACACGGCGAACCGGGCCGTCAATGCCGTCCCCTACGTCTGCGCGGCATCTCCGGGGATCCGGTCGACGGTCGACCTTCCCCAGGTCATCGCGGCGCTCGGCTGAGGGAGCGGAGGTGGCAGGGCTGTGGTCTTCGGCGCTAGCCGGTGGCGGTAGTGTCGTCTTGTCGACCAAGCTGAGGCGAAAGACGAGTTGCAGGTGAGCAAGTACAGCTTCGGGGGGCGCGTAGCTGTCGTCACGGGTGCGGGACGCGGCATCGGCCGAGCCCACGCGGTCCTGCTCGCAGAGCGGGGCGCCAGGGTCGTCGTCAACGACCTGGGCGGATCGATCGACGGCGTGGGGGCGGAAGCGGAGGTGTCATCCACCGTCGCTGCCGAGATCGTCGCCATGGGCGGCGATGCGATCGCCGACCACAGCGACGTAGCCGCACCGGCCGGCGCGAAGGCGCTGATCGATACCGCGATCGAGAGATTCGGACGGCTTGACGTCCTGATCAACAACGCCGGCATCATCAGATGGGCAAGCTTCCCCGAGGCCGACGCTGACAACCTCGCACGGCACCTCGCCGTGCACGTTGCCGGCGCGTTCAACACCACTCGCGCCGCGTGGCCGCAGATGGTCGAGCAGGGCTACGGCCGAATCGTCATGACGACTTCGACGGGGATCTTCGGCCTGCCTGACAACCTCTCGTACGCCACGGCGAAGGCGGCGGTGGTCGGACTCACGCGCAGTCTCACGACCGCGGGCTTCGCCCACGGCATCAAGGTCAACATGATCGCACCGGCGGCGTCCACGCGTATGGCAGGCCAGCGTGGCGATGAGGGCGACACGCAGATGTCGCCCGATCTCGTCGCGCCGATGGTCGCCTTCCTCGCTCACGAGGACTGCCCCGTCAGCGGCGAGATGTACGTAGCCGGCGCCGGTCGCTTCGCGCGCATGTTCATCGCCTCGACCGAAGGCTACGTCCACTCGACGACGGAGCCGACAATGGAGGACGTCGCCCAGCACTGGGGAACGATCAACGACGAGACCGGCTACTACATCCCTGCCGACCTGACCGCGTGGTCAGCTGGCTTCCTGGCCCACCTGCTTCCGAGCGGCGCAGAGCCCGATGCCACGTAGGGACCGAACGGTCGAGGCTCCGGTTGCTCCTCCGCAGCTGCCGTACGACCTGTACCGGTCGGTCCAATAGTATCGGGCCGTGGATCTGTCGCTCAGCGAATCGGAACGGGACCTCGTCGAGCTCTGCCGGCACTTCGCGCAAAAGAGATCGCGCACCGGGCGCCGCTGGCGTGGGAGGAGGAGCGGTGCCCGACCGATCTGTTGCGGGAGATGGGCCAGCTCGGCCTTCTTGGCATCCTCGTTCCGGAAGAGTGGGGCGGGATCGGCATGTCGACGATCGGGTTTGTCGCGGCCATGGAGCAGATCGGCCTGGCGGACCAGTCCGTGGCGTCAGCATGGCAGGCGCACGTGACGATCGGCTCGCTGCCGCTGTACCTCTTCGGCGACGACGCACAGAGGGACCGCTGGCTTCGACCGCTCGCAGAGGGACGGGCGCTGGGCGCCTTCGGGCTCACCGAGCCCGATGCGGGATCCGATGCCCGTGGGATTCGCACGCGCGCCGAGCGACGCGATGGTGGTTGGCTCATCAATGGTCGGAAGACGTTCATCTCCAACGCGGGGACGGACATGTCGTTCGGGGTGACGCTTCTGGCGCGCGTTGATCCGGCCGAGGACGAGGAGCCGAGGTTCGCGAGCTTCGTGGTCGAGAAGGACGCACCCGGCTTCACGATGGGGCCGAAGATGCGGGGCATCGGATGGCACGGCCTCGATACGCGTGAGCTGTACTTGGACGATGCCTGGGTCCCCGACGGTCACCTTGTCGGTGATCCGAATTTGGGACTGGGTCAGTTCTTGCGCACGCTGGAGGTGGGACGCATCTCGATCGCGGCGTTGTCGCTCAGCTTGACTCAGGCCGTGCTCGACATGGCGACCGCGTATGCGCGCGAGCGGGTGCAGTTCGGGCGGCCGATCTCGAAGTTCCAGGCTGTGCAGTTCAAGCTGGCCGACATCGCTACCGAGCTCGAGGCCGCCCGCTGGCTCACGTACCGCGCCGCCTACCTACGCGACACGGGTCAGCCCTTCCGAAAGGAGGCGGCGATGGCCAAGCTGAAGGCGAGTCACCTGGCGACCTGGGCGGCGTCAGAGGCCGTCCAGATCCACGGCGGCCTGGGCTACATGCTCGAGACGCCGGTTGCTCGCTTCTATTGCGACTCGAAGGTCCTCGAGATCGGTGAAGGAACCAACGAGATCCAGCACCTGGTGATCGCTCGTCTGTTGGGCTGCTGACCTGGGCTCTCCTCGCATGCGGGTCACCCCTTTGGCCCGCCTCCCGGGCCGGCCCTAGACGGCGACGAGGCGACGAATGGCTTCGGCGATGTCGTGGCGGTCCGGAAGCCAGGCCCGTTCGAGGTCGGGAGCGTACGGTGGCGGCGTCGCCGCGGCGCCGATCCGCTCGACCGGCGCGTCGAGATCCCAGAAGCCCTCGCGCGCCACGGTGGCCGCCAGCTCGGCTCCAATTCCGAACGGAACGACTGCCTCATGGGCGATGAGGAGTCGACTTGTCTTGTGCACCGAGTCGAGGATGGGAGCCGCGTCGAGAGGAGCGACGGTTCTCAGGTCGATGACTTCGACGGAGAAGCCCTCGTCGGCCACGCACTCGGCTGCGGCGAGAGCCTCGTGGACCATCCGTGAGACCGACACGACGGTCGCGTCGGTGCCGGGACGCACGACCGCCGATTTGCCGATGGGGAGGATATGGTCGGACGGCGGCTGGGGTCCCTTCATCCCGTAGAGCAGCCGGTTCTCGATGAAGACCACGGGGTTCGGATCCTGGATGGCGGCACGGAGCAGGCCGAAGGTGTCCGCTGGTGTCGACGGCATGACGACGCTCAGCCCAGGGATGTGCGCGAGCAGGGCTTCGAGGCTCTGCGAGTGCTGACTCCCCGACGAGCGTCCAGCGCCGAACTGTGTCCGTACGGTGAGCGCCATCTCCGCGGCGCCGCCGGTCATGAAGGGCAGCTTCGCCGCCTGATTGAGCAGCTGATCGAAGCAGACGCCGAGGAAGTCGAGGTACATCAGCTCGACTACCGGGCGCAGGCCGGCCATCGCCGCACCGACGGCGAGCCCGACGACGGCAGTCTCGGAGATGGGGGTGTCACGCACGCGGGCACCGAACCGGTCGGCGAGTCCTCGGGTGAGGCCGAAGACATTGCCGCCAGCGCCGACGTCGACGCCCGCGACGAATACTCGGTCGTCGCTGACGATCTCCGCTTCGAGCGCAGCCCTCACTGCGTCCATGGTGCGAAACACCGGGGCATCTTCAGGGGGTCTGGGCGGCTCCGATCGCGGCGGTCTCGCCCGTACGACGAAGTCGGTCAAGGTGGCCGCGGTCGGGTTCGCCAGCCCTCGGGCAGCCTCGACCGCTCCGTCGAGCTCGTCGGCCACCGACGACTCGAGCGCCTTGATGTCGTCGTCACCCACTCCTGCTGCTCGAAGCCGGCCCTCATGGCCGATGAGAGGGTCACGCCCGTGCCATGCGTGTATCTCCTCTGATGATCGATAGCGCTGTGGGTCGCCCTCGTAGTGGCCGTGCCAACGATAAGTGGCGGCCTCGATGACAGTGGGACCATGTCCGTCGCGTTCGGCGAGAACCACCTCGTGCATGGTGGCTGCCGTCGCCGCGACGTCATTGCCGTCGACCGGAACGTAGTGGATGCCGTAGCCAGCCGCCCGTCGCTCGAGTGACGCCGCGTGCTGGCTCGATGTGGGAGAGAACTCGGCGTAACCGTTGTTCTCGCAGAAGAAGATGACCGGTAGCTGCCACACGGCGGCGAGGTTCAGCGCTTCGTGGAACGCGCCCTGCGCCGGAGCGCCGTCGCCGAAGAAGGCCACCACGACGCTGCCATCGGCTCGAAGCTGGGCGGCTGTCGCCGCTCCCACGGCGATCGGCAGGCCCGCCCCCACGATCCCGTTGGCCCCGAAGACTCCCAGCGCCGGGTCTGCGATGTGCATCGAACCCCCGCGACCACGGTTGGTGCCCTGATCCTTGCCCATCAGCTCGGCGAACATCCGGAGCGGGTCCAGGCCCTTGGCCAAGCAGTGGCCGTGGCCCCGGTGGGTGGAGGTGATGACGTCCGCCGGGCGCAGCGGCCAGCAGGCGCCCACGGCGGCCGCCTCCTGGCCGATGGAGAGGTGCACGAAGCCGGGGACCTCGCCGTCGCGATAGATCGCGGCCACCCGGATCTCGAACCCCCGGATCAGCAGCATCCGGCGGTGCATCTCGACGAGGTCAGGGCTCGAGAAGGCGAGGTGGGAGGATCGGCCGGCGGTCACGAGCCTGTATTGTACTGGTCGGTACAATGAGGGAAGGGCCGATGTCCGATCAGATCGAGATCCCCGATTCGTTCCCAGGCCCCGGTGGGGTCACGGGGAAGCGGGTGGTGATCACCGGCGCCAGCCGCGGTCTCGGCGCGCTGCTGGCGCATGCGTTCTCGCATGCCGGCGCATTGGTGGCCCTCGTCTCCCGCACGGAGAACGACCTGAAGGCCGTGGCGGAGGCGCTTCCCGGACGGTCCTTGGTGCTCAGTGGTGACGTGACGGACGAGGACTTCAACGAGGCGGTGGCCGATGCCACGCTGAGCGAATGGGGCGGCGTGGACGTGTGGATCTGCAACGCGGGGATCTCGCCGATCGTCGCCGGCCCCCGCCAGACCGGCGCATCGGTCTGGCGGCAGGTCCTGGAGGTGAACCTCACCGGCGCCTTCCTCGGGGCGCGCGCCGCGGCCAGGGTGATGGGGCAGGGGGGGCGACTGATCTTCACCGGCTCGGTTCTGGGGGAGCGGCCACGCGAGGGCCTGACCGCGTACAGCGCCTCCAAGGCCGGGGTGGCCGCCATGGCCAAGGGTCTCGCCCTCGACCTGGCCCATGCGGGCATCACGGTGAACGTGGTGGCCCCGGGATGGTTCGACTCGCCGATGGCAGACGGGTGGAAGAACAACCCCCAGCTCTCGGCCGCCATCACCGGGCACACCGCGCAGCGGCGCTGGGGAGCGCCAACCGACCTGGCTGGCGCGTACCAGTTCCTGGCCTCCGACGCGTCCGCGTTTGTCACGGGCGCCCTGCTCAGCGTCGACGGGGGGTACCTGCTGGTATGACGCCGCACCGAAGGGTCGTAGCGATCACGGGCGCGGGCGGGGCGCTGGGCACCGCAGTGTCGCAACAGCTTGCGGGCGAGCCCGCCACTGATCTCCTGCTGAGCGATATCAGTGCATCTTCCCTCGAGGCGACCGTCGCCGACCTCCCTGAGACTGGACGCTCGATCGAGACGGTGCTCGCGGACGTGAGCGACTACACCCAGGTCGAGTCCGTGATCACGGCGGCGGTCGAGCGCTTCGGCCGCCTCGACGTGCTGATCAGCAACGCCGGTGTGCTCTCACCCAACGGTCGAATCCACAATCTGGCCACCGAGGACTGGGAGCGTGCATTCCGGATCAATCTTCTGGGCGCCGTGAACGGCATCCGTGCCGCGGTGGCTATCATGCGGCCGCAGCGCTCGGGCTCGATCGTGCTGACCGCGTCGGTCTCTGGTCTGACGGCGTGGTCACATTCGGCTCCGTACTGCGCGACGAAGGCAGCGGTGATCCACCTCGCAAAGGTCGCCGCGGTGGAGTACGCACGCGATGGAATCCGTGTCAACTGCGTGTGCCCAGGGACATTCCGGTCTGCGATCCACGCCGATCTTCCGCAGGAGGCGCTCGACGCCATCTCCGTTCGACATCCGCTCGGACTCGGGTCGGCCGCCGACGTTGTGGGCGCGTACTCGTATCTCGCGAGCGATGCGTCGCGCTGGACCACGGGGTCGGCGATCGTCGTCGACGGCGGGTATTCAGCGCCGTGAGAGCCGCTACTTCCGCCTCCTGGCCCTGTTGGTTATCCCTCCCATGAAGATCTCGGCGAACGGCTTCGCGACATCTCGAGCCGTGAGTGGGCCGCCCGCCTTCAACCACAGATACGTGTAGTTGTGCATCCCGAGCCAGGCCATGGCGGTCAGCCGTGGCTCGAGGTCACGGAACTCGCCCGAGTCGACGCCGGCCTGGAGAACGCCCTCGACGCGTCGCTCGTACACACGCCGCCGCTGGCGGAACTGCTCAGCCCGCTCGCCCGTGAGCGCCGGGAACTCGTGCAGGAAAACCCAGACATGATCGGGATAGCGGTGGATGACGTCGAGCAGCTCATCACCGAGCATGGCCAGCTGTTGCGTCGGCGAGCCGCCCGCCTCGGCGACGCGATCAGCGCCGGCCATCACCTCGTCCATCACCCGATCGTGGATCGCGGCGAGGAGCTCCTCCTTCGAGCCGATGTAGTGATAGAGCGCGCCCTTGCCGAGGTCGTTGGCTGCACAGAGCTCCATGATGCCGGTAGCGTGGTACCCGCGCCGCGCGAAGACGTGAGCCGACGTGTCGATGATCGACTGACGGCGCGCGTGCCAGTTCGCCCTTCGGCGGGAATCGCCGGTCGCTGCGGGCCGCGCCATCGCCTGCGAGGCTACCGTGCCGTCCACTGGGGAGGCCGCTTCTCGATGAAGGCCGCGAGGCCGTCGCTTGCGTCCTCCGACGCGAGCAGCTCGGCGAGCAGCTCGGCGAGCAGCTTCACCTAAGCCAGCCCGAACGCGGGACGGGTCGCAGCAATCACGAGATCCGCGGCCAGCGCGATCTCTGGTCGACGGCGGTCTCGAGCCCGAGGGCGACTTCCCGGCTGACCGCGTTGGGGGATTCGGGGCGGTCGAGGGTGATGGCGGCGACCGGGTCGCACGACGAGTACTCCACTCCTTCTGACATCTCTGCCCCCTCGGGTTTCGACACGGCGACGTTCGAGTCAATAGGCTGACTGGTCGGTACAAGTGTCTCACGGTTCGGGGCGAGGCGGAGTGGTGAAGCGGACGGGATTCTCGGAGCAGGCGGACATGAACTGGTTCGCCGTCCTGGCCCATCACGCCACCCGAACGCCTGACAAGGCGATCACGGTGTTCGAGGGTCAGAGGACCACCTATGCGGAGATGGCCACGCGGGCTGCCGCCTTGGCCGGCGGCCTGTCCGAACGCGGCGTCGGTCGAGGCGAGGTGGTCGGTCTCCTCTCGTACAACTGCCCCGAGTTCCTGGAGACGGTGTTCGCTGCGAACTATCTCGGCGCGACCGCCATGCCGATCAACTGGCGGCTCGCCGCGGCGGAGATCCGGTACATCCTCGCGCACTCCGGAGCTCGCGCCCTCGTGTGTGACGACTCGCTCGTCGATCTTGCCAACGAGGCGACGAACGGTCTTGAAGCGACCCTCCTGCGTGCGTGCGTTTCACCAGCGGCGCCCGATCGCTGGGCCCCGCTCGGGGATCTGCGGGCGACGCCAAGCAAGCTGGCGCCCGTGCCGGCGATGGCCGACGACGTCCACCGGTTGATGTACACATCGGGCACCACAGGACGCCCCAAAGGCGTCATGATCACACACGCCAACTTGGCGTGGAAGAACCTCGCGCACATCATCGAGTTCGGCTTCACGAGCGGCGATCTCGGCCTCGCCTGCGGTCCCTTGCACCACGTCGGCGCCCTCGACCTCACCACCACGTCGATGGTCGCCGCCGGCGCTACGACGATCGTCCATCGTTCGTTCGAAGCATCCGCGGTCGTCGACGAGCTGGAGCGATCGCGCGTGACCACCGTGTGGCTCGCCCCCGCCATGATCAACGCGATCATGGCGTTGCCCGACATCGAGCGGCGCGATCTCTCGTCCGTGCGGCTGGTCATCAACGGCGGCGAGAAGATGCCGATCCCTCTCATCGAGCGCCTCCAGCGCACCTTTCCCGCGGCGTGGTTCGCCGATGCGTACGGTCTCACTGAGACCGTTTCCGGTGACACCTTTCTCGACCGGGACAGCATCGTGGCAAAGGTCGGCAGCGTCGGCCGTCCGTGTCTCTACTTGGAGCTCGACATCTGGGACGAGCAGCGGGGGTCGGTGCCCGCGGGGGCGCCGGGGGAGATCGTCATGCGTGGCCCCAAGGTCTTCAAGGGCTACTGGCGGGACCCCGACGCGACCGCCGAGGCGTTCGCGGGAGGCTGGTTCCACACCGGCGACGTGGGCGTCCGGGACGATGACGGCTACCTCTACGTGGTCGATCGGCTCAAAGACATGCTCGTGTCGGGTGGTGAGAACGTCGCGGGTTCGGAGGTCGAGCGGGTGCTCTATGAGCACGATTCCGTGCTCGAAGTGGCCGTGGTGGGGCGCCCCGATGATCGATGGGGTGAGGTCCCGGTGGCGTTCGTCGTCCTGCGCCGGGACGCGACCGCCACGACGGACACGCTCCTCGAGCACTGCCGCGCCCAGCTCGCGCGCTACAAGGTCCCGAAGGAGATCACGTTCCTCGAGGCGCTGCCGCGGAACCCATCCGGCAAGGTGCTCAAGCGCGAGCTCCGAGGCGAGTGAGGAGACGAGGGCTCACCCACCCTCGAGAGGAGCGCCCACATCGCGTCTATCCGGTGCCCTGAACCGGCCGAGCGCGGACGAGGGGTTACGAACGGCTTCTACGCGACTCGGCGACTCAGGCGGGTATTGGCGCGGTGAACCCGAGGACCCCCCCGAGGGTGCCGCCGACGATGGCAGCCCGCTCGTCAGCGGGGAGATCGCCGAGCTGTCTGGCGAGAAGCTCCCGGCTGCCGCGGAACGTTCCTTCGGCGTGCGGGTAGTCGTTGCCCCACACGATCGTCGACACCCCGGTGACGTGCCGGCAGGCGACGGCCACGGCATCGTCCTGGAACTGGACATGGAACTGGCGCTTCACGTACTCGCTCGGCATCAGCGGATATGGCCACATCTCGTTCAGGCGGAACAGCTGCGCCATGTTGGGCTGGTCGTTGGCGGGGCGGCTGTCGTCCCAGGCCCCGAGCCACCAGTCCGCGTCCTGGCCGATCCCGGTGACCCAGCACTTGTCCATGGCGCCGACCAACGACGCCAGCCAGTGGGCGTTGAACTCGATCAGCGCGAAGTGGAGGTCGGGGTAGCGCTCGGGCACGCCGCCGCCGATCAGGTCGCAGATGAGTTGCCCGGGGACGATCGGGCTGTAGACGGACTGGGTGACCATTCGCTTGGACGCCGACTTCTCGGTCATCGGCTGGTTGACCTGTGCCGCCGACTGCATGACGACCTTGAGCGTCGAGGAAGCTGGGTCGTTGACCTTCACGCCGCCGGTCTGCGTGTGGAAGAACGCGTGCAGACCGTTGGCCTGGATGGTGGCCCACACCGGGTCGAGGTCCCGCGAGTAGTACGGCTTCGGCGGGGTCGCCGGCAGCAGGATCGCCCGGAAGCCTGCAGCGGCGACCCGCTCGATCTCCGCCACGGCGTCGTCGATCTCGGTGATCGGAACGGGCGCGGTCGGCACCAGCCGCGAGAAATACGGCGAGAACCTCTCGATGACGTAGTCGTTGTAGACGCGGGCGTGCGCCATCGACAGCTCGTGGTCGTCGGAGTAGAGCCCGAACAGCGACAGGTTCGGGTGCATCACCTGGACGTCGACGCCGTCGAGGTCCATGTCCTCGAGGATGACCTCGGGATCGCCATCTGGCATCCGCCCGCCGGTCTGGCGATACCGGGAGATCGTCCAGCCCTCGAACCCCGGGGTGTGCAACCGTCGGAAGATCCGCGCTCCACCCTCGACCAGGGGCTCGATCTCGAAGTCCTCCTCCCACACGGCTCGGTCCCGGAGGTGCTTCGGCAGGCGGGTCCGGAACAGGTCGGTGGGCTCGAGGAGGTGTCCGTCGCCCGAGACGACGAAGTCCTTCTCCGTCACGCTGCTACCTCCCTCGGAGGCGGAAATGTGCTTCGCGGTTGGCGCGAACGCCTTTTGCAAAGACTAAGCCAGTCAATCGGTACGTGCAACGCCAACCCCGCTTGGATTGTACCGACCGGTTAGCCTATGTTCCAGATTAACGCACTCCAAAGAGGGAAGGAGGCGCGGCGTGGCGATCGCGGCCCACAAGAGGTCGGCGCTGCCGGTGCTCCACGCGATGGATCCGGCATTCCCGGACCGGGTCCCCAAGCGGCGCTACTTCGACGCCGATTTCTACCAACTGGAGGTCGAACGGTTGTGGCCGCGGGTCTGGCAGATGGCGTGCCGGCTCGAGGAGATCCCGCGACCCCACGACTTCGTCGAGTACGAGTTCCTCGACCAATCGGTCGTCGTCCTGCGCACCGACGACATGGGGGTGAGGGCGTTCCAGAACGCCTGTCGGCACCGTGGCGTCAGGTTCGTCCAGGGAGGCGGGACCTGCGAGGACGGCTTTACATGCCCCTTCCACGGATGGTGCTACGGCCTCGACGGCAGGAACACCGGCATCCCGCGTCGCAAGACGTTCGCCCCACACAACTTGGAGCCGGGCGACATCGACCTCGTGCCGGTGCGGTGCGAGGTGTGGGCCGGGTGCGCGTGGATCAACTTCGACGATGACGCGCCGCCCGTGCGGCAGTGCATGGAGCCGGCGGCAACCGTCCTCGACGCGTGGAAGGTGGAGTCACTGCGGACCCAGAAGTGGTACGCGGCCCGTCTCCCCGTGAACTGGAAGCTCGCCGTAGAGGCGTTCGTCGAGATGTACCACGTGGTCGTGACGCACCCCCAGCTCGACATCCCCGGGATGAGGTACTCGATGCGCTCTGGCGCGCCGTTCGACCAGCGTGCATTCATCGATGCGGAGATCGAATACCTGCGGATGATGAGCGAGGGCATGGACGGGATGGTCCACGCGAATGACGTGGGCGTCGCCGAGGGCTTGCGCGACATGGAGCTGCCCGCCGACCCGACGGTCGCCATCGCGACGTGGAATCGCGCGCTCAATGACGCCGTCATGCGCTGGCACCGGGAGCGGCGCGTCTGACATCCCGGACATCAACGAGCTCGACGCGAAGGGGTTCAACGAGACGTTCTATCAATGCTTCCCGCACTACTTCGTCTTGCCGATGTACAGCAGCGCTTCCTCGTACCGCTTCCGGCCGTTGGGACCAGAGGAGACCCTCATGGAGATCTGGTCGCTCGCGCGACTCCCCGCGGGCGAGGAGCAGGGGATACCCACGCGGCCGGAGGTGTGGGAGTGCGACGACCCACGGTGGCCGCCGATCCCCGCGCAGGACTTTTCGAACCTACCGAGGCAGCAGAAGGGCCTGCAGGCGAGGAGCTTCGAGTACATGCGCCTCAACCAGCGCATCGAGGGCCAGATCTCCAACCTCCAGCGGACCATCGACGGCTTCCTCGCCGGCCTTCCATTCGAGCGGCTGCTCCCGGCGCTACGGTCGGTCAACGTGGCGCCGTTCGACAAGCCGGTCCTCGACCTCGGCTTCTGAGCCTGCCGACGGTAAGCCGCTTGTGCATCGCCAAGAGGTGTCGTTCGTCGGGGGATGCTGCCGGCACCTCGTCGAGCCGGCGTCGATGCCTCGGTCGACTCACCGCTATCGAAAGGAGCAGAAGCCGTGACGAAGCGGTGGAAGCAACGTCCGTCCGCGTCGACCTGGGGCGATTGGGGCGAGGACGACGAGCTCGGTCGCATCAACCTCCTCACTCCGGAGAAAGTCCTCCAAGGCGCGCGGGAGGTGGAGACTGGCGTCACCTTCTGTCTCAGCCTGCCACTCGACTACCCGGGTGGTACGGCGCTGAACCAGCGGCGGCACCCACCGGTCCTCGCGCCGACCGAGGACATGGAGGGCGACCCCGACACCTTCTACAACGTCCATCAGAGCCAGATGAAGGATTGGGGGCACCCCAAGTACATCGACGTCTGGAACGATGACGTGGTTACCATCTCGCTCCAGTACTCGACGCAGTGGGATTCGCTCGCCCATGCCGGCGCCGAGTTCGACGCCGACGGCGACGGAGTCGAGGAGGCCGTCTACTACAACGGGTACCGCGCCGGGGTCGACCTCGTCGGCCCGAAGCCTGACGCGGCCGGAGACGGCGGCGAGCACCTCTGCTTCGCGCACCATCTCGGCCTGGAGCACATGGCCTTCCACGGCGTCCAAGGGCGGGGGGTCCTCATCGATCTGGCCCACCATCTGGGCCACGAATGGCGGGGGGTCAACCGCGAGACGCTCGAGGAGATAATGGCGACGGACAACGTGGCCGTCGAGCCGGGCGACATGGTCCTGTTGCACACCGGTTTCGCCACCAAGGTCCTCGCATGGGACCAGAACCCCGATCCCGAGCAGCTCTTCACGATGTGCACGTATCTCGACGCTCGGGACGAGTCGTTGCTGGAGTGGATCAGCGACTCGCAGATCTCGGCGCTGGCGGCGGACAACTACGCGGTCGAAGGGCTCGTCGGCCGGGACCGCGACGAGAGCCGGCACTCGCTGCTGCCGATCCACCACCTCTGCCTCTTCAAGCTCGGCATCCCGCTCGGAGAGCTGTGGTACCTCCACGAGCTCGCGACCTGGCTGCGCGAGCACAACCGGAGCCGATTTCTCCTTACAGCTCCGCCCCTGCGGCTGCCTGGCGCGGTTGGCTCTCCGGCGACGCCGATCGCGACAGTCTGAACGCCTCTCCGTCGACGTCGAGCAACGCCACATCGATGCCCAGGGCTGCACACCGCCCGCCCAGGGCGAGGCCGAGGCCCGAGGCCCCGCCGGTCAATACCGCGACGGGCATCAGCTGTCCTCCGGCATCAGGAAGTCGGTGTGCAGCCGGGTGAGCTTCGAGGACTTGATCCGCCACCCGTCGGCGCTCTTCTCGTAGGTCTCGTGATAGTGGCCGTAGCCGTCGAGGCGCACGCCGTTGGGCCAAATGACGATGTCGTTGAGCGCCCAGACGCCTGTCGCAGTCGTATCCGAGGTGATGTCGATCTCCGGCATGTGGCCCTGGTGGACGGTCACCGCGCCACCCAGCGCCCCCTGCAGAAAGGCCATGAACTCGGCGGCCCCGCGCACGACGTCGCCGCCGGCCTCACTCGTGTCGATCACCACGTCATCGGCGAACACCTGCCGCATCCCGTCCCAGTCCTTTGTGTCCATGGTGCGGAAATAGCGGGCCTTCAGGCGCCGGATCGCCTCGACGTCGTCCACTCCGGTCACCGGTCGCCGGTCGCCCAGGGAACGAGGCCCCGTGGCAGGATCAGTGGGAGGTCGGTGTAGGTGACGATTCCCGGAGGCGCGGCCACCACGTAGGGAATGGCATTGATAGCCGGCATCGCCGTCATGATCATGCCGAGGACCATGAAGTCAGCGAAGGTGGTGGCCTCGAAGTCCGGCGGCGGCAGGTACTCGAGGGTGGCGCTCACGGTGGGTCGTCCGTCGACCTTGATGACATGGCCCTCCTTGATTGGCCAGTCGGGCTCGAGCGTTTGGCCCTTGCGCCACCGCACGTTGAGCTCCACGACGGTGCGGCCGCCGACCCTGCCCTGCCAGCTGGCGTGGACGCCAGCGACATGGCCGGCGGGGATCGTCCAGGAGTCCATGACCACGTCCTCGGTCGCCTGGGCGTACTCGGCTTCGCAGAGGATGTGGTCGAGCTCGATGCCGAGGGCGTCGGCGACCATGGCCACGGCCTCGCCGAAGACGGCGGTGCCTTTCGCCGCCATGCCGGGGAGCTCGGAGTCGTCTATGGGTCGGCCGAATCCGCACGGCAACTCGGTGGCGGGCGAGTCGTAGAGGGTGGTGTCGGAGCACTCGTCGATCGTGATCTTGTCGATGCGATCACAGATATTGGCCGTGACGATGCCGACCAGCTCGACAAAGCCGGGGCTGATTCCGGTCCCGAAGATCGTCGAACCGCCCTGCTCACACGCTGCGAGGATGCGCGCGCGATCGGCAGGGTTGCCGCTGCCGTTGATGAACGCCGCGGTCGTGACGACGTTCACGCCCGCCTCGAGGATGCGGACGATCTCGTCGCTACTCGACCACATCGGGTTGTAGACGACGACGTCCGGCTTCAGAGCGAACAGAGCCTCGGCGTCGTTCGTCGCCGCGATCCCGACGGCTTCGATGCCGCACAGCTCGCCGACATCAGTGCCGGCCTTGTCGTCCGACCAGGCGTAGCACCCCACGA
The DNA here is from genome assembly GCA_963717645.1 of uncultured Actinomycetes bacterium. Classification (GTDB taxonomy): domain Bacteria; phylum Actinomycetota; class Acidimicrobiia; order Acidimicrobiales; family AC-9; genus AC-9. Next base: position 89,638 of record CAVQWQ010000029.1, on the reverse strand, counting down.
GCTCCAGGTCGGTACGCGCATTGATGGCCCGCACCGATCGCTTCCCGACGTTTCCCGTCGTCCACTGCACCACCCTCAACGCCATCAGCGACCTCCTGTCGATCACTCAGCAACACTCGTCCCGTCGTGCACCGACCGCAGGCGCCGTCGAGGCGACTCAGCGCCGCGAGCACGTCGCCAGCCTCCATCACATCGAGGAGCCTGTCATCGGACCGACGGACGTGCGCGACTCTGTTGCCTCGGGCGTCGCTGCTTGCTGCAGGCCGCGCTGCAGGCCCAGCAGAGCGACCAGGGCGGCCGCCGCCATGATGCCGCACATGGCGTAGAGCACGACCTCGGTCGCATGGGCGAACCCCAGCTGCACGGCATGGAGGACCTGCTGGCCCTTGGGACCTTGCAGAGCCTGAGAGCTGACTCCCGACGCCCCGCGGGACTGAGCGATCTGGCTCGCCAGTCGGCTGGCGGAGCCGTGGGGCAGACCCAGCGACGTGAGACTCGAGGTCAGACGTGACCGTTCGACCGTGATCAGCACGGTGCCGAGCGCGGCGAGCCCGATACTCGCGCCGTAGTTGCGCACAGTCTGGGTGATTCCCGTGGCCTCGCCGTACGACAGCCGGGGGGCACGGTTGACAGCATCGGTGTTCGAGGGACCTACCAAGAGCCCCATTCCTGCGCCAGCGAGAAGGATGAAGATCCACTGGGTATTGAAGGACAGCGCAGTGACCCGCGAGGCCCAGAGCGCGAACCCCGCGGCCGCCAGGGCGCCTCCCGCCACGACGGCCGGCTTGGCGCCACGCTTGTCGAGGATCCGCCCTCCGACCTGGGCTGCCGGCGCGAAGCCGGCGAAGAACACGAGCAGGTAGAGGCCAGCCCCGTTGGCGTTCTTGCCGAGAGAGATCTGCGCGTACTCGCTGGCAAAGAAGAAGACGGGGATGAAGACGGCCATAGAGATGAGCAGAACGGCATTCTCGACGGCAAAGGCGCGGACCCGGAATATCGGCAGGTGGATGAGAGGCACCTCCGTCCGCAGCTCGACAAGCACGAAGACCCCGACCAAGCCCAGGCCGCCCAGGATGCAGGCCCACGTTCCCGGGTTGCCCCATCCCCAGATGCTCGACTGCTGAAGCCCGAGGACGCTCAGCCCGACGCCGCCTGCGATCAGCACCAGGCCCCGATAATCGAGCCGTGCTGGGCGTCGAGTATCCGCTGGCCTCGAAGCGGCGATCAAGATCAAGGCGATCACCGCCACCGGCACGTTCACCCAGAAGATCGCCCGCCAAGTCCATTGGGTGAGTATCCCGCCCAGGATGGGACCGACGGACGTGAGCCCTCCCGCCACCCCGAAGAATACCGCCATCGCCCGGCCGCGCTCCTCGAGCGGGAAGTTGTTGACGACAATTGCGAGCGCCGCGGGGTACATGAGGGCTCCGCCAGCGCCTTGCAGGACACGGAATGTGATGATCCACGCCTCGGCTGCCGATCCGGTCGGTGTCAGACCACACAAGATGGAGGCGCCGGTAAAGATGATGATGCCGATGACAACCATCTTGCGATGCCCGACGATGTCCGAGAGCCGTCCGCCAAAGGCGAAGAGCGCCGCCAAGGCCAGGAGGTAGCCGTTCACCACCCACTGCACGCCCGTCGAGCTGATGTGCAGCTCCCTCTGAATCTGCGGCACTGCGATTGACACGATCGTCTGGTCGATGAAAGTCATGGCGACCGCGAAGATCATGGCCGCCAGGACCAGCCGCTTTTGTCGCCCGCTGTCGACCATGCCCTTCCCCCTTTGCCGGACCGAGCCGCCAGCACCGTGCCGTGCGGTTCTCGGGACGCGCTCGCCTCAGTCAGAGTAAGCCATCCAAACCCCCGACCGCGGCGTGCCGTCGCCCGCACCATCGCCCGAACACCGTCGTCCGGCGAGGCGGCCGGAGGGGCTCCAGCCAGGTCCCGGCCGACAGGGCCGTCGAAACCCTGGTGTACACTGCGGCCGAGCAATTTGCCTGCTGGCCGCTGGGGAACCTTGTCCACTGATTCTGTCGCTCGCGAGGGTGTCGGCAACCAGTCTTCGCGACCTGCTGGTCGGCGCACGGACGTCGACCTGGCGGCCAGGCCGCGCTGGCATGGACAACCGGGACGGCTGGAGGTCTGGTACGCCACGATCACCGATCAGGCAAGAGGTACCGGCCTTTGGATCCACCACGAGGTCGTGGCTCCACGGAAGGGTCAGCCCTACGCCCACGGCTGGGTGGCGGTGTTCCCTGTGGACAGGCCGCCAGCACTCGAGCGGTTTGGGCCGGAGCGGGTCGTGCAACCCGTCGGCACGTCGTGGTTCGCCGCTGCTGGGACCGAAGTCGGGGCTGGCCGGCTGCACGGCGCCGGATCAGCCGGGCGATGGGACCTACGATGGTCGGAGCCCTCGCGGCCGCTGTACACGTTGCCGCGCTGGGCGTGGCGCACCGACCGGCTCCCCGCCGCCCACGTCGTGGTGGCGCCGACGGCCATCGTCAGCGGCCAGGTGGCAGTCGGGGAGCACGTTCTCGACTTTGCGGACGCCCCCGGCGCTGTTGCCCACATCTACGGGGACGGATATCCGAAGCGATGGGCCTGGCTGCACGCCGATCTCGGCGATGGCGACGTCCTCGAAGTCCTGACCGCCGTCTCGCGCCATCCATGGATCGGGCGGCTGCCGCCACTCGGGTTCGTGCAACTTCGCGTAGCCGGTCACGATTGGCCGCGGGACCCGCTTGCTGCGGCGCCGCTGTTCCGGAGCCAGCTCGGCTTACCCGAGTGGGGTCTTCAAGGAATCGTCGGTACCCACCGATTGACCGTGTCCGTGCGTCAGCCGGCCGGCTCCTGTGTGGTGGTGCCCTACACGGACCCCGACGGTGGGACGGCCACGTGTACCAACACCGAGCGCGCCGACGCTGAGATCCGACTCGACCGCTGGCGGGGTCACTGGCGGGAGATGAGGCGATGGCGGGTCGCGGGAAGGGCCCACGCCGAGGTTGGTGCGCGACCGTGAGACGCACATTCGTTGCTGGTCTGGTGGTGCTCGCAATCGCAGGGCTGGTCGCGCTCCGAGGAGGGGTCAGCACCGCGGCGCCCCAGGTCGCGGCCCCATACCACCCACCGTCGTTCCACTGCAGCTTCCACCACTTCGCCAACGGAGAGGCGCCGGTGCTCGGGAAGTATCCCGACGACCCGCTGTGTGTCGACTACGACAAGCGGGACATCACCGCGTCGAACGGAGGCGCGCTCCGATTCCTGCTGGCCGAGCCATCTCGGTTCGCGATCGCGGTGCCGAAATGCCGGTACTGGCAGACCGACCACTGGAGCGTGCAGCTCGCGCCGGCCGACGGGGCGTTGATTCGGTGGGATGGCAGCTACTGGTTCGACAAAGGCCGCGGAGTCGGTGCCGTTCTCACCCGCAATTTCTCGATCGGCGGGCAGGCGGTAGGCGCCTGGCAGGTGGCACAAGCCGTGGCCACCGTGAGCCCCCAATTGGCCTCTCAGATCCGCAGCTACGGCGCCGGGCGAGGCGGCGGCGGAGGGGCCTCGTTCTCGCTTCCCGCGGGGTATCGATCGTGTCCCCGCTGAGCCCCGAGCTGACCCGTCGCCAACTCCTGACTCTGGCTGCGTCCGCCGCTGCGGCCTGGCAGCTCGGCCCGTGGACAGAACGGCTTGCGCTCGCCGCACCCCGCACCGCGCCCAGCCGAGAACCAGTCCTGACCCCGACGCTGGAGGCATTCTCCGACACCTTGATACCCGGGGCGAAACGCTGGCCGGGCGACCGCGCGGTCACCGGGGCCGCGTCCGGCCCCGGTGCGGTCCAGGCGGGGGCCGTCGAGATGATGACCTTTCCGCCGGCCGACATCGGCCCGGCCCTGCCAGCGCTGGCGACCCTGGCCAACGAACGAGGCGAGGCGTACGCGGTCGAACACGCTCTTGTGCTTGATCCGACGGTGCCGCCGCTGGTGGCCCTGGGCTTCGAACAACGCACGGCGGTCCTGCTGGAGCTCCTCGATCCGTCGGGGCCTGATTACCTGCTCTGGTACGCCCTCGCGGCAATGGCTTTTCTCGCCTACCACACGGCCGGCTACCTGCATACGGCCATCGCGATGCGTCGTCACCACCCGGGCCTTTCGGCAATCGGATTTCCCATGCCCGATCCGGACGGACTGTGGCGGTTCCCGGTGCACTCCTACCGGCGGGTACTGGCCGATGAACATCCCGGCACAACGCGCTCAGGAAGCCCGCCGTGAGCGGAGCCGTGGACAGTGCCGACGTCGTCGTCATCGGCACCGGCTTCGGGGGGGCCATCCCCGGATTCCACCTGGCGGCCGCCGGCGCCAAGGTCACCTTCCTCGAGCGGGGGCCGTGGCTGGGCACGGACGACTTCTCCCACGACCTGCAGCTCGGCACCTACACGCGGATCGTCGACTACGTGCAATGCCGTGGGGTGAGCGTTGTCGCCGGGAACTGCGTCGGCGGCTCCAGCGTGGTGTACTTTGCCGCGTCCCTGCGGGCACCGAGCTTTGTTTTCGATCGCCAAGGCACCATCGGCCGCCGGCTGTGGCCGCGCTCCATCAGCCGCGCCACGCTCGATCGCTGGTACGACAAGGTGGAAGAGACCCTTCCGGTGAGCCAGCAGAGCTGGGACGACGTGCCGTATGCCGGCGGTGTGTGGGCGGCGGCCTGCCATCATGCCGGACGAACGTGCAACCCTGTGCCCGTCGCTGTCGATCTGAGCCGCTGCACGAACTGCAACTGGATGCTCAACGGTTGCCGGTTCGGGGCGAAGCGGTCGATGCTGCTCAACTACCTGCCGGCCGCCTTGTCACACGGGGCGCAGGTTCGGGCGCTCCACGAGGTCCAGGCGATCGCGCCGTCGGCGCTGCCAGGCCATCGGTACGCGGTGTCGTACACCGCCGTCGATCCCAGTGACTACAGGGCTACCGTGGGCGCAGGTGTTATCCACGCCAAGCTGGTCGTCGTGGCGGCCGGTGCCCTCGGAACGCCGGTGATCCTCCAGCGCTCTGCACCGCTGCTCGGAGGCATGCCTGCTGCGGTCGGGCGCCACTTCTCCCCCAATGGTGACCGCGTTTCCATGGCGATCCTCGACGAGGACAAGCTCGCCACGATCTTGGGCCTGGAGCGATCCCGGGGCGTGGCCTACGAGGCGTTCTACGTCGGCAAGCCGATCGGGTCGATGTCCTACGACCGGTTGGATCCGACGACCCCCGAGTTCACACGATTCGCTCTCCAGCAGATCTATTTCCCGCCGATCACGAACATCCTGCCCGGGCTGCCTGAGCAGCCGGGGTGGTTCGGAGTTGGCAAGAAGCAGCTGACCGAGCGCGCCGCCTCGTGGCTCACCCTGTTGGCGATGACAGAGGATGGCAATGAAGGAGTGTTCGGCAGTCCACCGCCGACGGGAAGCTTCGTGCGAGCAGCGTCGTCGGCGGCCGTCGGACAGATCACCTACACCCCGGCTTTGGAGACGCGCCGGGCCTGGGAGCTGTCCGACGGCGAGATCTCGGCCGTCATCGAACGCAATTCAATCGGACGTCACATCCCATGGTCTGGCAGCGAGAACGCCTTGACCGCGCATCCACTCGGTTCCTGCCGCATGGGAGACGACCCTTCGATATCAGCACTTGACGACCGGAACGAGCTGCGTGGGCACGCCGGCATCTTCGTGACGGACGGATCGTCGGTGCCGACCTCTCTCTGCGTGAACCCGTCGCTTACCATCGCCGCGCTCGCCGAACGGTCCGTCCGGGGGATCGTCGCCAGGGCCGGTCAGGTCGGCGTGCCGGCCCGTGGTGACGTGCCCATCCCATCGCGATCCTGATCAGTTGCGGTCGCTTGTCGACGGGCCGGCCAGGCGGCGAGCGTCTGGTCGCTCTACTGACCAGGACAGCAGCACATCATCGGCCAATGCATGCATGCGTCGGTTCGTCAGCCGGATACCGTCGGTGACGCGGTTGACCCCCAGGGCTCCGACGGAGTCCGTGCCCCGTCCTATGATCGTGGGTGCGACCCCGACGATCAGGCGATCGACCACCCCGGCCGCCAACATCGAGGTGATCACCTTGGCGCCGCCCTCGACGAGGAGGGATTCCACTCCTTCGTCGCGCAGCGAGGCCAAGCCCGCATGGAGCTCGACTCCATCCGGGCTGGGGTCGACGAGACGGACCTTCACGTCGCGGGCCTTCAGCATCGCCCGGCGCTCGTGGCTCGATCGACGGGTGGACAGGATCGTCGTCGGTGCATCCGGCTCGAGAATCTTCGCCGTGGACGGGATTCGGAGGCCGGAGTCGAGGACGACACGGTGTGGGGACACGCCAGGAACCATACGCACGGTCAGCTGAGGATCGTCCTGGATGACGGTGCCGACCCCGACGAGCACCGCGTCGCAGGCGGCGCGAAGGGCGTGGGATATCCGCCTCTCGGAGTCGCCGCTGATCCATTTGGAGTCACCGGTTCGGGTGGCGATCCGTCCATCGATGGTCTGGGCATACTTCAGGACGAGGTAGGGCCGGTCGACGGGCGGCGATACTTGACCCAGGAGATCGCTGGCGTCGATTGCCTCATGGCGATCACCAACATCGGCAGCTGTGCCGGCGGGCCGACGGTGACCCAGGCGATGTTCCTTTGCCCGTAGATAGGAGAGATTTCGGGCGTGCGCGGCAGTTGCCAAAGGCGCGACATCGGCAATCTCGATGCCGGCGCTCCGGAGCCCGTTCACCTTGGCGGGGTTGTTCGTGAGCAACCGGATCGATCGCACGTCGAGCGCCTTGATGACCGAAGCGCCATCGGCGTAGTCACGATCGTCGACGGCGAGACCGAGGCGAACGTTGGCATCGATCGTGTCGGCACCGTTGTCCTGCTCCACGTAGGCGCGAAGCTTGTTGATCAGCCCGACACCACGGCCTTCGTGGCCCGTGGCGTACAAGAGCAGCCCGCGGTCGGACGCACCAATGGTCCGTATGGCAAGCCGAAGCTGGACGCCGCACTCGCACCGCAGCGATCCAAGGCTGTCCCCGGTCAGGCACTCCGAGTGCAGTCTCGTCACCACCGAGCACCTGCCGGCGACGTCACCCTTGACCAGGGCGAGGTAGATGGATCCGGACGGGCATTCGAAGGCTCGCGCGTCGAATGTGCCGTACGTCGTTGGCATGGAGACCCTGGCCACCTGCAATGGTTGGCCTCCGAGACGAGCCGCCCCGTCGCTCTCCGCTGCCTCGAACCGAATAGAGTCTGCGGCCATGAGCAGGCAGGATAGCTCGCGAGTGCACGGATCGGCGGGTGAATCGGTGATGGCGCAGGCGCTGTATTTTGTCGCCCCCAAGAGGGTCGAGGTGCGGGAAGTACCGATGAGCACAGATCTTGACGAGGGGCAGGTCCTCGTGCGGACGGAGTACTCGGGCATCAGCGCCGGTACCGAGCTGCTGGCCTTTCGTGGCCAGCTCGACCCCGAGCTACCCCTTGACGAGACGATCGGCCCGCTTGCCGGTACCTTTCGATACCCCTTCCGTTACGGCTACAGCTGTGCTGGCCACGTGGAGCAGTCACGGGGAGGGCTGGCCGAGGGCGCGCCGGTCGTGGCCCTCCATCCCCACCAGGACCGGTTCGTCCTGGCCGAGCGGGACGTCATCGTCCTCGATGAGCATGGCGACGCCAGGGTGGCCACCCTCTTTCCCCTCGTCGAGACGGCTCTCCAGATATGCCTGGATGCCGGTGAGAGGCTGTGTGAACATGTCATCGTGGTGGGACTCGGTGTGGTCGGTATCCTGACCGCTACCCTGCTCCAGCGGTCGGGCGCGTCGGTGATCGCAGCGGAGCCGAAGGCATGGCGACGACGAGCGGCAGAATCCTTCGGCATCCGGGCCGTCAAACCCGATCAGCTCGCCGAGGAGGTCGATGAGCGCACAGGCGGACGCGGCGTTCCGCTGCTGGTTGAGCTCAGCGGGCAGCCCGAGGCGCTGGCTCGGGGGCTCGCGCTGTTGGCACACGAGGGCTCTGCCCTGGTGGCGTCCTGGTACGGGACCAAGGACGTCAGCCTCCCCTTGGGCGGCGCATTCCACCGCCGTCGCCTCTCGGTGCGCAGCACGCAGGTGTCCACCATTCCCGCCCGCCTGGGACCCAGGTGGACGATCGCCCGTCGGCGCGCGGTCACCCGTGATCTTCTCGATGAGCTACCTCTTGGACGACTGGCAACCCACGAGTTTGCGCTGGGCCGAGCCCAAGAGGCCTACGACGCCATCGACCGCGAGCAGGAGGAGCTTCTCCACGTGGCGCTGCATTATGGATGAGGCCGTGTATCAGGTCGGAACGGCCAAGGAGGTACGTGCCCTCCATGTGATGCCGGGGGTAGAGGGCCCGGAGGGTCAGCTCCACGCCCACGACTACCGGATCGAGCTACTGGTGGAGCGGACCACTCTCGGCGATGAGGGCATGGTGTGCGACCTCGACGTGCTCGATGGCGCCCTCGCCGAGATTGTCGACAGTGTACGGGACCAGGATCTGGACACGATCCGACCCGTCAATGCCGAGGCGGTGACAGTGGAGATTTTCGCCCGGTGGGTGCACGACGCCATTTCCACCGCCGTTCGGTCGGCCGGGGGAGAGACGCTTACCGTAAGGGTCTGGGAATCACCGGTGGCCTTCGGCGGCTACCAGGCCCCGGTCGGCTGACCGGACCACACCAGTTCGTCGTGCAGTCGAGGCAGCGCCGGGCGACGGCATCCCAGGTGAACCGGGGCCTCGGCAGAGAAGCGACACGTCGACGGCACGGCCCAGCTCCAACGGGTAGCGTTCACCCCCGCCAAACCGCCCTCCCTGACCCAAGACAGTAGGGCTGACCTGGACAAGCCGCATGGTCGCCGTCTCCCTTGTAACCCTTGGATCGCCGGACCAAGTGACCGGCGGATACCTCTATCACCGCCGACTGGCCGACGTCGCTCCAAGCCATGGGGCGGAGATCCGGTTCGTATCGTTTCCCGACCGATCGTTCCTGGCTTGTGCTCGTCGCGCCGGCGAGGTCATCGCTCGAGCGCGCAGCCGTGGAGCGGAACTCATCGTCGTCGACAGCATAGTTGCCAGCTTGCTTGCGCCGTGGCTGGGCACGCACCATCTGGATCTGCCCATGGTGGCGATCCTTCACCAGCCGCCCGGAGGAATCGACCACAGCCCGTTAGTGACCCGCGTCCGAGCGGCTCTCGACCGCTCGACGTACCGGAGGGCGCGGCGCCTCGTCACGGCGAGCCAGGCCTTGTCCGATGAGCTGGAGTCGAGTGGGGTGCCGAGGGATCGCCTCAGGGTCGTACCGCCGGGTCGAGACGTCGCCCTCGTCGCGGAAGGAGCAACCCCGGACCTCCGCGCTCAACGCCATGTTGCCTTCCTCTGCGTTGGGAACTGGGTCGTGCGCAAGGGGATCCTGCCCCTTCTGGAGGCCTATGCCCGGTTGCCGCCCGAGGCCGGCATCCTGCACCTGGTCGGCGATCAGGACAAGGACCGCTCCTACGCGGCGCGCATCATGGCCCGGCTGGGCGAGGCCGACCTGAGCGGAAGGGTGGTCGCTCACGGCCCTCTGACCAAGGAGAGAGTGGCGGCGTTCTACGCGGCCGCAGACGTGTTCGTCCTGCCCAGTTGGAAGGAGCCGTACGGGACCGTCTACGGCGAAGCCATGGCCGCGGGTCTTCCCGTCGTTGGATGGCGGGCCGGAAATCTCGTCAACCTCGCGGAGGATGGGCGACAAGGCGCGCTAGTGGCCCCGGGCGACGTGGAGGGTCTGGCTTCAGCGATGCGGAGGCTGGCCCTCGACGATGCCTACCGTCTGCGCGTCGCATCCAGCGCCCGTCGGCGGGGTCAATCGCTGCCGACATGGGAGGACACGGCACGGCTCTTCTTCTCTGCCCTCAGCGAGGTAGCGAACGAAGGCGGTTCCGATCGTTGAGCACCTCAGCACCAGTCGCTATTGCCATACTAGGAACAAGTCATGAAGCCGAAGAGAGGGGAACGGGCAGGAATGTCCCTCGCAGAGCAGTCGTCCCTTCCGCAGGAGAGGAGGCTGGTCACCCAGATCCCGGGTCCGCGGTCGTCACGGCTTCACGCCAAACGAGGAGAGTTCGTTGCGAGCGGGGTTGCCAGCGCACTTCCGGTCTATGCGGCCGACGCGTCGGGGGCGGTCGTCGTGGACGTCGACGGGAATTCACTCATCGACCTCGCCTCGGGGATCGGGGTGGCCGCTGCCGGCCACGGGAGCCCAGCCGTAGCGGCCGCAGTAGCCGCGCAGGCGGAGCGCTTCACCCACACCTGCTTCATGGTGGTCCCGTATGAGAGCTACATCGGCGTCTGCGGCGAACTGAGCCGCCTGACCCCAGGGGATCACGCCAAGAAGTCGGCACTGTTCAACTCCGGAGCGGAGGCGGTAGAGAACGCCGTCAAGATCGCACGGCACGCCACCGGGCGCTCTGCGGTTGTCGTCTTCGATCACGCCTATCACGGCCGCACCAACCTGACGATGGCGTTGACCGCCAAGAACATGCCGTACAAGGACGGCTTCGGGCCCTTCACCCCAGACGTCTACCGGATCCCGGTCTCCTATCCATTTCGGGACCCAAAGGGCATGACCGGGGATGATGCCGCCGACCGTGCCATCGATCAGATCGAATCGCAGGTCGGAGCGGCCAACACCGCCTGTGTCATGATCGAGCCGGTCCAGGGGGAGGGTGGCTTCATCGTCCCGGCCCCGGGCTTCGTCGTCGCCATGGCTCGATGGTGCGGGGACAACGGCGTCCTGTTCATAGCCGACGAGATCCAGACCGGATTCTGTCGAACGGGAGCCTGGTTCGCTTGCGAGCACGAAGGCGTCGTGCCTGATCTGCTGACAACCGCCAAAGGAATCGCCGGCGGCCTGCCACTCTCAGCGGTCACCGGTGAGGCCCGCTTGATGGATGACGTCCACATCGGCGGCTTGGGTGGGACGTTCGGGGGCAACCCGGTGGCGTGCGCCGCCGCCTTGGCGTCGATCCGCACCATGGAGGACCTCGACCTGACCAGTGCCGCCTCGAGGATAGGTGTCACGCTATCGGAGCGGCTCCTCGCGCTGCAGGCCGCCCATCCCGCCATAGGTGATGTACGGGGACGGGGCGCCATGTACGCCTTGGAGCTAGTGGAGGCGGGCACGAAGCGACCAAATGCGCGAGCCGCACACGCCCTCGCAAGTGCCTGCCACCGGGCGGGGGTGATCGTTCTCACGTGCGGGACGCATAGCAACGTCGTGCGGCTGCTCCCACCCCTGGTTATCGATGACGCCCTCCTGGTCGAGGCCATCGACGTTCTGGCTGAGGCGGCCGACACGGTGCTCGCCGCCGGGTGAGCCAAGTTCCACCGCGCTGAGTGTCAACACACGGCGCCTGGTTGCCGAGACGGCCGGGCCCGCGTGCGCGAACGCCTCAACTGACAGAAGTCCTCAGGCCACTTCCGCGAATGGTGCTTCCGCACCCCGGATGCTGGCGATACAACCTTCGAGATAGTCGAGGAGGTGCTCTGGCCGGCCGCTGAGCGTGACCCCGAAGCCGAGCCGCTCATGCATGACTAGAAGCAGCTCGCCGGTCGGCACCCGCCCACCGTTGTGGTGGTCGTGGACAGGGACCGTTGTCGGCGGGCGCTCTCGGGCACCCACGTGAACATGAACATGAGCCGCTCGAACCACTGGCATTGTCATCCCTCCCTGAAGCGCATCCCGAAGGCCTGAGACCGTAAGGAACTTGGCGGCTTCCCTATCCCCTTTGTCGGAGCTCGCCACGCATCACTCAGCCCGGGCCAGACAATTCGACGACTTCGCCGTAGATCGGACTCGCGGAGACCTCCCCCGCCACCTGGGTCCCTCCCTGCCGCCGAAATGACCGTTGGCCACTCTACGCACCGCATGCACGACTGGTATTCGGCCAGGGCGCGAATCCTCGCTCCGAGTAGAGCTTCTGAGCCGCGGCATCCTGCACTCCAGGCGGAGCCTGGTCGGGCCGACCGGGATAGCCCAGACTGTGCCAGGTGCCCAGATCGAATTGATAAGCGCCGTAGTAGCTGTTGCCGGTGTTCTCGGCGTAGTTGCCTCCGGACTCCTTCTGGCGAATGCACGCGAATATCGCATTGACGCTCGGGGGAAACGACGCGGCTGCCGCAGGTATCACTGGATGGCTCGGGACCGTTCGCACGGTTACCGGCCGAGTTGTCGGCGGAGTTGTCGGCGGAGCTGTCGGAGGAGGTAACCGTGGCGCCGGTGGTGGAGGAGCCGTCGTGGTGGGCGCCACGTCGTGTGGCATGGCGGACGTTGGGGTCACCGAAGCGGCAAGGGCCGATGTACGGCTAGCGCTCACAGCCGTGGCGGCCGCTCCATGGACCAGACCCAACGCCACGCCCGAGCCCAGAGCTGTCAACACCGCGGAATAGGCAAGGAGGCTCGTGCGCACAACCGGCGACGTCGCCGAAGCGGTCTTGAGGGGCGGCTCGGTTCCGGTCCGTTCCGTGGCTCCTGCGACTCGCCAACGACCGAAGGCGTCCACAAGCGGTCGGCGCCGCGGCGTTTCACACTCGAGGGCGCCGGGTGCGCCTCCGGCTATGCGGGAACTTCGCACGGTCCCGTCCGCCCTGCCCGGTCCAGACGCGGGCGGATCGTGATGGGGCGCAGGGCGGCGCGCACTGATTGGCGGCGCGCGGGCATGGCGACGCCCCGACGCTGTTCAGGCATCGGAGTAACTTCTGCGTCTGGGCCGGTCACCCCTGCCCGCTCACCGATAATCAGGTCGAGCTAGGCGGGCTCCCCGACATGCGAGTGCACATCCGCCGTGAGTCGTCCTGGCGCGACGAAGAGGGGCATCCGCCGGGTGCCCCTCTTCGCGCTCCCCCAGTGCCCGCCTAGCACATGACCCCGCCGAAGGACCCCAAACCCCACCCACGCCATCACAAGCCATCCCAGTGTCCGCACCACGGCCTGACTTCGATCGTGTTACCACTGCGTGACGATCAACGGCTCGGTGGATCCACCCAGGCGGCGACTGATGGGCTTACCAATGCCCCCGCCGCCTCCATGATAAACGTCATATCGACAGGGGCCGCCTTTGTCGCATGGAGGTTCGGCAACCCAGCGTTGGCAACTGCTATCGCCAAATGGGAATGGCTGCGAGGGCGGCAACTGTGGTTGCCGCGATCGTTTAATAGCCCCTCATGGCGGGGTATCCCATCGCCATTCCGATGTGGATTTGAGCACGCGACTGGGAGGAGCGATGGCGGCTGACTGGTGGGACATCTATGGACCGGCGCGACTCCAAGCGGAGGAGCGCCGATGTTGGGACTGCAACGGCGCCGTCCGGCTGGAAGCGCTCAGCCCGGATGGCGTTCGTTGCGTCGAGTGCTGGCGAGCCCGAACGGAGATCGATTTGACGCGGCGCCCGCACGTAAGTCGACGTAGTGACCCACGAGCCCCGCAGAAGGCCAAGGCGGCGTAGCGGCGGGGTTGATGCGCGGCCCGTCCGGCCGCCAATTGGACAGGTAGCGGCATTCTGAGCATGGCGGATCGCCCGTCGAGGCCCTCAGCACATGCCCCCTATGAGCACCATCGGGCACGTGTGGCAACCGTTGTTGCCGGGTAGAACGCGATCAGTATCCGGCGATCGCATGGCGAACGGATCGAGGTCGATGGACGCATCGTTGGAAGGAGTGGCAGCCGCCGCCGACGAGGTGGCGGACGAGCAGCGACAGGTCGCTCGACAGGCGCGGTCGATGCAGCAGCGGCGGGATCGTGGTGCGTCGTGGGCCAGGATCCTTGATGAGCAGCCGGGGCCGGCCTTGATGGAACGCCTTCGGCGCAGTGGGAGAAGGCTTACCGAAGCTACCGGCCGGGCTAGCCGTGCGCTGGTAGCCGGCCTGACCGTCGAAGGCGAGTCCCGCCGCAAGATCGCTCGCCGGCTCGGGGTCAGCCATCAACGGGTATCGACGATAATGAAGAGCACCCGTCGTTCCCGCCCGTTCGACTGCTGACGAGCCTCGGAGGACGCCATGTACATAGACGTCGGGTGTGTCTTCCATCAAGGCCGGCGGGCCTACTCGGCGCCAATCACCTTGAAGTTCTGGTCGAGGAAGACGTGGTGCGGCCAGCTGACGCCGATCATGTGGACGTTGTAGTCGCCGTTGCTCACCAGCACAACACGGTTGACGGTACCTCCCGGGTAGGCGGCCAGCGCGGCCGCTCTGGCCTTGTCCGCGGCTGCTCCGGTGACGATGGTGCCAGACCCCGCACTCCAGCCCGGCGTGACCTGACCGACCTGCTTCGATGGGCCCGGTTGGCCGCGGTGGAACGGGACAACTTTCGCCGGTGCTGCCGCCGCGGTTGCGCTACCTGACACTCCGTTGCTCGAGCCCGAGCTGGCGACTGCGTAGCCACCGATCCCAAGCGCGTGTGAAAGTGACCAGTCCACCGATCGAGAGGCAGAGTGCGGTCATCTGATGAGCCTTGACTTCACGAGACAAGCGCCCCTACGGTTGGCGTGCCGTGGTGCTCGGGAAGCCGGTGTGAGGCCGGCGCGGCCCTCGCCACTGTGATCGGGAAGTTCCTAGCCACTCGAAGCCACTAGGCGCAGGTCGCCCGGGAAGGCCGGCTAGGGGCGGCTGACCCGTCAGCCAGGAGACCGGCCACGGCACATGTGTCGCCATGCCCCCGAGGCGCGGGGCAGGAGGAGACCTGTCGTGGGCGCATCGACCGCGTCGGCTGGCCTGCGCGGCCGCCTGTCGGGGTCCGAGTGGCGTCGGCTGGCGGCGATGTTCGGGTTCATCGGGGCGCTTCACGTCGTGGGCTTCGGTCTGCTCTTCGCTGCTGCGTCGGGCCACTATCAACTGGACTCCCGGGCCACCTTCGGCATCGGCACAGGGGTGCTCGCCTACACCCTGGGCCTTCGCCACGCCTTTGACGCCGACCACATCTGCGCCATCGACAACACGACGCGCAAGCTCATGTCCGAAGGCAGACGTCCCATGGGCGTCGGCTTCTTCTTCGCCCTCGGTCACTCCACAGTGGTCCTGGTACTCGCCGTGCTGCTCAACTTCGGAATCAAAGCCCTAGCCGGTCAGGTCCGCAGCGACACCTCGGCCCTCCACCACTACGCCGGGCTGATCGGCACCTCGCTGTCGGCGGGGTTCCTGGTCCTCATCGCCGTCTTGAATCTCATCGTGCTCGTCTCGATCGTGCGGATCTTCATGGGTCTACGGTACGGGCGCTACGACGAGAGGTCCCTGGACGAAGAGCTCAATCGACGCGGGCTCATGAATCGCTTCTTCGGGCCGCTGGCCCGCTCGGTCGACGTGAGCTGGAAGATGTACCCGATCGGGATCCTCTTCGGGCTCGGGTTCGAGACGGCGAGCGAGATCGCCCTGCTCGTCCTGGCGGGCTCCGCCGTCACCGGGGGGCTGCCGTTCTGGGCCATCGTGAGTCTGCCGCTTCTCTTCGCAGCCGGGATGAGCCTGCTCGACACCCTGGACGGCTCGTTCATGAACTTCGCCTACTCCTGGGCCTTCTCGAAGCCGGTCCGAAAGATCTACTACAACATCACCATCACGGGGCTATCGGTGGCCGTGGCCATCTTCATCGGTGGCCTGGAGGTCGCCCAGATCCTGGCTGGCGAGGTCGGCCTTACGGGCGGATTCTGGGACTATGCCATCAACTTCAACATCAACCGGGCCGGCTTGGTGATAGTCGGTCTGTTCGTGGCCATCTGGGTCGTAGCGCTGATGATCTGGCGTTTCGGACGCATCGAGGATCGCTGGGAAGTGGCGCAGTCCACTTCGGCCGAGGACATTCGAGGCGAGTGACCCTGCCGAGGGCAGGAAGAGCCTCGCGACTCGCCTCCCGGCCGGCCTCCCGCCGACCGCCCTCGGCTCCCGAATCACCGCTGTCCCGACCGCGGTGCCTGGTCACCGAGGCCGTTCCCGTACGACCTTGGCAGGGCGCTTGTCGTCGCGCAGTCCGAGGAAACGCGGCTGTCGCAGGCGACCGTCACCCGTCCACTCGGCGAAGCCAATCTGGGCGACGAGCTCGGGCACGGTCCAGTGCGTGCCGCGGGGGATGGGTCGCGCATCGACGAACGGCGAGGCGGGCGACTCGAGGTCTCGCAGGCGGGCGCCGAGGTCGCGGAGGGTCGCCGCCGTGTAGCCGGTGCCGACCTTCCCGGCATAGCGGAGCCGGCCGTCCTCGTAGTAGCCGATGAGCAGGGCACCGAAGTCGGTCCGGCTGCCGGCGGGATCGGTGTAACCGCCGATGACGAGCTCCTGCTCCCAGGCGCACTTGAGCTTCAGCCAGTCCTTCGATCGGCCCACGGCGTACGGCGCGTCGGCGCGCTTGGCGATGAGCCCCTCCCAGCCGGACCTGCAAGCCTCTGCGAATCGCCGCTCGGAGTCACCGCGTGAGGCTTCGGTGAGTTGCAACGCCGCGTTCGGCCCGATCGCCCTCACCAGTCGCGAGCGGCGCTCGAGGAGTGGCCGGTCGGCGAGATCTTCGCCGTCGACCTCGAGGATGTCGAACACGCAGTAGACGACCGGGTATGTGGCGAGCTGCTCGGGGGAGGGGTTGGTGACCCCGAGGCGCTGCTGGAGGCGGCTGAACGACGTCTGCTCGCCCTCGTACGCCACCACCTCGCCGTCGAGGAGGAGGCCCGGGCTGACTGTGCCGTCACCGCGGAACCGACCTCGGGGTAGGTGCCGGTGAGGTCCTTGCCGGTGCGCGACTCGAGCCTCACGAGATCGCCGTCTTTGCGAGCGACGCAGCGCTCACCGTCGAGCTTGCGCTCGAGAAGCCAGTCGTCTCCGAAAGCGCGACGGTCCGTCAGGGTCGCCAGCATGAGCGGGATCGGCATACCTGCATCGTCCCACGTGGACTCTCGAACGGGCACTGCAGAGGCCCACCTACCCTGCTCCCTGGCTGGCGCCGAGTTCGAAGCATCGCCGGCCGCATCTAAGGTCGTCACACAATGCATGTCGCTGTGGTGGGTGCCAGCGGTTACGTCGGGCGCCCACTCGTGGCCCGTCTAGCGGGCGACGGCCATGCCGTTGTGGCGATCGGGCGTCGGGCGGAGGCCCTTCCAGGGGGCCCCGGCGTTGAACCCCGGGAGGCCGAGATCGGCCAGCCCTCGGTGGTTTCGGCCCTGGCCGGAGTTGAGGCCGCCTACTAACTGGTGCACTCCATGGCGGGCGGCTCGGGCTTTCCCGCCCGGGACCTGGAGTTGGCCGCTAGCTTCGCCGCCGCCGCCGGCCAAGCTGGGGTGGGGCGGCTCGTGTACCTCGGGGCCCTCGGTGCCGGCCCCCTGTCCGAGCATCTGGCCAGTCGCCAGGAGGTGGGTGCGGCGCTAGGAGCAACGGGGATCCCGGTTGTCGAGCTACGGGCCGCCGTGGTGATCGGCTCGGGAAGCGCGTCGTTCGAGATGCTGCGCTACCTGACGGAGCGGTTGCCCTTCATGGTATGTCCTCGGTGGGTGCGCACTCGAGTCCAGCCCATCGCAGAGTCAGACCTGTTGGACCGCCTGACGGAGGGGCTGGTCTTGCCGGCAGGGATCCATGAGATCGGCGGCGACGAGGTCACCACGTATTGGGACATGATCCAGGCTTATGCTCGAGCGCGGGGACTGAGGCGCCGGGCGATAGTCGATGTCCCGTTGCTCACCCCGCGCCTGTCGGCGTACTGGGTCGACCTGGTGACCCCGGTCGACCGGAGCGTCACGCACGCCCTGATCGACAGCCTCGTGACAGATGTCGTCCTACGGAGCTCGTCCTCGTCGGGGTCGTCTTCACCGCTGTCGGTCGAGGCAGCCATCGAGGCGGCGCTGGACAGCCAGCGAGACGAGATAACGGCCACCCTGCTCGAACAGGAGGAACGGCTGCGGGACGGTGTGTACACGAGGGTAGAGGACGTCGCCGTCGGCTCCACCGAACCCGAGACGGTCCGCAATGACTTGGGCAATGTCGGCGGGGACCTGCGGTGGTACGGCTTGGCGTGGGCGTGGGAGCTACGGCGAGTGCTGGGCCGGCTTCTGGGTGAGGACATGCGGCTCCAGCGTCCGGACAGGCTGGTCCGTGGCGCCCGCGTGGACTGGTGGGACGTGGGTGCCGCTGGTCCCGGGGTTCTCATCCTCTTCACCAACCGTTGGGTGGTTGGAGAGGCATGGCTCGGCTACACCATGCTCGATGACGGTGATCCCCGCCTACGCCAGGTCGCCGCCTTCCGCCCCCGGGGAACAGTCGGCCTCCTGTATTGGACCGCCCTTCGGCCTGTGCACCGGCAAATCTTCCGGGCCATGGTTCGACACAGAGCGCATCACGTGCGGGGTTAGGTGAGGAGTCGCAGTCGAAGACGACGAACAGCTTCAACCTCAGACGGTCATCGTTGCATCGAGAGGGTCGTCAATCTTGACACCCGGCTCAGTCGGGGCCGGATGCCGTGTGCTCGGTGTACACCGCCCCCGCGGTCTCGAGTTCTGCGATCCGGTCCGAGCCGTAACCGAGCTCGCCGAGCAAGACGACCGTGTGCTCGCCGAGACGAGGCGCCCGGTACCGGGGGATGGCAGGATGTTCGCGGAAGTCGGCGGGAGTGGCCAACATCGTCATGGCGCCTACCTCGTCGCGGACCTCCACGAACCCTCCGGCTGCCATGAACTGCGCATCGCCGATGAGCTCGTCGATCGTCTGCACCGGAGCCCAGAAGAAGTCGGGCTCTGTCGCGAACACCTCGGCCCACTCAGCCAGAGTGCGGGTGGCGAACACCCGGTCGAGCTCGGCTATGAGAGAAGCGGCGTTGCGGAACCGCTCGGTCGAAGTGGTGAATCGTGGATCGGTCAGCCACTCGGGGTGGTCGACCGCGCGGGCGAGGGGGGGCCAGTGGCGTTCTCCCTCGAGTCCGACGATCCAGAAGCGCCGGCCGTCGCCAGCGGTGTAGTTGTTGACCGTCGGGTTGCCCATGGTGTCGCGGGTGCCGACCCGAACGGGCAGGCCCCACATGAGAGAGATGTTGACGTCGAAGCCGATGGTGTACGCGCCCTGCCGCAGCAGCGATGTGGAGACGAAGTCTCCTTGGCCGGTCCGCTCGCGGGCGAAGAGCGCGGCGCTCACCATTCCGGCCGCCGTCATCCCGACAGAGTGGTCGCCCATGCCGCCCCTTTGGAAGGGCAGGGTGCCGCCGGGAGGGGTCAGTGCGGCGGCCAGCCCGCTTCGGGCCCAGTACGCCGCGATGTCATAGGCCGGCGTGTCGGCGTCGGGGCCGTCCAGCCCGTAGCCGGTGATGATGGCGTACACCAGTCGTGGGTTGCGTGCGCGTAGGAAGTGCTCGCCGAGCCCGGCCCGATCCAGGGCGGACATCCGGACGTTGGTCAGGAACACGTCGGCTTCGTCGATCAGGTCAATCGCCACCCGCCGCCCCGGTTCGGTGGAGAGGTCGAGGGCGATGCTTCTCTTGGAACGATTGTCCAGCTCGAACACCGGATTGGTTGGGAGGTGGCCGCCGAGCATGCGCCGGAAGGTGCGGGCCGGGTCGCCTCGGGGCGGCTCGATCTTGACCACATCGGCGCCCCAGTCGGCGAGGATCCCGCCGGCGGCAGGGCCGGCCACCCAGACGCCGAGCTCCACGACCTTTACGCCGCTCAAGGGGCCTGTCGGCGACGTGGCGGGCATCTACTTCGCCGGCGCCCGGGTGAGCAACTGGTCCGGGCTGAGGCCGGTGAACGGCCGGAAGTCGGGGCCGGACCGCAGGTTATGGCCTCCGTCGACGGCCACCGCCTGGCCTGTGATACGCCCAGAGGCGGGCCCGAGCAGGAAGGCGACGACGGATGCGACATCCTCCGGCGCGGAGACGCCCCCGAGCGGTGTGTTGGCAAGGTAGCTCTCGAACACGGAGCTGTCGCGGGGAATGCCCTCCATGATCTCCGTGGTCACGAAGCCGGGCTGCACCGAGTTGAAACGTACGCCTGCAGGGCCGTATTCGTCGGCGGCGTTGCGCATCATGGCGTCGATGGCCGCCTTGGCGACAGGGTAGGCGCCGAACACCGGATGGGTGGCGGTCGCGGCTATCGAGGACATGCCCACGAAGCTGCCACCGGCGGCTGCCACAAGTCTCGGCACAGCGTGCTTCACGCAGAGCATCGTCCCAACCACGTTCAGATCGAGTACCCGACGGAACTCGGCGACGTCCTGCAGGTGGTACGGGGCGAACATCCCGCCGCCACCTGCGTTGGCCACGACACCTTTGAGATTGCCGGCCCATGCCACGGTCGCCTCTAGCGCCGTCACGACGTCGGTCTCGACCGTTACGTCCGCCACGATGACTTCGACGTCGATCCCCGAGCTCTCGAGCGAGGACGCCGCCTCCTCGAGTCTTGACCGGGTCCGCCCACAGATCATCACCTTGGCACCCTGGCGGCCAGCCTCGGCGGCGCAGGACCTGCCGATGCCGGTCCCACCCCCGGTCACCAGCACGCCGTAGCCGGAGAGCAAACGTTCCGGTGGCAACTCAGTCCTCCCATCGCCCGAGAATCGAGAAAGGCATTACATCACAGAGAGTGCGACGCTACGGGCGGTGCGTCCTTCCGGGTGCCACCAGGCTCGCGGCACTCGAGTCCGGTCCTCAGGCGGAGGCGGGAGCGGTACGGCGGGCGATGGAGACCGAGTAGGCACCCGGACGAGCGAGGAGTATCGGGTCGTCAGTGAGACGAATACCGGCAGGTACTCGTGTCGGGTCGAACACCAGCACGTCACCATCCTTCTCGCGGTCGAAAGCGAGCGCTGTGATCTCCAGCCGACCGAGGACGGTGACCGGGCGATCGTCGGGCCAGGCTGCCGTCGGGTCGTGTAGCGGATCGCCTTCGCCGGCCAACTGGACCTGGACGGCGAAGGAAGCCGGGCCACCCGACAGCCGGTCGACCAACTCCTCGCGGAGATAGTCGGGAGTCTGGACGGCGGCCTCCTCCTCGGTGAGCGAGCTCTCGCCGTCGATGGGCACCAGGTGGTAGCGCCCGTAGCGGATCATGCCGTCAGCGGCGATGAATCCGAAGGCGTGAAGCCCGTGATAGGCGAGCGCGGCATAGCTCGTGGGGATAGCGTGCGATATGGCGGCGGTCACGGCGGGCACCGACTCAGGATGGTCGGCGAGATAGACGCCTACCTTCTCAATATCGGGCTCCCCAGTTGCAGGGTCTGGACGGCGGGCCTCATTGAAGGCGAGCAGGTCTTCGGGCGTACGGGTGAAGAAAGCCGGCAAGGACAAGGCGACGATGTCAGTCGTACTGCCATTCGGCAAGTAGAACTTGACTGCCATACCCCGGGCATCGCGCACGGCATCTGCTGCCGTTGGGTCGCCGCTCCCATTCGAGAACCGCACGTGCGCGCGTACCCGGGCGCCCACAAGATGGGGGGCGAGGCTGAGCGATGCGGCCTCCGGAGAAGGGGTGAACATGGCTGCACACAGCACGCCCTTGGCGTGAGCGGCCCGATACCCCGGATGGATCCCATAGGTCGCGTTGAGCCCGTTCACCAAGCGCTCAGACATATCGCGATTCACCATGCCGGAAGCTTATGACACGCGGGCAGGCACGCGAGCTCCGTCGGAACGATGGACGAGCAGCGTCGGCCACGAATACTATATGCAGGTGTCTCGCTCCTTCGACGCGCCCGTCGCACCGAGGGAAGACGGGAAAGCGGCGACGTGAGAATCTCGAAGGCGGGAGTGCTCGCGGGGGGCGCCGGGGTTCTGGTTGTGATCGCCCTCGGGTCCTGCACCACTCGAACAGCGCCACGATCGGGAGGTTCCGCGCTGCCAGGTACTCAGCAACACGGGCCCGCCTCGACCCTCGTGGGTCCTAACACGGCCGGCCACATCATCGATCCGACATCTCCGGTCCCGGTCGATCTGGCGGCCCACGGCTATGTCGAGCAGGAGTTCTTCGCCTCTGGCACCGCCACGGCGTATCAGCCGTCGAAGCCTCTCCAAGCTGACGGCGGGTGGGCGGTCAAGGCTCAGTCGTCGGCCCCCTACAGGACCCGCATTGTCGTGCGCCGTCCCCAAGATCCGAAGCGCTTCAACGGAACGGTGCTCATCGAGTGGCTCAATGTCTCTGGGGGAGTAGAGGCCGACGCCGATTGGGCCTATCTCAACCCGGAGATCGTTCGTGACGGCTATGCATACGTGGGCGTATCCGCGCAGGCCTTCGGAGTGCACGGCGGCCACGCGCTCCTCGGCGCGCCTGGTGCTTCAGCGAGTGGGGGTCTCGTCGCCGCCGAACCAGCGCGATACGGCACGCTCATCCACCCTGGCGACCAGTACTCGTATGACATGTTCTCTCAGATCGGACAGGCCCTTCGAGGCTCGGGGCAACCATCTGCGCTGGGCTCGCTGCATCCGAGCCGGCTCGTCGCAATCGGCGAGTCGCAGTCCGCCTTCTTCTTGACGAGCTACATTGATGCCTTCCAACCGATCAAGCATGTCTATGACGGGTTCTTCGTGCACAGTCGTGGCGGAAGCGGCGCGGCGTTGACAGGCCAGCCCATTGGCTCTAGCGATGTCCCGATGGGGCTGAAGATTCGCGGGGACCTGGGTGTGCCCGTGTTCATGTTCGAGACCGAGACTGACGTGGGGCCAATCCTTGACTACGGTCCGGCCCGCCAGCCTGATACTGACCGGATCCGTACGTGGGAGGTTGCCGGAACTGCCCACGCCGACGCGTACCTGGTCGGCAGCTATGCAGGCGTCCTGGGATGCAACTTCACGATCAACGAGGGTCCGCAGCATTTCGTGGTCCAGGCTGGATTACACGCGTTGAACTACTGGCTTGTGGACGGGACGCCTCCGGCCAGGGCTGCCCGCCTGGAGCTGTCCGTCACCGGCCCGCCGGTGATTGCCCGAGACAGCCTGGGCAACGCTGTCGGAGGAGTCCGCACCCCAGCGGTCGACGTGCCGGTGGCAGCCCTCAGCGGAATCGCCCCCGCTGGAGCCAGCATCCTGTGCTCGCTGTTCGGATCGACGACGCCCTTTGACGGCACCACGCTCACTCGTCTCTACAACGACAGGGGCGGATACCTCAGTGCGTACGAGGCCAGCTTGGGCAAGGCGATCGCCGGCGGATTCCTCCTGAGCGCCGACCGGGACGCGTTGTTGGAGCAAGCGAGAGGCGTAGCGTTCCCCTCGAGCCAATAGCTCTGCGCGCATGGAAGCCCCGCTCGACAATCGCCGCCGCTTGGTGTCGTTTCAGCCGAATCGGAGTCGGCGAGCAAGTTCGCCCGGTAGGGCTGCGAAATGACCACCCCGCCTTCAGAGCACTACACCCTCGTCGTGGCCGTCGCTCACCCCGCAGGGGCTCGACAAGCACCGATCGGAAAGAGGCCACCGGGCAATGCAGAACCCTATTGAGGTCCTTGACCGCTTCCAACAGCGCCACCGACCGACGGCCTTCGTCTTCGGGGTGATCAAGAAGTTCGGTGATGACGCGGGGTCCGTCTTGACTGCCCTCATCACGTACTACGGCTTCGTGGCCATCTTCCCGTTGCTGTTGGTCTTCGTCACCATTCTGGGGCTGCTCAGCTCGGACTCGTCGTTTGCTCACTCGCTCGAAAACTCCGCCTTGGCGCAGTTCCCCGTCATCGGCAGCCAGCTGAAGGCCAACGTGCATGCGCTTCACTCAGGCAGCGTGATCGGACTGGTCATTGGTCTCCTTCTCGCCCTCTACGGGTCGCTGGGTGTGAGCCAGGCTGCTCAGCGGGCTATGGCCGAGGTCTGGAACGTGCCGGGGGTCGTTCGCCCCGGCTTTTTCCCCCGCCTGACTCGGAGTCTTTCCTTTCTCGTCATTCTGGCAGGAAACGTGTTGGTCACCACGGGCGTCACGAGCTTGTCCACCTACGGGGCCCATGTGGCCTTGATGCAGAACAAGGCCTTCGAGATTGGTATCGAAGCCCTGGTGGTGGTGATAAATGTGGCCGTCTACTGGCTCGCGTTTCGGGTCCTCACGCCCGCATCGATCGGGACGCGCGAGCTGTTTCCCGGAGCCGTTCTGGGTGGCGTCGGCTGGACGGTCCTCCAGGGCGTTGGCGTCTACCTCGTGGGCCACAACCTTCGTCACGCCGGGCAGGTGTACGGCACGTTCGCCGTCGTCCTGGGGACCCTGGCCTGGATCTATTTCGGGGCCGAGCTGAGTCTCTACGCGGCCGAGGTCAACGTCGTCCTGAAGAGTCGGCTGTGGCCGCGCAGCATCGTGCAGCCTCCTTTGACGGAGGCTGACAGGAAGGTCCTCGACCGCATTGCTTCGGTGGGTGAGCGGCGTCCCGAGCAGCACGTCGAGTCCTACTTCGATGTCGAGGACGAGGCGGCGGGAGGTGACGGAGAGGGTCCCTCTGATAGGCGCGGAGACGACCGGTCTTGAGTCCGCATCGCCCCTCTCCGCCGGGGGAGCGACGCGTCATCGGCGTGAGAGGCAGACCCGCGCCAGGATGTCTCGAGGTGCTGGACCCTACGCCTCAGAGGGTCGGCACGGCTCGTTACGCAGGCTTGGGCATGCCGGCAGGCCGGTAGGCACGCTCACGCCCGGGACGACCGGGAGGACGAGACTCGACGGCATGCTCTTGGAAGAGGCGATCGAGATCGTCGCCGTGCCCTTGGGTACGGTCTGACTGAAGGACCATACCGGCTGGGTGCCGTTCGGGGCGGTGATAGTCACCCGGATTCGCGAGCCCGAACGATACGCGTGCCCCTCGTAGTAGAGCGGGATCACGACCTCGACGAACTGTCCCTGCGGCATCGGCCGCGCATCAGCGGCTCTCATGCTGAGCACCGGATCCAGCAGGGTGCTCTTCTGGTCCAGCAGGTTGTGCTGGCTGTCGTCGAGCTTGCGCTCGCTGGCCCTCACCCAGCCGTTCTGCACGAAGCTCTCGTTGCCGTCCGGCCGCACCTCGCTGATCGTTGCCTGGAGGTCGACGTCGGGGGTCGAGGAGCGCACCCAGAGATGGACCGCCCCCGCCCCGATGACGGTTGCGTTCGTGTTCAGCGGGGCCGAGAGGTAAGAGACCGCGGTGCCAGGCGGGTTCTGCTTCCAGTTCCACTGCCACGCCGAGGCGTTGGCCCACAGGCCGCCGCCTCCGGTGTTGGCCGAGTAGTCGGTAGGCGGCAGGGCCTCGGCGTTCGAGGTGTACGAGGTGACGCCGTTGCTCGTGGGCGGCAGGTCCCCCAGCGTGTTCCCGGGTTCGAGATACCACTGGCGGGCGGTGGTGCCAGGTATCGGGAAGGACGAGAAGGACTGCTCGAAGCCTGGGTAGGGGTCGCCGGGCGTGACGCTCCCGGTCGGCGACTTGCCAGCGCCGTTGTCGAAGAGCACCCGGACCTCAGGGAGCGTCTCGAAGGCCGCCAGTGCAGCTGAGTAGGTGGGGATCGTCTGGATCGGGTCCGGAGGCAGGAGGACCGGGTTGTTGACGCCCATCGCCGACTGGTAGATGACCGGGGCGGCGACCCGGATGGCCACTTGGTTCAAGATTGGTGCCTTATGGGCGACGAACAGCTCGAGGAAGTCGTACCAGCGGTTGAAGGTGTCCGGATCGACTGAGTCGACGTGGGCGCCGTTCGTGAACGTGAACCACTTTTGATTGGTTCCGGTAAAGTGCCCGACGAGATCGGGACAGTGCCCGCCCGTCTGCTCGTCCTCCCACTGGCAGGCCATGAACGTGGGCACCTTGATCTTGTCGACGAAGGTGATCGGATCGAGCGGGTCTGCCACCTGCGGGATGTAGTTGGCGTTGGCTCGAATCTTCGCCAGGAGGTCGGTGGCCTCCCCGTGGAGGACCTGGTTCTGCTTGCAGGTCTGATC
Source organism: uncultured Actinomycetes bacterium (assembly GCA_963717645.1). GTDB lineage: Bacteria > Actinomycetota > Acidimicrobiia > Acidimicrobiales > AC-9 > AC-9. Next base: position 63,758 of record CAVQWQ010000029.1, on the reverse strand, counting down.
GCCTTGCTGGATCCGCTGGTACGCCCAGCTCTGGCCGCCGTGGGGGCCGGCCGGAAGGGCCTCGGACTGGCGCTGTTCGGCCCAGGCAACCGCAAAGCCGGTGTTGAGGATGCCGCCTGGGTAGAGCGTCGTCGCCGTCGCGTCGATCGTCGACAATGGTGAGATCGCCTCGAGGTCGGGCGGATTGAGCTGCGCGGTGAACAGCTGGCTGATGGCGCCGTAGGAGATGCCCATCATGCCGACCTTGTGGCCGAGCACCCATGGCTGGTGCGCGATCGTCTCGATCACGTCGTATCCGTCGAGGTTCTGCAGCGGCTCGAAGAAGTCGTACGCGCCGCCGGAGCAGCCCGTGCCGCGCATGTTCACGTCGACGACCGTGAAGCCCATCAGGTTGGCGAGAACCGCGATGCCGTTCACCGGGCCGGCGGGATCGGCGTACCCATAGCCCGAGTACTCGATGAGCGTGGGATACGGCGGGGCGTAATCCGGACCGTTCGGGACGGGGAAGCCGGCGGGCAGCCCTGGCTCGCCCGCGGGGCTGGTCGGGGGGTGCACGTCGATCGACAGCTGGGTGCCGTCGCGGGTGGTGAGGTAGGTGTAGCCGTTGTCCGGGATCGACTGGTCGTAGATGCCCGGGTCCCACGGCGCCGGCCGATTGGACTGCACTGTCAGCGGACCTGACACCGCTCCGTCCGGGTACGGGCGCACCCGGTAGCCGCTGCCCGGGGGCACGCTGCGGAACAGGAGTCCGCCGAGGGAGTCCGCCGGTTGGGTGGCGAGCGTCTTGCCGCTGGGCGTGAGGAGCGACATCTGCGCGCTTGGCGCGAGCCCCGTTACGTAGACCTGTTCCACACTGCCGTGGGCACTGAAGGTGGGAGCCGACGTGCTCGCCGCCGAGGCGCTTTCTGACGAGGCGCCTGCAACGATCATCAGGCCGACGGCGATCACCGCGCACATCGAGATGGTGCTTCGAAGCCGACGCCGAATGCGACCGCTTCGCCCCATATGCCGAACCTTGCCACACCCTGCCGGGCCCGCCATCCCCGCTCCGGTCACGACCAGCGCCGCAGCCCTACCCCAGCCACCCCAACGTCGATCTTACGCATCGTCTCTCCCAGCTACAGCGCCCTGCCCTTTCCTGGCAGCTACTTGGCCGCTGCTACTTCGCCGCCACGGTGCGTGATTCCTCTTGGGTTCTCCATAGCCAATCAGCGCCTCACTGACAGGCGTTGGTAAGTGCCCCTGGCCGGACGACCGGCTGCCGATCAGTGGCTCGCTGGGGTGGCCGTCAGTGACCTCGTCATCCGGTCGCCTGTGCGGCGCGGTGACGCTCCCACACGGCCTGCCTGCTCCGTCCCAGAAGGCGGGCGATATCGCCCCGCGACCCTCAACCTCTACTCGAGGGTGATGGCCCCCGCGGGTGGGCGTCGTGGTCGCGAAGCCGTCCGCCGACTGCCGTAGACCGGTCGGCCATCCTCAGACGGCGTGGAGGGCGAGCCTCTCGGGAACCATCCGCGGCCCAGGGCTGCCGAGTCACACGCGGGCTACTTCTTCATACCGAAAGCAGCTGGTCAGATGGTCGTTCACAAGACCCGCTGCCTGCATGAATGCGTAACAGATCGTGGCGCCGACAAATTTGAAACCGCGCTTCTTCAAGTCGCGGCTCATAGCCTCAGCCTCAGCGTTCTTGGCGGGGATCTGGCCACCCGTCGTCCACGCGTGAACCGTTGGTCGGCCGTCGACAAACTTCCACAGGTAGGAGTCCAGGGAGCCGAGCTCTTCCTGGATGGTCAGCACAGCCTGCGCGTTGGTAATCGTAGCGGCCAGCTTTTGTCGGTTACGGATGATGCCTTCGGTCGTGACGAGTCGATCTAGATATCGCTCGCTGTACCGTGCGACTCTTGCAGGATCGAAGCCGTCGAGCGCGTGGGCAAAGTTCTGACGCTTCTGTAAGACGATTCGCCAGCTCAGTCCTGCCTGCATCGCATCGAGGACCATGAACTCGAAGAGTTTCTGGTCATCATGTAGAGGCACGCCCCACTCAGTGTCATGATAGGCGACCATCAACGGATCACTTCCGACCCAGCTGCAGCGTCGATGGTTCACGGGACTCTTCGTTGCCGGATCAGGCGAGACACTCAACGTTCTTGTCTCCTCGTACGCACAGCATAGGCCACGAGCAGCGTTGCAGAGGGTGTAGGTCTCGAGCAGAACCCCGACATCACCAGCAAGAACCGGGCCGCGTTCGCGCGTGAGCGGCTTCTCGGCAGAGGTGCCCCAGGCCCCGTCGAGGCGTTCAAGCGTCACGGTGCCGACTTCGTCGTCGCCGACACACTCGAGGACCTCGTCGCGGGCATGAACCGGCTCACCGATCGGCCCCGGCTCGACCCGGCCGCCATCCGGGCGCAGATCCAGGCCCGAGACCTGCAGATGGCCAACCCGTTCTCCAAAGACGCCCAAGGTGCAAGGCATCCGCAACTCCCGCCGATACCTCGGTGACCGCCTCGGCCGCACCGCCGCCCCACACCGGATACTCGACCCCGCCGCCGGCCCCCTCATCGGCGAGGGCTGTCTGAACCAGGCCGCGCACCGGGACCGCCCGCACCTGCCTCCGCCAGCTGGAGCGTTACGGCGGGTCGAAAGTCAGGGGGTCCGCCGGGGTTGCCCCCGTGACGATGTCCAGTCCCCAGTGGATCCAGCCCCGCGGAGTAGGGTCGGCACCGAAGGAGTGGGTGGGACGCGAAGGATGCGTGTGAGTACTGCTACTGGAGACCTTGCGGTGCCAGTCGGACCGGGCGACCATGTGCGTGGTCCCGACGGCGCTGCGATCACACTTGTCGAGTACGGAGACTACGAGTGCTCCTACTGCGGGGAAGCGTTCTCCATCGTCAGGGAGCTGCAGGGCCAGTTCGCGAGCGCCCTGCGCTTTGTGTTTCGCAACCTTCCGCTCGCCAACGTGCATCCCCATGCGGAGCGGGCGGCCGAAGTAGCCGAGGCGGTCGGGATGCAGGGCAAGTTCTGGGAGATGCACGACCTGCTCTACGAACACCAGGACGATCTGACCGACCAGGCTCTGATGGCATACGCGGAGCTGGCGGGAGCCGACGTGCACGAGGTGACCACTCCCCTGGCGCAGGAGGCCACGCGGCAGCGAGTGCTGGACGACGTGTCGGGGGCAATCCGAAGCGGTGTGGACGGGACGCCGACGTTCTTCGTCAACGGAGCCCGCTACGAAGGATCCTGGGCGCTCGAGCCGTTCAGTGAGCACCTGCAGGGAGTGCTTCGGCGATGAGGAGGAACCGCGGAGGCTCGTGCGTCTGGCAGCCGAGCAAGAGTGTCGCTGGGCCTTGAATCGCTCGCGGTCGCCGAGCCGGGCCGAGCTGTGGGCAGCTGAAGGAAGGCGGGTTCCCGATGTTGTGGCGCCCAGCCTCGACGTCATCTTCTGCGGCATCAACCCGGGACTGTGGTCGGCGGCAGTCGGCCACCACTTCGCCCGCCCGGGCAACAGGTTCTGGAAGGTCCTCCACACCGCTGGCTTCACCGACAAGCTGTTGTCGCCTGCGGACGAACGGCAGCTCCTCCAGGTGGGAGTGGGTGTGACGAACCTCGTCAGCCGGGCGACCGCCTCTGCAGCCGAGCTCCACCGCGACGAGCTTCGACGGGGAGGGCGCAATCTTGCCCGGAAGATTCACCGCTTGAAACCCGGCATCGTTGCCTTCCTCGGCCTGATCGCATACCGGTCCGCGTTCGATCGGCCAAACGCCACCGTTGGGGAGCAGCCAGAACGACTGGGTGGGGCCCGGCTCTGGCTCCTCCCGAACCCGAGTGGCGCCCAGGCGCACTACCAGCCCGACGCGATGGTCAGCGCCTTGCGCGCGCTGCGACAGGGGATTCAGCGCACGCCGGCCGGCCGACCGCTCGGTTCAGCTCGGGACGGGTGAGTAGCCGAGTACCCTGAGGCCGAGTCGGTCGAGGTGGTCGACGAATAGCTGAGGGTGTCGGTACATCCAGTCGTGGTCGACGTAGCCAGGGGCGTCCACAACCGTGAACGAGGCGTGCAACTCACGCGCGAACTCTTGACCATCCTTCCGATCGAGGAGCGAGTCGCGATTGGCCCAGAGCACGTGGGCAGGAAGCCCCGCTTCGGCGATGAGGTGGATATCGTGTGAGCGGCCGCTGGTGAAGCCCCACCAGGCGGCGTCCATCAGCTGTCGTGGGTGTGTGAGCCACGACAGCATGAAGTCGGTGGCGGCGCGGGGCGTGGCCATGCCGAGCAGGCCGAGAGGATGGCGCATAGCCTCCTCAGCGAGGGCCCACTCGCGGGACACGGCAAGGGTGTCAGAGAAGATCAGCTCGACGACCCGCTCCGGATGACGAACGGCGAACCCGAGCTCGATCCCGCCGCCGAAAGAATGGCCGAGGAAGCTCGCTTCGTGCAGCTCGAGCTGGTCAATGGCGGCGGTGAACGACCGGAGCACGTCGTCGTAGCGCCACGGACCTCGAATGGCGTAGATGTCGAGGAGCACCACTCGGCACCGTCGGGCCAGGAGTCTTACCATGGGCTGGTAGATGTCGGGTCGGGTCCCGTATCCCGGTATGAGCACCAACGGCCGACCGGCTCCCTCGTCTAGGCCAACCGGTAGCGGCTTCGGGGCGCCGGGGCGCGGCTTGCTGGTCATGGCCACGTATTACCAGAGTGGCGAGCTCGCCCTCGTCTCGTCATACCCGCGGACACGGATCGGCCGCCGAGGAGGTGTCGTCAGAAGTGAACGACGGGGCCTCGTCAGCCTCTCTCGAGAGACGGGACCGTCTCGGTGGCAGCGCCGATGCGGAGGTAGGCGCGGACCCGCTGGGGATCAAGCCGCACTCTCATCGCCAGCCAGTAGATGGCCAGGCTCAATCCGGCCACCACGGCAAGGTCCCACCAGAACGGGATCACATTCCGTCCACGCCCGAACTGGCCCAGATAGGAGATGAGCGCCATCCCACCGAGATACGGCCAGAGCCACACGGAGGCCCGCCACTCGAAAGGTGGCCGGCTGGTGGGTGGCTTGGTAACCGTAGCGATGCCGAGGAGGAGGAAGCCGAATCCGACTGCGGCGAAGAGCTTCCAATCGATCTTCCAACCGCTCCAGTAGATGATGAGGTTGGCGAAGACGAAACCGACGGGGGCAAGGATCCCAGCCAGCCTGAGCCGGAAGGGACGAGGACGGTCCGGGTCCTGCTTACGCAGTGCGGCCAGCGCAAGGGGAGCGGTTCCGTACACGAGGGCGGTCGCCGAGCTGATGAAGGTGACCAGCTTCTGCCAGCCGGGGAAGGGCAGGAACAAGAGCATGCCTACGAAGAAGCTGAAGATGACGCCGAAAACCGGTACTCCGCGCTTGCTGATGTTGCTGAAGGCGGATGGCACGTAGCCGCTACGGCCCAGGGCGTAGGAGATCCGGGCGCTCGTGCCTGTGTAGGTGAGGCCCGTGCCCGCCGGCGAGACCACCGCGTCGATGTAGAGCAGGACGGCCAGCCACCCGAGACCGAGGCCCTTGGCCAAGCCGGCGAACGGACCGAAGTCGTTCTTGAACGTGAGGTTGGCCCACCCGTGACTGAGGCTTGATGGGCTGAGAGCCCCGATGAAGGCCACCTGGAGCAGGATGTAGAGGATCACGCCGAGCACGGCTGAGCCAATGACGGCCAGCGGGATGTTGCGCCGCGGGTTCCTGCTCTCCCCTCCGACCTGGACCGCCTGCTCGAATCCGAGCAGGGCGAAGATGACTCCACCAGTGCTGATGGCCTGGAGCACTCCCTTTGCTCCGGTCGGGGCGAAGCCACCGCCGGCGCTGAAGTTGGAACCGTGGAAGGCGTACGCGGTGATCATGATCAATGTGAGGACCGGGATGGCGACCTTCCACCACACCGCCGTGGTGTTGGTGTCTCGAAATCGCCGGATCCCGACGACATTGATGACGGTGAAGGCCAGAAGGAAGAGAAAAGCAATGGCATAGCCAGGCCCGGTCAGGACAGGGACGCCTCCCACCTTGTGAGTCAGCCAGGGGGCGTAGTTCGACGCGTACTGGATGGCGGCCTCGGTCTCGACCGGAGCGAGCGTCACTGAGGCGATCCACGCGAACCAGCCCGCAGCGAACCCAACCAATCCTCCGAAGGCGTAATGGGGGAACCGAGCCGTCCCACCCGCCACCGGGTGCATTCCACCGAGCTCGGCGTGAATGAGGGCGAGGAGCAAGATCATGCTCCCTGCGATGGCCCACGAGACCAGAGCGGCCGGACCGGCGATCTGGGAGGCATTGAGGGATCCCAGTAGCCACCCGGACCCGATGACTGCGCCGACGGACACGAACAAGGTGCCGATCAGCCCGAGCTCGCGACGATAGTGCCGTTCGCCGACCGCCGTCTGTTCGGGCGTCTGCCGCGTCGCAACCTTCGCATCGGCCATCACACGACTCCTTCATGACAGAAAGGCATCGTCCCGCGCACCACCCACGGGAGCAGATGTCCCAACCCCTCCGCTCGATGACGGTGTCTTGTACCCGCGACAATTTCCGCTGAAACCGGGCCAATGGGCACCGCTCAGCCAGCAATGAATCCGTGAGCTCGTCGGGAGAAGTAGCGGCTGACCTGGCCCCTCGGCTGCAGGACGGCTAGAACGCGACTGCGAACGTGGCTGCTTCTAGCAAGTGTGCATGGCTAGTGGACGTCGATTCCAGCCCGCTGCCATGCCAAGTCCGCTCTCGGGCACATAGCGTCATCGAAATGGAGGCTTCCGTGAAAGAGATGCCGCGGACCGTCGATCCTCCGGATCAAGAGGTTGTGAGCGGCTTCGCCGATCGGTCTCCGCCTCCACTGGCATCGCCTTGCCACGGCGCGCCATGTCGGGAGGTGAGGTCGGAGGGAGCGACTATCCCCAACAGGCGATCGCCGTCCATGACCAGCGCGCGCCCCGACGGCCCCTGGCCCATCAGCATCGCCACCTCGACCGCCGGTCTCTCCGGGCGGACGATCGGAACGCTGGCCAGAGGCCAGGCCACGTCGATGACCCGGCGGACGCCTCGCTCGCCAGGCGGGACGGACCTGAGCTGGTTCACGTCGACGAGACCAGACAGCCCGCCGGACCAGGCATCGAGCGGGAAGGCAGCGGGGTGAGCAGCGAGGGCGTAGTCCTCCATGAAGGCTCGGACAGTTACCCAAGCGGGGCCGCGGACGGGGTCGGGGGTCATGAGGTCGATCGCTCTGAGGCCCTCGAGACCGTGACGCATCCTCGCCTGGCTCTGTTCCGCCCGGGAGGCGGACATCAAGAACCAGCCGACCAGTGCGAGCCACAGGCTGCCAAAGCCCGAGAACGCGAAACCCACGAAACCGAGTCCGACCATTGCCAGCCCCAGGACCCAGCCAACCCGGCTGACCGTCTCGGTGGCGCGCAACTGGTTCCCATGGTGCCGCCACAGGGCAGCGTGCAGCAGGCGACCGCCGTCGAGCGGGACGCCCGGCAAGACATTGAAGACTGCGAGGAGCACATTGATGGCGCCCAGCCAGCCGAGAGCGGCGGCGACGAGAGGAGACCAGCCCAGTGCACCCAGGGCAAGCCCGAGGCCGCCGAGACCGAGGCCGAGGACCAGGCTCACGAAAGGGCCGATTCCTGAGATATGGAACTCTTCGGCGGGGCTCGACGCTTCGCCCTCGATGCGGGTCATGCCTCCCAGAGCCCACAGCGTGATTCCGTCGACGGCCAAGCCCTGGCGGCGAGCTACCACGGCATGACCCAGCTCGTGGGCAAGGATCGCAGCGAGGAACGCCAAGGCGGTGAGCGAGCCCGCCACGCCGTACACCCAGCTGTCGTAGCCCGGGGCATTGGACGGCAGGCTGGTGCCGGCAAGGCCCGTCGCCAAGAGCACCGCGAGCACCGGAAGGGTCCAGTTCAGCCCGACCCTGACCCCCGCGATACGGCCGAGTCGCACGCTGTCCCTCACCGCTCCTCCTTCACCCTACGGGTGTCAACCACCTCACCGTGTGGAACAGCGTTCAACGCAGCGTTATGCCATGGTCAAATGCCACCGTTGCCGCCTTACGGACATTGCCGGTCACCCGGCAGCCGATCGCAACAGGCCGGCTATGAGCGTGTCGAGGACGAGATCGACCTCGTCTCGGGCTGCGCCCGGGTCCGCAGCACGGGCGATGTAGAGCGACGCGCCGTAGAGCCCGCCGAGGGCGACGTGGGTGAGCGCGTCGATGGCGATCCCACCGAAGGTGGTCGTGGCGAGCAGCGGCGTGAGGACGTTCCGGAGCATGGGCAACTCGACGGGATCGATGCCGACTTCCAGGACCTGCGACTGCAGGACCGACACGCTGTCGAGCACGACGATGCGACGGAAGGCGGGCTCGAGGCAGGCGTCGAGAAAGGCCGACAGGCCGGCTCGCACCGCGTCCCAGGGTGAGGCCTCCGATGCAGCCGCTTCCATGACCCGGGAGAAGACCTCGTCCTCGACCGCCTCGTAGACGGCGCGGAACAGCGCCTCCTTCCCCGAGAAGTGGTGGTAGAGCGCGCCGCGGGCGACGCCCGCCTGCTGGATGATGTCGTCGATCGAGGTTGCCGCGTAGCCATGGTCGGTGAAGTTCGTCCGGGCCACTGCGATGAGGAGGCTGCGGGTCGCCTCGGCTTGGCGGGCTCGGAGCGGCTTGACAGGCACCGCCCACGGTACCAAACTGACCGACAGTCGGTCACCGATATTAGGTCGGTAATGAGCCGTGGTCGGTCCGACGAGGGAGTCGGTTCCGGCTTCGTCGGTCGATCCCTTCAGCAATTCCTGGTTCGGCTAGGTGGAGGTGCGACATGACGGACGGACGGGCCCCCCGGGCAAGGCGGGTACCCGTGGCGGCCGAGGAGCCGCTCATCGGTAACGATCGGTACGACTATGCGGATGCCTTCGAGATTCGAACAGGCGAGCAGGATCCGCTGTCCCCGCTGCTAGGGCGTGGCGTGCTCGTGGGGCGAAGAGTCGATCCGATGCGCGCCGAGTTCACGACGTATCTCTTTTACGGGCGGCAGGCACCAGCCCGTGTCGTCTGGATGATGGTGGGTCCCCTGCACCGGAGAGTCGCGCCGTATCTGCTGGCGGCTTCGAACGAGATCGGGACTACCACGAGGGAGGTCAACGCATGAAGCTCCCGAACGAAGCGCACTCGTCCCACCCCTGGCGGATCCACGAGCTCACCGACGACTTCCGGCTGGAGGACGTGTGGGCCCTGCCCGGGGTCGGCGGCCCCGACGACTTCCATCGGCTGGTGCAGCTGATCGCCTCGTACGACCTGTCGCGGAGCTCCTCGTGCGCCGTCCGCGCGCTCATCGCGATCCGGTGGAAGCTCGGGGAGCTGCTCGGTTGGGATACCCCGAAGGCCGGCCTCGGGACGAGAGTGTCGACGCTCCGAGATCGGCTGCCTGCAGATCTGCGCGACGCCCCACCTGGCCCGGACATCGCCGCGGGCCCTTTCACCTCGCTGTACCTGCTCGATGACGAGTGGGCGGCGGAGATCGCCAACCAGACCGTCCACGGGATCCTCCATCTTTGCCGTGTCCCGGACGAGACGGGCGGCTTCCGCGCCCACATTGCCATCTATGTGAAGCCGAACGGCCTCTTCGGGACTGCCTACATGGCCGCGATCAGGCCGTTCCGGTATCTGATCGTGTACCCCGCGATGCTGCGAGAGCTCGGGCGGACGTGGCGGGCGGGCATCGACGATCCGACACTCCTCGTCGGCGACCGCGCCTCCGTCGAGGCTTGACGAATCGATTGACGAAGTCGAGAGCGGTATCGGCGACCCCTTCCACCTGCTGTCGATCGTCAGGGGGTTGGCGACTGACCGTGGCACCGTGCTGTCCTTCTCGCCGGCGAACGCAGTCCCGCGGTGGCTCCAGCCGAGCGTGGGCGCGCTACCGTGGGTGGAGTGCTCGGCTACGCGGCAGCCGGACCCACGGGCTCCCTGCCCCGACGGGCGGTTCTCACGCTGGGCCTGGTCGTCGGGGCGGCGCTGGTCGCCACCACCGGCGCAATCCACCTGCACCTTTGGGCCACCGGGTACCGGGACATACCCACCATCGGTCCCCTCTTCCTCCTCCAGGGCATCGTCGGTGCCGTCATGGCGGTAGCGCTCGTCGCCTGGCGGCGGCTGTTGATGGTCGTGGCAGCTACCGGGTTCATGATCGCCACAATCGGCGGCCTCCTGCTCAGCGTCTACGTGGGGTTGTTCGGCTTCACGGACACGCTGGCCGCTCCCTTCGCCGGTCTCTCGCTGGCTATCGAGAGCACCGGTGCCGTTGTCCTGGGGGCGGTGGGCATCGCACTGGTACTTGGGGAGCTCCCATCGGCAAAGGCGCGGTCGGCGCCGGTAAAGGGTGGCTGAGGCGGCACCCGGGGCAGCGAGAGGGACCGCCTCGCCGCGCGAGCAGGTCCAATACCCTTGGTGGCCATGAGCGACCCGGCCACGCCAGCCTCAACGAAGACCCGTGCCCGTCGAACGGCGGGCTCAGGCCGTCCCAAGGTTGACGCCGCGACGCGCGATCGGGTGATCGAAGCCGCCGTCGCCTGCATCCTCGAGCGCGGCTTCTACCGCGCGAGTAGCAACGAGATCACCCGCCGGGCGGGCGTCAGTTGGGGTGTCATCCAGTACTACTTCGGCAGTCGCGAGGCGCTGATGCTGGCGGTGCTGCAAGACGGTGCTCGTCGGTTCTCCGAGGTCGTGGGGGAAGCTCATGCCGAGGGCACGACCGTTGCCGAACGCCTGAACAGTCTCCTGGACACGCTCACCAGCCATTACGGGCGGCCGGAGTACCTTGCCTACGTTCAGATCGCGTTGAACATGGACCACGATCCGCAGACCAGCGCCGAGGTCCGCAAGACGCTGCACGAGGTGGCGGAGAGATCGAGCAAGGACGTGCGCCGCATACTCCGGGAGGCCCTCGGATCGGCGTCAAGGGTACGCGACCTCGCCGATACGGTCTTTCTCGCCTTCCGCGGCTTCGGATTCAGCCAGCAGCTCCTCGATACGCTGTCCTACGACGCGGTGACGCCGCCGACTGACAGGCTGGTACGTCAGCGCCGACTGCTGGCCGACGCCCTCGCCCGGTTTGTCGAGCAGGAGGCCTCGCCAGTGCCCTGACGCCCGGGCTCGGCGCTGCACGCTCTCCGGAGCGACTTCTCGTTTCCTGGTGCAGGCGAGCGGCGCCGGGCCCGGCTCCGCCATCGCCGTGGATCATAGCGACTACTATGGCCCGACAATTAGCAACGGCGGCCCGCCTCCGAGCAAGATTCGGCAACGAGAAGAAGCGACGTAGGAGACCTCCCGGATTGAGAGCTGAGCTGTGACGCCCGGCCCCGATGCCCAACGACCGGCACCGATCCTGACCGAGGACAGCCACACCTTCTGGGAGGCGGCCCGGGAATCCCGTCTGGTCGCGCAGCGGTGCCGGGATTGTGGCCAACTGCGGCATCCGCCACGGCCAATGTGCCCGGCGTGCCACTCCCTCCAACGCCAGGTCGTCGACTTGGCAGGGACAGGCGTCGTCTACAGCTACTCGATCCTCCATCATCCGCGACACCCGTCCTTCAGCTATCCCGTGATCGCCGTGTTGGTCGATCTGGACGAGGGCGTCCGCATCCTGTCCAACCTCGTCGAGGCCAGTGCGGACGATGTCCAGATCGGTATGGCGGTCGAGGTGGCCTTCGACTCGACGGCAGACGATATGGCGGTGCCGGTATTCAGACCGCGGGGACGAATCCGATGAGCGCGGCGTCTGCTCCCTCCAGCGCCGTGGTCGGGATCGGGCAGACCGAGTTCTCCAAGGCAGCGGGGCGCAGTGAGACCCAGCTTGCCAGCGAGGCAATCGTTGCCGCCCTCGGCGACGCTGGATTGAGCGCGCGTGACGTGGACGGGCTCGTCAGCTACACGATCGATCCTGTCGAAGAGACCGAGCTCGTGCGAGCCCTCGGCATTCGCGAGATCGCGTTCTCCAGCCGGGTGCCCTACGGAGGCGGCGGCTCACAGGGAGTGCTGCTCCACGCCGCATCGGCTGTCATATCGGGTGCGGCGGAGGTTGTCGTTGCATACCGGGCAGTGAAGGCTCGTTCCGGTGCCCGCTTCGGGCGGGCTGAGGTGAGCACCCGTGCGACATCACAGCATTCCGGTTCTACCGCGATGCAGTGGTGCACGCCCTACGGAGTGCTCACGCCCGCCGCCTGGATTTCACTCAACGCCACCCGGTACATGCACGCCTATGGCGCAACGAACGAAGATTTCGGTCGTGCCGTCGTGCAGCTGCGCGCCTACTCGGCGAACAACCCAAATTCACACTTCTACGGGGCACCGATCACCTTGAACGATCACCAGGCCTCGCGTTGGATCGCCGAACCGGCGCTGCGCCTCTTCGATTGCTGCCAGGAGACGGATGGATCGGTGGCTCTGGTGATCACTCGTCGCGACCGAGCTGTGGACACCCCCGATCCAGTGGTCATTGCCGCCGCTGGTGGGGCGGCCTTATTCGAGGAAGAGATCGCCAGCAATCACTACGCGCCTGATCTCGCCGTAATGGACGGCTCGGCAGCGCTTGCCCGGCGGCTCTTCGAGGGAGTCGGGATACGACGGGCAGACCTTGACGTCGCCATGATCTACGACGCCTTTTCTCCGTTGCTACTGATGCAGCTCGAAGGCCTCGGCCTCTGTGGTCCCGGCGAGGCGAAGGACTTCATCGCCGACGGCCAGCTCGGGCCGAAGGGCAGCCTGCCCTGCAACACGAACGGAGGGCTCATCGGCGAAGGCTACATACACGGGATGAACCTCACGCTCGAAGCGGTTCGACAGCTTCGTGGCGTATCGGTCAACCAAGTCGACGATGCTCGCACGGCGCTGGTCTCCGCCAGTAGGACGGGCGTTGTCCTGCAGCGGCCCTGATGCCAAGGGCCGACGGCACCCCTGCCTCTCCCACCTGTGCGTGCTCGTCGGTGACGCCACCTCGCCGGTGGCCAGTGGGTTCGTCCATAGTATATACTATGTACGGTTGTAGAGAGTGAGTGCCTGATATGAGTGAGGGGAACCCGTGAGTGGCGTCTTCGACGGTGTGCGTGTGCTCGATCTCTCCTGGGGAATCGCCGGGCCGATGACGACGATGATGCTCGCCGACAACGGCGCCCACGTCACGCGGATCGAGCCGCCGGGCGGAGACCCCTTTGCGGCCCAGGCGGGCTACCGGGTGTGGCACCGTGGCAAGCGCAGCGCCCGTCTCGACCTGAGCACCACTGACGGGCATGGCGCCTTCTTGGCTCTCGCTTCCGAGACCGACGTCGTCGTCGAGAGCTTCTCGCCGGGAACTGCGGCGCGACTCGGAGTCGACCGGCCAACCTTGGCGACCGGCAACCCGCGCTTGATCACCTGTTCGATCACAGGGTACGGGCGCGAGACCGAGCACCGCGACCGCCCAGGATATGACGGACTCGTGGCCGCCCGCGTGGGCCTGTTCCATGACCAACGAGGTCGCAGGGGCACCCCAATGGAGTACATCCGCGGCTCCCCCGGACCGTATCCGGAGTTCGACGCCCCCGAGGGTCTTGTCCGTGGCGCAGGTCGCGCCGGTCCAATCTTCCCGCGGACGCCGTGGCCGAGTATCGGGGCGATGTACTTCGCGACGCTCGGCGTGGTCGCGGCGCTTCGAGCTCGCGAGGTGACGGGCGAGGGCCAGGAGGTGGAGACCTCGCTGCTGCAGGGGGCGCTGGCGGCGGTGTGCCTCAATTGGCAACGAGTCGAGCACCCGGATGCCCCCTTGTACTGGATGTGGCCGGCCGACTCCCGGTCCATCGAGGGTCTGTACGAGTGCGCCGACGGTCGATGGGTCCATCACTGGACAGTACGCCCGAGCTGGGTGCTGGCGTCCGCCGAGGGCGACGACCTGAAGCCCATGGCCCTCGAGACCGCCTATCGGGACGATCCCGACCGTTTGTCGATGGACGGGGAAGGCCTCCTCGCGGGCCTCTTCCTTCATCCCCAGCTGGCCGAGGCGTTCAAGAAGCATCCATCGGCGTCGTGGGTGCAGGCAGGATCTGCGGCCCAGATGGGCGTGGCGATGGTGCGCTCGCCAGCGGAGGCACTGGCTGACGACGCGTTCCGTGCTGACGGCTGCGTGGTCGAGATCCAGGATCCCGACGTCGGCAGGATTCGCCATGTCGGCAACGTCCTCGAGTTCAGCGAGACACCAGGCCCGGTGGCTCGGCCAGCAGCCCGGTCTGGTGAGCACACCGCAGAGCTGCTCGACGAGGCGGCAGCCTCAGCATCGTCAGGCGCCCCGCCCCGGCAGGCGAGCGGCCGGTCGCTGGCGCATGCTTTGCAGGGTGTGCGCGTCCTCGACCTGGGGCTCGGCGTGGCCGGTCCGTTCGCAGGCAGGGTGCTCGCCGACCTGGGCGCCGATGTGATCAAGGTGCATGCGCTCCACGACACCTTCTGGGCCGGCACGCACATGGGTCTCGGTACCAACCGGGGCAAGCGGAGCATCGCCGTGAACCTGAAGGACGATCGCGGCCGCGATGTGCTCGACAGGCTTCTCGAGCGCGCCGACGTGCTCCTGACCAACTGGCGTCCGGGCGCCGCGGCACGACTTGGGCTCGACTACGACACACTTCGCAACCGATTTCCGAGGCTCGTCTATTGCAACACCCGCGGCTACGAGAAGGGGCCACGATCGGACCTTCCTGGGACCGATCAGACCGCGTCCGCGCTCACGGGCGTCGAGTGGGAAGACGGGGCCTGCGATGCCGGGAACCCACCGCTGTGGCCCCGATCGAACATGGGCGATACGGGCAACGCGATGCTGGCGGCGATTGCCATCACGGCTGCTCTGTATTACCGCGAGGAGACGGGAGTGGGTCAAGCAGTGAGCACGTCGATCGTAAATGCCGGGCTGCTGCACACATCGTACGCGTGGATAGATGAAGATGGGGCGCCCGCCGAGTCGGGCCACGTCGACGGCGCGCAGTACGGTCTGTCACCGTTCTACCGGCTGTACCAGTGTGCCGACGACGGCTGGGTCTTCCTGGCCGCCCTGCGTCCGGAGGACCGGACAAAGCTGGCCTCGGCAATCGGAGCGCCTGAGTCGGCTCTCAGCGACAAGGACTCCTGCGCCGCCCTTCTCGAGAGCCGTCTCCGCGAGCGACCGGCGAAGGTCTGGTTCGCCAGCCTCGACGAGGCAGGCGTCCCCGTGGAGCTCGTCGACGAGACGTTCTGTCGGAGCCTCTTCGACGATCCCCAGGCACGTGCCGCTGGCCTGGTGGCCGAGACCTGGGCGGGCAACGTGGGCCGGTTCGAGGATCCCGGTCTGCTGGTCAACCTCTCCAGCACCGCCGGCATCGTCCAGCGCGGCCCGTGCATGTGTGGCGAGCATTCCCGGGAGCTCCTCTCGGACCACGGCTACAGCGAGGGCGAGGTGGATGCCCTGGTCGCAGGGGGCGTCATCCTCGACGCTGGGGCCTCCACGACATGACCTACGACCCGCAAGGAGGGACAAGGTGACCACGCGGCTGATCTCGGTTGACTCCCACGTCAAGATCGCCCCGGACGCCATCAAGGAGGCAATGCCCTCCAAGTACCACGCCGCTTGGGATGATGCCGTCGCCACCGAGCGGGCCCAGCACGTTCGGGAGCTGGGCGGCGTCGATCCCGGCGTCTTGGCCGCCGGCTTCAGTCACGAGGCCTTCTCGAATCCCGGTTACCACGATCCAGCTGAACGGTTGAAGGCCATGGACCGCGACGGCGTCGACGCTGAGGTCCTGTACAGCGAGGTGAGCGCCTTCCGTCACTACCCGCTCATGAGGCAGGGATGGAAGGAGGCCTCCGACGCCTTCAACCGGGTCTTGCTGGAGTTCGCATCGGCAGACTCCAAGCGTCTGCTCCCCGCCTACCAGGTACCGCTCATCGACATCGCCTACGCGGTCAACCAGGTCCACACCCTTGCTGCCGAGGGCGCCCGGGCAGTCCACATCCCGACGTTCCCCGCCGAGGTCGGGCTACCCGAGTATCACGATGAGCGCTACGACCCGGTGTGGGCGGCGATCTCCGAGACCGGCATGGCGATCAGCCAGCATCTCGGGCTCGTTTCGTCGCTGTGGGAGCTACTTCGTCGCGATCCGACGCCGCAGAAGGGGATCTTCACGTCCCAGCCGCCCCTCCGGCTGGCCGAGACGATCGGCTTCTGGATACTTCCAGGAGTCCTCGCGCGGTTCCCGGACCTGAAGGTCGTCCTGGTCGAGCCGGGCCTTGGTTGGGTGCCCTTCTACCTCGATGTGCTCGACTCGATGGCGGCGGGGCCCTACGACTTTCCGGCGATCGATGACAAGCCAAGCGCATACTTTCACCGCCAGATGTACCTCACCTTCGTGGACGACCCCCGCGGTCTCCACCATCGACACGACCTCGGCGTGGACCGGATCATGTGGTCGACGGACTTCCCCCATCCGGCGACGTCATGGCCAAACTCGCGGACCATCATCGAGAAGAACTTCGCGGGTATCCCTGAGGAGGAGCGGAGCCTCATGGTGGCTGGCAACGCAGCGGCCCTGTACGGGCTCTGACTCCGTGTCATTGCGTCGTCGTGGCACCGCGGGGTCACGTCTTCGGGCGATGATATGCACCGGTGTCTGCACCTCGACCAGCCGATCGACGAGTTCGGGACCTCGGTCGGACGGTGCGGACATGCTGCATTCGACTCGGCGAAGCGGATCCAAGGCCCCGTCGACCGCCCGGAGCGCCGACGGGCCGGCCGCGATAGCGTTCGATGTGGGGGAGGAGCGGCGATCATGGGTGACAGCCAGGGCGCAGGACCGGACGATCTGATCGGGTTGGGTGATGTCGCCGCCCTGCTCGAGGTGACCGAGGACCGGGTCCAGGTCATGATCGATGGCGGTCTGCTCAACCCCGTGGGCGGACCTGGCGAGCTCCGGTTCTATCGAGGCGAGGTCATCGCCGCTCGGGAGCTGGGCGGATGATGGTCGCCCACGCGACAGGCGGTCAGGCCATCTTGGCGGCCTTGGTGGGCTACCAGGGCCAGGCCCGGAACCGAGCGTGGCAGGCGCAGCTGTTCGAGGAGCAGGAAACGGGAGCGTAACGCCCTAAGAAGGGCATCATCGAGGGCCTTCGGCGGATGCTCACCGAATGGGGGTCGACAGGTATCACCGCGAGGCGCACACTGTCCACAGGACCTCTCGGGTGCGGGCCGGCACGGCCCCCTGACGGTCCGGCGCTGGCTTCGTTCCACGAGCGGAACCGGCGCGCTTCCACTGGCGGGCCCGGCTGTGGTCACCGTCGGCGTCGGTCGTGCTCGGAGCGACGCGACGTCGTCCCCCTGCCGCCGTCCCCGTCAGGGTCGGGTTGTGATGGACGGGCAGCACCTGGGGAGACCGCGGCTGTTGGCTGAAGTCGAAGTCACGCGCGATGGCCCACCGGTCGGCTGATCGAGCACATGATTCTCGCACCACCGAGGTGTTTGAGATCATCCCCTGGTAGAATGTCAACTGTGGTTGTCGATATGGAAGCTCAATACCCATGAGCCCCAGCGGCGCGACTTCGGGACCAGGCAAGCGGGACAAGACAAAGAAGCCGACCCGCCGACGGCCGGGTCTCGGCGTTGCCCTGCGCCAGGCGTGGGTCGGCTATCGGCATCGATTGGACGAAGAGCTGGCGGCCGCTGGCTTCGGCGATCGCGGCTTTCCCGACGGACGGGTGCTGCGCATCTGCTCGACGTCCGCCGACGCGACGATCTCGCAGATCGGTCGGGAGCTGGGGATCACGCGACAGGGTGCGAGCAAGATCGTCGCCAGCCTCCGTGATCGCCGGTACGTGACGCTCAGCGCTTCGGCAACCGACGCAAGAGAGAAGATCGTGACGCTCACCCCGCGGGCCACCGAGTACCTCGCGGCCCATCGGAAGGCCGTCCGAGGCATCGAGCGGCAGTTACGCACGGAGGTGGGACCTCAGGCCTTCGACAGCCTGTACCTGCTTCTCATAGCCCTGGGAGGCGATGAGCAACCGCGCCTGAGCGACTATCTACGCAACGCGAGGTATGCCGAGCTCCCTCTGCGTCCGGGGGAGTAACGCGCAGGCAGGTGTGGATCGCTTCTGAGTACGCCCGAGACCGCTGGCGGCGTGAGCGGGCCATCGACACCATCTACGGCGAGACCATTTCGACGAACTGAGCGCCGAGCTCTAGGTCCGCCCCTCGCGTTCGGCCTGGTGGGGTCGAGCGAGGATCCCTAGGCTCGGTGACATGTCGGGCGAGGTCGCAACAGCCAGCCCGAGGGACAGCCCCGAGCTCCAGCTGAGCCGGCGCCGGCTCTGGTTCATCATCGGGGCGCTGCTCATCGGCCTGCTGCTGGCCGCCCTGGACCAGACCATCGTGGCGACGGCCCTGCCGACCATCGCCGGTGACCTTCACGGGCTGTCCCATCTCTCCTTCGTGGTGACGGCCTACCTGCTGGCTTCCACCGTGTCGACGCCGATCTGGGGCAAGCTCGGCGACCTCTACGGCCGCAAGGTCTTCTTCCAGGCCGCCATCGTCATCTTCCTGGTCGGCTCCATCCTGGCCGGCCTCGCCCAGAGCCTGGACGTGCTCATCGGCTTCCGGGCCATCCAGGGGCTGGGCGCGGGCGGCCTCATCGTCGGGGCCCAGGCCAGCATCGGCGACATCGTGTCGCCTCGGGAGCGGGGACGCTACCAGGGGCTATTCGGGGCCGTCTTCGGCGTGTCCAGCGTGCTCGGCCCGCTGCTGGGGGGCTTCTTCGTCGACAACCTGTCCTACCACTGGATCTTCTACATCAACGTGCCCATTGGCATCGTGGCATTGGTGGTGACGGCCACCGCCCTTCCCGCCGCCGGCCAACGGGTCCATCACGTCATCGACTACGCCGGTGCCGCCCTCCTGGCGCTCGGGGCCACCGCGCTGGTGCTCCTCACCAGCCTGGGCGGCACCAGCTTCGCGTGGGGCTCGGCTCCCATCATCATCCTGGGCGTGGCTGGATTGGTCCTGCTGGTGGTCTTCGCTCGCGTCGAGCGAGGGGCGAGCGAGGCGATCATCCCGCCGCGGATGTTCGGCAACCGGACCTTCCTCGTCACCGGTGCCCTCGGCTTCGCCGTGGGGTTCGCCATGTTCGGGGCCATCACCTACCTGCCCCTCTACCAACAGGTGGTGAAGGGAGTGAGCCCAACGCTCTCGGGGGTGCACCTGCTGCCACTCGTGGGTGGGCTCCTGCTCACCTCGATCGGCACCGGCCAGGCCATCAGCCGGTGGGGTCGCTACAAGGTCTTCCCCATCGTGGGCACGGCCTTGATGGCGCTCGGCCTCTTTCTGCTGTCCCGGCTGAGCCCGACCACGGGGACGCTCCAAGGCAGCCTGGCGATGCTGGTGCTCGGGCTCGGCATCGGCTCGGTCATCCAGGTGCTGGTCATCGCGATCCAGAACGCAGTCGACTATCGGGACCTGGGCACGGCGACCTCGGGCGTCACGTTCTTTCGCTCCATCGGCGGATCGTTCGGGGTGGCCGTGTTCGGCGCCATCTTCGCCAACGTGCTGGTCGGCAACCTCACCCACTATCTCGGCCACGTGTCGCTCCCTGCCGGGCTCTCGGGGACGGGCGGGGTCAGCCCGGCCCAGCTGGCCCAGCTGCCCTCCGCCGTGCGCACCGGCTTCATCGATGCCTACGCCGCGTCGCTGCGGCCGGTGTTCCTGGTCGCCGTGCCCGTCGCTGGCGTGGCGTTCCTGCTCGCCTGGCTGCTGCCCGAGCTCGCCCTGCGAACCACGACCCGGGCTCCCGATCCCGCCGACACGCTGGCTCCCACCGCCATCCCTCACACCCGTGGCTCACGCGACGAGCTCGCCCGGGCCCTGAGCGTGCTCACGGCAAAGGAGAACCGGGCTCAGATCTATCGCACGCTGGCTGAACGTGCGGACGTGGACCTGGAGCCCCCCGCCGTCTGGCTGCTGTTCAGGATGGGACGGCACGAGTGTATGAGCCTCGCCGACCTGGCCGATCACCTGCGCGTGCCGGCACCGGCGGTCGAACGTTTCGCCGGGTCCCTGGCGGCGTCGGGCCTCATCCGGCTCGACGGAGATCAGCCGGGTTCGGGCACCAGCCGCCCGCCAGCCTCGGGCGACGCCGCACCGACGCTGCAGGAGCAAGAGCGGTACGTCCTGACCGCAGCGGGCGAGGCTGCTCTCGCCCGCCTGACGACCGCACGTCACGAAGGCCTGGAGCGCCTGCTGGCGGGCTGGTCACCCGAGCAGCACGCCGAGGTGGGTCGGATGGTGGCGAGACTGGCGTCCGACCTGCTCTCGGACGAGGCCCCACTTCAGGTCGAGGACGAGCACCGTAGCGAGCTGGCAAGCGGACGCCAAGGACCGTCGTGAAAGGCTCGCCCCCGTCGAGCCGAGCTGGCGCTCAGTGGACCGGGCAGGGGATGGAGCCCGCGGTGCCGAGCACCTGCACGCTGTCGGACAACGACCCGACAGTGAGGTGGACTTTCGCGAGGGAGCAGGTCTGCGGCGAACCGGCTACGAGGATGGCGCCTGACGGGTTGGTCTCCTCGACCACGTCGTACGTACCGCTCGGAACGTGAGTGACGTCGATGTACTGGTCAGGCGTGTCCCAGGTGTACACGTCGCCCCACCCGGGCGTGATCCCCTCGGTGACGAACGTCCCCGTCCCGGGCTTGCCGGCCTGGGGGACGTCTGCTTCCCGCGGCAGGTTGCAGTCGGGCTGTCCGACATTCTCGCGAGGCCCGTTCACCGAGGCCCTCCCGAAGCCGAAGTAGTCGTCGTCAGTCAGGCAGAAGGACTCCTTCTGCGAGACTCCCACCTGATGCCCGAGCGTCGTGCCCGGGCCGGCCTGGTACAGGGCGTACAAGAGGAGATTGTCGTAGTGGAAGTGCCCATGCTCGACATGGAACTCGCACGCACCGGCCGGGCGGGAGACCGCCGATCCGTTGGGGCGTGACACGAGCTGGTAGGCGTCGCACTCGCCGGGGACGTAACCGACCTGGGGCTGGCCGCTCGAACCGACTCCTGCGGCGGGTATCCGGGCGGTCAAAGGACCCGCCCCGACGTTCTGGATGTCGGTCGTGAACCTCAGGCACCGCAGGCTGGGGTTGTTGAGCCGGGTGACCTGAACGTTGTCGAGACCGATGACCTCGTCGCCGTAGCAGGAGGTGGGAAGCGGCGGGTTCACAGGGAATGGAAAGCCGAGCGGCGTCGAGGGCGCTGGCGGGATGCCCGAGGCCGTGAAGGCGAACGCCGGCAGTGCCTGCAGCTGGGGCAGATCGAAGCAGCCGGCGACACCCGACACGGCGATGCCGCACGTCGCCTGCGGGGGCGTCCACGACGGGCCGCTCAGCAGCCGCACCTGCCCCAGGAACCCTGACCCGGTGTCGTAGGCATACGTGTACGTGACCACCACCGTGTATGTTCCGGGGCGGGGGCGGGTGACCTCGGCGCTCTGACCATTGGCGCCGATGCCGTTGGCGCCGGCAGCCAGATTGCCATCCGGTCCGTACACGTAGAGGTCGAAACCGTCGTCAGCGTTGAAGGATCCCCGCGGTCCTGTCTTGGTGTTCTTCACGGCCACGAGGAGCGGCGCCGAGGACCCGGATGGGACGCCGAAGGTGTACTCCCAGCACCCCACGTCGCACACGACGGGGTCGGGGTTGTAGACGATCGGCGAGGAGGTGGGTAGCGAGGCGCCGAAGTCGCGCACGGGGGTGGCGGCATCCACCGTGCCGAGTGGACGCGCTGGCGAGCTCGTCGGCGGTGTGACCGGCGGGGCGCCGGGGAGGCCGCTCGACGGGGCGACCGGGACCCCACCCGCTCGTGCGGTGGCGGGTATGCCCAGGCCGATCACGCCGATGCCGGCGGCGGCGGCCCACACTCGGGCCCGGCGCAGAGAACGCATACCCTTCCAATTCGGTCTCGTGTCCCACGGTCCTGCTCGGGTCGTGGGACCGAGGTCTCTTTCTCGACGACGCCTGTCGCGCGTGGTTCAGGACCGTCGCGATGCGACTGCCGGCGACGTCATGGTCGGTAATCCTCGACAGCATCGGCGATCCGGTCGACCTGGTCGAGGCGGCATGTGAGTGGCCAGAGGCACACCTCGACCACTCCTGCCTTCCTCAGGCTGTCGAGCGTCCCACGTACCTCGTCGGAGGAACGCAGGGTCCCGTCCCGTACCCCCTGCACCATGGCGTCTCCAGCGAAGCCGTAGTAGCTGCCTGCGTTGCGGTCGGCTTCGTCCGCGACATCGTCTCCTATCGCAACGTAACGAGCGGCGAACAGCGGTGGTGCCTCGCGTTGGGCTTCGGCGGCACTTGCCTTGACCACCTCGTAGGCGCCCACAACGGCGTCGGGCGGCATGGGCCCGGCCACGAAGGCGTCGCCCAGCCGGCCCGCCCGCCGAAAGGCGGACTCCGAGTACCCGCCCAGCACGATGGGCAGGCGTGACGGCTTGGGTCCTACCGGTAGCAGGGCGCCGTCGGGCGGTGTCCCCGCCCACACCGACCGGCAGGTGGCGATGCACTCCTCGAGCCTCTGGCCCTTGTGCTTCGGCTGCTCGCCGAGCGCGAGCCAGTCGTCGTCACGCCCACCAATGCCCAACCCGAGTCGAAACCGTCCGTTCGAGATGGACTGGAGCGTGGCGGCCTGCTTGGCCAGAAGGACCGCCTGACGAGGTGGGGCCACCAGAACGGTGGGCATGAGAGCGATCCGCTCGGTCACACCAGCGGCTCCTGCCAGCGCGATCAGCTCCTCGTGAGATCCGTAGGCGATTCGGCCGATCGTGCTGAGCGCCGAGAACCCGCGCTGCTCCGATCGCTGAGCCCACGTGACGAGCGCGGGGCCCTCTACGTCCAAGAGCGCGTTGGGGAGACCGATGCCGACGTCCATTTCCAGCTCCTAGCGGTCGAAGGGGCAACGCAACGAGCGTAGTGCTGCGCGGCGCTCGTTCGATCTCCACATGGCTCCGCCCCGTCAGGGTGCGCTAGCTGCCTGCCGGCGAGCAGGGTCTCCTGCGTCGATCGGCGGTAGGGCTCGCTCACACACCATGTCGAGTGCCTTCCGGCGCACGGCCACGGTGCGCATGGTGTGATGAACGCGTCGCACTGTTGTCGAAGCGGTGCGCAGCGACGCCGCGTTGCGTGTGCTCGCTATCGCAGCGCCTCGATGTGAGCGGCGTAGCGATCGATGTACGGGTAGGTCGTCCCTGGGTCGTCCCAGCCCTGGCGGCCGGCGCCGAGCACGACCCGCTCGATGCCCAGATCGCGGTACGCCCTCAGAGTGTCGAAGGTGGGATCTCCCCAAGTCACCATGAAGATCGGGATGTCTCCCCTGCCGGCCTCGGCGGCCCGCCCGCGGAACCGTGTCACCCGCTTGGCCACGTCGCCCAGGGCCACGTCCATGGGCAGCCAGGCATCGGCCCAATCGATCGCGTGCTGGGCGCCAAGGGGACCGCCCATGCCGCAGAGCACGGGGGGATGGGGTGTCGTGATGGGCTTGGGCAGTGACCACACCGGCTCGAAGTCGTAGTACTGGCCGTGAAACTCGGACTCATGGTCGCACCACAGCACCCGCAGTGCGACGACGCACTCGGCCAATGCCTGATAGCGCTTGGCCCACGGTATCGGGCGATGGTTGTTCAGTTCCTCCTGGTTCCAGCCGACGCCGACGCCGAACTGGAACCGTCCGCCCGAGATCCGATCGATGGTGGCGACGGACTTGGCCAGAGCCAGCAGGTCGTGCTCGAGCGGGAGGGCGACGCCGGTTCCCACGAGCAGACGCTCGGTGGCCGTCGCTGCCGCCGTGAGCGTGACGAACGGGTCCATCATCCGGAGGTACTGCGGTGGCAGCTCGCCACCGACGGGGTAGGGAGTGCGGCGGGAGACGGGGATGTGGGAGTGCTCGCCCACCCATATGGACTCGTAGCCCCGCTCCTCGAGTGCTCTGGCCAGCTCGGCGGGCGCCCCGTCCTCGGGCGTGTTCATGGACGTATAACCGAGCTCCACCGTGGGTGCCTCACTCTGCCTGCCTGGCGTCCGGGAGGACAGTATCGTCGAGCGCCGTGGCGACGAGGAACAAGGTGGCGGTCGCCGCGCAGGTGGACATCCAAGGTCAGGGGGTCGATGCAGTTCATATACTCCTACCCTGAGCTCCAAGGTCTCGACGGCGACCTGCTTGACGCCGGGCCCGTCGCCCAGGTGGCGAGGTCCGCCGAGGCCGCCGGCTGGGAAGGGCTGGCATTCACCGAGCACCCCGCTCCGGGCGCTCGCTGGCTCGCGTCGGGTGGCCACCAGACCCTTGACCCCTTTGTCGCCCTTGCGACTGCCGCATCGGTCACCAGTCGGCTGCGGCTGCTGACCTACCTCGCCGTGGCTCCCTACCGCAACCCTTCGCTCCTGGCGAAGGCTGCGGCGAGCGTGGACAAGGTGTCCGAGGGTCGGTTCGTCCTCGGCATGGGTACCGGTTATCAGAAGTCGGAGTTCTTCGCCCTTGGTGTCGATTTCGAGGAGCGGAACGTGCTCCTCGACGAGGTGCTCGACGTCCTTCCGATGCACTGGAGCGGCGAGCCGTTCAGCTATCGCGGGGCGCATTTCGAGGCCAGGGACGTGGTCGCCCGGCCCCGTCCGGTACAGGATCCGATCCCCATCTGGCTCGGCGGCAACGCACGACGCACCCTCCGGCGCATCGCCGAGCGATGCCAGGGCTGGATGCCGCTCGTCGGTCCCCCTGAGGTATCGGCCACTGCTCGGACGCCCCACCTCGAGACGACGGCCGACGTCGCCGCCAGGGTCGCCGAGCTCCGAGACCTCGCGGGTGAGCGACGCACGGCCCTCGACGTCGCCCCGTCCTACGCAGACGGCACGATCGCCGATCCCACGAGAGACGTCGAGCGGCACCGTGACGCCTTCGGGGCCCTCGAATCCGCGGGTGCAAGCTGGATCATCGTGCCTGGCGCGTCCCGTTCCGCTGCTGAGACCCACGATTTCCTGCAGGCCTTCGGCTCGACCTACATCGGTGCTCAGGGCGGCTGAAGTTGGAACAAGGACCCTCTCCTTGTTAGTGTCACGTGACATGCGCCACCGCGGCGCGGGCCTGAGGGAGAAGGCGTGGGCAAACAGATCCCGTTGGTTGACTACCTGGTCCTGGGCGAGAAGCCGCACCTCGAGGCGAACGAGTGCACGTCGTGCGGCGCACGGTACTTCGACCGGCGCAACGCCTGCGCGTCATGCGGGGCGACCGGATTCGACAAGGCTCCGATCGAGCCCGAAGGCCTGCTGCGGGCGTTCACGATCGTGTCGATGGCCGCGCCCGGCATCCCGGTGCCGTTCATCGCGTCAGTCATCGATTGCGGTGGTACGAGCGTGCGCGCGAACGTCATCAACACCACACCGGATCCCGAGCACGTGAAGCTTGGCATGAAGGTCCGCCTGGCTACCTACGTGGTCGGCACGGACGACGATGGCACCGAGGCGGTCGGCTTCGGTTTCGAGCCGCTGGAGGAGCCCGATGGCACGTGACGATGTGTGGATCCTCGGGATCCACATGACGAAGTTCGGCAAGCGTCCCGATCTCGACACCGTGGACCTGGCGGCGGAGGCGGCGCTCAACGCGCTCGCCGACGGTGGTGTCTCGATGAAGGACATGGGGGTGATCGCCGCCGGCAACCTCATGGGCGCCGCCGCCGGCATCGGCCAGCAGTTGCAGAAGCAGATTGGCCAGACGGGCATTCCCGTCTACAACGTCGCCAACGCCTGCGCCACGGGTGCTACCGCCCTGCGGACCGCGATCATGGCGATCAAGGCGGGGGAGTGCGACCTGGGGCTGGCCGTCGGCGTCGAGAAGCTCGCCGGCGCGGGTCTGCTCGGAGGGGGCGGCAGGCCCAGGAGCGACCGGAACGTGTACGAGCCCCGCGGGCGCTACGGCTCCGTCGCCACGATCGACGGTCGCGTCGGCACCGAGACGATGCCGGGCGTCTTCGCTCAGGTGGGGATGGAGTACGGGCACAAGCACGGTGGAGCGACCTTCGAGCTCTTCGCCCGCATCAGCGAGAAGAACCACGCCCACTCGACGCTCAACCCACTCGCCGCGTACAGCAAGAAGATGACGCTCGACCAGATCATGGGCGACGTGATGATCGCCTATCCCAATACCAGGCCGATGTGCTCGGCGAACTGCGACGGCGCCGCGGCGGCCGTGGTGGTCAGCGGAGAGAAGCTCAAGACACTCGATCCCACCCAACAACGGCGGGCCGTGAAGGTGTCGGCCTCGGTGCTGACCACCGACCCGTGGGAGGAGGCGTGTCAGGTGCTGCCCGACGTGAACACGCTGACGCGCCAGGCGGCCGACCAGGCTTACGAGCAGTCGGGTGTCTCACCCGAGGACCTCGACCTGGTCGAGTTGCACGACTGCTTCGCGACGGCGGAGCTCGTGCATTACGACAACCTTGGTCTGTGTGCCGAGGGCGAAGCGGTGCCGTTCTTCGAGTCCGGCGCCACCTGGCGCGACGGCCCGAAGCCGGTGAATGTCTCCGGCGGCCTCGAGTCGAAGGGCCATCCCATCGCTGCCACCGGCATCGCCAACATCTGGGAGGTGTGTCACCACCTCCGCGGCGAGGCGGGTGATCGTCAGATCGAGGGCGCGACCGTCGGCCTGGCCCACGTCATCGGTCTCGGCTCGGCCTGCGGGGTCCACATCCTCGAGCGCGCCGCCGCCTAGACCCACGGCAGGTCCCGCCCCGGCCCTGCCGGATCCCGTACCAGTTAACCGGAACGTCGTTCCGCTTCGCTGCTAGCATCCGGGTGGATGGCTCCGGTTGCGCTCCATGCCAACGGGACGGCGGCTGGAGACGGACCGCGCCAGGGCTACCGGGTGACATTCGGTGTGCTCGCCATCGGCACGCTGGCGTATGTCCTGATGCAGTCGATGGTGCTGCCGGCGCTGGCCACCATCGAGCACGATCTCCACACGAGCGAATCGTCCGTGGCATGGCTTCTGAGCGCCTTCCTGGTCAGCTCGTCGGTGGCCACCCCGATCCTCGGCCGCCTCGGGGACATGTTCGGCAAAGAGAAGATGCTCGTCGTCGTGTTTGCCGTCCTCGCCGCGGGCACGGTCCTGGGAGGCATCGCGGGGTCACTTTGGCTGCTGATCGTGGCCCGGGTGATCCAGGGGGTGGCTGGTGCGGTGTTCCCGCTGTCGTTCGGGATCATCCGCGACGAGTTCCCTACTGAGAAGGTGGCAGGGGGCATCGGGCTCATCTCCGCGCTTCTTGGTATCGGTAGCGGCGTGGGCATCATCGTCGGTGGGCCTATGGTCCAGCACCTCTCCTACCACTGGCTGTTCTGGTTCCCGCTGCCCCTGGTGGTCGCCGCTCTGGTCGCCGCCATGCGCTACATACCCGAGTCCCCGGTGAAGACGGCCGGGAAGGTGGACGTCCGGGGGGCCGTGGTCCTGTCGGCCTGGCTGGTAACGGCGCTGGTCGGTGTCACCGAGGGCCCGATATGGGGGTGGGGGTCGGCCGCCGTGATCGGGCTGTTCGCGGCCACGGTCGTCTTCTTCGCCCTCTGGGTGCGGGTGGAGCTGACGGCCCGCCAGCCATTGGTGGACATGCGCGTGATGCGCATCCCCACCGTGTGGTGGACCAATGTGGCGGCATTGCTCTTCGGTGTCGGTATGTACGCGTCCATCGTCGTGCTGCCGCCCTTCGTGGAGACCCCGACCCGGGCAGGCTATGGCTTCGGGGCGTCGGCGACCATGGCCGGCGTGTTCCTGGTGCCCAGCGCCGCGGGCACACTGGTGGCCGGCCTGTACAACGGGCGGATCACCGCCGCCATCGGGGCCAAGGGGGCGCTCGTGCTCAGCGGCGTCGCCTCTGCTGTTCCCTTTGGCGTGCTCGCTGTGGCGCACGGCTCACCGTGGGAGGTCTACTCGGCCAGCGCGCTCTCCGGGCTCGGCCTGGGGCTGGGGTTCGCCGCCCTGACCAACCTCGTGGTCGACGCCGTGCCACCCACCGTCACGGGCGTCGCCACGGGGATGAACGCCAACGTCCGGACCATCGGTGGAGCGGTCGGAAGCCAGATCGTGGCCAGCATCCTGACGGCTGGCGTGCTCGCCAGCGGCTACTCGTCGGACGGGAGCTACGGGATCGCCTTCGGCTTCATGGCCGCCGCATTCCTGCTGGCCACCGTGGCGGCGATCCTGGTCCCCGTGCCAAGGCAAGGAGTCGTTGGTCTCGAGGTGGGTGACGACCCGCGCCATCGGAGACCGGCCGGAGCGAGCGCGAGGTAGGCGATGGACGTCCGATGACTGTCCGGCGGGGGGACGCACCGAGTCATGAGCTTCGCCAGGACGCAGCTCGCAACCTCGAGCGCGTCCTCACTGCAGCGCGGGACGTCTTCGACGAGTGTGGGACAGCCTTCTCCATCGAGGAGGTCGCGAGACGGGCCGGGGTCGGAGTCGGGACCATCTACCGCCGCTTCCCCACGAAGGGTGACCTCCTCGATGCCACGGTATTTCCCTTGCACCAACAGACGTTGGAGATCGCTCGACGATCGCTCGAGTTGCCGGGCGGGGATGGGTTGCAGTGGTTCGTCCGACAGGCGACAGCGTTTCACGCCGCCCATGGGCTTCCGTCACGCCTGCTGTGGGGCGGGGCTGGCGCCGCGACGGTCCGCCACGAGATCGCCGCGGCGATGGAAGTGCTGATCCAGCGGGCCAAGGACTTCGGAACCCTGCGCGAGGACGTCGTCTACCAGGACCTCGTGGTGCTGTTTTGGACGATCACTGACCTCGTGGAGGCCACTCGCAGCACCGCGCCCCGAATCTGGGAACGCCACCTGGACCTCGTGCTCGACGGGCTCCGCCCAGGGCCCGTCCGACCCCTCCCGGCCGCCGTTCCGGCCGTCAAGTGGGACCGCGTGGTAGCCGAGCGTCACGAACGCATGGGCTGATGACCCGACGCGTCCTGCCCTGGGCCACGCCGTCGGCCGCCGTCCCGAGCTACCGCTCCTGCTCGGTGGGACGGATCAGCACCTCGTTGACGGCGACGTGCCGCGGACGGGTGATGATGTAGATGATGGCGTCGGCGATGTCCTCGGCGTCCATACGCTGCCCGAACTGACCCCTCAAGGTCTCGAGGATCTCCGGCCGGTTGTGGCTGGCAAGCTCCGTCGCCGTCGCACCTGGCTCGACGAGTGAGACCCGAACATACCGCTTGGTCACTTCCTGGCGCAGGGACTCGCTGAACGCGCCCACTCCGTGCTTGGTCAGGTTGTAGACGCCGCTGCCACTGCGGACGACCCGACCGGCCACCGAGCTGATGTTCACCATGTCGGCGACCCGGCGTGGGCCGTCCTCGGCGGCGCGAAGCAGGTGGGGGAGCGCTGCGTGCGCGCAGTAGAGGAGGCCGAGCACATTGACCTCGATCAGACGCTGCCATTCGGCCAACGGCGCTCCAACGGCTGGTCCGAGCAACATCACGCCGGCATTGTTGATCAGGATGTCGAGCCGGCCGAGCTCGGCAACGGTGCGCGCGACGGCGTCGGCCGCCTGCTGCTCGTCAGTGACGTCGGACTCCAGCACCAGCGCAGTCCCGCCCTGGTCGCGGATATTGGCAGCAAGCGAGTCCAGCCTGTCCCTACGCCGTGCGACCAACGCCACGTCGGCTCCCTGGGCTGCGAGCGCGGCGGCGGTGGCGGCGCCGATGCCGCTCGAGGCTCCGGTGACCAACGCGACGGTGCTGTCCGGTAGAGGCTCCATCCGTCAGGTCTCCTGCCGCATGGTCGTGGTGATGGGTGTGCCGGCCCGGATGGCGCGCGTCACGGGGGTACGTTCGGCGATCGATGCCAACGAGTCGACCTGCTCGCCGGCAAGGTCGGCAGGAACCGTGATAGATCGTGCGATCGTTCCTCGGCGCTCGTCGTCGATGTCGTACCGCACGTCGACGTCGATGGTGCGCAGGTCCCAGTCGTGGCGTTCGGCGTACATGCGAAGGGTCGTGGCCGTACACGCGGCCAGGGCGCTGGCCAGGAGCCCGACGGGAGATGGGCCGATGTCGCCGCCGCCGGCGTCAGGGGGCTCGTCGGCGACGAGCTGGTGGGCGCCGACTCGGATGTCGACCCGGTAGGCGGGCACGCCCGAGCCAGTCGAGCCCTCGGCGTGGGCGAGGTGACGCACGGTGGTCACTTTCCCCGACCCCCAGGAGCGCGGAGGGGAAGATCATCGGGCCGGAGCGCCCAGCTCGGCACTGGGAGCGGCCCAGGTAGGTGCCCGACGGCCGTGGCTGGCAGGCCGTCGATGTCGGTGTGAGGCGCCAGCTGGGAGCGCTGCTTGACCACGGCTCCGGCGCGAACACGGCAGCCGGTACCGAGCACGCTGCCGTCGCAGACGATGGCGCCCGGCTCCACCACGGATCCGGCGCCGATGTGACAGCCGTGAATCATGGCGCCCGGTCCGATGATGACCTCATTGTCGATGATGAGCTCGTTGTCGGGGAGCAGGTGCAAGACCGTGTTCTCGAGGATCTGCACATCGTCGCCGATGCGGACCGGGCCGTGGGAATCGCCGATGATCTTGACGCCGGCGCCGATGATGGTGCGTTCGCCGACCACAACGTCGCCGGTGATCTCGGCGGTGGGGAACAGCGTCGCCGAGCCGGCGATGGTCGGTAGGGTGCCCTGGTATGCATACAGCTGGCCCATGGCGAGGGCCTCCTGTCGGTTCTCGACGGTGATGGCGGTCTGTTGCGGTACGGAGAGGTCGCCGCCGCGCAGCCCGGTGAGGCGGCGGAGGTCGTCGGGGCTCGCTGATCGCACGACTCGCGCTGGCCGTCCGACGGCCACGACGTCGGTCGGCAGGGTCATCCCAGGCGGCACGACCGTTCCCTCGCCGAGGAAGACCCGGTCGCCGAGCCGGGCGCCCGGCATCAGCGTGGAGGCGTTCCCGATCTCGCAGAGGTCGCCCACGGCCGCGCCGATCACCATGCAGCGGTGGCCGAACGTGGTCCGGCGCCCGATTGTCGTAGGTACGGCAGCGGAGCCGACGACCACGGAGTTCTCGATCACGGCCGATCCGGTGCCGATCTCGACCCCTTCGGCCTCGGAGCGGATGACCGCACCCTCGGCGAGCAGCGATCCCTCACCCAGGCGGGCCGTTCCCAGCACCACCGCGGAGCTGGCGATCTGGAGCGGACCAGCCTCCCGGTCGGTGACGGCGCTGCCCGGTCCGGCGCTCATGAGGGGGCGCACGATCGTCGGTGGGCGACTGAGACGGTCGGCATCGCCATCACCTCCCGATGGAGTCAAGGTGCGTGACCCACCTTAGAGTCGGGAGTGACGGGCAACCAGGCGCCGTTTGCGCTCAGAAGGGGCCGGTGAGCTCTCCGAGCATCGAGGTGAGTCGCAGGTTCTCGCTGTAGTCGACCGGGCAGGCGACGACCGAGACGGTCCCCGAGTCCAGGGCCTCTCGCAGCGTGGGTAGGAGCGCTTCCGCCGAGCGGACGCCGTAGCCCCGCGCCCCGAAGCTCTCGGCGTAGGCAACCAGATCCGGGTTGGCGAAATCGGTGCTCACGTCCCGGCCGAGGTCGAGCTGCATCTTCCACTTGATCAGGCCATAGGCGTCGTCCTGCCACACGAGCACGGTCAGCGGAAGGCGCTCTCGAACGGCGGTCTCGAGCTCTTGGGAGTTCATGAGGAACGCTCCGTCCCCGACCGCGGCAAGCACCCGGCGCTCAGGAAATGCCAGCTTGGCCGCGATGGCGCCCGGCAGAGCGAAGCCCATGGTGGACAGCCCGTTGGAGAGGAGGCAGGTGTTGGGCTCGTAGGTTGGATAGAGGCGGGCCATCCACATCTTCACCGCACCGGTGTCGGCGAGCATGATGTCGCCCCGGCCCATCGCCGCCCGGATGTCGGCGACGAGTCGTTGTGGTTTTACAGGAACGGACTCGTCTGATCCGGCGGCGAGCTCGCTGGCCAGCAGGCCGCGTATCTTCTCGCCGGCTGTGGCGACGGAAAAGCGACGGGAGGTCGCCGTCGCCAATGCATCCAGCGTGCGCCCCAGCTCGGCCTGGATGCCGACGTCAACCGTGTAGTGGCTGTCGACCTCGGCGGGGAACCGGCTCATGTGGATGATGCGCTTGTCGGCGTGCGGGTTGATCCGGGCGGGGTCGAACTCCTGGAGCTCGTAGCCCACGCACACGATGACGTCCGCCTGATCGAAGCCGAAGTTGACATAGTCGTGGGCCATGAAGCCCACGGCACCGAGGGCATTCGGGTGATCGTCGGGGAACACGCCTTTGCCGTGAAAGGTCGTGGCGACCGGGAGGCCCAGCTCGGTCGAGAAGCGCATCAACGCATCGGAGGCGCCGGCGCGCGCTGCCCCGTGACCGGCCAGCACGATCGGGCAGACGGCATTGTCAAGGACGTCGGCGGCCCGGCGGATCTGCGACGGCGACGGTTCGTCGGGCCTCGGCACGTTCAGCTCGAGTGGCGAGAGCTCGGGACCGACCGGAGCTGCCTCGATGTCTTCGGGGATCGCGAGATAGACCGCACCGGGCCGCTCGGCCTGGGCCAGCTTGAACGCCTTGCGGGCCATCTCCGGGATCGCCTCGCCACTGAGCACCATGGAGGCCCACTTCGTGACCGGCGCGTACATCGAGACCAGGTCCACGCTCTGGTGCGACTCCTTGTAGATCCGGTTGAGACCAACCTGGGCCGACAGCGCGACGAGAGGCGAGCTGTTGGTCGTGGCGTCGGCGACGCCGAGGAGCATGTTGATGGCCCCGGGGCCCAGCGTGGCCGAGCACACGCCAGCGGCACCCGTGAGGCGGCCGTGGATCTCGGCCATGAACGCGGCGGCTTGTTCGTGGCGGACCAGCACGTATCGAATCGACGAGCGGGCAACGGCGTCGGTGAAGTGGATGTTCTCCTCGCCGGGTATTCCGAAGACGCAGCGCACCCCTTCGTGCTCGAGGCAGCGCACCATCAGCTCTGCTGCCGTGGCCATCTCACTCCTCCCTGCCGCTCGTCGAACACGAGCCAGGTGCCATCGGTGGATGGAAGCCAGTAGCTTTCACGATCGGAGGCTAGTGCGGGGGATGCGGCTACTCGCTCGCAGTCAGTCGGTCCTCACGCGGCCCGTCGGGAGCATTGACGACGACGGCATGGATGTCGACGAACTCGAACAGTCCGTGGTGAGAGAGCTCTCGGCCGTAGCCCGAGTCCTTGACGCCGCCGAACGGCAGACGGGGGTCGGAGACCGTCATGCCGTTCACGGCGGTGTGCCCGGCATCGAGGCGGGCGGCCAGGACCTCGCCGCCAGCGAGGTCTGACGTCCATAAGGCGCTGCCGAGGCCGTAGGTGCTGGCGTTGGCGACCTCGAGCGCCGCTTCGGCGTCCACGGCTCGCAGTATGGGGACGGCAGGACCGAACACCTCCTCTTCGAGCACCGGCATGCCGTACCGGACCTCATCGACGACCGTCGGCTCGTAGTAGAAGCCCGGCCGATGGGGGACGCGGCCGCCGACCAGGACGCGGGCTCCCCGGGCCACAGAGTCGCGTACTTGACGGTCGACCGCGTCCCTCAGGTCCTCGCGGGCCAGGGGCCCGATCGTCACCCCGTCCTGGGTGGGGTCACCCAACCGCAGGTCTCCGACCTGGGCCAGGAGCCTCTCGGTGAAGGCGTCCGCGACCGCCTCCTCGACGATGACGCGCTTGGCCGCGATGCAGGATTGCCCGGCGTTCTGGAAGCGGCTCCGCGCCGCCCAGGCCGCAGCAGCCTCGAGGTCGGCATCGGCGAGCACGACGAACGGGTCGCTCCCACCGAGTTCCAGCACCGTCTTCTTGAGCGCCTGCCCGGCCGCAGCGGCGACCGACCGGCCGGCACGGGTCGAGCCCGTCAGAGTGACCGCCGCCACCCGGTCGTCGGCGATGACGCCGTCGACGACGTCGGCGGTGCGCTCGGCGTCGACGACGAGCACCGAGAATGTCCCGACTGGCAACCCGGCCGCGGCGGCGGCATCGGCCAGGGCCAGGCCGCAACCGGTCGTCGACGGGGCGTGCTTGAGCACGACGACGTTGCCGGCCGCCAGGGCGGGGGCCAGGGCGCGGACGACCTGCCAGTAGGGGAAGTTCCACGGCATGATCGCCAGCAGGACCCCCAGGGGCGTCGCGATGACCTGGGTCCGCAGCGCCTCCGTCTCGACCACCTCGGGCTCGAGCAGGGGCGGAGCATGCTCGGCGAACCAGTCACACGTGCGGGCGCACTTCGCGACCTCGGCCCGGCTCTCGACGAGCGGCTTGCCCATCTCTCGAGTAGCCAGCAGGGCCAGCTCCTCCTGCCGCTCCAACAGCACCTGGCCAAGCCGGCGCAGTCCCTCGGCCCGTCGGGCGGGGGCGGCTCGGCTCCAACCGCGGGCCGCGCTATGGG
Organism: uncultured Actinomycetes bacterium; assembly: GCA_963717645.1. Classification (GTDB taxonomy): domain Bacteria; phylum Actinomycetota; class Acidimicrobiia; order Acidimicrobiales; family AC-9; genus AC-9. The sequence continues at coordinate 29,269 of CAVQWQ010000029.1, read as the reverse complement.
CCCGATCGAGCAGGGCGTCCAGCTCTGCGGGTGTCGTCTCCTGGTACGTGGTCAATGGTCGACCGTTCGACGGGTCGACCGTCGTGACAGTCACGTGGCCTCCTTGCTCGCCGCATCCAACGTACCGGGAGGGCCGCTCCGGCTCAGCCGGCGGGGGCTGTGGTGGCGACGAGCATGTCACCCACCAGTGGACTGCGCGACCACGTTGATGTAGTCGAGCATCGCCTGGCCCGCCCCCATGTGGCCGAGGGGCCAGAAGCCGATCTCGAGGTGTGGGCCGGTCGAGATGCCGACGATGCCAGACCCGACGCTGGAGATCTGCTGGCCCTGGACGACGTGGGCGCCGACGGGGACCAGGTCTGGCCCCGAGTGGCCGTAGTAGACGGTCTTGCCCGTCAGCGGGCCGGTGGTGATCTGCAGCACCGGGGCGTTGGGTCCGAATCCACCGATGCCCTCCTGGACGATGGTGCCCGAGCCCGTGGCGAACAGGGGCGTGCCACCCGGGGCCGAGTAGTCGACACCCTGATCGACGCTCCCGCTCTTCAGGTACTGACGCGGCAACGGCAGTCCAGTGCCTCCTGGGCCCGCCACACCTCCCGGGACGGCGAGAGAGCTGGCGAGCAGGTCGGCAGGGATGGGCGGTGGGAAGGGCGTGAGCATGTTCGTGCGCGTCACCTCATCGATCGAGCCGGTCACGGGAGTGGCCGCGGCCTGTTGGTACGCCTTGACGGCGGCGGTCGTGGGGGCGTCCCATCGTCCGGAGGCAGGGACCGGGAAACCCAGGCCGGTGAGCAGCGCCTGCCAGTCTGTCACCTGGTCGGCAGACATCGGCGCCGGAGCAGCCGGAAGGCTGAACTGCGGTGCAGCCTGGAGCGTGTCGAACACCGACTGGGTGGCGGTTTCCCAGCTCCAGAAGGCGACAGAGGTGGCCCTCATGGTGTTGGCGGCGCTGATGAAGTTGAGAACCTGCGCTCGCACCGGATCCGGCGCTCCCGGCGGAGGGGGCGGGGACGCGGTCGGAGTCTGATCCACCGGAATCAGCGGTTTTCCCAGAGGGGCCAGCGCGCTCATCGCCGGGCCGAGGTCGGCGTGGCCTGGTCCCGTTGCGGGATCCAGGACCGCCACCGCGTCGAAGGGCGAGACCACCTGCGCGTAGGGATAGGACGGGGCGGGGGCGGCCGCGGCCGGAACGGGAGGCAGGGGGCCGGACGGAGCCGAGACGGCTGGCGTCGGAGCGGAAGAGGCGGGAACTGCGGCGACGAGCGGAAGATCGGGACCTACTGCGGCTCTGAGGCCGCTGCCGTATGCCTGACCTGCGGCAGGGTTGAGGGTGCCCGCCGGTCCGGGCTCCAGGTCGGCGACGATGCCGTCGATCCGGTCCTGATCAGGGGTGGTATACGTGATCTCCGAGAGCGCCCGGGCGATGTCGGCTTGCGGGTTGGTGAGGCTGGGCATGTCGGCGCCGTAGACCCGGATGTTGGCGGCATGTGCCGAGGGAAGAAAGGCGTCGAGGAAGCTCTGCTGGTCGAAGGTGCCGTCGCTCGACCCCAGCAGCACCACGACGTAGGTCAGGCCAGCGGCCTGGGCTCTGGTCACCATCGAGTTGATGGCGGACACGTCGGCCCCGTTCGTGGCGACGGCGTAGCGCTGCCCGATGTTCCGAGAGAAGTCTCCAGTGCCCCATGGGGATGCAGCGACCGCACGCGCCACGGCATCGGCGTTGTTCCCGCCCCTCAACGCGGCGAGGATCCCGCGGTACTGACCGTTCCTGAGGGTTTGCGCTGTCGCCCTGATGGCTGTCTTCCAGTCCGGGTAGGACTTGACGCCGATGGAGTTCCACGTCGTCGATCCCGGCGCCGCCTGTGTCGTGTTGAGCGGGTTCAGGTGGACGAAGCCGCCCTCGGCGGCCTGCCAGGCGTCGACGGCTTGAACGTTGGGGCCGGTGTTCGGTTCGCCCAGGGCGGCGAGGAGCGCCCTCGAGAAATCCGACGGTGTACGAATGGCCGCGTCGGACGGTCCAGGTTGACGCGGCGGTGCCCAAATCCACATGCCCTTGCCAACCGGCACCGGTCCCCGGAGGGCGGGAACGGTGGGCCCGGCCTGGGGCGGTGCTGCCTCACCGGCGCCCGATGGCATCGACACTGGTCCATGCCTGAATGCGGTACCGGGTGTCGGAGCGCTGGGTTGGCCACCACCCGGAGCGGGACCGGCCGAGCCGCTCTGCGCCGGTGAGGGCTGGCTCTGTGGTGGGGATGAAGGCGGAGGGTTGCGCCGTGGCTGGGTGGTCGACGTCGTGCCGGGAATCGTCATCGGAATCGATGGAGGCGGGAGGGTTGTCAGTGGCGAGGAGCCGAATGGCGGGAGGACTGCTGCCAGTGGGGCCATTGTCGCCATGGACGGGACGATCCCCAACGCGCTCGCTCCGCACGCGATGACCGCGAGACCGGCTCCCCCCGCCAGTAGCCAGCGCGAACGGCTTCGATGTCGTGCAGCCCGCAGCAGCCTGCGACCTGTGGCCCCTCCAGCCTCATGGGGCGTCCGTCTCGAGCGGGTCTCTTCCTGGTGCCTCACGGTCCGCCTTACTGGCGAGGACCCCGCCCTCTGTCGGCGGGAACCTGCGCCGTTTCCCCCGAGGGTTCTGCTTCGCTGAAGCGGCCCCCGTCCTGCCTGCTGCCACCGGTTCGCGACGTACCTCCTCTTGCGTGGGGTACTTCGCCTTAGGGCCCGTTCTCTCCTGCCTATTGTCGCCTTTGCCCTGTATGCCGGGCCCGCGGGGGGAACGAACCCGTACCATGGCGACCGTTCGGGGCTGGGCAAGGAGGACCGTCAGTGGCGAACCAGGCGAGGACGACGGCGGACGTCATGGTGATCTTTGGCATCACCGGCGACTTGGCGAAGAAGATGACGTTGCGGGCCTTGTATCGCCTCGAGCGGCGCGGCGTGCTGTCGTGCCCGATCGTCGGAGTGGCGCGCGACGAGTGGTCCGACGAGTCGCTCCGAGAGCATGCTCGCCGAGCGATCGAGGCGACCGGCGAGACGATCGACGAGATGACGTTTCAGCGCCTGGCCCAGCGCCTCTCGATGATCTCGGGCGACTATGCCGATGCGACGACCTACGACCGGGTTGCCGCCGCGCTCGAGGGCAAGCACGACCCGGTCTTCTATCTGGAGATCCCACCGTCGCTCTTCGCCAAGGTCGTCGAGGGCCTCGCTGGGGCCGACCTCACCCGGCGGGCTCGCGTCGTGGTCGAGAAGCCGTTCGGCCACGATCTGGCATCAGCTCGAGCTCTCAACGCCGACCTTCGCCGCGTGCTGGAGGAGTGGCAGATCTTTCGTATCGACCACTTCCTCGGCAAGGAACCCACGATGGATATCTTGTTCCTCCGGTTCGCCAACTCGATCTTCGAGCCCCTGTGGAACCACGACAGGGTCGAGTGTGTCCAGATCACCATGGCCGAGGACTTCGGCGTCGAGGACCGGGGCAGCTTCTACGATCCAGTGGGCGCGCTGCGGGACGTGGTCCAGAATCACCTGCTCCAGGTCATGGGCCTGGTTGCGTGCGAGCCACCCTCGATGGGACAGGGTGACGGCCTACGGGACAAGAAGGTCGAGGTCTTCAAGGCGATCACGACAGCCGACCCCAAGCGCTATGTCCGCGGCCAGTACGAGGGGTACCGTTCGATCGCAGGTGTGAAGCCGGACTCCGACACCGAGACCTTTGCCGCCCTTCGTCTCGACGTCGAGAACTGGCGCTGGTCCGGCGTGCCCTTCTTCATCCGTGCGGGCAAGGCGTTGCCGGTGCGCTCCACCGAGGTGCGCATCGTCTTCAAACGACCGCCATGCATGGTCATCGGTGAGCGGATCGTGCCCGAGGCAGACCAGCTCGTGCTGCGCATCGATCCTTCCCCTGGCGCCGACCTGGTGGTGCAGGCCAAGAGGCCTAGCGCCCAGGCAACACGGAGCGTCGACCTGTCCCTGGTGTTCTCCCAGGAGCTCGGCGAGGCCCCCGAGCCCTACGAGCGTCTGCTCTCGGACGCGCTGCATGGTGACCCCAGCCTGTTCACCAGAGAGGACGCCATCGAGGAGACATGGCGGATCGTGCAGCCGCTGCTCGACGTCCGGCTTCCCCTCGAGACCTACCCCCAAGGCTCCTGGGGACCGCGCAGTACCGACCGACTCGTAGCCGGAGTCTCACGATGGCACGAGCCCTGGCTGAGCAAGTGATGGGCGTGGCCAGGCCGAGTGGGTTCGGTCAGGTCGAGGACCGAAGGAGAGCCCATGGTGGTCCGCGGTCGCCAAGATCGTGTCCCTCCTGGTCAAGGCGGGCGCCCTGGCCTTCATCGTCGTGCTCAGCCCTCAGTTCTCGGTCAACCTCCAGCTCCTCGGTGGAGTGTGGATCCTGCAGACGTTCCCTGCGATCGTCTTCGGGCCGTACACCCGGTTCTTCCACCGGTGGGCACTTCTTGGTGGCTGGCTCGCCGGCATGGTGACCGGTACGTGGATGGCCTACGCGACGCCCAACGTGGCCAAGCACCAAGCCCACTTCGGGGGCTCGGTCTACAACTGGCATCAACTTGGCTTGCACTTCAAGGCGTACCCCGGCTTCGTCGCCCCCTGCATCAATGTGGCAGTCGTCCTCGTCCTCACGCTCGTCTTGAAGGTGCTGCGGGCTCCAAGAGGTGCCGACGCGACCACGCCCGAGGACTTCGAGGAGGCGGCCGCGCCATCGCTGCCCACGCCGGTGGGCGCCGGACTGTCAAGCGAGTCTGGCGTGGACGAGGTTCGGCCCGCACCTTCGCAGTGATCGCATGCTGCTGGGCGCTCGGAGCGCCCAGCAGCGCCCGATTCATCCCGATCACGACGTTGTGAGCACGATCGGCCGGTCATGATCGTCTCCGATCGCAGCCTTTCTGCTTGTTCCTCGAGGAAGATCGTGGGACGCTCGCACGAGGCGACAAGGGGGGCAGGTCGATGTGGGGACGTCGTGGGCGGCGGAAGTCAAAGGACGGTCGACGGCGGTCGTCGCGAGGAGAGGCGAAGGCCGGAGTCAGGCTGGTGCGTGAGGTGGAAGCGTTCCTGAGCGGCTCGTCGGAGGACTGGTTCTTCACGCGGGGCCAGAACATTCCCGCCTGGGCCTACATCAACAAGGTCGCCCACTCCGAACCGGATCGGCTGGGCCAGCTGGCCGCCTGGGCGCCGGATGAGCCATCGCGGTGTCACGGCTGGCGCGAGGCAGTCGCCATCCTGGCCAGAGACACGATCGAAGCCGCAGAGCGTGATCCTCGAGCCATTCGTCGCATCCAGCTCGACAGCCTGGTCGGCCTGGAGCTTCAGCTGATCACCCGCACGGAGACGGTCGTCCCTCGAACGCTGGTCGCACTGGGCCGGGCATGCCTGAACGACCACCCCACCTGGGACCCACCCGCATAATCCCCAGGCGTCGAGGTCGAGGATGCGCCACTGGGCCGCGAGCTCACCCAGACAGATGGCGACCGAACCAGTCCAGGATCCTTGCCCACCCGTCGACGGCCGCCTCCGGCCGGTAGAGGGGTCTGTTGACCGCGAAGAACGCGTGTCCGGCGCCCTCGTAGGTGTGGAACTCGTAGGGTATGTCGTTGTCCTTCAGGATCCGCTCCAGCTCCGCGACCTGTTCCGGCGAGGGGTACGAGTCCTCGGCGCCGAACAGCCCGAGCAACGGGCAGGACAGCTGGGGTGCGAGGTGGTCGAGCGGCCCCACCTTCAACGGAAAACCTTCTGGTGGGGTACCGACCACGAAAGCGCCGTAGCAGTCGACGGCGGCGTCGAGCTCGAGGCTGCAGGCGGCGAGGAACGACTGCCGTCCGCCCGAGCAGTACCCGATCACCCCGATTCGTCCATTGGACGAGGCGAGCCTTCGCAGATAGGAAGCCGCCCCGGCAACGTCGTCGACAAGCTGGTCATCTGAGATACCGCTAGCGGCGCGCACCACCGCGGCGGCCTCGTCCGGAGCCGCCCCAGGCGCCTGTCGGGAGTACAGATTGGGGCAGAGGGCGCTGTAGCCCTCGGCTGCGAACCGCCGAGTGATCTCCTTGGTCGCCGTGTCGTACCCGGGCATGTGGTGGATGACCACGACTCCGCCGGATGGGCTCGGCGCGAGAGGGCGGGCCAGGTAGGCCTCGATCTCGTCACCATTGCGGCTCGTGATCGTGACGGTCTCGGCCATCATCGCGTCGTAGGCGGCCGGCGTCCGTGTGGTCACGCTCGCTCCTTCTTTCTGGTCCTGGATCCTGCTCGGAGCTCGGCGGACACCGTGTGCAGCCGTCGTGCTTTGGCGGCGCGTTCGTCTCTGAAGGCCTGGATCCCGGCCAGCTTGTCATCCAGACGGGCGAGGAGTCGATCGTTGGCTTCGATCGCTCGCTGGATCACCTGGAGTCGATGGGCAGGCTTCGGATCGGCGTGATAGGCATCGCGGAGGCGTTCGAGGACGTCCTCGGTCTCGAGGACGACCCCGACCTCTGCGAGCGAGAAACCGAGGAGCTCTTGCAGCTCTTTGATGCGCTTGGCCCGCTGGATCTCGGCCTCGGAGTACAGGCGCTCGCCGGCTCCCCGATGCGTCTTCGGCGTCAGAAGACCGACCTGCTCCCAGTACCGCAGGGTTCGGGTGGTGACGCCGGTCAGCTTGGCCACCTCCCCGATCCGCCAGGTGGTTGCCTCGTGCTCGATGACCGAGATGGCAGGGCTCATCGCTCTCGTCAGCTCCCTCTCTCGCCGGTGAGCATCACGGCGGGTTGGCCGGGCGCCTCGGGTGCGGCCATTGGTGTCAGCTTGTCCGCATGGACGTAGCGGGTCCCGCGGGTCCAGGACGCGGCGGCCGCGATGAGGCAGGCCACGATGGCGGAGTCGAAGGCGGCGTGGAGACCCTGGCGGAAGGGCCCGGAGATGAGGGATGGGAAGAACGTTCGTCCGGTCACCACGGCGGCGTGCCCGGGTGGCAGGTGGGCGAGGACCGACGGGCCGAGGAGGTGCTGCATCGGGTTCTCCCCCAGGAAGGCGGCGAAGAGCGTCGAGACCGGTGGTAGGTGCGCCACCCTGTTGGCCGCGGGTGCGGGGACGCCCTGGCCGACCAGGCCGTGGTAGAGGCTCGCGGGCAGACCTGAGGCGAGCCCGACGATCATGAGCGAGAAGAAGATCCCGATCGACAGGACCTGGGCCGAGTTCTGGAAGGTCGAGTTCATGCCCGAGCCCGCGCCGCGGTCCTCGGCGGGCAGGCTGTTCATCACCCCGGCTCGGTTGGGTGATCCGAAGGCCCCCATGGTGAGGCCCATGAGGAGAAGGAGAAGGCCGAACAGCCAATAGGGAAAATCGATCGGCAGCAGCTCGAGCAGCAGGAACGTGACCGCCGAGCCGATCATGCCACCCGTGGCGAACGGCCGTGCGCCGTGGCGGTCGGTGAGGGTGCCGGACAGGGGCCCGGCGATGAGGAAACCCGCCGTCAGCGGCAGCATGTAGATACCGGCCCACAGCGGCGTGCGGAGGAAGTCGTAGCCGTGCAGGGGCAGCCAGATTCCCTGGAGCCAGATGATCAGCATGAACAACAGCCCGCCTCGACCGACGGCGGCGAGAAAGCTCGCCAGCACTCCGCCGGTGAAGGCCCGTATCCGGAAGAGGGGCAGCCGGAACATGGGCTCGGCCACCCGCGTCTCGATCACGGCGAAGGCGAGGATGAGGGCAACGCCCGACGCCAGGCAGAAGATGACCATGGGGCTGGTCCAACCCATCGTGTGCCTGCCGTAGGGCTGGATGCCGTAGGTGATGGCCACCATGATCAGGACCAAGCCGAGGGCGAAGGTGATGTTGCCGGCCCAGTCGATGCGGGCGCGATCGCCGCGGCTCACCTCCCGAAGCTGCAGGTAGCCCCAGATCGTGCCGAACAGGCCGATCGGTACCGACACGAGGAAGATGAGCCGCCAGTTGATGGGTGCGAGCACGCCGCCGAGCACCAGGCCGATGAAGGTGCCGCTGATGCCGGCGGCCTGGTTGATGCCCAGCGCGAACCCCCTCTTGTTGTCGGGGAAGGCGTCGGTGAGGATGGCGGCCGAGTTGGCGATGAGGAAGGCGGCGCCGACGCCCTGGAAGACGCGGACGATGATCAACCAGAGCCCTGCAGCCGGCCCGGTCATCCAGGTGACGGTGAGCAGCAAGGAGAAGAAGGTGAACAGGGCGAAGCCGAGGTTGTACATCCGCACCCGGCCGTAGATGTCTCCGAGGCGTCCCAGGCTCACGACGAGGACGCTCGTCACGACGAGGAAGCTGAGGATCATCCACAGTAGGTAGAAGCTGTTGCCCGGCTGGAGGGGGTCGAGGTGGATGCCGCGGAAGATGTCGGGGAGGGCGATCAGCATGATCGAGCCGTCGATCGTCGCCATGAGCATGCCCAGGGTCGTGATCGTCAGCGCCGTCCATGCGTAGCCGCGTTCACCGGTCGCGGCATCGCCCCCGTCTGGGAGCATCTCGGTCCCGAGTGCGTCCGAGGTCATAACTGCCATTGACGTTAGCAAGAAGAAAGCTTGACGTCCACGTCAACCGCTGCGGGCCCAGGCCCGCCGGGCTGCGGTCTGGTCCGATAGAACCTTGGGTATGAGCGCGCACAGGGACGAGGGCTCGGCCGAGGATCCGTCGGAGGACAGCGAGATCGACTTCGACGACGAGCAGGAGGACGACCAGTCGCCGCTCGACGAGGCTGAGGCGTCTGAGATCGGGGTCGATCTCGATGACCCCGAGGAGCTGTCCGAGACCGGTGACGAGGTCTAGTCGCCGTCCGGCGGGCGCCTCGTTGCGGTGACCGCCACATCAGGAGAACGGGCCAGCGTCTGGTATACGACGCAGTACCGCTCGGTGGCGGCGATGAGGGCGTCGAGCTCCTCGGGCGCCACGTCACCCGTCAGGTCGAAGCTGAGCCGGATCGCCGAGAAGCCCACCCGCGCCTCTCGGCCGACGGCCATTGTGCCCCGGAAGTCCAAATCACCTTCCGCTCGAACCGTGCCCTCGATGGCGATACCTCGGTTGGTGGCGACAGACCGCAGCGTCACGCCGGCGCACGCCGCCAGCGCCTCGAGCAGCATGTCACCAGAGCAGGCCAAGCTGCCGTCACCCCCGCTGGCGGGATGGAGCCCGGCCTCGACGAGCGCCCTTCCTGTCGCCACCGAGCACGACACATCCTCGCTTCCGAGGACGCCCTCGGCGTGGAGGGTGACGACGGCCGAGGCCGGGTCCTCCCGGTAGCCCTCCTTCAGCGGGGCCTGTAATCGCCGCAGCTCATCAGCATCCAAGGCTCTACCTCCTGAGACTGCCATCAGGGTAGGTCGAGAACCCAAGATTGAGCGCGACCGTCGACCCCCCGCAGTTCCACATCTGGCCGAAAGTGGGCGGGTCGCGCCGGGCCGCGGTGCCCACTTTCGAACAAGGTGGAAAAGAGAGGAAGGTGCCGGGACCGGGCGCCTCGCCACCCGCGAGCGGTCCGGGTCAGGCAGCGATGTTCTTGGCGGCGACGATCGTTTCCGGCTGGACCCTGACCAGCAGCTCATCGGGCACGGCGTTGCGCTGTCCGTACTCGTCCGCCCGGTGGTTCGTCCGCAGGAACTCCTCCACCTCGACCCGGCTCATCGTGTGATCGGTCATACCGAGTTCAACGGGGAACTGGCCCGAACGCTTCCGCGCCCTCACCTACAGCTGTGACAACGGGCACGTCGACGGCGTGTTGGCCGTTCGAGGCTGCGGGTATCCATGCCCTGACCTATGGCCACAGACTCCGAGCTCGAGGATCGGGTCAACCAGAAGATGAGTCCGGGCCCGCGGCTGGTGCTCGTGGTGGCTGTCACCGTGCTCACCCTGGCCGTGGTGTACCGGGCGGTGGGCGGGGCCTACGACTTCTTCTCGAGCGCCTATCCGCTCAGCGCCACCTTCTCCCACCTGGGTCAGAACGTGCACCCCGGCTCGGAGGTGGACTACCGGGGCGTGCAGGTGGGCAAGATCCAGTCCTGGTCCCTTGTCGACCGCCAGGTGCAGGTGCGCTTCTCGATCAACCCCGGCTTCAAGGTCCCTTCCGATGCCATGGCCACCCTCGAGCCCCAGAGCGTGTTCGGCAGCGAGATCATGAACCTCGACTTCCCCAAGGGCCAGACCGGGCCCTACCTGAGCTCGGGAGGCCAGGTCACCCACACCGCCACCACCGACCAGGTCCAGGACTTCATCAACTCGACCGTGCCGCTGTTCAACGCCATCGACCCCGCCGACGCGCAGACCGTCATCTCCGAGCTGACCCAGGCCTCCGAGGGCGAGGGCCAGACCATCGCCGCCAGCATCGACACCGGCACCCGCCTGGCCGACCTGTTCTCCAACACCCTCAACGCCCAGATCAACGCCCTGGACTCCTTCGCCCGCTTCCAGGCCGCCTTCACCCCCACGGCGTCGAACCTGAACGCCATCGCCGCCAACAACAACGTGGGCCTGCCGGTGTTCAACCAGGCCGAGGCCACCTTCCAGGCCTTCCTCGCCACCTTGAAGCCCCTGGCCGACAACCTGGCCCAGCTGCTGTCCACCTACCGCCCCGACATCAACATCCTCCTCGGCCAGGGCGACAACGTGGTGCGGGTGCTGCTGGCCCGCCAGTCCGACATCTCCGACCTCATCCACGGGCTGTACCGCTACACGCTCAAGTTCGCCAAGGTACAAAGCCCCACCGGCGAGCAGCTCGCTGACGGGAGCGGGTTCGCCTACTTCAAGCTCTTCACCAACTTCAGCGACATCGACAAGCTGGTCTGCGGGCTCGTGGCCCCTGCGGGCGCGCCATCCCAGCTCCAGAACCAGCTCCAGCCCCTCCAGGCAGCCCTCGGCCCGCAGTTCGACTGCTCGTCCGCGGCCCTGGCGGGCGCGGCACCGGCCGGGGCGCCGACCTCACCGTCGTCGGTCGCCGGGCAGATGGCGACCTCCGCCCTGTCGGGCCTGGCCCAACCTCAGGTGCCCCAGCGGGCCAACGTGGGCAGCGTCCTCAACGGGGTGCTCGGGCGATGAGGCCGGGCGGATGTCGTAGCGGGTGACGCCGGCGCGTCTGGATCACGGCTTCGACGTGGTCGACGTGGTCGAGGTGGTGGACGTGGTGGTCGTGGTGGTCGGCCGGGTGGTGGGGGTGGTCGGCCGACTGGTCGGGGTCGCGGTGGTCGGTGGGGGTGGCGAGGTGGTCGGTGGCGCGACGGCGGGTGTGATCGGTCGCGGCGGCTGGCTCGTCGAGGGGATCGACGAGCTGAACGATCGGGGCATCGTCGTGGTCGGCGAGATGGTCGTCGTCACCGGGGCGGCTGCTGGCGCGGAGGTCGTCGGGGTCGCGTCGCTGAGGGCGGGGCTCGGGAGCGTCGGAGGCGGAGTGGGGGGAGGCTGTTCGATGACCGGGGGCGAGGCCACCTGACGAACCTGCTGGCTCCGGCTGGGCGACGACGACATGATGCCGGTCAAGATGACGGCGACAGTCGCGATGACGACGACCGTGCCCACGCCCACGGCGATGCCGACGCGCGGCGCTCCGAATGTCCGCGAGAGCGCCGAGAGGAGCGCTCGCGAGCGTGAAGCCGATCGCCCCACCGCCTGGTCGATCGAGGGCGGGCTCCCCGGCCCTCCTGGCACTCCACGAGCGGCAACATCGTCCGCCAGGAACACGAAGGATGGCTTCGTGGTCTTCTCGGCCGCTGCCGCTGCCGCTGCCGCTGCGGATGCGGCTGCGGCCGGGGCTGATGCGGCGTCGATCGTCGGAGCTGGCGCCACGCCGGTGTCACCGATGGAGGAGCTCGTCTGGTCGTCCGCCTCGATGCCGGCTGCGCCGGGTGTTGCGATGCTGTGACTCGGGAGCGACCGCAGGACGTCCATGGCGTGCTCGTGCCGCTCGACCGACCGTCGTTCGCCCCGCTTCGATGACCACGTGAGCTGGGACAACAGGATGGCGACCACGAAGAGGGCCGTGACGAGAAGCAAGATGGCCATTCCCCATCCGCCCCCTTTCCCGTCGCGAGGTCGACGACCCCACCAGGAGACCCTCGCCCCTGGCCCACCCAACCATTCAAGCGAATCTCCCGTGGTTTCGCTCGCCGGGCCGCGGGGGCGTCTGCAAGATGGCTGTCTCCCGACGTCGGCCGGCGCGTCCGAATAGGTCCATTCGCTTCCCGGCCGGCTGCCCGATGGCCTGCCGCGGTCAGGGCGTTGTGATGGCGTCGGCGATCTCACCGACGGCGGCCAGGCGGGCGGTCCGCTCGTCTGTCAGGTGGTGCCGGGCCGCCAGGTAGGCGGGCGCGTTGCAGCTCACCGACGTTGTCCGGTGGTCATCCGCCCGGATGAGGATCTTGAGGGGGGAGGTCGAGCGCCGAGAGTCTCTCGGCGCGGCCGAGTGGGTGCGGTCCACGACGTCTCAGCCGCCGGCCGCGGCACGGAACGCCCGAACCACGTCGGGGAGGACATCGGCGCCCTCCGCCGCCGAACGAGGTACCTTGCCACCGAGCGTGAAGTCGGTGATGCCGGCCTCGTGATCGCGGGCCGCCTGCTCCATGGTCCGATCGAGGTCGAGCTTCCCGTCCCGTCCTTCGGTGAGGCGCAACCCACCCTGCACCCGGAGCCCGCGCGGATCCCGCCCGAGGGCGGCCAGGGAGTCGCGCAACTGGGGGACCGCCGCCGCCGGATCGATCATCTCGTCACCCCACGGGATCCATCCTGTGGCGAAGCGGGCGATGCGGGAGAGCACGCGTGGGTTGAGCGTGCCGCTGACCCATATCGGCACCCCTTCTGCCTGCACGGGATGCGGAAAACTGTGGACCGGCCCGAAGCGCAGGCTCTCCGACGAGCAGTACGCGGGGCTGTCGCGCCACAGCGTCTGGCACACCGTCAGGCACTCGTCGAGCAGACGACCGCGATCCTCGAACCTGAGACCGGCAGCGTCGTACTCCTCCCGCTGCCAGCCGACGCCCACGCCGAGGTCGAGCCGTCCGCCGGAGAGCACGTCCAGGGTCGCGGCTGACTTTGCCAGCACCACCGGGCGCCGGAGGGCCGCCTGGAGAATGCCGGTACCCAGCCTCACCCGCGTCGTCCGACCGGCGACGAGTGCCAGCACCGTCATCGGCTCGAGCCAGTTGCCATCGGGCCCGGTCGGCTGTCGTCCGCCGGCGATACCCCCGAGCTCGCTGCGACCGTACTGCTCGAGGTGCTCGCCGAACACGACGTGGTCGGACACCAGGACACGATCGATCCCGGCTTCGTCCGCCATGACCGCCATGTCGACAAGAGCGGACCAGTCGTGGCGCGGGGCGGCGGAGAAGCTGGTGAGACGGAGAACGAGGCTGGGCTTCATGGCGACGGCGTACTAACGGACCACGCAGCTCGAGCTCGGCGCGGCGCCCGCCCCCGGGAAGGCCTTGGCCAGCGCGTCGGCGATCATCTGGGATCGGGCCGCATAGCCCGGGGTCGTGAAGTGGATGCCATCGGAGATGAACCAGCTGTCGTTGACCACGGATGCCCAGTCGAACACCCGCATATTCGGGTACTTGGCGCACGCTTTCACCAGAGCGTTGTCCCAGTCGGCCATGTTGCTTTCGGCATAGGGTCCGCTGCCGACGAGCGACTTCACGTTGATCCACATGACCGGCATCGTCCCGACGTCTGCCATCATCCGGTCGATGCGGTCCGAGAGGCCGACCGACGAGCCGACTGCGAGGTCGGCCACCTCGTTCGTCCCCAGGGCGAGCACCCAGCATCCGTGGTAGCCCTGCCCGACCAGGCGTTTGGCGACGTCATCGGCGTTGGGCTCGTTCTTGTACCGCTCGACGACGGATCTGGCCCCGGAGATCTCGGGGTCGAAGGAGGTCACGCCGACCCGCGCGTACTGCGCGTCGATGCGTTGGGCCGGATCGGGAAGGTAGTTGGTCGAGGTCAGGCCCTCCGACGTGGAGTCACCGATGTGCACGACGGCGCGACAGGAGCTGGTCGTCACCGGCGTCGTCGGCGGGGGGGCGGGTGCCGTCGTCGCCGGGACCGAGGCAGTGCGTGGGGCAGCGTGTGAGGCGGTGCGCGAGGGTCCGAGCGCTCGCTTTGCACCGCCCGACGAGCCGGGCAACAGGCTGACCAGGGTGACCCCGACGAGAGCGGACACCGCGACTGCCACCGACAGGATGAGCCACGACCGTCTCGGGATGGCACGTCTCGGGATGGCGACCGGAGGCCATTCGCCCAACCTGATCCGAGCCCACGATCGCCCGAGCGCGCCCTGACGGATCGGCTTCTCGACGAAGGTCCACGAGAGTGCGGACAGGCCGACGATCGCGCCCACCTGAAGGACCGCCCGCAACGGGTTGACCCCACTCTCCGACATCGGGGTGGTCAACGTGATGACTGGGAACTGCCAGAGGTAGATGGCATAGGAACGGACCCCGAGCCAGCGCAGCGGCTCCCGCCCCAGGGCGTGCCCCAGCCGGGTGGCGGGATGGACCAGAGCGCTGATCGTCATCATCGTGGCGATCGACAGGAGCACCATCCCGCCCCGGTACAGGAACGGCGAGTACTGCGTCGTGAGCCAGATGAGCAGAGCGATGACGATCAGCCCGGCGGTTCCCGCGCCGTCGAGGAACCGGCGGGCGACCGGGCTCGCCTGGACGGTCAGCCGGCGGCTCGGCCACACCATCGCCAGGGCGGCGCCGAAGAGCAGCGCGAACGCCCGGGTGTCGGTGCCGTCGTACACCCGGGTCGGATCGACTCCAGGCTGATAGAGCAGCGCCATAGCGAGGGCGGAGATCCCTGCGGCTGCCAGCACCACACCGGCGAGCCGGGCGTGCCCGGTGACGGCCGAGCGACGCTCACGCACATAGCGAAGGCCCAGCCACAGCAGCCACGGCCAGAGGAGGTAGAACTGCTCCTCTATCGCCAGGGACCACAGGTGACCGAGCGGCGAGGGGGGTCCGAAGCGGGCGAAGTACGAGACGTGCTGGGACACGTCGAACCAGTTGCTCACATAGAGCGCGGCGGCGGCCACGGAGCCCCAGAGCGACGCCAGCTGAGAGCGGTGGAGGAGCGCGACCCACACCACGACGATGATCAGCATCACGAAGAGAGCCGGAAGGAGGCGGCGGGCTCGGCGCACCCAGAAGTCGCCGAGGGCCAGCCGGCCCGCCCCGTCCCACTGGGCGAGCAGCAGGTCCGTGATCAGGTAGCCACTCAGGGTGAAGAACACGCCGACGCCCAGCAACCCGGCCGGAGCCCAACCCAGCCCGAGGTGGTAGGCAACGACGGCGAACACGGCGAGCGCCCGGAGCCCGTCCAGGCCGGGCATGTAGCGCTGGCCGCCGCGGACCGGCGCGGCGGTCGTGGCAGGCGCGGTGGTAGCGGGAGCGGTCGTGGCGGGAACGGTCGTGGTGGAACCAGCCGGAAGCGCGGACTCCAGGCTGGTCTCTCGCGTCCGGGCGATGCGCTCGAGTCCGGTCAGCGCCGTGGCGTTTCTCGACCCCGTTCGAATCGGCGCCGGAGCGGCGGTCGCCCCGGACGGGCCCGCAGCGGCCTGGGTCGAGCTTTCCTCTCGAGCCCGAGAGATTCGTTGGAGTCCTGTCAGCGCCCCGGCGGCCTTCGACGACCGCGGCGGTCGGGGCCCGAGCACGAGGGTGTCGCCCAACCTGCCGCTGGCGCGGGCGATGACCGAGGCGCCATGCGCGGACCTCCCGTTGGGGGTCGTCGGCGGCTCGGAGCTGCCGCCGGCAGGCCGCCCGCCGTTCTCCGTCGGCTGGACGCCCAGGCCCAGCCACTCCCACCATCGCAATTCCTGCCGACCTCCACTCTGGCCGTTCCGGTCGCCATCGTGAGCCGGCGGGCGGCCAGGAAGGCGAACCCGACGAAGAAATCGATGTCGCTGCCTGAAGGGGGCGTCGGGCGCCCCATTTTCGTTCGCCTCGGTGACGCGAAGATGCGACAAAGACAAACTCCCAGCCGCCCGCGTAAGCGACATACTAGGGCATCGAGGGAGGTCTGCGACCCGGCCGGGATCGACTATACGCCCGCATGCGACTGCCCTCCATCGCAGCCGATAGCCGGGCGAGCCAGCGGCAAGGCGGCTCGCGCCGCGCCGGCACCGTTGGATCATGACCTGGCAGGTAATCGACCTGCGGCAGATCGGGGAGGACACTGGACCTCGTGACCAGCGATCGCATCTCCGATGACAACCGAGTCCTGCGCGTGGTCCTGCCCCTGGACACGGCCGCGTCGGCGGCGTTCGTCCTTCTCGCCCTGGCAGCCGTGCCGGCGCTGGCCCTTCTGGACGTGCCTGCCGACATCGTGTCGCTGGTCGGGCTGGCGTTCCTCGTCTACGCCCTGGCCCTGGCGGCAATGGGTCTGGTCACTGCGTGGACCCTGATCTCGTCGATGGCTCGAGGTCGATACGACCTCCCGGCGCGCCTCTGGCTGCCGCTGCCCCGCGCCGCCCAGCCCTTCCCGGGCGGCCGAACCGACACCGCACCAGAGGTCGGGGTAGCTCAGGCGGCGGGGGGATCGGCCGATCAGCCGGGTGACGAGACGCCTTGCCAGCTCGATCAGGGGGCCGTACGCCCCTAGGATGTGGGGCGAACCCCCACGAGGCAAGGGGACGACGAAGGAGCTGGGGAAGGAGCCTTTGGCGTGGTGACCGCGGACCACGGCGAACACGAACGCGGCGCGGGTGGCGCACCGGTGCCGACGACCGCGTCGGGCGCAGCGCCGGGCCGCGGACGGCTGGCCGGGCGCCGCATGCTGATCATCGGCGGCGGACAGCAGGGCCACGGGCTGGCTGAACCGCCGATCGGCAACGGGCGGGCGATGGCGGTGCTGTTCGCTCGCGAGGGTGCTGCTGTGGCGGTCGCCGACATCGACCGCAGCAGTGCCGAGCGCACGGCCGAGCTCGTCAGGGCCGAGGGCGCACCGGCCACCGTGGTGGTCGGCGACGCGGCCGACGAGGCGGCAGTGGCATCGATGTTCAACGATTCCCACGACGCCCTCGGCGGTCTCGACGGTGTCGTGCTCAACGTCGGCGTCGGCGCCGGCATGCTCCTCCGAGGTACGACCGTCGCCGACTGGGACCGGGTGATGGCGGTCAACGCCCGCTCCCAGTTCCTCGGCTGCAAGCACGCGCTCCGGACCATGGCTGCGGGGGCGGTCGTCCTGATCGGCTCGGTCGGGGCCCGTGAGGTGCTGCCCTTTCCGGCGTACGGTGCGTCCAAGGCGGCGCTGGAGTCCCTGTGCCGCCAGGCCGCTGTCGAAGGCGCGCCAGCGATCCGCTTCAACCTCGTGGTCCCCGGCCTGATCGACACCTCCCTCGGTCGGCAGGCGTCGCAGATCAGCGCCCGGCGTGAGCAGGTGAGGATTCCGGCTGGGCGCCAGGGCACGGCGTGGGAAGTTGCCCACACGGCCCTGTTCCTGCTGGGGGAGGAGTCCTCATACGTCACCGGCCAGAGCGTGATCGTCGACGGCGGCTTGACGATCGCCCCACGCGGCTGACGGCGATGAGACGGACGACGACGACGCTCTGCCTGGCTCTCGCGGTGTCGATCGTCTCGGGACTGACCACGGCGGTACCCTCGGCATCGGCATCGGCATCGGCGTCGACATCGGCGACGAACCTCAGTGACGGGTACGGGCTCCACGTCACGGCCGAGCGGCAGATCACCCCAGGCTGCTGGCCCTGACGGTCACGACCCCAGCGCTCCCTGGCCCGGCCGACATCCGCGTCCTCCTGCCCTCCGAGTACGCCGCTCATCCCGCGCGCCGGTACCCGGTGCTGTACCTCCTGCACGGCACCAGCGGCGGCGCATCTGACTGGACGACCATGGGGGACGCGGAGCGGACGACCGCCGGGCTGCCCGTGATCGTCGTCATGCCCGACATCGCACTCGACGACGGCGGTGGAGGATGGTGCACGAACTGGTACACAACGGCGGCGCCTACGGTCCCCCGGAGTGGGAGACCTTCCACCTCTACCAGCTCATCCCTGGGTCGATTGCGGCCTCCGCACGATCGCTTCGAGACAGGGCCGGGCGATCGCCGGGCTGTCCCAGGGCGGCTTCTGCTCCTTGAGCTACGCCGCTCGGCACCCGGACCTGTTCAGCATGGCGCTCGCTTACTCGGGGGCACCCGACATCGCCGAGAGTCCCGATGCCGAGGTCGGGAGCACGATCATCGTCAACGGAACCGAGGTCGGCCTGGACCGCGTGCCACCGAACTCGATGTTCGGTGACCGGGTGACCCAGGAGGTGAACTGGGCCGACCACGACCCCGCCACCCTCGCCGAGAACCTGAGGGGCACCGACCTGTTCATGTACGTCGGCAACGGCGAGCCCGGGCCGTTGGACCCCTCGCCGGTCAACCCATCCGGCAGCGGCATCGAGGCTCTGGCGGCGCGGGACAATGTCGATTTCCACGACCGTCTCGACTCGCTCGGCATTCCCAGCCACTACGACGCCTACGGTCCCGGCACCCACACCTGGCCGTACTGGGCGCGGGATCTCAGGGAGAGCATCACCCCGATCATGCACGACTTCGCCCACCCCGCGCCGCTGCCGTCGAAGGTCACCTACACCATCGCCGACCAGCACTATTCGATCTACGGCTGGGAGGTCAGCATGCACCGCCCGGCGACGGAGTTCAGCACCCTCGAGGGCGCGGATGCCGGAGGCTTCGCGCTCGCCGGGAGCGGGTCGAGCTCGGTCACCACACCGGACAGCTACCAACCGGGCACGAGGTATGAGGTGACGCTTCGCGGCGACGCGCTCGCGCCCATCACAGTCACGCGCGTCGCCGACTTGCACGGGCGTCTGCACCTCGATGTCCCCCTCGGGCGCGGCAATCCATTCCAGCAGGGGACGGCCGCTGCCGCGGTCGCAGGTACGAAGGTCTACACGACCACCGTGGGCATCCAGCCGCTGTCGAAGTAGCTCGTCGCCCGTCCGCTCGGCCACCTCAGCTGAGCCGGGGCCGACGCCTGCGGGCAGGAAGGTCAGCCGATGCGCACCGGTACCCGACGGGGCCCGCGCACCTGGCCGCCGGCCCAGACGACGGCGTCCGGGTCGGCGAGGTGGAAGGTCGGGAACACCTGGAGCCAGACCTCGAGGGCGACCCGTAGCTCCATGCGTGCCAGGTGGGAGCCGACGCAACGGTGGATGCCGAGCCCGAAGGCGGCGTGTCGGTTGATCTGTCGGTCGATGACGACCTCGTCAGCAGCATCGAAGGCGTCGGGATCGCGGTTGGCGGCTGGGAACGAGAGCAGGACCCAGTCGTCCGCCTTCATGGGACAGCCGTGCCACTGCATGTCGCGCTTGACCAACCTGGCCATCGTGACCGGGGCGTAGGCCCGTAGGAGCTCCTCTATCGCTGTCGGGAGTAGCTCCGGCTCCGAGACGAGGCGCTCGCGGTCGTCCGGGTGCCCGGCAAGGTGCCACAGCGAGGCGCCGATGGCACTCCACGTGGTGTCGATGCCAGCGAGCAGGAGAAGAGCGATCGTCCCGGCCACGTGGGTGATGTCGATGCGTTGACCGTCCATCTCCGCCTGCAGAAGATAGGTGGTGAGGTCGTCACGAGGGTGGGCGATGTGGTCCTCCACCTGCACCTGGAGGTAGCCGAACAGCGACTGCATGCCGGCGATCCGCTGCTCGAGAGGGGCGGTGACGTCTTCGAGGACATGGTCGACGAACCCGCGGAAGAGGTCGGCGTCCTCAGGCGGGAACCCGAGCATGGTGGCGATGACCCGAACGGGGATGTGCTGGGCGTAGCCCTCGGCGGCGTCGACGAGCTTCTGATCACCGAGGTCGGCGACCAGCTCGTCGCAGTAAGCGCGCGTGATCGGCTCGAGCCGAGCGATCGCCTTCGGAGAGAAGGCGGGGAGCAGGAGGCGCCGCGCACTTTGGTGAAAAGGGGGGTCCGACGAGATCGGAGGCGCGATTCCTCGGGGCGACAGGTCGGGTGGCCGGTAGCCGGTCACGACGACGCTGCGGGAGGTGAAGCTCTCGGTGTCGTAGGCGACGGCCGACACGTCGTCGTGGCGGGTCGGGAGCCAGACGCCACCGTAACGGTCGGAGTGCGCGACAGGGCAACCTTGTCGCAGGTCGTCCCAGATGGGATACGGGTCGGCGGCCCAGGCTTCGTCGGTGTGATCGAAGTCAGTTGCCCAGTCGTCCACGGGCGGATTGTTGGACATCAGCCTTACTCCCTCTCACCACGTCGGAGCAGGACGGTCAGGGACTGGTGGAACACCTCGGCGGCCCGGGTGGTGGGATCGAGGAGCCGCTGGACGGTGAGTCCCTCCCCGAGCCCGTGCACTGTCGACGCCAGGGTGTCGGCGTCCAGGGGCAGCTCGAGGCCGAAGCGAGCCGACTGATGGCGCAGGACCTGGGCGAGGGCGGCGTGGGTGGCTCGATGGCGGTCCCGGATCTTGCGACGGAGGGAGGGGCTGTGGCGCGTGCTCAGGGCGAGCTCGATCTGGAGCACCGGCCACTCGGGCTCGGTCTCGATGCGGCTCCCGAACCACCGGCTCACCCGGGCGAGGAGGTCCTCGAGGTCGGTGGCGGCCGACAAGGCCTCGGCCAGCAGCCGGGTCCGTTCGGCGGCGTGGCGATCGAGCACGGCGAGCACGAGGTCCTCTTTGCTGGCGAAGTTGGAGTAGATGGCGCCCGAGGTGAATCCCGCGGTCTCGGCGACGGCGGCGATGGTGGTGCCGTGGAAGCCCTTCTCCAAGAAAGTCGCCGTGGCCGCGGCGAGGACGCGCTCGCGGGTCGCGGCCTGCTGCTGCTCACGGCTGAGGCGCATCGTAGCGGTCGTCGGGGTCACGTGGATAACATCGTAATCTGGATAGCGTCGATATCGCAAGAACCAAGTGAAGTAAGGTGTCGCCATGTCCGCGCCTCGTGAGCGGCGGTCACGCGCCGGCTGGCAGCTGCTCGCCCGATCGGTGAAGGACCAGCGGAGCTGGGTGACGCTCGGGGTAACCGCCGGCCTGTTCTGGACGGCGGCAAAGGTCGCGGTGCCCACGCTCGCCCAGTTGGCGATCGACCAAGGCATCATCGGCAAGGACGAGAAGGCCCTGCTGACGTGGTCGTTGACCATCCTGGCCGTCGGTGTCGTGTCGGCAGTGTGCACCGGCTTGCGCCGGTACTACGCCTTTGGCATCTCCTACCGGGCCGAGACCGATCTCCGGGACCGGCTGTTCGCCCACCTCCAGCGTCTCCATTTCGCGTTCCACGACCACGCCCAGACCGGTCAGCTCATGGCGCGGGCCGCCACGGACCTGCTCCAGGTGCAGAGCTTCCTCACCCTCATTCCGATCACGATCGGCAACGCCCTCACCGTGCTGGCGGTCGTCGTGATCCTGTTCGTCAGCAACGCCGGACTGGCCGCCCTCGCCCTCGCCGCTCTTCCCCTCATCAACGTGGTGGCCAAGCGGTTCGCCAGCCGCATTCACCCCGTCTCGTTGGAACTGCAGCAGCAGCTGGCGGGAGTGGCCAGCGTGGTGGAGGAGACGGTCGTGGGCGTGCGGGTCGTGAAGGGATTCGGAGCCGAGCCCATCCAGGCAGCGAAGCTGCGGGCGTGGGTGGATCGGGTGTTCGATCGTGCCGTCCTGCTCGGGCGTCAGCGGGCGTCGTTCATGCCCCTCCTCGACTTCCTCCCCGCCATCGGCCTGGTGGCCGTCCTGTGGTACGGGGGTCACCAGGTGCTCAGCGGCCACCTGACCCTTGGCGAGCTGGTCGCCTTCATGACCTACATCCTCATGCTCATCGCGCCGCTGCGCATGCTGGGCATGGTCATCGCCATGGCCCAGCGGGCCGTGGCGTCTGCCACCCGCATCGACGAGATCCTCGCCACGCACCCCGCCATTGTCGACAGCGTCAGAGGCCAGACGCTGCCCGCGGGCCGTGGCGAGCTGCGGTTCGATCAGGTCACCTTCGCCTACCTTCCGCCCGACGGCAGCGATTCGCGCAACGGCACGGCGCCGGTGCTCGACGGCCTGGACCTCACGGTCCGCCCGGGGGAGGCCGTGGCCCTGGTCGGGCCGACGGGCTCGGGCAAGAGCACCGTGGCCAAGCTCATTCCCCGCTTCTACGAGCCGCTGAGCGGGCGTATCACGATCGACGGGGTGAGCGTGCAGGACCTGCGTCTTCGGGAGCTGCGCCGAGCCGTCGGGATCGTCTTCGAGGACACCTTCTTGTTCAGTGACACCATCCGCCACAACATCGCCTTCGCCGACCCCGACGCTCCCCGCGAGGCCGTCGAGTTGGCGGCACGACGCGCCGGCGTCCACGACTTCATCATCGATCTGTCCGAGGGCTACGACACCATCGTCGGTGAACAGGGATTCTCCCTGTCGGGTGGTCAGCGTCAGCGGGTGGCCCTGGCCCGAGCCATCCTCGCCGATCCCCGCGTCCTCATTCTCGACGACGCCACCTCGTCGGTCGACCCCACCAAGGAGCACGAGATCCGAGCGGCGCTGGCCGAGGTCATGAAGGGCCGCACCTGCATCGTCATCGCCCATCGCCCCGCGACCGTGGCCCTGGCCGACCGCGTCGTGCTCCTCGACGAGGGTCGGGTGGTGGCCGAGGGCACTCACCCGCACCTGCTGGCCACCGACGAGCGCTACCGGAGGCTGCTCGCCCAGCGGGGCGACACGGAGGCCCTGGTCAGATGACGCAGCTCCGATCGGCGGCGGTGAGCGACCAGGAGAAGCTGTCGGGTCGTCAGGCTCGCCAGGTCGTTCGACGGTCGGCGCGGATGCTTCGCCCCTACCGGCGACAGGTGGTGACCGCGCTCGTCGTGCTCCTCGTGTACACGCTGGCCATGCTCGCCGGCCCTCTGATGGTGCGGCTCGGCATCGACGATGGCCTGCGTCGGCACGACGGCGCCGTTCTCGACGCCGTGGTCATCGGCTTCCTGGTGGCGGCGATCGTGGCCGTGGTGTCAGGCCGCTCGCAGATCAGGCTCATCACCCAGGTGGGCGAGAGCTTCCTGCGCGATCTCCGGGTCCGCGTCTTCGATCATCTCCAGGCCATGGGCATGACGTTCTTCGACACCCAGCCGGCCGGGAAGCTCGTCTCTCGGATGACCTCGGACGTCGACGCGCTCCAGACCCTCGTCCAGCAGGGCCTGGTGATGTTCATCCAGAACGGGCTGCTGTTCGTGGCCACAGTGGTCGTGTTGGTGATCCTGTCCCCGGCGCTGGCTGCGATCTGCCTGGTGTCGATGCCCATCGTGGTCGTGGCCAGCATCCGCTTTCGCCGGGACTCGAACGCCGCGTATCTCACGGTGCGCGATCGCGTCGGCCAGACGCTCTCCACCCTGCAGGAGAACCTGTCCGGGATGCGTGTGGTCCAGGCGTTCGCCAGGGAAGAGGCCCAGAACGAGGTCTTCGTCAGCCACAATCACACCCAGCTCGACGCCAACCTTCACGCCGTGCGCATCTCGGCGCGGTACTTTCCCGTCGTCGAGCTGGCCGGTATCGCCACCATGGCGATCATCGTCGGTGGCGGCGGGGTGCTCGTGCACGAGAACCTCATCTCCGTTGGCACGGTGGCAGCTTTCGCGCTGTACCTCGTCAACCTGTTCGAGCCCATCCAGCAGCTGAGCCAGCTGTTCAACACGGTCCAGCAGGCCGGCGCCGCGCTCAAGAAGCTCTTCGATCTCCTCGACACTCCCTCGGACCTCACCGAGCGGACGGCCGCCGTCGACCTGCCAGCGAGCGGGGACCTCGTGGTCGACCGCGTCGGGTTCGGCTACGACGGGCGCGCCGACGTGCTGGCCGAGATCAGCCTCACCGTGCGACAGGGTGAGCGCCTGGCGCTCGTCGGCCCGACGGGAGCAGGCAAGTCCACCCTGGCCAAGCTCATGGCCCGGATGTACGATCCGGGCGAGGGGCGCATCAGCTACGCGGGGGTCGACCTGCGGGACGCCACTTTCTCGTCGTTGCGCGAGCGCATCGTGGTGGTGCCTCAGGAAGGCTTCCTCTTCGACGGCAGCCTCCTCGAGAACGTTGCCATCGGTCGGCGGGGCGCCAGCGAGCACGAGGTGCGCCAGGCGCTTCGCCTCATCGGCGTCGAGAAGCGTTTCCTGGCGCTTCCGGACGGCCTGTCGACCCCCGTGCGTGAGCGGGGCTCGAGGCTGTCCGCCGGAGAGCGACAGCTCGTTTCCCTCGCCCGGGCGGCCCTGGCCAATCCCGCCGTGCTGGTGCTCGACGAGGCCACATCGAGCCTCGATCCCGGGACCGAGGCCGAGGTGGAGCAGGCCATGGCCGGCTTGACGCAGGGGCGCACGGTCGTCGTCATCGCCCACCGGCTGTCGACGGCCGAGCGGGCCGACCGGGTGGCCGTCGTCGATCACGGCGAGCTGGTCGAGGTGGGCACCCACGACGAGCTGCTGGTCGAGCGGGGCCGCTACGCCGCTCTGTTCGCCTCGTGGGCGGGCGAGCACCGCGGTCACGACACGAGCGACCCGGCCGACCTGACGAGCGGCTCAGTCCTCAGCTCCTGAACGAGGCTGCCAGGTAGTCGTCCATGGCGTCGTGCCACAGGCGAAGTCCCGCGATGGCGCGTTCACGCTGCCGAGCTGGCAGGTGCCCGGGCGTCTCCTCAGGTCCCGTTGTCGCCGTGGAGCAGCTCGGCCATGTTGCTGCGGTAGAAGCGATCCCGAACGGCTTCGCTGGCCGCTCCGAGTGCTTCCTCGAACTTGGCCAGTGGGTCCCTGCCCCCCTCCGGGTGTGGGTAGTCCGTCGAGAACATGAACAGCTCGGACCCGGCCTGGTCGATCATCCACCCCACCGGCTCGCCGGCGTACGGCGTGAACTTGAGATGTCGGCGGACATAGTCCGAGGGAGCGAGCTCGAGTTTGCGCAGCGGCTCCTCGGTCCGACGAAAGGCTCGCTGGCCGTAGTCGAGGTGTCGCAGCCAGGACACGACCCACCCGGCGCCCTGCTCGATGCACCCACCTCGAAGCTTCGGGAAGCGATCGAACAGCCCGTCGAAGACGAGCGCGCCGAGAAACAGCTCGGGTGAGTGGTGGATCGCGAGGAAGTCCTTCGAGCGGACGTTCTCGCCACCGCCCAGGTGATCGGTGACCGGCATGTCATTGTTGTGGAAGGCCGGGTCGAGTAGTCGGCCTCCACCGCCGACGTGCAGGACGAACGGGACGTTCGCCTCGCTCAAGACGTCCCAGAACGGATCGAGGTCCGGGTGCGTGGGCGCCAGGGCGCCTGGCGCCGTCGACGGCACCATCACCGCGGCGCAACCCGCCTCGATCGCTTCGACCGCCAACGCCGTGGCCCGACGAGGGTCGACCAGTGACACGAAGGCGACGGGGAGCAATCGTGGGTCATCCGAGCAGAAGTTGACCATGGCCCGGTTCTGCGCTGCGCTACCGGCGTACAGGCGGTCGAGATCGTGTCCGGAGAACATGGCCGTGGCGAACGTGGCGAACACCAACTGCCCTTCGAAGCCGAGCAGGTCGAGGACGCGGCTCCGTTCGACGGGATCGAAGCCGCCCATGGCGTGCCATCCCTTGTCCTCGAGCAGCCTGGCCTCGGCCACGGCCGCCACGGCCGGATCCGAGCGGCGATCCTCGGCTCTGGCGACAGCACTTTCGAGCACCGGCGCCACCGCCTCCATGCGCCGGCGTCGCAGCCGGTCCCGCTGGCCGGCGTCGATGAAGTCGTCGAGGAAGTCCGCCAGCTCCATGACATGGCTGTCTGCGTCGAGGATCGTACGTTCGCCGGCGTAGGTCATCGTGTCCCCTCGTGGGTCCCGGCTCGAAGTGACGCCTTGTCACCGATGATGGTGACATCGTCACACCCTGAGCGCAACAACCGCAAGGGCGGGTTCGGTGATCGGTGACACAATGACACCATGTCTCCAGCGAGACGTCAGCCGAGCACCCCGCTGAGGGCGCCCGCCCGACCCGAGCTACTCGAGTCGGCGCGGCTGAGCCGAGCAGAGCGGCGGGACGCCCTGCTCGACGCCACGGCGGCTCTCATCGAGACGGGGCACATCGAGGACGTCTCGATGGAGGCCGTGGCCGAGCGTGCGGGGGTCAGCCGACCCCTGGTGTACAAGCACTTCGCCAACCGCAGCGAGATGCTCGGCGCGCTCTACCAGCGGGAGGCGACGCAGCTCCATACCGAGATGGCCGCCCAGGTGATGGCGGCGCAGACACTCGAAGACATGTTCAGGGCCTTGGTTCGCAGCGCCCTCGAGGCGCGCGCCAATCGGGGCGCGGCCTTCACCGCATTGCGCGCCGCCGGCGTGCGCGATCGCCGGCGCCGCGACGAACAGCGGCGGCGGGATCGAACGACGTTGCGGTACTTCGCGACCCGTGTCGAGCGTGACTTCCAAGTGGACGAGCGGCGGGCCAGGGCCGGCGCGGCCATCCTGCTGGGCGCCGTGGAGGCGGTGCTTGCGCAGTGGCGCGTCCGGCCCACGCGCGAGCACGCGGGCGTGCTGGAGGACACCTACGTGGCGCTCGTCATGGGAGGGCTCGAGGAGCTCGCCCGACGGTAGTTGACGCCCGCGCTACAGGCCAGACGCCGACCCGCTGTCGTCGAAGGCGGCGATGACCTGGCCGAAAGCCTCGAGGGAGCCGGGGGTGGCTACGTCGGGAAGGGAGACGATCGCCGTCTGCACGCCGGCTTCGGCCAGGTCCCGATAGCGTCCGACGTGCTCGTCGACGGTGCCGGCGCCGAGTCGCTGCCCGACGTCCTCGGGTGTGGCCGTACGGGGCCGGTGCCTGTCCACCGCGGCCCGCAGCTCGCGGCGGGTGGGCGCCACCAGCGCCGTGGAGAGGTGGGTGACCCGGACTGCCGCCGGATCCCGGCCCTGCTGGTGGCAGTGGTCCGCGAGCACAGAGATCTTGTGCCGGACCGTGTCGGGATCGCCCATCAGGTTGCACGCGTCGGCATAGGTGGCCGCCAGCCGCAGTGTCGTCCGCTCGCCTGATCCCCCGACGAGGATGGGCATGTGCTCCTGCAGCGGCCTCGGGTAGCACAGTGTCTCGGCCATGCTGATGACCTTGCCGTCGAACGGCGGCGAGCCCGGACCCCACATCAGCGGGAGGAGCTGCAGCGCGTCCTCGAGCAGCGCGTAGCGCTCGGCGAGCGGCGGGAACCTCCAGCCGTACAGACGGTGCTCGTGCTCCCACCAGGCGGCGCCCAGCCCACAGATGGTCCGCCCGCCGCTCAGGACGTCGAGCGTGGCCACGATCTTGGCCAGATGAGCGGGATTGCGCAGTGTCACCCCAGTGACCAGCGTGCCCAGCCTGGCGGTCCGCGTGCGCGCCGCCAGCCACGCCAGCGTGGTCCAGGCCTCGGGGAGGTCGTCCCAGCTGCGGCCGACCTGGGGGATCTGCACAACGTGGTCCATTAGCCATATGCTCGAGAACCCGACCGACTCGGCGGTGGCTGCGACCTCGGCCAGCCAGGGAGCCAGCGGTGATCCGGGCGGCTGGCGGGCGAAGGACGACAGCTGGAGCCCGAAGTCGAGGCGCAGGGGAGCGCTCCGTTGGCGGGCAGCCGACGCGGGGGCGTCGACGAGGTCGCCAGGGACGACCTCGACCGGCTCGGCCCGGTGCACCCCGTCGAAGCCCTCGCCGGCCAGAAGCCCAGCGGCCTCGTCCCGGGCGGCCAACTGCGCCGTCAGGACCTTCGCCGGTACCTGATCGGTCCGCGCCCGGTTGCGGGACCGGCACGTCTCGGCCGGGGTGTCGAACACCACCGCGTGGCAGGCCACGCCGTGGCGGTGCGCGCGCTCCGCGTAGCCGCGGCGACGTCCAGCGTCGAGGCCGAGCGTGTCGACCACGGTCAGCAAGCCCCGCGCCAGGCGGCGGTCGAGGACGAGATCGAGCACCTCGAAGGCGTCGGTGCCCGCTCGCTGGTCGTGGCCGCCGACCCCCACCAGGGCGCGCAGCGCGTCGGAGGAGACGACCTGCTCCGAGCGGAACTGCTCGGCCGCCCATTGGGACTTGCCCGCGCCCGAGGGCCCGACCAGCACGACCAGGCAGGAGGCGGGAAGACGCATCGCCTCAGTCTGGTCCAGGTCGACGGGGGCCCGGTGTAGCCTGACCACCACTTCGAGCGGTCCGCCGATAGAGAAGGAGAGTCACGTGCGCAAGGGGAGGGCCACGAGCCACCACACCGACATTCCGGCGTTGCTGCTCCGCCTCTCGCTGGGCCCCATGCTCGTCACGCACGGGTACAACAAGGTGAAGGGGTCCGGCGGTCTCGAGGGGACGACGAAGTGGTTCGACGCGCTGGGGTTCAAGCCGGCGTGGGTTCACGCCCGCCTGGCAGCCGCCACCGAGATCGGCGCCGGCACGCTCATCACCGTCGGTGCGCTCAACCCGCTCCCCGCGGCGGCCGTCATCGGGCTGATGACGACCGCGGCGGCGACTGACCACCGGGGGAAGGGCTTCTTCATCTTCAAGGGGGGATGGGAGTACGTCGCCGTGGTGGGCGCGGCGGCGGCGGCCCTGGCGTCACTGGGGTACGGGCGCTTCTCGCTAGACCATCTTCGTGGTCGGCAACGGTCCGGCGTTGCGTGGGCGGTGGCGGCCGCGGCCTTGGGCATCGGCAACGCAGGCGCCCTGCTGGCGAGCACCTACCGACCCGAGGAGACGACGTAGCTCCTCGTCGTCGGCCAAGCCCGGCGGTCAGCGCGCCCGCGGCCAGGCGGCGACCTGCTGTCGGACGATGTCGATGAGGTTGCCCTGCGCCACGTTCACGTCGACGAGGTGCATGCCCCACTGGGGTGTGAGGTCACCGGGGATGTTCTGAGCCCGGGGACCGGGCGTCGGGTTGGTGGTCAGGGAGAGGTAGGAGAACTTGCCATTGACGCACTGGCCCGTCATCAGCTGCGGCAGGGCGACATAGGGAGTGGTGATCCGAGGGGGAGCGGGAGTACCCGGCGCCCATACGAGGCT
This sequence comes from uncultured Actinomycetes bacterium, assembly GCA_963717645.1. Taxonomy (GTDB): domain Bacteria; phylum Actinomycetota; class Acidimicrobiia; order Acidimicrobiales; family AC-9; genus AC-9. Next base: position 310 of record CAVQWQ010000029.1, on the reverse strand, counting down.
CGATGGCTGAGCGAGGGGTCCGTCGGTGGGGTTTATGTCGAACATGGTGAGCAGCGGGGCCGAGCCTCCGGCCAGGCTGGCGGGGTTGGCGCAGAGGTCCTCGAGGCCCGGCCCTGTCGAGCGGCCGAAGAGCGTGTTGTCCGGCGGTGGCGACGTCGCCCGGAAGGACGAGTAGCCGATCACGCAGTTGACCTGGGTGGGTGAGCGGCACGCCCGGATATTGGCGAACGTGCCGCCGACGTCTGTGGGCGCCCTCAAGGCCGAGGGCGAGACCGAACTATTGGACTGGCTGGACGCCCGGCCTCCGCCG
>CAVQWQ010000028.1:0-163626 GCA_963717645.1 uncultured Actinomycetes bacterium | reverse complement strand
TCGCGGCGGAGCAGGACGGCTGATGCCACGATGTCGTCACACGCGCAGGGGTTCACCACCGACCCGCGCCGGCTCACGGACATGATGCTCCCGCAGCAGATCCACAGTTCCCCCGTCCAAGGGTGTCCGCCGACGCTTTCAGTACCGGACGCACGGCTCAGGCGGTGTCGAAGCATCGACGCCAAGCGCTCTTACTGGCCGAGCAGTGCCGCGGTGGTGAACGCTGCTACCGGGTCGTCGCGGCCACGTAGACATGGATGACGGTGCCGTGCGGGAACGTCCTTGCCTCAGCCAGCTCGAGGCGCAGCGGCGCGGGCAGGTCGCGGAACAGCGGCAGCCCGTTCCCCAGCGCCACTGGCTGGATCACCAGCCGGAATTCGTCGATCAGGCTGAGCCGCGACAGCGCCTGCACGAAGGTCGCGCCGCCGTGGGCGATGACGTCGTTGCCGGGCTCGCGTTTCAGCCGGGCAACCTCCTCGGCGAGGTCGCCTCGGGCGATCCGGGTGTCCCTCCATCCGGCTTTCTCCAGTGTCCGGGAGAAGACGACCTTCGGGATGTCGTTCATTGGCGCCGCGTACGCATCGGTCGCTGATGGCCAGTGTGCCGCCATCTGCTCGTAGGTGACGCGTCCCATGATGTGCGTGCCGGCTTGGCGCACTGACTCGGCCTTCCACGCCGTCACGTCCTCGTGCTCGGGCGGGAGACCCCAGTCGATAGCGCCGTCTGAGGCGGCCACGAACCCGTCAAGCGAGACGCCCATCTGCAGAACAACTCGTCGCATGAGTTCTCCTACGCCGCATCAGGATGCTGGCGAGCTCAGACCCGTGAATGGCACATCGGTGGGCCGGTCGGTCGTCATCGCGGCCGAACCATGCCGCCCGCGATGAGCGCCTGGGCAGCAGCGTAGGACAGCATCACGAGACCATCCGCGTAGGGCACGCTCGCCACATCGAAGGCCTCGAGCGCAAGGATGGTGTCGGACGCGAGGAACGCAGCTCCTCCGGCTGCGACCGCAGGCTCGCCGGTGTCGAGTGCGGCCACTCCCATCGCCGCCAGGGCCGTCCCGTAGACGACCACGGGAATCCGGAGCCGGCCGGTCCTGGGGAAGAGGAGCAGGTTGAGCCCACACCAGGCCAGGACGTAGACGGCCGCGACCCACCGCAGGCGACGGGCACCACCACGGTGGCGTTTGGCGAGCGCCGCCAGGTAGCAACAGTGAGCGGCGAGGAAGGAGGCGAGGCCAGCCGCGAAGGGGCCCTCGCCTTCCGCGAGGAGCGCAATGTCCCCGACGCCGGACAATCCGAGCCCGGCCAGGATCAAAGCCTTGGTGTCGTCAGAGCCGTCGACAGCCGCGACATGGGCGGCGAGAAGCGGCATTAGCAACGGCTTGGTGAACCGACGGACCCGTCGGCTGCCTCGGCTGGCGAGGGCTACATCGATAGCCGCCACGGCGCTGTACACGGGCAGAACGGGCAGACGACGCACGACTCAACATTGCATGACTCGGAGCCTGGCTGCCGTCTCTACGTCGTGATCCCTGACCCGCAGCACATCGGGGTTCGACGCAGCACCAGTCTCAATCCGCGCGATCCGTTAGGACACATGGGGGGATACCGGGCCCTTTCCGAGGGCGATGGCGACGGTCGCAGGAGGACGAGAAAGGCCCGCTGAGCAGGCACTTTCTCTAGCAGCCCCAACGGGATTCGAACCCGTGTCTCCACCTTGAGAGCGTGGTAGGGCTCAGTCCGGCTTACCTGGGCAAACGCCCATCGAGCCTGGTCAGCAGCCCAATTCGGCTGACCGTAGATGCCCACTCGTCACCCCTGATTGCCTCTCCTTGACTCACGTCTGACTCACGCTTGCCCTCGTCACAGCCAGCCTCGATCTGGTGGCGAACTGCGATCCCTCCAGCAACCCATGCCGTGGGGCCAGTGGCATTCGGTGGGGCCGGTTCGATCGCCAGCGGCAACGCCATCGAACCTCTAGGGCCTCACCTTTACGGCCAACGGCGCCTAGTGCCACTTCATCCGCCCTTTGCGGAGATAGGCACGGACCTGGGACGATCCGTCCGCACTATGCTGCCCCGACACGGCATCAGATCTCCCGGGTTTACACAGGCGGCAGCGCAACACAGCTAGGGGAAAAGATGTGTACGGCAGGTACCCTGTAGGTGTGGGATCCGGCGGACACGCGAAGCCCCGAGCTGGGCCAGTGGTGGCCTACCTCCGGTGTTCAACTGACCGCCAAGCGGAGGAGGGCCTTGGTCTCGACGTTCAGCAGCAGGCAGTCGACAAGTGGGCCAAAACCAGCGGCCATCGGATCTTGGCCACCTGTTCCGACGAGGGAGTGAGCGGCTCCAACGGAATCGATCAGCGGCGTGCTCTTGGCGATGCCTTGGAGCTGATCAGGGACGGCAAAGCGTATGGGTTGATTGTCTACAGGCTCGATCGCCTAGCCAGGGATCTGATCGTCCAGGAGACCCTCCTTGCCGAGGTACGGCGGCTAGGGGGCCAGGTCTTCTCCACCAGCACCGCAGAGGCCTGGTTATCTCAACGACGATCCGGACGACCCATCAAGGAAGCTGATCAGACAGGTCCTCGGCGCCGTATCGGAGTACGAGAGGTCGATGATCAATCTCCGCCTACGAGCTGGCCGCCGCCGAAAGGCCGAGCAGGGGCGTTACGCCTTCGGAAGCCCTCCCCTGGGCTATAGGGCCGAAGGGAAGGAACTCACCCCGCACGACGAGGAGCAGGTCGTGCTCAAAAGGATCGTGGATCTCCACCACCAGAGAGCAAGCGTTCGAGCCATGGCTGCGGCCTTGACTGAGGCGGGTTACAGGACCAAGCGGGGGACAACCACGTGGCACCCGACGACCGTGGCACGGATCATCGCCCGGGAGCGGCGGCGATGATCGGTATTGAGCGCGCCAAGGCATTCGGGCTTCTACTTGAACCTCGCAGGGTGGACGGCGGAGTCGCCGCGGCCAAGTGGCTTGCCTGGCGTGGACGACCAGCCTTGACCGGCGGCACGTGCCCCCGAAGAACGCGAGGCGTGGTCCACCGCCGGTGGCCTGGACTGACCTACCGTAACGAGGTGGCGATCTGAAATTCGGGCTTTAGTGCCCAGCTCATTGAGGAGGGCCAATGGCAAACGGGAATCGGCCGCAAGGGCCGAGCGATGCAGTCAGCACTATTCGTCGTTACGGCGAGCAGGTCGCCGGCGAGACACGCAAGCTGGCCGAGGAAGCCCGCGAGGCGGCCGCCAAGGCACTGAAGGCCGCCGCCCCTACGACTTCACCTCGGAAGAGGACGGCTCGCAAGTCGGCAGCGAAGAAGACCACGGCCAAGCGGGCTCCGGCGAAGAAGAGGGCAACGGCCAGGAAGGCCACAGCTCGTAGAACTACGGCCAAGCGGGCTCCGGCGAAGAAGAGGGCAACGGCCAGGAAGGCCACAGCTCGTAGAACTACGGCCAAGCGGGCTCCGGCGAAGAAGAGGGCAACGGCCAAGAAGACCACGGCCAAGAAGACCACGGCCAAGAAGGCCACGGCTCGTAGGACCACAGCCAGGCGGGCTCCGGCAAGGAAGACGACAGCGGCCAAGAAGGCCACGGCGCGTCGAACTACGGCCAAGCGGGCTCCGGCAAGGAAGACGACAGCGGCCAGGAAGGCCACGGCTCGTAGGACCACGGCCAAGCGGGCTCCGGCAAGGAAGAAAACGGCTAGGCGGCGGTAAGGACTTCCCGGCTACCGCTGCACAGTAGAGTCAGCCCCCGCACGGGCTATTTCGTGAACGAGATCGTTTCCGACTTTGCTGTGGTCGTGCTCGTGCCGTAGCTGATCGCGACGCTGATCGTCGCTGTCCCGGTGCCCGTCTTGGCCGGCTTCCAGGTGAAGACGAACTGATGACTGCTGGCGTCGTACTTCATGCACTGGGGTGTCGTGGTCTGTGCTCCGCTGGCCGAGAACTTGACCTGACAGGCCGAGGCCAGACCGGCGGCCTCAGTGTCAGAGATCCGAACCCCGTTCACGTCGGCCAGAGAGATCTTGACCGGCACGGTTTGTCCGACCTTCCACTTCGAGATGCGCCACTCGTAGAAGGCGTCTACCGCGACGATGCAGCGGCGCTCGGCGACGGCATGCTGGTACGCCGCCTTGGTGGCGACGGTCAACGCTTGGAAGGTGCCGGGGTCGCCGACGAAGCCGTCGCCGAGGAAGCCGGAGCCTTCCGGTTGGTCGGTCCCTGGATCCCCTCGACCCCCGGAGGCCGCCACGCGGTCGGTTCCCCCCGCATCAACGGTGCCATCGACGTGGTCGGCGCCACCTTCGAAGCCTCGGGGCCGCGGGCCTTGGCCGTGGGTCGGACTCGGCGCGTTAGCCCTGGTGATTCTGGTTGTGGTGGTTGTTGTGACTAGTTCGGGCGGCACGAAGGTCAACTCCACGGTACCGATCGCCACGACCGCTTCCCGCTCCCTCGGTTGCTCCGACGGCTCCTGCCCCCGCCGTGGCGCCGGTTACCCCGACGCCCACTTCGGCGGCTCCCGTTCCCACTACGGCCCCGCCAGTGACTACAGCACCAGCTCCGCCGACACCGACCATGACATTGGACAGTTACAACAGGATCCAGGATGGAATGAGCTACGACCAGGTGGTGGCTCTAGTCGGTGATCCGAGCCAGCACACTGTCCACGAGAACATCGCCGGTATCACAGGCGACATCTACGAATGGCAGACCGGCGGCACCTTCACCCCCGGCATTGCCACCGTCCAGTTCCAGAACGGGGCGGTCGTCATCAAGGCCCAGTTCGGGCTCAACTAGAAGGATCTACTTAGGACCCGCGGGGGACTGCGCGCAGGCGTGAGGCGGGGAGAATGAGGAAGTTCGTGATCGCTGGCGGGATAGTGGTGCTGATCGCCGTCGGGTCGTTGGGTGCTGCTGCCTGCGGAAGCGGGGGCAGCGCTCAGAGTTCCGCCCCGGTAGCAGTGACCCAGGCCGCCGTCGATGCGCCAATTCAGGCCCCGGTGACGACACCGCCGACGATGCCTGTTTCCCCTACGACCCAGCCCGCCACCCCGAAAGGCCTATAGCGGACGATGCTCAACGAAGTCGCAGAGTTGCAGGAGCGGATCGACACGTCGTGGAGGCGTGTCATCAGTGAATAGCCGCACCTTTGTCGCAAAGGTGCTCGTGCGGCCAAGGATGCCTCTGCTGGCCATGCTCCATATGTAGGTGGTTGGGGCTACGTGAACCCTGGACGATGGCATCCGCGAGAGGCACGATGGCCTGCCCGAGAGGGTTGCCTCGCCAGCTTTTGGCCGCCAGGTGGTGCAAAAGCTGTGCTCCGCACGGTCCCGGTGAAGCTACACGTCACGAGTTGACCTGTCGCCGACTCCACCACCCATTGGGCTGCATGGACAGAGGAGGTCGTGGAGGCCGTGACAAGCTCTGAGGCGGCACTTCCTCGGAGCTGGCGTCGGCTTCGTTGGTCTCCTCGGAGGCAGAGTTTGCTTCTTGGTCGAAGGGCTCGGCCGCGGCCTCCGCTCCAGAGGCGGCAGGATTGTGGTCCTCGGTTTGGCCTTCGTCGGTGGCGACGTCCGCTCCTTGGGCGGGCAGATCCGATTCGTCTTGCTGAGAAACGGCGTCGGCTGCTTGGTCGAGCGGTCCGACGTCAGCCTCCGCCAGCTCTGAAGCCGCCCGCAGCGCGGCCTCGTATGCCGCCGCTGCCTCCCTGAGGGCTTGATCATGCTGACGACTGATCCGCCGGAGGTCCTCGGCCCTCGTGCGGCCGGCCTCGCCGAGGGCCTCCTCGTAGGTGCCGTGGGCATTCCGGAGGGCCTCCGCTCGTTTCAATCCCGAGTCGCGGATGGCCCCGGCGCGGCTGGTGCCCCCCAGCCGAATGGCCTCGGCTCGCTTCATGGCGGACTCAGCGGCCGCTTCGGCCGCCCGCAGGGCTTCCTCGTGGGCTGCCTGGGCGGCGGCCACCTCCTCGGCATAAGCCGCCTCGACGGCGTCGGCGGCTGTCTTGTTGGCTGTGCCCAGGTCCTGGCCGTAGTCGGTCTCAGCGGCATGCAAGGCGGCAGCCCGAGCTTCTTCGGCAGCCCGTAACCCCTCATCGTGACGGGCAGAGGCGTCCCGGAGAGCCTGGGCGCGGGCCATCGTGGCCGTCCGGAGGGCCTCGGCCCGAGCCACGGTGGCAGTACGGATGGCCTCGGCCCGCTTCAGCTCGGTGTCGGCCGCATCCGTCGCCGCCCTCAAGGCCTCACCGTGTGCCTGTTCGGCAAACCGACGAGCCTCCTGCTCAGCTTGAAACCCCGCGTCCAGGCGTTTGACGTTCTCAGTCACCGCTGTCCTCCTCTCGCCGCACCGGCCGCGAGGCCTCAATCCTGCCTTCCGCCCGCTTCGTCATGCCACCGCTCGCGGTATATGTCCGGCCTTTACTATTCTCTCTGGAGCCTTGGTCCGAAATTGGTGCTGCTCCGAAGAAGGTCGCAGACGGGCTCAGGGCAGCTGCGTGCCGTGGATGTGAGGGCAGAGGGGACCTGGCGGTGGCCTGGGACTCGAATCCCCGGTCACCCGGCACCCCAAGGCATTCCGGGCCTTCGGTTGGGTCGGCCTTCTCCGGCGGGCCGGTTGCGTTGTCAGCTAGCCCACAGGCGAGCGTCGGTAACCCAAGGTGGCGCACCTTCTGTACCCGGGCGCCAGATCTCCGCTGGGTAGGTGAATCTGCACTTCTCCCCCTCTGTCACCACGAAGCGGAACCGGCGGCCCAGCAGGTCCGCGCAGAAGATGGCCATGTCCGCCGGTTTCGTGCGGGCCTGAGCGAACTCAGTTGCTTCGAGCAACTCCCAAGGGATGTGCTGAGACTCGGGACGAAGAAGGAACGTTTCCGACTCGGCACCGGCTTGGACGTCGATGGGGGGGCTTACGCCCCACCACTGCCCCTCGACGCGGAGCAGGCGGGCTCCGATCGCGGCCCCTCCCCCAGCGTTCCGAATGGCTGCCCAATCGACGAATCGGGCAGCATCCAGGGCTGCCGTCGGATCACGGGACAACGTCACCGATAGGACCGGCTGGTGGGCCACCTCACGGTCCCGCTGCATTTGATGCGCTTGTTCCTCCGTCGCCTTCGCCTGTCGGGTGGCTTCCCTGACGGCCTCGCTGGTCACTTTCGCGAGGTCACCAGTCCGCCACACGAGAGCGCTAGTGGCACCAGCTAGTCCTAGGGTCCCAATGGCGACACCTATCTCGGTCCCTACAGTCCAAGTGCTCATCGGTCGTGGTCCTTTGTTGTCCCCAGGGCATCACACCGCCGGGTGTTGGGCCCGAACGCTACCGATCTGCCCGGACCCCTGCGCGAGCCCCAGGACGATGGGAGCAAAATCGTGTGTAGTTGCGCCCCCGGGAGCCCTGACGCCCCTGAGCCTAAACTGCTTGCAATGCCTGACTACTGTTCGACGTTTGAGCGAACAGTCAGGCAGATCAAGGCGGAGACGGCCTGGCGGGCTCGGGCGGCCTGCCGGGGCCACCCCATCGGCCTCTTCTTTCCTACTGAGCCCACGCCTGAGCGCGTGACGGCGGCCAAGCAGGTCTGCCAGGCCTGCCAGGTTCGGCTGGAGTGCATGAGCTTTGCTGTCACAACCCGACAGGTAGGCATATGGGGAGGAACCGACGAGCGGGAGCGCGCCCACATCCGCCGCAGCAGCAGGTCACGAGGGCGGTGGTCTACGGATTCACGAGCCGCACCACGACACGGTTAGCGACCGTCGGCAGCGCCCACCTCTCTTGACGCTGCATGCTGTATGGATAACACAGACGGTGCGGACGCCTCCCGGCACTAGCTGTCCCCGCCACGAGCTGCCGGGCGCACCGTCCTGGGGGTGCCGGAAGACGGCCGGCGCCCGGCGTGGTCGCCGCTGAACGAGCAACCGTGGGGACTACAGACGCGCGGTCAGGGGCGACGATCGACATGATCACCTCTTCAGCCTCCGTCAGACAGGGCCGCTGCCCTCTCACGGTTGCTGTCCTGACGCCCACCACGCCAGGCCGTACGCCATCCAGTACAGGAACATCAACACCTGAACGGAGATCACAAGGACAGTGACCCAATCACGCCAGTTCTCCGTCACGTCGGGTCATCGTAAGCCGGTTATGGAGGTGCATGCCGGATGGCGTCGCGGGTTCGGTTCGTGTCCGGCGACTGCCGTCCAACAAGGTTCTGGTCGGCGGCTTCGCGCCCTACGGCCTCTTCTGCCTTCTAGCGACTCTTCCTGGTGGAGGAGGCGCTGCGCTTTGCGGTCTTCTTCGCCCTCGTCTTCTTCGCCGTCGTCTTCTTGGCCGCGGTCCTTCTAGCCGGAGCCCTCTTGGCCGTGCTCTTGAGCGCCTTGGCTGCCGTCTCGCGGGCCTCCTCGGCGAGTTTGCGCGCCTCATCGGCGAGCTTCTCGCCGGAAGCCCTTATCTTGCTGATCACCTCGCGCATAGGGACCGATCGACCTCCATCCTCCAGCTCGGTATCGAAGGCAGCGAGCGTCCCGAGGGTGGCGAGGGCAGCATGTTCGACGTGCTGAGCGCCGCACTCCCAGGCCACCTCGATGCTGCGGCGCTGTGAGGGCCGCCCACGAGGGGATAGACCCGCCGTCGATCCCAGGCGCTGCGAGAATGGTGACATGAGCGCCGAGGTCACCCGGATACGCACGGATTCGCCCGCCGCGAAGCCTTTGACGGCGAAGCAATTTCGGGCGGTCGAGGCGTCGTATGAGCGTTCTCACTCGGGCCGGCAAGGACGTCACGGCATCCTTCCCCGAGTCGGCCAGCGCCCCTCCGAACGACTTCGCGAGCTACTCGGCTACAGCGTCTATCCGCCCTTCATGGGCTACGTCGATGGCCGCCACCCCAAGCGCTTGATCGAGGGTGGAAGAAACTCCTCCCGACCAGGATGCTCACCCCGCCGGCCAGTGCGGTCTTCGTCCGAGCCGATCAGCCAAAGAGGCTCGCGCGGCCTGCTAATAGGGGCACCGGTGGTTGATCTCGTCGGTGAGGGCTCCGGGTGGAGGGCCGCCCGTCGGCAGTGCCCTCGCTCGTCCCCCAGCACCGTCGCTGGGGCTCAGACTGATTGGTGGGGAGCCCCTGCTTAGCGAGGCTCGTCAATGGAGGGGCAGCATGCAAGAACTGAGCGAGCGCTAGGGATCGGCCGATGACGGTCGAGGGCCTCATCGGGATCAGGTGCGACATCTGCGGCGCTACAGCGACCATGCCATGGTCAGGTACGCCAGGCAGCGTTGCTCAACCCACCGAGGTCGTTGTCCGCAGGTGGGCAGCCGGTGAGGGATGGACGACAGACGAGGGCAACGACCGCTGCCCTGATCATTCCGACAATTGATTCGGGTCGCGGCCCCGCCCGGCGGGGAACGGAGCCACCCCCAGCCCCAGCACCGAACGCCAGGCTGGATCGGCGGAATGGGCCAGTGGCGTCCGTACCGTCAGTGTACCTCCGGCCGGCGCCTGTCGATCCCTTAGGCGAGCGTCGGCCGTACTCTTGGCGCCAGGGGGACGACAGAGTGAGTGCTACCCGATCCCGTGCTCGGCCAGGTCAGGGTGAACCCAACGGAGCCCCTGAAACGACTAGCGCCGTCCCGCTGCCAGGGCGACCCTTGATGGCCTGGCGAACCGCGTCCGCCGGTGAGGGGGCCGTTATCTCGACTTCGTCATCGTCCAGGCGGATCTTGTAGGTCCGATCGGTCATGGGATTCATCCTTAGTTCAGCATGCCGCTTCGGGGGTCTTCCCCCGAATCGTCAAATCATCTAAGACGCACCCGGTGCGGGTAGGGCCGAACGCCCTTGATGTCCCACAAGGCTCGTCGCAAAGGAGCCAGTCGCTAGGATTCTGAGACACTCTCCCGACTGTCGCCTCAACGCAATGCTCAGAAGGGCGGCTCGACGGGGAGGAGTGGCGGGACCCTGTTAGGCCGGTCGTGCAGCCACGCTGCCTCGCCGAACTCACCCTCCTGAGACTGCCAGTGTGATCCGTGAGGGTCCGGTGGACCAGGGTCGAAGGCCCCATCAGTTAGGCAGATCGACGGCGACGAGCAACGCTCCATCGACTGACCGGACTAGGCGACACCGAACAGCTCAAGGCAGGGTTCCAGGTTCTCGATCTTGATGTCATCGCGCCGGACCTCAGCCCACCTTTCCCGACTCAGCCGCATCCGGATGAATCTCGCGGTTTTGCCTTCCCTCACCAGCGTCTCGTCGCCATACTCCGTATACCCGAGGGCCCGTGACACTTTTAGCGACCCAAGGTTGTCACCCAGAGCGCTACTGAATACCCAATCTGTGCCCAGGCCAGCGAAGGCCAGATGCAAGATAGCTTCCCTCATCTCCTTACCTATTCCACGGCCTTGGTAGGCTCGGCCGACCCACGACGCGGTGGCTATCACCCTCCTGATGGGGAAATCGTCAGCCATAATCTCCTGGGAACCCACGATCACGCCATCGCTGAAGACGGCGCAGGGCAACCCCCACTTCGTCGGCATCCACTCGGCCCGACGAAGCCAGTAGTACTGAAGCGTGCTGCGCTCAGGCTCAAGCGACGTCTGGTTAATCCTTGGAGCCGAGAAGGGCATCATGACGTCTTGCTCATAAACGCCATTCGCTGCGAGTTCAGCGAGCTTGGCGATGTCGCCGTCGGACGGATACCGAAGCTCGAGCCGAGGCGTGAGAATCCTCAGGTCGAAGAGCGGCCAGAAGGTGTGGGCCACCCACTCAGTATCACAGTCCGCACTGCCGACAGCCAGCGACTCGAGGATTGGCGAGAACTTCGTGTGCCCTTCGGTGGTCATCGCCATGGCTCTGCGACCGTGCTTGCCTCCGCTCGCCGTCGCCCTCGCTACGCCGCTGCCCGACGTCTCCGGGCGGCCACGCCAGCGCGCAAGAACTCCCACCAGGAGAACTGACGCCGACGGGCTTCGCGCCCTACGAGGGAAGAACCCATCGACTCGTCTCGGTCTTCAGGAGATCCACCACGAGCTTCCGGTGCTTGACCAGCTTGCGGGCGGCGGGCCGTCGGAAAACAGGACCACCTCAGCAGGGTCGACTATGACTCCAGTCATACACAACTCAGCGCGTCTGGATCTATATGAGTCGGGAACGAAACGCAAGCACTACCCGCGTCCATGCCCCATTCGCTGGTTGTGATTCGCCCCCGGCTGCTGCCGTCCGCACCGCTGGCAAATCTCGACGTGCCGTCCGGCGACAACCTTCAACGGCACGAAGCAGTACGCGCAGCGACGGTCAGGAACCTTCTCCCTGGACTGCCTCGTCCCACTTGCCGTAGCCATAACGACAACCTCCTCTTGATTAACGCGCTCCGCGTATTCGACAGGGAAGGGTCAAAGGGCACATTCCAACCAAGCTGCCCTGCTCGCCTGTCTACGCCCCGCGCTGCCAGCGGCCGCGGGATTGTTCGCGGGCGGCCTCCCACTGTTGGCGCTGCTCGGCGCGGCTCTTCCTCAGCCACCATCCGGTCCCACATGCGATGGTAGTTTCGAGATGAGACGAGACCCTCGCCGTGGGAGAGCGCGACGAACTCACGGACGCCTTGGTGTGCCCAGCACCTGCCGGCGACACTTCTGCCAAGCTATGGGCGGCAACTAGGAGAGGTCCGGGGGCCCGATGAGGGTAGCGGTCATCGGAGCAGGGTCGTGGGGCACGACCGTCGCGAGCCTACTTTCGGTTCGCTCGGACACCGTCTTGTGGGCCCGGGAGCCCGAGGTTGTGGCCACCATCAACTCCCGCCATGAGAACCCGCTGTTTCTAACCGGCTTCCCACTCCCGCCCTCGCTTCGAGCGACGGGATCGCTTGAAGAGGCCGTGCGGGGGGTCGACGTCATCTTCGTAGCCGTGCCGTCTCAGTTCTTCCGGTCAGTGCTCGAGGAACTCGATCGCCATGTGGGGCCTGGCATTTGTCTCCTGAGCCTGGCAAAGGGCATAGAGACCAGCTCGCTCAAGCGCATGTCCGAGGTGGCCGCCGACGTGCTGACCGCCCATGACCCAGGGATGATCGGTGTCATATCGGGTCCGAACATCGCCCGAGAGGTGATGGCCGGCGAGCCATCGGCCACAGTCGTGGCTATCCCCGACCAAGACGTCGCCGTATCCATCCAGGGTTTGCTCATGCGGGACACCTTCCGCGTGTACACAAACACCGACGTGGTTGGGTGCGAGATCGGTGGTGCAGTCAAGAACGTCATCGCCATCGCCGCGGGAATGGCCTACGGGCTCGGCTACGGCGAGAACACGAAGGCGGCTCTTGTCACCCGAGGGCTGGCCGAGCTCGCCAGGCTGGGCATCGCCTTGGGGGGTGACCCCCTTACCTTCCTCGGCCTGGCTGGTATCGGCGACCTGGTGGTGACCTGTAGCAGCCTCGACAGCCGCAACCACTTCGTGGGCCGGGAGCTGGGCAAGGGTCAGCCTCTGGCGACCATCCTGGCCGGGCTGCAGATGGTGGCCGAGGGGGTCAGGACCACCCCGGCAGTGCTGGAGCTGGCTCGACTCCGAGGTATCGACGTGCCGATCTGCGAGCAAGTCGGAGCTGTCCTCTACGAGGGCCGTGGTCCTGTTGAAGCTGTGGCCGCCCTCATGCACCGTGAGGCCAAGTCCGAACTTCACGGTATTGCCCGATCACCACGAACCTAGGCACCTCAATCACGTCAGAGGCCAAAAAAGGAGTCCACTATGCCGATGCCACTCGGAGGGATCCGGATCGTCGACTGGACGATCTGGCAACAAGGGCCCGTGTGCACGGCGATGCTCGCCGACCTCGGCGCCGAGGTGATCAAACTCGAGGAACGCCAGCGCGGCGACCCCGCCCGAGATGTCGCGCACATGTATGGCATCGACCCGGAAGACCAGCCCAACTTCTACTTCGAGGCTAACAACCGCAACAAGAAGAGCCTGGCCCTGGATCTCAAGCGGCCCGAGGCGCGCGAGATCGTCTACGCACTTGTCGCCAAGTCCGATGTCTTTGTCCAGAACTTCCGCAAGGGCGTGGCTCGCCGACTCGGCCTCGATTACGCCACCCTGCGCCGTCACAACCCGAAACTTGTGTACGCCAGTGCCACCGGCTATGGCCCTGAGGGCCCCGACAGCGGCGACGCGTGCTTCGATTACCTCGGCCTCGCTCGCTCGGGGATCATGCTTGCCGCTGGCGAGCCCGACATGCCCCCCTTGTACATCGCCGGCGGTATCGCGGACCAGATGGGCGCGATCATGCTGGGCTACGGGATCCTGGCCGCGCTCTTCGCGCGCCAGCAGCTCGGCGTGGGCCAAGAGGTTGACGCCTCCCAACTCGGCTCTATGTCCATGCTCCAGGGGCTCTCGCTCTCGATGCGCCTGATGTTGGGCATGGCGGTGCCGCGCATGTTCCGAAGCCGCGCCGTCAATCCGCTCTGGAACCACTACAAGTGTGCCGACGACAAGTGGATCGCCCTCGCCATGGTCCAGGCTGACCGCCACTGGGCGGCCTTCGTGCGCACGATCGGGCGCCCGGAGCTGGCGAGTGACCCCCGCTTCGCTGACATACCGGCGCGCACCGCAAACGCCGAGGCGTGCGTCGCGATCCTCGACGCCGTGTTCGAGACGAAGGCGCGCCACGAGTGGGTGAAGATCCTCCGAGAGGGCCAGGTCGACTTCGTCTTCGGTCTTGTGAACTCTGTGGAGGAGCTTCCCGAAGACCCGCAGATGCGCGCGAACGGTTACATCGCGGACCTCGACCACCCCGGCTTCGGGAAGGTCGCAATGGTCGGAATCCCGGTCCGCCTCTCTGCGACCCCCGGAAGCCTGCGCACACCCGCCCCCGGGCACGGCCAGCACAGCGAGGAGGTCCTGGAGGAGGTGCTCGGGTACGACTCGGACCGGATCTCCGAGCTGCACGAGAAACAGGTTATCTAGCAGGCTGTCGCATAACCCCTGAAGATCCACCGCCTGCAGGCGCGCACCTTGGATAGTGGGGCGATGATGACGACGTTTGTCCCTGTGGACCGGGACCAGACGTTCCTCATGGCGTTGGACTTCCGCCAGCTACTCGGCGAAGACCATCTGGTGTGGAGTTCTGGATGTGGTCGAGCAGATGGAGCTCACCGAGCTGTATCAGCGCTACGACGACCACGACCAAGGCGGACGTCCGGCCTACGAGCCCTCGATGATGCTGGCGCTGCTCCTCTACGCCTACTGCGAGGGGCTGCGCAGCTCGCGGGCCATCGAACGGGCCTGCCGGGAGTCATGGGCCTACCGAGCCATCACCGCCAACCTCGAGCCTGATCACGCCACCATTGCCCGATTCCGGGTGCCCATGGACGACCTGCTGCCGGCGCTGTTCGCCCGGGTGCTGGCCATCTGTTTCGAGATGGGCCTGGACAGAGTGGGGCTGGTAGCAATCGACGGCACCAAGATCGCCGCTGCGGCGTCGAAGAAGGCCAACGCCCGCATCGAGCGGCTCCGGGCACTCGAGGCAGGGGCGACCGAGATGCTGGCCGAAGCTGAGACGGCCGATGCCGCCGACGACGAACAGGCCAAGGCGTCCTCGACTCGGCGGGTGGCCGACCGCGGTCGGCGCCTGGAGACCATCCGGGCGGCCAAGGCCAAGCTCGATGCCGAGGCGAAGGCCGCCGAGGCCGCCCGGGCAAGTGGAGCTGCGGCCGAGGAGGCAGCCGCAGCGGAGGGTCTTCGCGGGCGCAAGCCGAAGGAGCCCAGGCCCTCGACGTCAGTGGCGAACACGACCGATGCCGATAGCGGCTTCATGAAGGTGCCTGGCGGGTTCGTCCAGGGCTACAACGCGCAGGCCGTCGTCGACGCTGATCAGCTCGTGCTGGCTGCCGGGGTCAGCGCCGAGACCACCGACCACGCACAGCTCGAACCCATGCGCCAAGCGACCAAGGCGAACCCCTGGCCAGCGCCGGGATCGAAGCCAGGCCGACAACGGCCTTGGCCGACGCCGGTTACTGGAGCGCCACCAACACCGGCCTCGAGGTCGGCGTCAAGCTGCTCATAGCGACCACCAAGACCACGAAACTGGACTCGATCAACGACACCACCAAAGCATTCGAGCTCGATCGGCGAGAGACGATCATCGCTGCGGCGGCCGAAGGCCAGGTCCTTATAGCCGAGGCAGCCGAACGACTGCGTCTCACGCCCACTCGCATCCATCAGCTGATCACCCTTCGACGACAGGAAGCTCACGGAGATGCATCACCGACCCGAGCCGAGATCCGACAGGCTATGGAAGCCAAGCTGGCCGACCCCGACAACCGGGCCCTCTACAACCAGAGGGGCTGGATGATCGAAGGGGTCTTCGCACAGGCCAAGGAGGCGAGGAACTGCCGGCGGTTCATGCGTCGCGGTCTCAAGGCGTGCGACGCCGAGTGAAAGCTCATCCACCTTGCCGGCAACATTCGCAACGCCTGGAGAAGGACCTCTGCGCCGTCTTCTGGTGATGATCGGTGGTCCGGCTCAGTAGGGTGGCCGGAGCCGCGTGGCGGCGAGTCATGGCAGGAGGTCGACGACATGGCGGAGTTGCGAACCTTCACCGACGCGGACGGCATCGACATCAGATACCGGAGCTGGCTCCCCGCGGGGCACCCCCGAGCCATCGTCGAGGTCGCCCACGGGGCCTCCGAGCACTCCGGTCGCTACGCCCGCTTCGCCGAGTTCCTGTCCGGACGGGAGTATGCCGTGTACGCCTTGGACCACCGCGGCCATGGCGCAACCTCGGCGGCGACCGGGGTGGGCCGCGCCGGGCCCCGGGGCTGGGACGGCATGATCGACGACCTCGCCGAACTGGCCTCCCTCGCCCGCGCCGAGTGCGGCGAGCTTCCGGTCGTGCTCTTCGGCCACTCGATGGGGTCCTCCCTCGCCCAGTTGTTCATCCAGCGCCACGGTAACCTGCTCGCCGGCCTCGTCCTGTCCGGGTCGGCGGGCATCATGGAAGCCCTGTCGGACAGCATCGCCGGGCTCGAGGCCACCGTCGCCCATGGCGCCGGGGAGCAACCCGCCGCCATCTTCGGTCCGCTGAACGCCCCGTTCGAGCCGGCCCGGACGCCGTACGACTGGCTGAGCCGCGACCCGGCCGAGGTCGACAGGTACATCGCCGATCCGATGTGCGGCGACGACGCCCCGCTTACCATCGAGTTCGTGCTCGACATGGCGCGGCACGCCGCCGCGATGTGGGATCCGAGCAACGAGGCCCGCATCCCGAAGGACCTCCCGGTCCTGCTCGTCACCGGGGAGGCCGACCCCGTCTCCCAGGGCGGTCGCACGGTGCGGGAGCTGGAGGCCCGCTACCGAGCGGTCGGCCTGAAGGACGTCACCGGCCTCTACTACCCGGAGGCCCGCCACGAGCTGCTGAACGAGACCAACCGCGACGGGGTCCAGGAGGACACCGCCGCCTGGCTCGACCGCATCCTTCGCTGAGAGAGCAGCGCCCGGCGTGACGGGGGGACAGCAGTGCCGGGCCGGATGCCATGGTCACCCTCTTGGGGCGAGGTAATCGACCAGTTACATCGCGTTCTTCGATCCCAGCCAGGGACGGCCGTCGATCCCGATGGAGACCTATGCGCGGATGATGTTCTTGAAGTACCGGTTCAAGCTGGGGTTCGAGGCGTTGTGCCGGGAGGTGGCGGACAGTTTGGCGTGGCGCCGATTCTGGCGGATCCCCCTGACCAGTCAGTCCAGCGCGATGAGGTCCCGGTACGCTCCCTCGAGCGAAACGCGCAACAGCTCCGGCTCGGTCACGGCGGCAGGGTCGAGGTGCGCCCCGATATCCAGGCTCCCGGCCATGGAGATCTGGGTGAGGTTGAAGGCGGTGCCGGCCAGGGGTCCGACTGGGTAGGCATGCAGCGTCCGAGCGCCGGCGACATAGGTGTCGCCCAGGAATACCGGCATGTTGCTGGTGGCAAAGTCAATGTGGCTGGCCTGGCTGCGGATCAGGCCTGTGACCACCGACGTGGGCACTAGGTTGGCGACGGTGGCCACCACGCCCATCGGGCCGCTCCCGTGCACATCGGCGCGCCGCTCCTCAAGTAGGTCGTGGATCAGCGAGAAGCGCTCGGCGAGGTCCATAGCGCCACCCGGCAGCTCGACCGGCACAGGGGTGAAGGCGTTCTCTCCGCTGGCGGCATCGGTGCGGGTACTCACGACGAAGGTGACGTGGAACCGCTCAGGGCTCACACCGAGTTCCCGGTGGTATTGGTGGGCAGCCTCAGCGGCGCCGGTCATGAAGAAGTCGTTCAAGGTGCCGCCCAAGGCCTTTGCGGCGCGGTGCGCTTCGTCGAACGGCACGCTGAGCACCTCAATACGACGGCGCCTCGACCGGTTCCGCCACAGCACCGAGCCCGCCTGGTGGAGCTGCTCGGAGGTGGTGCGCATGAGACCAGCGGCTTCTGCTCCGGCCTTGATGAGGCGATCGGGGCGTGCGGCGAAAGACACGACGCGGCGCGTCACGCCCATCGGCCATCAAGGCAGCTCGGTCACAAAAGGGACTGGGGAGAGGAACTCGGCTGTTGGGGGCACTCCTGCTTCCCCTCGCTGTCTTGCCGGTGCTGGCAATCGGTGCTCAGCCGGCGGAGGCGACCACCCCGACGCTGGCGGGCGAGCAGTTCGCCGCTGGTAGCCCGCCCTACGGCAACAACACGACGTTCACCTTTACGTCGGTGTCGTGCAACCCGACCGGCAACTCGTCCTTCAGCTTCAGCGCGAGTGGCACCGCTGGCGGCGTGATCCCCGGGACGCCTACCTCAGCGCCGCCGCCGGTGCCTGGAAACTTCACTGAGTCCGGCACGGTCACGTTCGGGGGCACTGCAGGCCCGGCGTCTTTGGAGAACTGGAGCTTCACGATCACCGATCCGACAACGGGAACACCCTTGGCCACAGGTACGAAGACGCTACCGACGAGTCCGGGTGCAATCCCGGCGAGCTGTGTTCCTGGCTCGACACCAGGTGTCACCTTCAGGATCCTTTGAGTTACACCGTCAACTTCGCTAGCGGCGGTACCGAGACCGGGTCCAGCTACATCGTTGTGGACAACACCGGTAATGCAGGGATTGGGCCAACCGGTCCCGGCGGTGCCATGCTCGATAATTTCTTCGGTCCACCCACTGCCGCCGGCACGGTGACCGGCACAGTGACGGGCCCCAATGGGGAGCTGTTGCCGGGGCCTGGTGTGGCGTCGTGCCCGGCTCCCAGCACAAGTTTCTTGAGTTGCCCGGGCTTGGTCACCGCGGTGACCGACGCTTCCGGCCACTACACGCTTAGCCTTCCTCCTGGCACCTACAACCTGGTCGGCTTTGACTCTGTCAACGGCCAGCCCATCGCCTCGCCTGTCGTGTATAACGTGACGCTGACCGCTGGCCAGACGATCACGGAGAACTTCGTGGTGACTCCACCGGCAACGGCGTCGGGCACGGTGACGGATCGAAATGGGATGCCCTTGCCGAACAGCGGCGTGGTGGCGTGCCCGGCTCCCAGCACAAGTTTCTTGAGTTGCCCGGGCAGGGAATTTACGTTCGCTGACCCCACCGGGCATTACACGCTGCCTCTTGTCCCTGGGTCATACAACATGGCTGGATTTGCCTTCATTGGCCTCCCCGGCCAGCCTGTTCTGTCGCTCGGGGTGCAGGTTACGGTTACCTTGGGCCAGGCGATCACGGAGAACTTCGTCATTCCCGTCCCGCCGATTGTCGCTACGACGCTCACCTACAGCGGTCCGACCCTGGTGGCTAACGGCACCACCGCCCAGCTTCAGGGACGACTGCTCACCGCTGTCAATTCGCCGGTTGTCGGTCGCACCATCACGCTCAGCCTCGGGACCCAAAGCTGCACCGCTCCCACCGACGCGACGGGAACCGGTACCTGCGCCGTGAGCGTCTCCCAGACGCTCGGACCGATCAACGCCACCGCCAGCTTCGCCGGTGATAGCTCGTATCAGCCAAGCCAGGCGAGCCCGGTGTCGGGCTTTGTGTTCGCCAACACGAGCGGCGGCAACTTCGTGATCGGCGACCAGAACTCGTCGGTCGGCAACGCCGTGACGTTCTGGGGAGCCCAGTGGTCTCAGCAAGAAGCCGAACTGTTCCTGGGGGTGCCTCCCAAGAGCTTCAAGGGCTTCGCCAACACCCCGGCCACCGCACCGAACTGCACGACCCAGTGGTCCACCGATCCCGGCAACAGCTCCGGGCCTCCGGCCACGGTTGACTCCTATGTGGCCGTGATCGTCACGAACGCGTCACCCAGTCCGGATCGACGATCTCGGGGAACACCGCCAAGGTGGCGATCGTCAAGACCGACCCCGACTACGCAGGTAACCCGGGACACGCCGGCACCGGAACGGTCGTCGCAGTCCTACCCTGCTAGCGACACCTACGACGGCCCTGATGGGGGAGGCCTCTTAACCTCCCCCATCAGCGGGTCGGTCTCTCTCTTGGGCCTTGATCTGCCCTCACCGCTGCGCCCGCCTGTCCCCCCGTGACTTTCGGCCCTGGTGCCGCCGCTCCGGAGGCGTAGCGTCGACAGTAGCAAGGACCAGAGGGGAGGTGCGTCCGATGCTTGGAGATGAGGATCTGCTCAGCACCGGCAATGATGACAGCCCCGAGGCTTCCGAGCGCAATGCGACACGCAAGCACCTGCAAGCCAAACGTTGGCTGAAGGAACTGATGCTGGGATTCGTGGTGGTCAACGCCGCCTTGATCCTCGTGTGGGGCCTGACCGGCGGGGGTTACTTCTGGCCGGGGTGGGTGATGGGCATCTGGGCAGCCGGCTTGGTCTTGCAAGCCTGGATCGCCTACTTCCGGCATCCGATCACCGAGACCGAGGTCAGTAACGAGCTCGGCCAGCGGCGGTAGGCCTCGCCGGAAGACCGGAGGGGATCGACAGGCGCCGTCCGGAGTGGGTTGCGCTCCGCTTCCGCTGAGTGGAATCGCGGGGCTAGGGCGGCTAGCGGTCCTCCTCACCGAGCAGTGCCCGCAGGCCGTCGCGCAGCTTGTCGAGCCGACCCTGCACCTCGCCTAAGGCGCTGAGCAGCCGCATGGCGTCCTCTCGCTTCATCGCCATTGAGCCGGGCTGAAGCATCGCGATCGACCGACGCAGCTGCTCAATCTCCTCCTTGGGACGGGCAGGCGACACGAACGTATGTTCCCATCCGAGCGGGCGGGGGGTCAAGCCGACCTCCCCCTCAGGGATTGGGCCGAGGTCCCCCGGCGTCGCCGGGGGTCGAGCGTCACACCCTTCGGTAACACTGCCGCCATGAGAACCGCGCGTAAGAAATCAAAAGGCCCGAAGCCGTCTGAAGAGACAGAGATCCCCTGGGTCGTTGCACGGGGGCCAGGACACATCCACCGAGGCGAGCGCGGCGTCCCAGACGGCAAGACGGGCAAGTGGCTTGTGTGGGCGCCCCGCGCCGACGTCGATGAGGTTTGGGAGCGGATCGAGGCTGCGACCAAGGCTGGCAAATTCGGCTGCGACACCAAGGTGGCAACCTCGACCGAAGGTGCGGCCATGCTGGAGTCGATGTCCGTTCCTGCCCGCGTATCGCTACCTCGGCGCCTAGCCCCCATGCTCGCGACGACCAGCCCGCTCCCTCGGACTAAAGGGCACTGGGCTTGGGAGCCACAGTGCGACGGGCTGGCGGGCTCTGATCAGGGCGTCGTAGCGCTGCGCTCGAGAGCGTGAGGCAACCGTCTCCAATTACCACTCATCGTTTCTCTTAGGGGCGAGATCGGTACGATGACTGGAGACTTGCGTCGGATTGCCAGATAGCCTTCAGGCAGTCAAATGGGCAGGTTGAAGTCAACTCTCCGAGCCCGACTTCAGGAACCTCCTCCTTGGAGCCAGCAGGCCAGATGGTTAGGTGGCCTTCTGGCTGTAAGGAGGAGCACCGTGGCGCACTTCCTCTGTTTCGTCTCCGGAACCTACTCAGGCTACGGCTGGCCGATGCCCCCTCTTGATCGGCGAAGATCTGATTCAGTTCGAGTGAACAGAGCATCCAAGCGCCCCAGTTCCGCGAACATCGCCATAGATAGCCAGCATCAGCAGCCGGTCCGTGTTGCACTCTTCGGAGCCACTACCAGCAATGCGCCAGATCCTCGCCGCATGGGCGTTCGCCTCACGATGAGGCGAGAGGTCCGAGCAATCTGCATTTCCGAGGATCGGACATCACCCCAGCACCTGACAGCTCAGCCTGCCTCCGAATCCGAGCAGCGGTCGCGTTACGACCAGTTGAGCGCCTCGCTGCGACGTCCTCCGGTAGCCGCTTCGGTCACTCGATGACGGCCACCTCAGCATCGAGGAATGTGACCAACACCCGGTTGGGCTCATCGGTGGCGTAAAGGCGGGGGTCCGACCAACATGTGCAGGGGGCCTCTGTATAAACCTGTAACGCCACTCTGATAGCGGCCCCAGCCAGAATCAGAAGGAAGATAGCCAGAATCAGAGCAACGGGAACCGCCCCGGGTTCGGTGACTGCTCCTTCCCTTGAGAGGATGGAGCCATGTCAGAGCAGAGGAGGGCGGGACGGCCGCCATACCCGGCCGAGGTCCGGGAACGGGCGGTGCGGATGGTCTTCGAGCACCAGGACGAGTACCCGTCGCAGTGGAAGGCCATCGAGTCGATCTCGGCGAAGTTGTCGATCAACCACGAGACGCTGCGCCAGTGGGTCAGGCGGGCCGAGACCGACGCCGGCGAGCGGCCAGGGCTGACGACCGACGATCGCGCCCAGCTGCGCGAGCTGCAGCGGGAAGTGAAGGAGCTGCGGCGGGCCAACGAGATTCTCAAGTCAGCGGCAGCTTTCTTCGGGGCGGAGCTCGACCGCCGACAGCCGAGATAGTCGCCTACATCGACGCTCACCAGGACCGCTTCGGGGTCGAGCCGATCTGCCGGGTGCTCACCGAGCACGGGTGCAAGATCGCCCCGAACACCTACTGGGTGGCCAAGAAGCGGCCGCCGTCGGCCCGCTCGGTCAGAGACGATGAACTCAAGGCAGAGATTGCACGGGTGCACGCCGAGAACCTCGAGGTCTATGGGGCGGACAAGGTGTGGGCCCAGCTCAACCGAGAGGGGACCCGGGTGGCCCGCTGTACCGTCGAGCGCCTGATGCGTGAGCTGGGCCTGTCCGGTGTCCGACGAGGCCGGGCCTTCAAGGTCACCACCCGCGTCGACGAACGCCAGCACCGTCCCGCCGACCTGGTCAAGCGCCAGTTCAAGGCTCCTGCGCCCAACCGGCTGTGGGTGGCCGACCTCACCTACGTGAAGACCTATGCCGGCTGGGTGTACGCGGCGTTCATCATCGACGTGTTCTCCCGCATGGTGGTCGGCTGGCAGATCTCGGAGTCCCTGCGCTCAGACCTCGCCATCGACGCCCTGGAGATGGCCGTTTGGAACCGGACCCGAGCTGGCCAGGTCCTCGACGGCCTGGTCCACCACAGTGACAGGGGCGTGCAATACCTGTCGATCCGCTACTCCGAGCGCCTCGCCGACAACGACATCGTCGCCTCGGTGGGCTCTAGCGGTGACAGCTTCGACAACGCCATGGCCGAGAGTTTCAACAGCCTCTTCAAGTGGGAGCTGATCTACCCGCAGGCACCGTGGAGGGGGCTCGATGACGTCGAGTTCGCCACCCTCGGCTACATCGACTGGTTCAACCATCGGCGCCTCCACGGCCAGATCACCGACGACAACAGCTACACCACTCCGGCCGAGTTCGAGGCCATCTACTACCGTCAAGAAGCACCCGCCCTCGGGGCGGTCACTCAATAGCCCGAGCAGTCATCAGACCCGGGGCGGTTCAACGCGGCATGGGGGGTGGAGATAGCCGACTCATACCGGATACCCCGGCGTTGATCAGAGGCAATGTGGCTCTCCCGGTTTCAGTGGGGACGGGTTGAGGTAATCCGGGGCGGTCGGATCTGCGTCGGCCAGCTGACGCCACCAGCGTAGAGGAGCACGCGGAGACGGTAGTGACCGAAATTGGTTAGCCCTCGACCGGCTCGCTTGACCTGCTTGGCGCAGAAGTTGGCGCCTTCGGTGGGTCCGTTCGATGCCCCGGTGCGGTGGTGGTTCAAGATCTCCTCCCGCCAGCGCGAGAGGGTGTGGCCCATGGTCCTGATCTCGTGCACGTCGTCGGCGACGCATCCCGAGATCGCGTTGTCGAGCCGCTCGGCCGCCTCGGCGGGATCGTCAACGAGGTAGATGGCCCTCGCTGCTTCCTTCGCCAACCAGGCGCCCAGCAGCTCGTCGTTGGGGTCGCCGACGCGAAGCCCGATGAGCAGCTTCTCCCGGCCGCGGGGGTCGAGGCGTTCCTCACCTTTGACGAGGAGCTTGCGGATGCGAAAGAGCGGGTCGTGCTTGCGACCCCGATGCCCGAGCGTCTCCTGCTGGACGCGCCGGCGCACCTGGTCGACCATGCGGTTGGCGACTCTCGAGACGTGGAAGGGGTCGGCCACCTTGGTGGCATGCCCAAGGTGGCCGGTGAGCCCGCTGCGATAGGTCTCGGTGAGATCGAGGGCCACCACCTGCACGCCCCGGAGCCAGCGCTTGGGTCGCCGGCCGCTCCATCGCCGCAGCTTGACGGCACTCTTTCCCTCGAAGAGGTCGATGATCTGGCGGCGGTCCAAGTCGACGAGCGTCGTGGCGTAGATCGTGGCGTGGGAAGGGGTGGCCGCCAGGTAGGAGTGCTCGTCGACACCGAGCGCGCGGACCGTTCCGATGCGCCGTCGGTCCTCCACGAGCGGGGTCCCGTGGAGCGTGATCGCCGCCCAGGCGGTGTCCCAGCCCACCCCGTACTCGGTCGCCACCGAGGCCACCGAGCGACACAGCTGGCCGACCTGGCGGGTCACCTCGGCTCCGGCACGCAACGTGAGGACGTGGCGTGGCGCGATGCCTGCCGTCTTCTCGGTCCATGTCTTCTTCATGCAGCGCCTGGTTCGGCACCGCCAGCGGCGCTTGCGCAGCACCAGGCGACACGGACGGCCGAAGCAGTGCACGTCGCGGAGGTGGACCTCGACGCGGTCCTGGGGCTCAGCTCGTCGACGGCAGGAAGGACAGAAGGCCCGGCGCCTGGTCGACTCGACCCGAACGACCACCTCGTCGACGCCCTCCTCCACGTCGAGCACCACCAGGCCGGGCAGTCCAAGCATCTTCTCCGCGAGCCCGATACCGTCGCTCACCGTCAGGGACCTCCTTCGTTGGGTGCGTGGAATCACCGCAACGATGTCGAGGTCCCTGACCTCTTTGGTGGATGGGTCAGCTCACGGCCCGAAGGCCCGCTCCCCACTCATTCCGGAAGAGCCGGCAATGTGATGAACGGTAGATCGAACTGATGACAATCAAGAGCAACTGGCCAGCTCTGAGCGGCAACCCCATCGTGGCCAGCAGCGGGATCGTTGGGAGCTACGCGATGCAGTCAGCCAGAAACAAGGTGACGCCAGATCAAGCTGATGGCAATCATTGATTACAGTCAAGGCCAGCTAGCCAGCTCTGAGTAGCCAGCTCTGAGCCCAGGCCGCCATCATCCTGGCCACGAGCCCGATCGTTATCAACTATGTCCACCATCTATGGCCTATTAGACCTGCAAACTAGGAGTAGATCTGGTAGTTAGCCATCTAGATGGAGATAGCAATCCTCTTTCTTGAATTGCATCGGCACAGTGGTCTTGGGCAGACGAGACTTGATCCAGCAGGCGTGTCGCGAAGTAGGGCCATCCCCAACACAACAACACACACTGGCTTGTCTGAGCCCTACTTCGCGACGCCGCGGACATCAGATGCTCAGCTACGCGCAGGGAGCGCTTGTACGGGCCATGCACCCCCGCCTGACCGGCGCGTCTCCGCCTCGCGTTCTCAGCCTGGCGCATCACGTCGCGGGCGGGTGAGGAGCACGCTAGGTCGAAGTCCGCTCTGGCGGTGGGGGGACATAGGGGGGTGGAGCAGTACGAGCACAACTTGAAGGCGGCTGTGTTGGAGATAGCGAGTGCCAGCCGGGGGGCCACTGCCCCAAAGAGACGGTCCTCAGTACCGAACCCAGGTGCCCGCTCCTCAGTCCAGGCGACACGGATCGGATATCTCCGACGTCGAACGATCTACTGACGCCGTAGGCCAGGGGCTAGGCGTCCGAGTTGAACACCCGATCACGCCCCAAGCGGAACGATGAGCCTGGCATTCTCGGGTCCTCGCAATCCTCTTGAGCCGTACTCTAGAAACGGCCCGGCCCCGCTGCTGATCGCCGATTTCCATTGACGATCTCGCATCTATCTCGCATCTTTCTCGCATCTCACGTGACCGATTTGTCCGGGAATTTTGTTAAGTCGACCTTAGATAGCGGTCGGAGATTTACTCGCTTAAGTCTGAACTGGCGGCTGCCAAGCGGCTTGAGTTCACCGCACGGGGGCGGTATTTATTGTACAACGCGCTGACGCCCGAACGGTCATTTCGGCCTGCCTGGCGCTCGCAAAGGAGCGATGCTTTATGGAGCAAGTTCTGCTCTCCATACACGAGGCTGGAGAGGCGCTCGGTCTCGGTGAGACCAAGGTTCGCCAACTCGTCGCACGTGGACTCCTGGAAGGAGGTCCGGTGGACGGTGCACTCCGAGTCGTAGCCGAGTCCATCCGCCTCTTTCCCGATCGGATGAGACAGCTAGCGGAGACCGAAGGAACTCAGCATTCCCAGAAGTCAACCCAAGCCAACGTTATGACACCCCCACGTGCATGCACGTGGTCATAGGCCGAGGAGGCTATGAACATTGGATGAGTCTGCACAAAAAAGGGGTGGCTCGGAGATTGCACCTCCGAGCCACCTAGTGGCTGATCGCCCTATCGGGAAGACACCCAACTTGGACATCTCACCACCCACCCATCCTACCGTGCCCGCTGAGCTGGTTGGGCCTGTTGTCAGTGAGGTTCGGCTGTCGGCGGGGGCCGTGGCTCGGTCCCACGGGCGTGGGTTGCTGCTCGACGAGGGCAACCGGGCAGATGGCCGGACGTCCGTGGCTGAGGCTGCTCAGCCCAACGGTCAGAGTGTTGACGACGAGGACGACCCCTGGTGCAAACAAGTCAAGGGCCGGAGTGATGCAGGTGTCCTAACCAGCACGTTCGAGCCGTCGTATGGACTGCTTCCGCGGCGCCCCGGAGACGTTCTCCTCCATCAGGCCGGTCTGTGTAGGCCCGAGACTCGCGGCAGAGCGGGGTATTGCTCGTTCTGCCGTGGTCCAGCTTTGTTCGACGTCATCAACGGGCGAGGCCGGCAATACTCGATCTGCTGGTGTCACCTTCGGCGGTCGTCGGTGTGGAGCCTTCAAAACCTTGTCCCTGACGTCCGCGCCACCCGCCAGAGGCTTCCTGTCGACTTGATGAGCACGAGCGCCTCCGACGCCCTTTCCACTGGCAGCGAGAAATGAGCGCGCATCAGGAGGCCCTCAGAGAGGCAGTCATCGAGTATGCCCGTGCCGGGTTCCGCATGCTGCCGCTGTTTGGGGTGATCACCGGAACTGATGGCCAGCGGTGCTGTGAGTGCCCTAAGGGATCGGCCTGCGAGAGTTCAGGCAAGCACCCCCGCCGAAAACGTTGGCCCCAGACTGCAACCTGCAACCCCAGTTCTGGGCTCGCATGGCTTAAGAGGTGGTCGGACATGAATCTCGGTCTCGCCACCGGCCGGCAGTCGGGTGTCGTCGTCCTGGATGTTGACCCTCGGCACGGAGGAGACGAGTCGATCGCCAAGCTGGCCGAGCTGCACGGTCCATTGCCTCCGACGCGTCGCCATAAGACACCATCCGGTGGCTATCACCTCCTGTTTGGATGGGAGCTGGGCCGGCCGGTCGGCAATAGATTGCCGGCACTGTCTGGCGCGTCGGGCATCGACGTACGGGGAGAAGGGGGGCTCATCGTCGCACCCCCCAGTCGACACCTCAAGGGCGTCTATCAGGTGGACGACTCCAGTCCGACGGAGCTGGCTCGATTGCCTGAGTGGCTGCTGGAAGGTGTCGCGGTCGAGCCAGCCGAACTGACACCTCACGACCGAGCGGACAGATGGGCCGTGGCAGCCTTGCGGAATGAGTGCCGGGCTATCAAAGAGGCGCCACAAGGGAACCGAAACGAAACCTTGTTCACCGCTTCATGGAAGATTGGCGAGATCATCGCGGGAGGCGGACTCGACCAGGAGAAGGCGACACACGAACTATCGAGTGCTGGGCTGCATGCCGGCCTCGATGAGCCAGAAGTGGACGACGTCGTGGCCAGAGGACTCGACTACGGGGCTGAGAGGCCAAGGGTCGCCGATCCTCCATTCAGCGGTCGCGCCGAAGCATTGGCTGTCGTCGACGAAATCCATGGCGCGATCCGTGGGGTCACGTGGTCTGGACACGCGGGGACCCGACAGCGAGCGGTCCTGGAGGCCATGGTCAGTCTTGCACGCGACCAGGGAGGGCCACAGATAACAGCTGGGGTTCGCCGGATTGCCCTAGAAGCTGGCTATAGCGATCACGCCACGGTGATGAGGGCATTGAAGGAGTTGCAAGAAGCTCGATGGGTGTCCCGGATGCACAAGGGAACCAGCCAAGAGGATCCCAGCGAGTGGAAGCTTCAAGACCCCACCCCGAGCGCATGGCAAAGCGAAGGCTCCGAGTCATTGGTCGGGGTTCAAGGCGATCAGGGGTCGACACCAGAGCTATCAAGTGAGGGCCCGAATCATCAGATGCCGCCTGAGGAAGCCGGCACTGATCAATGTGCGACCGCTCCCCCGCAATCTCCCACCGATACACCTCAACTACCTACCGGTGCTACTCATCTACAGACCGGGTGTGGTCAAGTGCCTACCACCCCCTACCAAGTACCAACCGCTTACCCTCAACTGCCCAACGAGGCTACCCCTAGCCTCCGTCGTAGTGGGACTGGTGGGAGATTGAGCGATGCCGATCAAGGGAACGCCCTGGGCGGCACCATGCCAATCGAGCACGACGCCTTCCGGCAGCGGGGCTATAAGTGGCTAGGCGACAGGCTTTGGTACCAGCGCGGTGTGACGAAGATGGGGTGGCGGATCTACGAGCACCTACTCCGACACGGCGTCTCGACTCAGGCCAGGTTGGCCCGTGAGACTGGCATTTCACCCTCGACGATTGGTCGTCATCGAACCCGTTTGCAAGAGTTCGGCCTCATTGAGCGGATCCCAGGGGGCCTGAGGGCGATACCGCGAGATGAGAGCTATCTCGATGAAGTTGCACGGACTTGCTGGACACATGGAGCCTCGAAGAAGCAACGAGAGGCGTACGAGTGGTGGGATGGGTGGTTTGGTCCTGAGAAATCGATGAGTTCAGTTGAAGTTTTAGACCATTCGAATGACGAGGGTGACAGGGCCGCACCAGGAGCCCCCGGTGACGA
This sequence comes from uncultured Actinomycetes bacterium, assembly GCA_963717645.1. Taxonomy (GTDB): domain Bacteria; phylum Actinomycetota; class Acidimicrobiia; order Acidimicrobiales; family AC-9; genus AC-9. The sequence continues at coordinate 135,230 of CAVQWQ010000028.1, read as the reverse complement.
GGGATCTCCGGAACAGCGCTTGATCGAAGGCGAGACTTGGGACTCTGAAGTGTCCGCCGTGGGCGTCGAGAGGGATGTCGAAGGCCATCGATCAAGGTCCGATCAGTGGACTTCCACCGAGGAGGCGTTGTGAGGCCCGGCGACGCCCTCAGGGGCGCCGAGACGCCTCGTACGGCTACCGGCGCGGTACCGGTCACTCTCGGGGGTTTCACGGGTCCTGAGGCATCTGAGCGCCGTCTCTGGGCAGACAGGCGAACCAGGCGGCCTCGTCGCCCCCGAGGTCGCGCTCCATGAAGACCAGCGGCACACCGAGCACCCTTCATAGACCTCCCCTTACGATCGATCAGGCGGCCGAGTACCTGAACGTCACCCCTCGCTTCGTCCGGCGTCTGGTAGACGAGCGCAGAATCGCCTTCATCAAGTTGGGCAGGTTCGTCCGATTGGATCCTGAGGTTCTGGATCGGTTCCTTGAGCAGGGGACCGTGGAGCCGCAATGATCTCACTACCCACCAAGCGACAACGCCTTCGACCGAGCAGCCATAGTGAAACACCCCTGGTGTAGACGAAGGACTCAGCCCGAGACGGGCTCGAGGAGGCAACTCAAAAGGATCGTCAGCATGGTGAAGAGAAATGCAGCGGTTGGCGAGCCAAGTCAGTTCCTAGCCATCGGTGTGGCGGCCCTGCATGGACATGAGGCAGCGCTATGAGCGGGCGGCGTCGGTCTGACTTCGGGGCCGTGACTCGGCTGGCATCCGGCAAGTGGCGAGCACAATATCGGGCACCGGACGGCTCCCGACCCTCTCGGGTATTAAAGACCCGGGCTGACGCTGCGGCGTGGCTCACCCTCCAGCGATCCGACGTTCTGAGAGGCGGATGGGTCAACCCCAAGGCCGGCCGGGTTCTCCTGGCCGACTGGAGCAAGCAGTGGTTAGCCAAGCGTCCGGACCTAGGCCCACGCACCAGGGAGCGATACGACGGGCTGTTGCGCCGCCACATCCTGCCCACGCTCGGCCGTACCGAGCTGGGTCGCCTCTCCCCTGCCGGCGTACGTTCTTGGTACGCAGCCCTGGCGGGCCCCGACGGACCGGGCCAGTCCACTGCGGCTCAGGCTTACCGGTTGCTGCGGGCCGTTCTGAACACTGCGGTCGTTGACGAGGTGATCGTCCGGAACCCATGTCGAGTCAAGCGAGGAGGTATCGAGGATGCCTCGGAGCGACCGGTCATCAGCATCCCCGACTTGGAGGCTCTGAAAGATGCCATCGAGCCTCGTTACGGAGCCTTGGTCCTGCTCGCCGCCTGGTGCGGACTACGGCGTGGCGAGCTGCTCGGACTGCGCCGAGCGGACCTCGACCTGATGCATGGAAGCGTCCGGGTCGAGCGCAGCCACCGTCACCTTGAGGATGGTCGAGTTGATGTCGGGCCGCCGAAGACGGAGGCCGGGCGGCGAAGCGTTGCCATTCCACCGCACATAGTCGAGGCCTTGGCTGCTCACCTGGACGCCTACGTCGGACGCGAGCCAGAGGCCCTCATCTTCACCGGCGTGAACGGGGGCCCGCTTCGTCCGCACGTCTTGCAGCAGAAGTGGACCGCAGCTCGCCAGGCTGTCGGACTTCCGCACGTGCATCTACACGACCTTCGCCATGCTGGCAACACCTGGGCAGCCGCTACGGGTGCCAGCTTGGCCGAGTTGATGAGCCGCCTTGGTCATGCGAATCCGGCTGCTGCGCTGCGCTACCAGCACGCCACGGCCGACCGTGACCGGGTGTTGGCCGAGGCTCTGTCGGCGCTCGTGAAGCCTGCGCCAGTGCGGCCCCTCAAGGCCGTTCTTGAGCCCGCTGACTCACCAGTGACTCACGAGCGACTCACGCCCCGGTCCTCGACCAGTCCCAGGAGACCAAAAAAGGCCCGCTGAGCAGGCACTTTCTCTAGCAGCCCCAACGGGATTCGAACCCGTGTCTCCACCTTGAGAGGGTGATGTCCTCGGCCTCTAGACGATGGGGCCGTGAAGGCGACCGGTTGCTCGGGGGGGAGGACTCGAACCCCCAATGGCAGGGCCAGAACCTGCTGTGTTGCCGATTACACCACCCCCGAATGGGCGGGCCTCAGGCTAGTCGATCGCCGGGCTGCGGCGGTCCCGACGCCCCACTACGACCCCAACCGGTCCCGCGCCGCCCGCAGCCGCTCGAGGGCGCGGTCCCGTCCGAGGAGGTTGAGCGACTCGAACAATGGAGGTCCCACCGTCCTGCCAGTCACCGCCACCCGGATCGGCGCCTGGGCCTTGGCCAGCTTGCGGCCGCTCTGCTCGGCGACGCGGACGGTGGCAGCACGGATCTCCTCGGCGGTCCACGGGCACGCGGCATAGGCAGCCACGGCGGCATCCAGGATGTGACCCGCCTCGGCGTCGCGAGCGATGGCCTTGTCCCAGGACGCCTCGTCGACAGCCGGCTGGTCGAGAAACAGGAAGTCCACCATGGCTGGCACCTCGGCGAGCGTCGCCACCCGCTCCTGGACGAGCGGAGCCATCTGCGAGAATGCCTCCGGGTCGAATGCCGAGGGCGGCCAGGGCCCAGGTTCGAGCCACGGCTGACATGCGTCGATGAAGCGCTCAACCGGCATGGCCCTGATGTACTCCCCGTTGAAGTGGGTGAGCTTGCGCACATCGAAGAAGGCGGGCGACCGCGTCACGTCGGTCAGGCGGAAGTCGCGGACCATGACGTCGAGGCCCATGATCTCCTGGCCGTCGGCGGGCCCCCATCCCAACAGGGCCAGGTAGTTGCGCATGGCGTCGGGGAGGTACCCCTGTTGCCGGTAGTCCTCGAGGGCGACGGGATCCCGGCGCTTGGACAGCTTCTGGCGCTTCTCGTTCACCAGGACGGGCAGATGGGCGAAGACCGGCAGGCGCGGTCCTCCGAGCGCCTGCCACACCAGAATGGCCTTGGGCGTGTTGGGGAGATGCTCCTCGCCGCGGATCACGTGGGACACGCCCATGTCCATGTCATCGACGGCGTTGGCAAGGACGAACAGCGGGGCCCCCGTCGACTTCACAACCACGAAGTCCTCGATCGTCGCGTGCTGGAACACGACCTCGCCGCGCACGAGGTCCGAGACCGTGGTCGACCCCTCGTCGGGCGTGCGAAAGCGGAGCGCCCGCCCTGGCCCCGGACCGAGCCCCCGGTCCCGACAGAAGCCGTCGTAGCCGGGCGTAGTCCGATCCCGTGCCCGCGCCTCGACCGCCTCCCTCGAGCAGTCGCAGTAGTAGACGTGGCCTCCAGCGACCAACTTGTCCACGGCGTCGGCATACAAGCGGCTCCGCTCTGACTGAAGGTACGGGCCCTCGTCCCAGTCCAACCCCAGCCACGCCAAGGCGGTGCGGATCCCCTCGATCCACTCCTCCCGGTTGCGCTCGGTGTCGGTGTCCTCGATGCGGAGGATGAAGACACCCTCCTGCTGACGGGCGAACAGCCAGTTGAACAGTGCGGTGCGGGCACCTCCGACGTGGAAGTAGCCGGTCGGGGACGGCGCGAAGCGCACACGAGGCGCGTCGGACACGCCGTCGAAAGCCATCTCTACCCCAGGAGCCTGTTGGCGATGACGGCCCGCTGGATCTGGTTGGTGCCCTCGTAGATCTGAGTGAGCTTGGCGTCTCGCATGAACCGCTCCACCGGAAAGTCCCGCGTGTAGCCGTAGCCACCCAACAACTGCACGGCGTCAGTGGTCACCGACATGGCGACGTCAGAGGCGAAGCATTTTGCCATGGCTCCGGTCATCGAAAGCTGGCCCTCCGCATCATCCTCGTCTACCAGCGCGCAGGCCTTGTAGACGAGCCCCCGTGCGGCTTCCACCCGCGTCGCCATGTCGGCGACCATGAAGCGCAGGGCCTGGAGGTCGGCGATGGGGCGCCCGAACTGACGCCGCTCGTGCAGGTAGCTCACCGCCTCGTCGATGGCACCCTGAGCGATGCCGACCGCCTGGGCGCCGATGGTCGGCCGGCTGCGGTCGAGGGTGGCCATGGCGATGTAGAAGCCCTCGCCCTCCTCGCCGACCCGGTTGGCCGCCGGCACGCGGACGGCCTCGAGCGCGACCTCACCGGTCGGGCTCCCCCGCATTCCCATCTTGTCTTCCAGCTTGGGCACCTCGACGCCGAGGTCCCGCTCCACGACGAAGCAGGAGATGCCGCGATGGCCGGCGTCCGGGTCGGTCTTGGCGAAGACGATGTAGAGGTCCGAGATGCCGGCGTTGGTCACCCAGTACTTGGTCCCCGTGATCACGTAGGTGTCACCGTCGCCCACGGCGCGGGTACGCATGGAAGCGACATCCGACCCGGCATCCGGCTCCGACAGGCAGTAGCTGGCCTGCGAGCGCCCCGACGCCACCTCGGGCAGATAGCGGGCCTTGAGCTCGTCCGAGCCCCAGCGCATGATCGGGATCATTCCCAGCCTCGAGATGATGATCATCAGGCTGGTCGACGCACACACCCGAGCGAGCTCCTCGACCATGATCGCCTGGGTGATGTAGTCGGCGCCGCTGCCGCCGTGCTCGACGGGGAGCCCGAGCCCGGGAAGGCCCATCCCGACGCAGTCTTCGAAGTTCTCCCACGGGAAGGTCCCTCGACGGTCCGTATCAGCCGCTCGCTTGGCGATCTTGTCCTCGCAGAAGCGGCGCAGCGCGGCGCGAAACTCCCGTTGTGTGCCCGAGAGGGTGATGGACTGCACGATCTCGATTCTCCCACCGGCTCCGGGCCCGTGGGAGATCGGACGGAAGGTGTCCGCCCCTTCGGCCGTCAGCCGTCGACGAGCCGGCGGCTGGTGCCGGGGCCGACCGGGGCCGGCTCGACGTCGATGAGCTGTCGCCAGTCGTTCGGCCGGGCGGTGATCTGCGCCGGCGTCAGCCGGAGGGTGGCGTCGGGGACCCGGTCGCTCACCGCCCGCTGGGCCCAGTAATCGTGGGCCGCAGCCTGGAACAGCGGGCGGCGGTAGGCGATGAGATCGTCGGGCGCACCTCCCAGGAAGCCCCACACGGCGAAGGCGACCTCCCAGTCGTGGATCACCGGAGCCCGGTCGAACAGGCTCGCCCGCCCGAGGGCCACCCCCAGGCAACCGGCCACGGCGTCCTCGAACCTCTCGCCCTCGCTCAGTACCAGCCGATCTTCGAAGCGCCCGGCGAGCATGAGCGCGTAGCCCTGGTCGGGGCCCGGCGTGCCCATCCATGCTCCGGAGGGATGAACCCCACCCCGGATCTCGGCGGGACGATCGGGCCTCCACCGGCGAGGCGCGGGCAGGCGCAGGACCGGGCGGATGCGGTCCTCAGGCTTGATGGGCACGAACTCGGGCTGCGTCATTGGCCGATCTCTCCGGGCCGGCCTCCAGGGCCGGCCTCGGGCTTGATGGGCACGTACTCGGGCTGCGTCATTGGCCGATCTCTCCGGGCCGGCCTCCAGGGCCGTCATTGTGGACGAGACCGTAGACGATGGAGTCGATCAGGGCCTGCCAGCTGGCCTCGATGATGTTCTCCGACACCCCGATCGTCGACCAGGACCGCTCGCCGTCGGTGCTGTCGATGAGCACCCTGGTCACGGCCCCGGTGGCCTGCGCCGTGTCGAGGACCCGGACGCGATAGTCGGTCAGATGCACCTGGGCCAGGCCCGGGAGAAGTGGGCCGATGGCCTTCCGCAGCGCGGCGTCGAGGGCGTGAACGGGCCCGTTCCCCTCGGCGGTGGCGACGATGCGCTCGCCGGCGACGTGGACCTTGACGGTGGCCTCGGTCGTCATGCTGTCGAAGCTTGCTGGCCCGAGCTCGACCCCGTCACCAGTACCGGTGGTCGCCGAGCCGGCATCCCGCCCCGCCGTCGGGTCGGGCCGGTGCTCGGTGATCACCCGGAACGACTCCACGTCGAAGAACGACTGCTGCCACCCCGTCGCCTGACGCATGAGCAGCTCGAGCGAGCCGTCAGCCGCCTCGAAGTGGTAGCCCTGGTGCTCCAGGCGCTTGAGGGTGTCGAGCACCTCACCCAGGGCGACGCCGTCGAGGTTGAGGCCGAGCTCGTCCGCCTTGATGCTGAGCGTCGAGCGCCCGGCCAGCTCACTGACGACGAACCGGGTGCCGTTCCCTACCGAATCGGGCGCCACGTGCTCGTAGGCGTCCGATCGACGGGCGATGGCGCTGACGTGCAACCCGGCCTTGTGGGCGAAGGCCGACGCTCCGACGTAGGGCTGCTGCGGGTTGGGCGTGATGTTCACCAGCTCGGCGACATGGTGGGACGCGGAGGTGAGCCGCTCGAGGCGATCGACCGGGATCGTCCGCACACCCATCTTGAGAGCCAGGTTGGGAACGACGGCACTGAGATCGGCGTTACCGACTCGCTCGCCGTAGCCGTTGATGCAACCCTGCACCTGGCTGGCCCCCGCTCGCACCGCCACCAGCGAGTTGGCGACCGCGCAGCCACCGTCGTTGTGGAAGTGGACGCCGATCCGGGCTGAGGTGCGCGCCGCGACCTCGGCCACCACCCGCTCGGCGTCGTGGGGCAGGGTGCCGCCGTTGGTGTCGCAGAGAACCAGCACCTCCGCTCCCGCTTGCTCGGCGGCCTCGAGCACACCGAGGCTGAAGCCCGGATCGGCGCGATACCCGTCGAAGAAGTGCTCCGCGTCCAGGAACACCCGCAACCCCGCTCGACGCAGGACGTCGACGGAGTCGGCGGCCATGGCGATGCCCTCGTCCAGCGAGGTCCGCAGCGCCTCGGTCACGTGGTAGTCCCAGGCCTTGGCGACGATACAGACCACGCCCGTCCCCGCCTCGGCCAGCTGGCGCAGGGCTGGATCGGTGTCTGCCTGACCACCTGGGCGCCGTGTCGAGCCGAACGCCACCAGGGTGCTCGTGGTCAGGTCCAGCTCGTCGGGCGCCCGCCGAAAGAACTCCTCGTCCTTGGGGTTCGCACCCGGGTAGCCACCCTCGACGTAGTGCACACCCAGGTGATCGAGCTGCTGGGCCACCCGGAGCTTGTCGTCGACACTCAGCGACAACCCCTCCTGCTGGCTGCCGTCGCGCAGCGTCGTGTCGTAGATGTCGACCGCCGCGGGCGGCCCCTCTCCGCGCTCAACCGACATAGTCCAGCCAGTCCTTGTACCGGTCGACCTCGCCTCGAACGGCGGCGAAATAGGTCTCCTGGATGCTCCGGGTCATCGGCCCGGGACGTCCGTCGCCCACGGGCCGGTCGTCCACCGAGGAGATGGGGACCACCTCGGCCGCCGTACCAGTGAGGAACGCCTCCTCGGCGGTGTACAAGTCACTGCGGTGGAGGGTACTCACCCCGACCTCGTAGCCGAGGTCGCGTGCGATGGTCATCACCGAGGCCTGCGTGATGCCCTCCAAGGCGCCGTCGCTGGGTGGAGGCGTCAGGATGCGCCCTCCCTTGACCACGAACACGTTCTCTCCCGAGCACTCGCTCACGTGACCTCGCGGTGACAGCATGACCGCCTCGTCGTAGCCGGCCTTGAGGGCCTCGACCTTCGCCATGGACGAGTTGATGTACATGCCCGTCGCCTTCACCGCGGTCGGAATGGCGTTGGGATCGTGGCGAAGCCAGGTGCTGATCTTGACCCGGACGCCCGAGGTCACGCCCTCGTCGCCCAGGTAGCTGCCCCACGGCCACACCGCGATTGCGACGTTGACCTCGGACGGCAGCGGGTTGAGACCCATCTCACCGTAGCCGAGGTAGGCGATGGGACGGATGTAGCAGGAGTCGAGCCCGTTGACCTGCACGGTCTGTTTGGTCGCGGCGACCAGCTCCTCGTGGTTGTAGGGGATGTCGATGAGGAAGACCTTGGCCGACCCCAGCAAGCGGGTGATGTGCTCGCGAAGACGGAACACCGCCGGGCCCCTCGGTGTGGCATAGGCGCGGATGCCCTCGAAGACACCCGATCCGTAGTGGAGGCTGTGGGTGAGGACGTGGATCTTGGCCTTGTCCCAGTCGACCAGCTCGCCGTCCATCCAGATCTTCTCGCTCGGTGTGATCGGCATAGCGCTAGACCCTCTCTGCGATTGCATCGCCGATCTCGGCGGTGCTACCCATGGTCGCTCCTGCTGCGGACTCGGACAGGTGGTCGAGCACCGCCTTGGTGATCCGGGCGGCCGCGTCGGCCTCGCCCAGGTGGTCCAGCATCATCGCCGCCGATCGGATGGCAGCCAGGGGGTTGGCCCGACCCGTCCCGGCGATGTCGTGGGCCGCACCGTGGACCGGCTCGAACAGGGATGGGCCGGTCCGCGCCGGGTTGAGATTGGCCGAGGCGGCCAGGCCGATCCCCCCGGCCACGGCTCCAGCGAGGTCGGTGATGATGTCGCCGAAGAGGTTGTCGGTGACGACCACGTCGTACCGCTCGGGGTCCTCGACCAGATAGATGCAGGCCGCGTCCACGTGGTTGTAGGCGGTGTCAACTCCGGGGAACTCGGCGCCGACCTCATCGAAGGTCCGCTGCCACAGGTCGCCGGAGAAGGTGAGGACGTTGGTCTTGTGCACCAGGGTGAGGTGGTGCCGGGGCCTGCGCTGGGCCAGGTCGAAGGCGAAGCGCACGCACCGCTCGGTGCCGAAGCGGGTGTTGACCGAGCCCTGCGTCGCCACCTCGAGTGGTCCCCCACGACGAAGGAAGCCGCCCTCGCCCGCGTAGGTGCCTTCGGTGTTCTCCCTGGCCACCACGAGATCGATCGGTCGTCGGCCGGGTTCCTCGGGCCGGCCTCCCGGGCCGGCGCTGCCCGGCAGGCCGATGAACGGCCGCAGGTTGATGTAGAGATCGAGCTCGAAGCGCATCCTGAGGAGCAGCCCCCGCTCGAGCGCCCCCGGTGGCACGTCGCGGCTGCCCAATGGGGGCCCGACCGCCCCGAGGAAGACGGCGTCCAGGCGGCGAAGCTCCTCGAGCACGCTGTCGGGCAGGGCCTCGCCGGTACGCAGGTAGCGGTCCGCCCCGAGGTCGTAGTCGACCGTGTCCAGCCGTACGCCGACGGCGGACACGACCTTCATGGCCTCGGCGACGACCTCCGGCCCTATACCGTCGCCGCCTATGAGGCCCACCTTGTGTGGGGTCAACTGCGCTCCCGAGAAAATGAAAAACCGCCCACTGCGTGGACGGTCGACGAGGCACACACCGGGTGGTGTGCGCCTACGGAATGATCGATACCTGGGTGGCGGTCACAGCACGGCAAGTGTCGCCCAGCGGCGACCCCCCGTCAACCCTGGTGCAGACCAGCAGGCTGGGCGGCGGGGCCGCCGAGGCCGATAGCCTCGAGCGGGTGAGCGAGACCCACCTCACACCACAGACCTACGAGCGGCTGCATGCCGAGCTCGACGATCTGACCACACGGGGCCGGGTGGAGATCGCCCGGGCCATCGAGGCGGCCCGGGCCCTGGGGGACCTGTCCGAGAACGCCGACTACCACGCGGCCAAGGACAGCCAGGGGAAGATGGAGACCCGCATCCGCCAGCTCCAGGTGCTCCTCGGCTCGGCGGTGATCGTCGAGGGCGCCAGTGCCGATGGCATCGTCACCGCTGGCGCCGTCGTGAGCCTGCGCTACGAGGGCGACGAGACCGTCGAGCGCTACCTCGTCGGCTCCATCGAGGAACGCCGCGACGACGCCTCGGTGGTCTCGCCCGGCTCGCCCCTCGGGCAGGCCCTGATGGGGCACCGACCAGGCGACACGGTCGAGTACGAGGCCCCCGGCGGCACGCTCAAGGTCTGCATCGTCGACGTCGGCGGCTAGACCGGGGCGGGACCGTATCCTCGGGCGCGGTGAACGAGGACCTCGACCCACCGTCGCTGCCGCCCGGCAGACGAGTGACCCTGCCGGGGAGGGGAACCACGTTCATTCGGGAGCTGGCGGGACCGCCGGGGGCGCCGACGGTCATCCTGCTTCACGGCTGGACCGCGACGGCCGACCTCAACTGGTTCTCGAGCTACGGCCCGTTGGCGGGGCGGTTCCGCGTCCTGGCGCTCGACCAGCGGGGCCACGGCCGGGGAATCCGGTCGTGGCGACCGTTCCGTCTGGAGGACTGCGCCGACGACGTGGCCGCCCTTGCCCAGGTCACGGGGACGGACCGCGCCATCGTCATCGGCTACTCGATGGGCGGCCCGGTGGCCCAGCTGGTCTGGCGGCGTCATCCCGAGCTGGTCGAGGGGCTCGTGCTGTGCGCCACAAGCGCCCGGTTTGTGCGGGACCCCGGGGAGCGCCTGCTCTTCGCCAGCATGATGGGGTTGTCGGTAGCTGCCCGCCTGACCCCGGCCGTCCTGTCCCGCCAGGTGGCCGGCTCGTTCAACCGGCGCCGACTCAACGGCACCACCCTCGGCTGGGCGGTCGCCGAGCTCGACCGCAACGACCCTGCCGCCGTGCTCCAGGCCGGCGCCGCCATCGGCAGCTACGACGCCCAGGCCTGGATTGGCTCGATCGAACCGCCGTCGTCGTCACGACGCAGGACCGTGTCGTAGAGCCCCGCCACCAGATCGCCCTCGCAGGCGCCATTCCGGGAGCGACCGTGCACCCGGTGGTGGGCGATCATGCCGTGTGCGCCGCTCGACCGGAGGCGTTCGTGCCCACACTCGTCGAGGCCTGCGAGCTGATGGCCCGTCGGCCCAGCCAGCCCACCGTTTCTCCGTAGCGACCGCCTCCCCGTAAGGCGCCTGGGGAACCACCGACTGCACGTCGAGCAACGACGCCCGGCTACCCCATTTGGGTCGTTTTGGGTACCCGCGACGGGAGGATCGGGGCGACGGAGCGGCGAATCCCAAGTGTCGTGCACCGCAGCCGAGAGGCGCACGACACGCGTCGCGAGGTGGCCGCGTACCGGCTGGCCTCGCCTCGCTCGTGACCGACTCTCCCCGGAGGTCCGTAGAGCCGGTCGGCGTCAGCCCGGCCCCGCGCGGCGGGGGTCGCTCGCTCGTCCTGTCCGAGTCGCTGGAGTGGGCCCTCGAGTCCCAGTCCCGATCGATCCGCCTCCTGGCTCGGACGACGCTCACCGTCGACGCCTGGTCCATGTCGGTCCGTCGGCTCCTCGGCACCGCCCGACGGCGGGCGGACAGGAGACCAGGGTGGGTCACGGTCGCGCCGCTGCGGACCCGTCCGCCCGAGGCCGATTCTCACTTCGGTGCCGTGGCCTGGGGCGCGTCCGACCTGCTTCGGCTGGCGCCCCTACGAGCGCTGCTCGCCTGCGGGCTGGCCCTCCTCGTCCTGGGGTCCGTGGCCGCCATCAACAACATTCCGGTGGGGTCGCCGGCCGCGTACGTGGGCCGCCTCGCTCCGACCCACGTCGTCCTGGTGGACCCGCCCCCGTCGCCCCCGCCCGCTCCGCCGCCGGTGGCGCCACCGACCACCGCCACCCCCGCGATCGCCACAGCGGCCAGCCCGACCACCACGTCGGTGGTGCTACCCAAGCCCAAGGCTCCCCCGGCGTTCTCGCTCACGGGGACGGCCGGTGGGGTCTGGGCCGCGCTGCGCCAGTGCGAGTCGGGCGGCAACTACCAGGAGAACACCGGCAACGGCTTCTACGGCGCCTATCAGTTCGTCTGGTCGACCTGGACGGGCATGGGCTATCCCGGTCGGCCCGACCAGGAGCCACCGGCGATGCAGGACCAGGCGGCCCAGCGGCTCCAGGCCAGGAGCGGGTGGGGGCAATGGCCCGCCTGCAGCCGCAAGCTCGGCCTCAGCTGAGCACACCTCACCTTCGTCGGGCGTGGCGACCCGCCAACCGGCCCCTATCGCTGCAGGTTCGCTCGCAGGCTGCCCTCGACATCGTTCTCGTCGTGTCTCGGGCCGATAGACAGCCCAAGACACGACATGTTGGCCCGGAAGCGCGTCCTCTCGACCGTTCTCGTCGCGCTGAGGGCATTCGCCCCGGCGGCGGCGCACCGGCGCCACCACGGGCGCCGGCCGCGTCACGACGTCCAGCCGGCGGCGTCCTCCACCTGGCGGGCGGCGTCGACGACCGCCGCCCCGTACCGCCGCCCCGGCGCCCGCGTCGTGCGCTCCACGGGGCCCGACACCGACACGGCGGCCACGACCCGCGCGCCTCGGCGCACCGGGGCGCTGACCGACGCCACCCCCTTCTCGCGCTCTTCGACGCTCTCGATCCACGCCCGCCTGTCGATACGGGCATCACCTCGCAGCACGGCCCCCGCCGAGCCGCGGTCGATCGGAAGGACCGCCCCCACGGCCACGATGGTGCGCAGGCTGTGGGGCGACTCCAGGGATGCGACGCACAGCCGAGCCTCACCCGCGGCCACGTACAGCTGGGCGCTCTCCCCCGTGCGGTCCCGGAGCACCTCGAGGGCGGGGCGGGCGGTCACCGCCAGCGGTGGGCCGGCGAGCGCGGCCGCCCCCAGATCAGTGAGACGCGGGCCCAGGCGGAAACGTCCGTCGACGTCGCGCTCCAGCAGGCCGTGGCGACCGAGGGCCTGGGCCAGCCGGTGGGCTGTGGCCCGCGTCAGCCCGGTGCTCTCGACCAGCTGGTTGAGCGTGGCCGGCCCGGGCTCGAGGGCGGCCAGGATGGCAACCGCCTTGTCGAGGACGCCGACGCCGCTTACACTCTCTTCCATATAACGAGAATATTATCCCACTATATGGGACGACCCACCATATGGGACGACACAGGGTCGTAGCCGGAAGAGACGAGCGCCAACGGGGGCAGCAATGGCCAAGACGCTGAGCGAGAAGGTCTGGGACCGCCACGTGGTGCGCGCGACCGACGGAGAGCCCGACCTGCTGTATGTCGACCTGCACCTGGTGCACGAGGTGACCTCCCCGCAGGCGTTCGACGGGCTGCGGCTGGCGGGACGTCCCGTCCACCGTCCGGACCTGACCCTGGCGACCGCCGACCACAACGTGCCGACCCTCGACATCGACCGTCCGGTGGCCGATCCCATCTCCGCCCGTCAGCTCGAGGTGCTGGCCGCCAACTGCGAGGAGTTCGGGATCACCCTGTACCCGATGGGCCACGCCGACCAGGGCATCGTCCACGTCATCGGTCCCGAGCAGGGCATCACCCAGCCGGGGATGACGATCGTGTGCGGCGACAGCCACACCGCGACGCACGGCGCCTTCGGCGCGCTGGCCTTCGGCATCGGCACCAGCGAGGTCGAGCACGTGCTCGCCACCCAGACGCTCCCCCAGCGCCGTCCGGGGACCATGGCCGTTCGGGTGGAGGGCTCGCTCCCGACGGGCGTCGTCGCCAAGGACGTCATCCTCGGCATCATCGGCCGGATCGGCACCGGGGGCGGCATCGGCCACATCATCGAGTACCAGGGGTCGGCCATCCGCTCGCTGTCGATGGAGGGGCGTATGACGGTGTGCAACATGAGCATCGAGGCCGGCGCCCGGGCCGGGATGATCGCCCCCGACGACACGACCTTCACCTACCTGGAAGGACGGCGCCACGCGCCCACCGGACAGGAGTGGGAGTCCGCCCTCGACGACTGGCGCAGCCTTGCCAGCGACCCCGGAGCCCGCTTCGATCGCGTGGTGGACATCGACGCCGCCGCCCTGATGCCCCACGTGTCGTGGGGCACCAACCCCGCCCAGGTTGCGCCCATCGACGGCGCCGTGCCCGAGCCGGAGAGCTTCTCCCGTCCGGCCGAGCGGGAGTCGGCGGCTCGGGCCCTCGGCTACATGGGTCTCGCTGCGGGAACCCCACTCAGGGACATCGCCGTCAACACCGTGTTCATCGGATCGTGCACCAACGCCCGGCTCGAGGACCTCCGGGCGGCCGCCTCGGTGCTGGACGGCCGCCGGGTCCGATCGGGGATGCGGGCCATGGTCGTGCCGGGCTCCAGGCGGGTCAAGGCCGACGCCGAGGCCGAAGGTCTGGACCGGCTCTTCTCGGCCGCCGGGTTCGAATGGCGCGAGGCAGGCTGCTCCATGTGCCTGGCCATGAACCCCGACAAGCTCAGCCCGGGCGAGCGGTGCGCCTCGACGTCCAACCGCAACTTCGAAGGTCGTCAGGGTCGCGGCGGGCGCACACACCTGGTGTCGCCGGCCGTGGCCGCGGCCACTGCCGTGGCCGGTCGCTTGGCCACCCCGGACGACCTCGGCTGAGCGGACCGGGCAGTCACAACTGGAAGCCACACTCGGAGAACCACGGAGGAGCTGTCCCATGGAAGCCGTACGCGTCGTCGCCGGCACCGCCGTCCCCCTCGCCCGGACCGACGTCGACACCGATCAGATCATCCCCAGCGACTGGCTCAAGCGGGTCGAGCGAACCGGGTTCGGGGCAGGGCTGTTCGCCGAATGGCGCGACGACCGCGACTTCGTGCTCAACCGGCCCGAGCACGCCGGCGCCACGATCCTCGTGGCCGGGGCCAACTTCGGTACCGGCTCGTCCCGGGAGCACGCGGTCTGGGCCTTGCAGGACTACGGCTTCCGGGCGGTGGTGTCACCCCGGTTCGCGGACATCTTTCGCAACAACTGCACCAAGGGAGGGCTGGTGCCGGCCGAGGTCGACCCCGACGCCGGGCAGGCGCTGCTCGACGCCGTCGCCGCCGATCCCGCTCTCGAGATCACCGTCGACGTCGAGCGACGGACCGTGGCGGCCCCCGCCGCCGGCATCGAGGCGCCGTTCGTCCTCGACGACTTCACCCGCGATCGTCTGCTGGCGGGGATGGACGACATCGACCTGACCATGCGCCACGCCGAGGCCGTCTCTGCCTACGAGGCCCGACGCCCGGCCTGGCTGCCTCGGACGGGGACCCGGACCGACCCGGCCTAAGGGCCCGTCGGGCTGGTGGCTGACCCGCTGCCGTTCGTGGTCGGAGCCTGGAGCACCGTCACCTCGCCGACCCGCCAGCCGGAGCTCAGCTTGTTGAGGGTGAGGACGAAGCGAAGCTCGTCGGCCTGGGGGGCGTTGAACTTGTTGTTGACGATGGTCTGGTCGACCACCGCGTACACGCTGGCGCTGTTGGCGCTGGCCGACTGAACGTAGATCGAGCTGATCTGACCACGGCTGGCCGCCTGGCTGGCCTCCAGCTGCTGGCGGATCTGAGGACCGAAGAACTGCTGGGCCTGCTTGGCGAAGTCGCCTGTGGCGTACGACGTGATCCTGGCGAAGTCGGAGTTGATGGTGTGGGAGTCGAAGTTGGTCAGAGCGATCAGGAAGTTCTGGCCCGCCCGTTGGGCGGCGGCCCGGTTCCCGGCCTGGACGCGCATGCCGTTCCACCAGATGCCGAACATGATCGCGAAGGCGACCCCGAGGGCGGCGATGACGGCCAGCGCCACCACGACCCAGCGGGGCACGCCCGACCTGGCTCTGCGGGCTCGGCCGGCTTCCTCGGTGACCACAACGTAGGGCTCGCTGCCGGTGTCTGCGGCCTCGCTGGCGGCGGGCTCGGAGTCGGTCGCCGTCGTGCCGTTCGTCGGGCCGGTGAGCGCTGTCTGCCCGGTGTCGTCCCACTGGGCCCGGTTCTCGAGATCCTCGACATCAGTCGACTGCCGGGATGCCCGAAAGCCTCCGACGGTCCGCACGCCCCGTACGCCTCGCTCGCTCATCCGGCCCTCCACCAGCGATGGGTCACGAGCACGGCACCGTGTGCCGGAGCCCGACCATCGTGCGTCGTGTGCTGTGATCCGGTCGGCTGCCGCTCACGCCCTCTGATGTTCGCCACACGAGCGCCAGAATCCTGCCCCTCGCCCATCCTCGGCGCCGCCATCAGGCCTCCCGGCGCCGGCGGTGGCCAGCGAGACCGAAGCCCGTGACCAGGAACAACGCCATCAGCGCGGGGCCGAGAATGGCGAGGCCGCCCGGCCCCGGGGCCGCCACACGGGCCGGCCTCGTGTAGGCGGCCGGCACGGCGTTGGGATCACCGGTCTGGTTGCCCCGCACCCGGGACTCGCTCGCGGGGGGCGGTATCACGGCGCCCCCGCCCGTCGGCTGGAAACCGGGCTGGGTCGCCGGAGCAACCCCGGCGCCGAACTCGGTCTGACAGCCCGCCCCCGGCTTGGTCGGCGGGAGCTCGTGGTGGGGGTTGTAGGAGACGGCCGGAGGCTGGGCCGGTGGCAGGATGAGATAGGTCCGCAGCCAGTTCTGCGGGTGATCGGGGTCGCCCGGGTAGAGACCCTTGGTGGTCCCGAGCGGCGACAGTGCGTCGACGGGGCCGAAGAACTCCTGGTTGGTGGCCAGCGCCGTGTCGAGGTTGCTCAGGTTGGCGGGCTCGGCGGTGTTGGCCGTGATCCGGCCGAAGTCGTGGAGCAGGCAGGCCAGGTTGGGCTCGTTGTTGGCGATGAGGCCGCCCAGGGTCTGGCCCAGGCGGATGCCGTTGGCAAAGAGGTGGACGGTGTCGAACCGGTGGTCGGCCAGGACCTTGCTCAGCACGACGGTGTTGGCGATGGCCTGTTGGAGCTCGGGCCCGTCGTTGCCCACGGCGTTGAGGATGGGGGGCGAGTTCGCCAGCAGAGCCTGGAACTGGGCCTGGTAGTTGAGGAACTCCTGGGAGAAGGCCAAGTTGGTCTGGGTGATGCTGCGGAGGTCCTGGCCCCGGCCCGCCAAGGTCACGGCCAGCTCGTGGACCGCGGTGGTCAGGTCCTGCTTGGGGATGGCGTTGAACAGCGTGTCGGCGATGTTGATGACATCACCCACGTTGGGGGGCGTGCCGACCGCCGCTACGGGCACCGTCGCCCCGTTGGGCAGCGGAGCGGCGGTGCCCCCGTGCTGGGGGGCGAAGTCGACCGACTGCTCGCCCAGCGGATTGGCCCGAATGACGCTGGCCGACACGTCGCCGGGCAGGGTCTTGCCCGGGTCCAGAGAGACGGTCACCGTCACCGACCGATTGCCGGGGTTGAGCTTCACCGAGTTCACGGTGCCCACCGTGACCCCGTTGCTGGTCGCGGTCAGCCCCTTGATCAGCCCGGCGGTGTCCGGCAGCACGGTCTTCACCGAGGTCCTGGCCGCGAACGGGTTGCGCAGGAGGGTGAAGACGCCGTACGCGGTGAGCCCCAGGCTGACCGAGAGGAAGGCAGCGAGATTGAGCAGGACGCGGCGAGGGATCATGACTGCGGAGGCCCTGGGACATTGTGACAGGAGGACGCCGGATCGTTCGGCTGCTCGCCCCCACCGGGGATGCCGCACACGATCAGGTCGTTGAGCACCTGGCCGAACTTGTTCTTGATGCCTCCGGAGACGTTGACGTTGTGCTGCGAGGCGTAGAGGAGCAGGTTGCCGAGGTCGGACTGGCGATCGGCCACGGCCTGGGTGACCGAGCGCAGCGCGCTGAACTGCCGGCCGATCTGGGGCAGATAGGTGTTGAGGATGCTGAGGCTCTGCTCCGACAGGTTGCTCAGCGAGGACAGCAGGTCGGCGAACCGGTTGGCCTGGTCGTTGAGGACATGGCTCGTCTGGGCCAGGTTGGCGATGGCCTGGACCTGAGACTGGGCGGCGGGGGCGGCGGTGGAGCTGAACTGGTCGAGGTTGTTCACCAGGGTCTGGATGGTCTGGGTCTGGCCGGCGTAGCCGGTGGTGACGTTGTCGAGGTCGTCGATGAGCCGGTGCAGGGTCGGTCCCTGGCCTCCGAAGCCCACCGCTCCTTCGTGCATCAGCGTGGCCAGCTGGTTGGCGGACAGGCCGGCGAACACATCGGTCCCGGACTTGATCAGCTGCTCGAGGCCCGGCACGTCCTGGGTCTTGGTGATCGTGGCTCCGTCGGCCAGCAGCGGTGCGTTGCGGTCCTTGGTGTTGGGCACCAGCTGGACGATGTTCTGGCCGAGCAGCGAGTCCTGGGTGACCTGGGCGGTGACGTCGGCAGGAACCTTTGCCGATCGATTGACCGCGATCCCGAGGCGAGCCTGACCACCCTGCACCGTGGTGGATGTGACATGGCCGATGATCACGTCGGCCATCTCGACCGGTGTGCCGCTGGTGGTGGCCTCGATGTCGGGAAAGGTCGCGCTGGCCAACACCATGTCCGAGCCGCCGCCCGCGCAGCTGCTGAGCCCGGCGGCCAGGCCCAGGACGGCGACGCCCGCCGTCACTCGGCGCCCCCTTCCGCGCAGCGCGGCGGCAATGCGGCCCGTCGTCACAGTCCTCCCAGGAGGCCGCCGCTGCTGTTGGGCGCGCTCTGACGACTGGGCATGGGCGGGAGCAGCGGGGGCACGGTGAGCGAGGGCGAAGATGGCGCGGCGGGGCTGGCACCCGGGGTCGGGGGCGCAGGAGCGGGGGCGGGCCCCTGCGAGGCCTGGGACCGCTGAGCGGGGGTTAGCCCCGGGATGGCGTTGACGCCGGCACCGAACAGTGCCGCCGGCGAGCAGCCGGGACCCGACTGCTGGTTCAGGATGCAGGGCACGGCGTTGAGGATGGGATCGAAGTAGTGGGTGCCGACCTGGCTGCAATTGTCCAGGGTCGGGTTCTTCATTCCCTTGGCCTCCAGCCGCCGGCAGACCCCGGAGAGGCGGTCCCGCATGCGGGCCTCGATCAGGGACGAGGTGGTGTTGGGGTCAGTCTGGATGTTGAGCCGCAGCCAGTTGCCCTGGGGGTCGTACGCGCGGTGGGCGGCGGCGAAGAGCCTGACGGACGCCGCGTTGGCCTGGTCGAGTGACGCAAGGTTGCGGTCGAGGGAGCGTCCCGCGGTCGTAAGGACGCCGATGTCGTCGTGGAGGCCGGCCAGGTTGGGCGAGAGCAGGTCGGCGACCTGGGCGCTGGCGTTGTTGAGCTGGGTGATCGTGTCGCCCAGTGTCTGACCGCCGTTCTGGATGAGGACGGCCGACACCGTGTTGTAGTCGTGGATCAGCTGGGTGATGGTCTGGGTCCTGGTGTCGAGGGCCCCCGTCAGCTGGGCCAGGGAGCCGTTCAGCTGGCCCAGATCGTTGCCCTTGTCGGCGAGCAGCTGGAGAGTGCCGGCGGCGTTGTGGATCAGGTCGTTGAGCTGCGCGCCGTTGCCACCGAGCACCTGGGCCAGGTTCGTCACCAGGTCCGCCGCGCCGTTGGGGTTGATGGCGCCCAGGAACTTCTTCAGGCCGGCCAGCACCTCGTCGCTGGAGACGGGGACGGTCGTCCGGGACAGCGGGACGAGGGAGCCGTCGGTCAGCTGGGGACCGCCCGTGTACGAGGGAGAGAACTGGACGTAGCGCTCACCGAGCAGCGACTGACCGACGATGGCGGCGATGGCGCCGGACGGGATCCGGTACTTGTTGTTGACCCTCATGGTCACCAGCACGTGGTCGGCCTGGTTCTGGACCGTGGACACCGTGCCCACGTTCACACCGAGCACGGTCACGGGGGAGCTGGGATACAGGTCGACGCCGTTGGCGAAGTCGGCCTTGACGACGTAGCTGGAGGTTCCCCCCGACGAGCAGGCGCTGGCCACCACGGCGAGCACGCCTAGGACGGCCAGCGCCGCGCCGCGCCGGAGCGGTCGGCGAGGAAGCCCGCGGCGCACCGAGAGCCAGCGTGGTCGCATCAGTGACCTCCCAGCAGGGGGCCGACGATGTCCCGCAGGGACTGGGCGTTGGCGCCCGGACCGCTGGTGGACGAGCCGCCCGCGGCGGGGATTGCCGACGGCGGAGCCGAGGGAGCGGGCGACGGCGAGGACGACGGGAACGGGCCGCCGGAGGGCACCGGGCCGGTGGCCGGCTGGGGCGTGCACTGGAACGAGTGATTGGGGTGCTCGGCCGGGTCGGGCCCGAGGATGACCGTCAGGGCCTGGTCGAAGTCCCCGCAGGAGCCGAAGACGGCGTCCGTCCCGGCGGGCCCGGGCAGCTGGGTGAAGATGTTGGCCCAGTTCGGGTTGGGGGCGCTGTTGGACCCGGAGTAGCCGATCGAGCTGTAGGCCTGCACCGTGTCGCCGAGGTCGGCCACGGCCTGGGCGAGATCGTTCTGGTGGCGGCCGACGATGCCGAGATCGGTGTGGAGCTCGGCCAGGATCGAGTCGAGCTTGCCCCGGTTGGCCCCGACGAGTGCCGAGGTCTGCACCGCCATCTGCTCGCTCTGGGTCAGGAGGTTGGACAGGGCGCCCCTGCGCTGGGCCAGGCCGTTGACGACGATGCCCAGGTTGTCGACGATCGAGACCAGCTGCTGGTCGCGGTTGGCGAGGGTGCCGGTCACCGTCTTGGCCGAGTCGATGAGGCTGCTCACGGTGCCCGAGCGCTGGTTGACCGTGCCGAGGAAGCGGTTGAGGCCGTTGGCGATCGTGGCGACCTCGTCCTTCTTGCCCTGGGTGACCCCAGCCAGGTCCTGGATCAGCTTGTTGAGCGACGTTGCGTCGCTCTGCTCGAGGACGGGCGCCGACGCGTTCTGCAGGTCGAGCAGCTCGGTGGGGGTCGTCGTCTTGGTGATCACGCCACCGCCCGCCATTAGATGGGTGAAGTCATGGCCGGGATTGATGCGAACGTCCTTCTTGCCGAGCAGCGTCTCTACGTAGACGTCGGCCGAGGAGTCCGTCGGGATCTGCACGCCGTGGTCGATCTGCATCCCCACGTCGGCCGCCTTGCCGTTGAGCTTGACCGAGTCCACCTGACCGACGACGACCCCGGCCAGGAGGACGCTGTCTCCTGACTGCATGCCGGCGGTGTCGGCGAAGCGGGCGCTGACCGGGTAGCGGTTCTTCACGATGTCGGAGTTGAGGCCGATGGCGCCGACGGTCACGGCCAGGATGAACAGGATGGCGATGGCGCCGATGACCTTCGGGTTGCGCTCGGTGAAAGACTTGGGGCCGCGCCGGCGCAGGTTGGGCCCGGAGAAGTTGAGCTTGCGCCAGAACGGGTCCTTGACGAAGGCCATCAGCCCGCCCTCCCGGAGGCGGCGAAGCCGGTGACGTTCGACACGCTCGGTCCCTGTCCGGCCGGCGCGCTTCCCGCCGGCGTGGCCGGCGCCCCGCCCGAGCCGCTTGGAGACGAGGGAAGCGGCGACCCTGAGTTGGGCTGCGACGGGTTCATGTTCGCGGGGTTCTCGAAGGAGCAGTCCGAAGGTGTCCCGGGGCCGCCCTCGTTGGCGAGACAGCCGTAGAGGACGCGCACGGCGAACCACTGGCCGTAGGAGGCGATGTTCGAGTAGCCCTGCAGGCCCTGGGGAAGGGTGGCCAGATCTTTCTCGAGGTCGGCGTGATGCTGTGACAAGACGTCGGCGATGCCCTGAAGGTTGTTGACGGCCTGGTCGATGTTGCCGCGGTTGGTGGAGAGCAGGTCCTTGAACTGGGCGGCCAGCTGGGAGAACTCGACCACGGCGGTGTCGAGGTCGTTGTTGCGGGCCACCAGGCTCTGGGAAACCGCGTTGAGGTTGTTGACGAGGGCGTCGAGGTCGCCGCTTCGCCGGGCCAGCGCGGTGAGCACCGTGTTGAAGTTGTCGATCACCCCGCCCACCTGCTGGTTGAGGTTGCCAAGGGTGTCGGAGACCGTGGCCGTGTTGCCGAGCAGCTGGCTCACCTGGTTCTGGTTCCCCTCCAGGGCGCTGACCATGGCCTGCACGAACAGGTTGCCCTCCTGGGGGTTGATGGCCTTGATGAACGGCCCGAGGGCGTTGAGGAAGGCGTCGATGTCGGCGTCGGAGACCGCCTGGTTCATAGGGATCGTCGTGCCGGACGACATGACGCGACCGCTAGAACCCGGATAGAGGTAGAGGTACTTCTCGCCGAGCACGTTGCGGTAGCGGAGGCCGACCTGGGTGCTCGACCGCAGGGGCACGGTCTTGTCGACGTTGAAGGTCACCACGGCGTGGCCCTGGTCGGTGGTGACCTTGCTCACCTGGCCGACCTTGACGCCGGCCACCTTGACGTCGTCGGTGGGGAACAGCCCGGTGACATCGGGCATGTCGGCCTTGTAGCTGACCCGGTGGGTGAAGAAGCTGAGGTTGCCGACCTCCTTGGCCAGGATGGCGAGGAGGACGATGCAGATGACGGCGAACAGGCCGACCTTGATCGTGACGCTGGCCAGGGATCCCCGCAGCTTGAGCCTCATCGCCCGATCACCCCGTTGATGACGCTGCCCACGTTGGCCCGCTGGGGCACCTGGGGCTGGGCCAGGCCGGACAGGGCCGAGGTGGCCATCTTCCCGGCGACGTCCTGCGCCGACGTCGGCGGCCCGGCCGATCCCGCACCCGCTGAGGCCGCGGACGAGCAGTCGAACTGGGGACCGAGGGCTGCCTGGAGGGGCTGGAGCTGGTTCTGGAGCTGGGATGGCGCGCCCGCAGGGGCCACGAGCCCGCAGACCAGCTTGTCGATGTCGCTGAAGTTGGTGAAGAGCTTGAAGTAGGCGAACCGGCTTCCGTCAGCGAGCTGCTCGGAGCTGGCGCCCTTGGCGAACTTGAGCGTGTAGCGGTACAGCCCGTGGATGAGGTCGGAGATGTCGGACTGGCGGGCCAGCAGCACCCGCATCACGTTGTCGCCCTGGCCGAGGAGGATGTTGATGTCGGGGCGGTAGGTGGACAGCAGCTGGGCCAGGTTGTCGGCCAGGGGCTTCAAGGTGGTGAGGAAGGCCTGGTAGGTGGCCTCGGCGTTGTTGAACACCGGCAGGCCCACGTTGTTGTTGGCGGCGATGGCGTTCAGGTTCGACGCCGTGGGGGTGAAGGCGGCCTGGAAGCGGCTGAAGGCGTCCAGGGCGTTGACCTGGGCGTTGAGGGTGGTGGAGAACAGGTCGGCCAGGCGGGTGCCGGTGTCGATGCTCTGGGCGATGGTCTGGCCCAGGTTCTCCGAGGCAATTGTCAGCTCGGAGATGATGGTCTGCACGTCGCCGGGGCTGATGGCGTTGAACAGCGGCACCGTCGAGTTGATGAAGTCCTGGACTTGATCGGTGGTGGCGGTGTGGGTGACCTGGCCCCCCGAGCCCAGGAAGGGCCCGGTCTGGCCCTTGGGGAAGTCGAGGTTCATGATCTCGCTGCCGAACACGCTCTGGGGCTCGAGGGTGGCCATGGCATCGGAAGGGACCTTGAAGCCGGGGTTGATCGAGAAGCGCACCTTCACCTGGCGATCGACGAGGGACCAGTCCTTGATCTTGCCCACCTGCACCCCTCGGTAGTCCACCTCCGAGCCGGGGTGCACGTTCTGGCCCAGGTGGGAGAAGGTGGCGCTGAGCGGATAGGCGCTCGAGAAGAAGTCGTAGGCCCCGCCCACCGCCCGGTACACCACGGCCAGGGCGAGCACGGTCACCCCGAGCGCGACCACGACGCGGCGCGGTCGCGTGATGCTACTCATCCGACGATCCTCGCCGTGCCCTGACCGCCGAAGAAGACGAGCGAGCCGAGCAGGTTGAGCAGCACGATGACGATGATCGACGAGCGGATGGCCTTGCCGGCGGCCACACCGACGCCCGCCGGTCCTCCCGTCGCGTAGTAGCCGTAGTAGCAGTGGATGAGCACCACCGCCACCACGAAGAAGAACGCCTTGATGAACGAGAAGAACAGGTCCTGGGGTGGGAGGAACAGGTTGAAGTAGTGCTGGTAGACGCCACCGGACAGCGTGAAGAACTTGGTGACGATGAGCTGGCTAGCCAGGTAGCTGGCGAAGAGCGCCGCCAGGTAGATCGGGATCAGGGCGATCAGGGCCGCCCACAGTCGCGTTCCCACCAGGTACACGAAGCTGTCGACGCCCATCACCTCCAGGGCGTCGATCTCCTCGGATACGCGCATGGCGCCGAGCGACGCGGTATACCCCGCGCCGACCTGGGCGGCCATGGCGATGCCGGCCACGAGCGGCGTGATCTCCCGGGTGTTGGCCAGCGAGGAGATGATGCCCGTGAAGGCTTGGGCCCCGACCTGCTGGAGCCCCTTGAACCCCTCCAGGCCGACCTCGGTGCCGGTGAAGAAGGTGTTGGCGAACACGACGAAGAACATGCCGCCACCCACGACGAGGGCTCCCGCGCCGATCGCCACGTCGGACACGAGCG
This sequence comes from uncultured Actinomycetes bacterium, assembly GCA_963717645.1. Lineage (GTDB taxonomy): Bacteria > Actinomycetota > Acidimicrobiia > Acidimicrobiales > AC-9 > AC-9. Next base: position 111,407 of record CAVQWQ010000028.1, on the reverse strand, counting down.
ACACGATCTCGTTCCGGTGGCGCGCCGCCTCGGGCAGGCCCCGGAGCACCCGAGCGTAGAACGCCAGCTGGTCGAACAGGCCCTCGGCGAGCGTGCCGGCACTGCGGAGCGGTCGGCTCGCCGGACGGACGACGCGGTCGATGACGGGGGTGGCCACGTCAGATGCCCTTCTGGGGAACGAAGTTGAAGTAGATGACCGTGCCCACGAAGTTCACGAAGAACAGCAGGATGAACGTGATCACGACCGCCTGGTTCACGGCGTCGCCCACGCCCTTGGCGCCACCCTTCACCGTCATGCCCTTGTAGCAGGCGACCATGGCGGAGATGAAGCCGAAGGCGATCACCTTCACCACCGCGGTCTGCAGGTCCGCGAGCTGGCTCAGCTCGTTGAAGCCGCTGAAGAAGCTGCTGCTGGTGACGTGGAGGACCTGGACTCCGAAGAACAGGCCGCCGCCGATGCCGGCGATGGCGGTGACCGCCTCGAGCAGGAGGGCGATGACCGTGGCGGCGAGGATCCGCGGCAGGACCAGGCGATGGATCGGGTTGACCCCCATGACCTCCATGGCCGAGATCTCGTCGCGGATCCGCCGTGAGCCCAGGTCGGCGGTCATCGCTGAGCCGCCGGCGCCGGCGATGATGAGGGCCGTCGCCACGGGCGACTGCTCACGGATGACGGCCAGGACCATGGCCGCGCCGAGCTGGGACTGGGCCCCGATCTGCTGGAGGAACCCGCCCACCTCGAGGGCGATGACGATGCCGAAGGGGATCGAGATGAGGATGACCGGCAGCGTGCAGACCTTGGCCAGGAACCAGCACTGGTCGAGGAACTCCTGCATGGGGAAGGGCCGGCGTCGGATCAGCCGCACCGACTCGAGAGCGAGCGCGAACATGCCTCCCGTCTCCTCGAGGAGCCGGTTGACCTTCCGGTTGCCCGGTATCACTACTGCCATCGACCAGTCCCTCCACGGGCCCGCGCCGTCATTTCGGGTATCCGGCCAGCCGGTATCGACTTCGCCTGCTCTCCCAGGCGGTCGGCCCGGACCGCCGGTACACCCTCGGTGCGCTTTGTGCCCTATGCCCGGAAGATCCCAATCCCACTGGGGTCAAGGTAGCCTCTGTATTCGGCGGCGTGACGTCGGACACCTCCCTGAGCGGGGCTTCCGAGTGCTCGAGACCCGGTTCGGGGCCGATGTGGCGTTTGTCACGATCAGGTCGGGCGAGCCGCTACCCTGGGAGTCCCGGCAGCGGAGGGCCTCAGCCGGCCGGAGCGGCCGGCCCCCGGCGGTCGCTGGCGAGACCAGACCGGCCACGGGGTAGGGGTCCAGCCGCCCGGTGCCGAACTACCAAGTACCCGAGCGTCGAACCGAGGGAAGGCCGATGGCCGAGGAAGCCGTCATCTCGCTGCGTGGAGTCACCAAGTCGTTCGCCGCGCACACCGTCCTGCAGGACATCTCGTTCGACGTCCCCAAGGGTCGGATCACGGCGATCATGGGGCCTTCGGGGACAGGAAAGTCCGTGATGCTCAAGAACATCATCGGGCTCCTCCGGCCCGAGGCGGGCGAGATCTGGGTGGAGGGCGAGCAGATCGTCGGGATGCGGGACCGCGACCTGTACCGGATCCGGAGGAAGATGGGCGTCCTGTTCCAGGACGGTGCCCTGTTCGGGTCCATGAACATCTACGACAACATCGCCTTCCCGCTGCGCGAGCACACCAAGAAGGGCGAGGGCGAGATCCGCGAGAAGGTCATGTCGAACGCCGAGCTCGTCGGCCTCCTGGACCACTTGAAGAAGCTGCCCGGCGAGGTCTCGGGAGGAATGAAGAAGCGGGCCGGCCTGGCACGGGCCATGGTCATGGACCCCGACATCATCTTCTTCGACGAGCCTGACTCCGGCCTCGACCCCGTGCGGGTGGCCTACCTCGACGAGCTGGTGAAGAACGCCCAGCGCGAGACCGGGTCCACCTTCTTCATCATCTCGCACAACATCCCCTCGATGATGCGCACGGCCGAGTACATGGGCGTGCTGTTCCGCTCCGAGCTGGTGAAGTTCGGTAGCAAGGACGAGATGAAGAACAGCAAGAACTCGATCATCCGGCAGTTCCTCGCCGGGAAGTCGAAGGGCCCCATCGGCATGGACGAGATGTCTGGCGACGTCGACATCCAGCGCGAGGACTGGGACGACGAGGAGCCCGACCACGGCGAGGCCGAGCAGACGGAGGTCATGACCGTCTGAGACGGTCGGCCCGACCGGGCCCACGGTCGACAGGGCGAGAGGGCTCCGGCCCCGACGCATCGTGACGACGGGGGCGGAACCGTGCGGTCAGTCGGCCTTCGGTGAGCGCAACCCGGTTCAGGGGCCCACCTCCGACGAGCGCACCTGGTTGCGCGCCCGCAGGCGGATCAGCCGGTTGACGGCGTTCAGGTAGGCGCGGGCCGACGCCTCCACCACGTCGGTCGACACCCCGTGCCCGGAGACCCGTGCGCCCCGGGCCTCGAGCTGGACGACCACGTCACCGAGGGCATCGATGCCACCGGTCACCGATGACACGTTGAACCCGGTCATGGTGGCCTCGATCCCGGTGGCCATCCGGATCGCCTGGCAGGCGGCGTCGATCATGCCGTCGCCCTCGGCCGACGCCTCGGACTTGGTCCCCGCCCGGCTGACGATCACGCGCGCGTGGGGCACTCCGACGGTGCCGCCCGACACCTCCAGGGACTCGAGCGCGAACGCCTCCTCCATGCTGGCGCCGAGCTCCTCGACCACGATGGCCTCGAGGTCCGCCTCGGTGATCTGGACCTTGCGGTCGGCCAGCTCCTTGAACCGGCTGAAGGCGGTGTTGAGCGCGTCGCCCTGGACCGACAGTCCCATCTGGGCCAGCGTCTCCGAGAAGGCGTGGCGCCCCGAGTGCTTGCCGAGGACGATCTGGCGGCCCTGCTGGCCCACGGTCGAGGCGTCGATGATCTCGTAGGTGCTGCGCTCGGCCAGCACGCCGTGCTGGTGGATGCCCGACTCGTGGGCGAAGGCGTTGCGGCCTACGACGGCCTTGTTGTACTGGACCGGATAACCCGTGAGCCGGCTCACCAGACGGGAGGCTCGGGCCAGCTCCTCGGTGCGGGCAGCCGTCTCCAGCCCGGGGAACTGATCGGGCCGGATCTTGAGGGCCATCACCACCTCCTCGAGAGCGGCGTTCCCCGCTCGCTCGCCGAGCCCGTTCACGCACACCTCGACCTGGCGGGCGCCCGCCTGGACGCCCGCCAGGCTGTTGGCCACGGCCATGCCCAGGTCGTTGTGGCAGTGGGTCGACAGCACGTAGTCCCCCGCCACCTCCTTGCGTACGTGCTGGATGAGGGCGCCGAAGTCCCACGGGATGCCGTAGCCGACCGTGTCGGGGATGTTGAGCGTCGTCGCCCCGGCCTCCACCGCCGCCCGGAGGACCTCCATCATGAAGTCGAGCGGCGTACGGGTGGCGTCCTGGGGGCTGAACTCGACGTCGTCGGTTTGCTCGCGAGCGCGGCTCACGCCTGCCCTCGTCTCGGCCACCACCTGCTCGGGCGTCATCCGTAGCATGTGCTCCATGTGCGACGGGCTGGTGGAGATGAAGATGTGGATGCGGGCGCGGTCGGCGTCGCGGACGGCTGACCAGCAGCGGTCGACGTCGCTCCGGTGGGTCCGCGAGAGCCCGGCGATCGCCGGGCCTCGCACGGTGCGGGCGATGGTCTGGACGGCCTCGAAGTCACCGTCGCTGGCCACAGGGAAGCCGGCCTCGATGTAGTCCACCCCGAGACGCGCCAGCTGCTCGGCGATCTCTAGCTTCTCGCCCACGTCGAGCGAGATGCCCGGCGACTGCTCCCCGTCTCGCAGGGTCGTGTCGAAGATGATCAGCTGCTCGGCCATCGCTTTTCCTCACTCGAGGGCCGGCCTCCGGGGGCCGGCCTCGGATTTGTCCCGAAAGTCGTGTGTTGTCGGCGCGGATGCAATAAAAAACCCCCTGGGCCCGAAGGCGCAGGAGGCGTGGGCGAGCGCTGGCGGCGCTCGCCGTCAGGTAAGGAGGAGGCTCGTGGCGGATAGAACCTTGTTCATGATGGAAAGATCGTCGCAAACCAGGCGCGGGGCGTCAAGACGATTGGGTGCGCATCGAGCAGGAGGGACAGGCTGATGGTGCGGCGATGGGTGCGGATGGTTGTGCTCCTGGGTCTGCTCGCCGGGCTCACGGTGGCTGTAGCGCTTCGCGTGCGCCGGCCCGGGCCGGGCGCCAACGGCGCCCGGTACAGCCCGCAGGCGCCCGAGGAATGGCCGCCCGTGCCCCCTCGGGTACAGGCCGACGAGCGCTGGGTCGAGCCGGACGGTCGTGTCTGTCCCGCGTCCCACCCGATCAAGGCCAAGCTCTCGAGCGGACGCTTCCACCTGCCAGGGATGGCGGTCTACGACCGCACGATCCCCGACCGCTGCTATGCCACCGCCGAGGGCGCCGAGCTCGACGGCCTCCAGCGCTCCAAGCACTAGAAGCGCAGGTACGGCCGCCCGCGAGACACAGGCTCCCGTCGCCGGGGACGAAAGCCGCCGGGGCGCGACGAAGCTGCCGCCAGATCAGCCCGACGTGACGCTGTGCACGTCGAGGATGCCGTCCGCTCGAGCCAGGCGCCCGAGCACGTCGCCCGGCGTCGGTCGATCGGTCGACAGCACCATGAGCGCGGTGCTGGCGTGGGCCGAGGGGCCGACGGCCATGCTGGAGATGCTCACCTCCGCCTCGCCCAGGGCCAGGCCCACCACGCCGATCATCCCGGGCCGGTCGTCGTTGCGGACCACGAGCATGTGTCGGGCCGGTGGGACCTCGACGGTGTGATCGTCGACCATGACGATGCGAGGCTCCGCCCGCACTCCTGCCAGGGTCCCGGCCACGGCATGCTCGGGACCACGCAAGGTGACCAGGTTGACGAAATCACGCGCCGACGTCGTCGTTGACTCCCTCACCTCCAGGCCGCGCTCCTCGGCCAGCTGCGGGGCGTTGACGTAGGACACCGGCTCCTCGGTGCCAGCCGCGAAGAGCCCCTTGAGGATCGACAGGGTGAGGATCCGGGTGTCGTAGCCGGCCAGGGCGCCCTGGTACTCGATGTCGAGCCGGTCAGGCAGACCGTCGTTGAGCGAGGCGAAGATGCGTCCCAGGCGCTCGGCCAGCGGCAGGAAGGGCCGCACCGTCTCGGAGGCCTCCCCGGCGCCGACGTTCACCGCCAGCGGCACGAAGTCGCCGGCGAGAGCGAGCAGCACCTGCTCGGCAATGGTGACCCCCGCCTTGTCCTGAGCCTCCCGCGTGCTTGCCGCCAGGTGCGGGGTCACCACGACAGTGTCCAGCTCGAACAGCGGCGACGAGGTGGTCGGCTCGGTGGCGAACACGTCGATGCCAGCGCCGGCCAGCCGGCCCGAGCGAACGGCTTCGGCCAGCGCGTCCTCGTCCACGATGCCTCCCCGGGCGGTGTTGATGATCCGCAATCCGGGCTTGGCCACGGCCAGGAGGTCCTTGCCGATCAGCCCGAGTGTCTCGGGCGCCTTCGGCAGGTGCACGGTGACGAAATCGGCCTGGGCCATCAGGTCCTCGAGCGATGTCATCGTCACGCCCATCTGGCGGGCCCGCTCCGTGGACACGAACGGGTCGTACGCGCACAGGCGCATCCCGAACGAGTGGGCCCGCTGGGCCACCAGCGCCCCGACGCGCCCGAGGCCGACGATGCCGAGTGTCTTGCCGTGCAGCTCGACACCCTCCCAGCGTGAGCGCTCCCATTTCCCGGCGACAAGGGCCGCGTGGGCCTGAGGGAGATTGCGGGCCTGGGCCAGCAGGAGGGCCATGGTGTGCTCCGCGGCCGACAGGATGTTGGACTGCGGGGCGTTCACCACCATCACGCCGCGGCGGGTGGCGGTGGCCACGTCGACGTTGTCGACGCCAATGCCGGCCCGGCCCACGACCACGAGATCTGAGCCGGCCGTGAGCGCGTCGGCGTCCACCGTGGTGGCCGAGCGGACGATGAGGGCGTGGGCCCCGACCAGCGCCTGCCGAAGCTCGGCGGGCGACAAGCCTAGGTGAAGGTCGACCTCGTTCCCGGCGGACCGCAGCAACTCGACGCCCCCGTCGGCGATGGGCTCGGTGACGAGGATTCGGCTCACGGCGCCGACTCGCCCAACACCTCGGCCAGCCTCCGAACACCTTCGACCAGCTGGTCTTCAGCGAGCGCATAGGAGAGCCGGGCGTAACCCGGGGAGCCGAACGCCTCCCCCGGAACCACCGCGACGCGGGCCTCGTCGAGCAGGACGGCGGCCAGCTCGAGTGACGACATCGGTCGGTGGCCCCTGATGGAACGCCCCAGGAGGCCGGCCACCGACGGGAAGGCGTAGAAGGCGCCCTCCGGCTCCAGGCAGGACACCCCCGGGATCTCGTTCAGCGCGGCGTGCAGGAGGCGTCGGCGTCGGTCGAACACCTGGCGCATGGCGCTCATGGCCGAGAGGTCGCCGGACACGGCGGCGAGGGCCGCCCGCTGGCAGACGTCAGCCACGTTGGAGGTGGAATGCGACTGGAGGTTGGTCGCCGCCCGGACCACCTCGGTGGGACCGATCAGCCAGCCGACCCGCCAACCGGTCATGGCGTAGGTCTTCGCCACCCCGTTGACCACCACACAGCGCTCGGCGGCGTCGGGCACGAGGACGGGCAGCGAGTGGTGCGTCCGCCCGCCGTAGACGAGGTGCTCGTAGATCTCGTCGGTCACCACCCACAGCCCGCGCTCAGCCGCCCATCCGCCGATGGCCTCGATCTCGTGGGCGGGATAGACGGCGCCGGTCGGGTTGGACGGTGAGACGAACAGCACCACCTTGGTGCGTGGCGTGCAGGCCGCCTCCAGCTGGTCCACGCTCACCCGGAAGCCGGTCGACTCGTCGGCGTGCACGACGACCGGGACGCCCCCGGCCAGAGCAATCGCCTCCGGGTACGTCGTCCAGTAGGGAGCCATGACGAGGACCTCGTCGCCGGGGTCGAGCAGCGTGGCGAAAGCCTGGAACACGGCGTGCTTGGCCCCGTTGGTCACCAGGACCTGGGTTGCCTCGACGGCGAGGCCCGAATCGCGGGCGGTCTTGGTGACGATCGCCTCCCGCAGCTCGGACAGGCCGGCTGTCGGGGTGTAGCGGTGGTTGCGCGGATCCCGGCAGGCGGCGACGGCAGCCTCGACGATGGGCTCGGGAGTGGGGAAGTCGGGTTCCCCAGCCCCGAATCCGACGACGTCTTCCCCGCTGGCCCGGAGCGCCTTGGCCTTGGCGTCGATCGCCAGGGTGGCGGACTCGGCCACGGCGCCGACGCGCCGGGATACCGAGGGGGCGCGGGTGCCGGTTGTCTCCCGACTGCTCGAAGTGTCGAGCGAAGCGGTCATGGTGCCATGCTTGCACAGTGCCAGCCGATCGCAGATCCAATAGACCGCCGGCCGAGGTCCGCATACCGGGCCATCTCCTGCCCTCGGACGGGCGCTTCGGCTCCGGGCCGTCGAAGGTGCGCCAGGAGGCTGTGGTCGCCCTGGCGGAAGCCGCGCCCCGGTACCTGGGCACCAGTCACCGCCAGCCCGGGGTGCGCTCGGTCGTGGGCCAGCTGCGGGCCGGCATCCGGGAGCTGTTCGGCCTGCCCGACGACTACCGGGTGGTGCTGGGGAACGGAGGCACCACGTGCTTCTGGGACATCGCCAGCTTCTGCCTGATCGAGCGGCACGGCCAGCACCTGTCGTTCGGTGAGTTCTCCTCCAAGTTCGCCGCCGTGACCACGGCTGCGCCCCACCTCGACCAGCCCGAGGTCATCGAGTCGCCGGTGGGCACCCACCCCCTCGCCGTGCCGCGACCCGACGTGGACGCGTACGCGCTCACCCACAACGAGACCTCGACGGGCGTCGCCCTCGAGGTGCGGCGGCCCGACGGTGCGGACGGCCTCGTGTTGGTCGACGGCACCTCGGCCGCCGGGGGGCTGCGGATGGACCCGACCGAGGTCGACGCCTACTACTTCGCGCCCCAGAAGTGCTTCGCCTCCGACGGTGGCCTCTGGGCGGCCGTGCTCTCTCCCTCTGCGCTCGAGCGGGTCGACCGCATCGCCCGCGGCGGACGCTGGGTGCCGGCGTCGCTCGACCTCACGACCGCCATCGAGAACTCGGACAAGGACCAGACCTACAACACTCCGGCGCTGGCGACGCTGTTCCTCTTCGTCGAGCAGCTCGAGTGGATCCTCGCCAACGGCGGCCTGGAGTGGGCGGCCTCCCGGTGCGACCGCTCGGCGGAGGTCCTCTACGGCTGGGCCGAGGCCACGGAGTACACCAGGCCATTCGTCGCCAAGCCGAGCGAGCGGAGCCATGTCGTCGGCACGATCGACCTCGATGACGCCGTCGACGCCGCCTGGGTCGCGGCGGCGCTGCGGGCCAACGGGATCGTCGACACCGAGCCCTATCGAAAACTCGGGCGCAACCAGCTCCGCATCGCCCTCTTCCCCGCCATCGATCCCGAGGACGTCGCTGCGCTCACGGCGTGCGTCGACCACCTCGTCACGACCCTGGCCGCCTGAGGACCGGCCCGGCCGCTCCTGAGCGGTATCCTCCCCTGCTGGGCGGAGGTCCTCGACCTTCTGGGGGAGCCCGTGGGAACTTCGTCCAGCCACAATCGACCTTGGGGGCTCCGCGTCCTGGCGGGGGTCGTGGTCGGAGCCCTCCTGGTCTTCGGGGCCGCGCCAGCCGGGGCGACAACCACCCCGGTCGGCTACGACATCTCGTTTCCCCAGTGCAGCAGCAGCGGACCGCACTACCCGGCGAACCCGCCCTTCGCCATCGTGGGCGTGAACGGTGGCCTGGCTGCACCGAACCCGTGCCTCGGCCCATGGCACGGCCAGGCCGGCGAGCTGTCCTGGGCCGGCGGCGCCGCCGGGCTGTCGACCCAGCCGCCGGTGTCGTACTACCTCACCGCCGGCGATCCCGGCCCCGGCGCCACCAGTTGGCCCGGGGCGACCGGCTACCCGCAGCATTGCATCGGCACCTGGAGCAGCGGCTGCGCCTACGACTACGGCTACATCCGAGCCGCCGGCTCCCTGCGTCTGGCTCGATGGATCGCCGCAGTCGAGCGGCGCCACGTGCCGGTCGCCGACCCCGTCCGCGCTCCCTGGTGGCTCGATGTGGAGACGGACTCGCGCTGGGCGACGACCGGCACCCCGGCCTTCGTGGCGCTGAACGTGTCGGCTGTAGCGGGCTTCGTGGACGGGCTTCGGGCCGAAGGCGTGCGCCTCGATCACATCGGCTTCTACTCCACGGCGTACCAGTGGCGACACATCACCGGCCTCGACGCCTCGACGAGCCGCGCCTACTTCTCGCCGCTGCACCCCGACTGGGTGCCGGGGGCCAGATCCCTGGCGCAGGCCCGGTCGGCCTGCCGCCCGACCCAGAGCTTCTCCGGCGGTCCCGTCATCCTGACCCAGTTCGAGTCGGGCGGCTTCGACGCCGACTACCGCTGCCCCTGAGAACAGGTCAGCGAGGACGGTACCGACCGCCCCCCCGTCGGCTCACCTCAGCTCACGAGGCGCTCGACCCGTCCGGGCGTGGCCGGCCCGTCATAGACGAGCCGGCCGTCCCGCAGGCCGAGGCAGCGGTTGGCCTGGTCCACGTACTCGAGCTGGTGAGTCGCCACGACGACGGCGGCGCCGGCTCGGGCCGATTCGTCCAGCAGCTCGAGCAGAGCCTGACGTCCGCCGGCGTCGAGTCCGACGAAGGGCTCGTCCACCAGCAGCAGCGAGAAGGGGCGGACCAGGCCGAGGGCGATGGACGTCTTCTGGCGCAGGCCCCGGCTGAAGCGGGCGGGCAGGTCGTCCACCCGCTCCTCCAGGCCCAGGCGCACGACCAGCTCCTGGCCCCACTCGTCCCAGTCGTCTGTGCCGTGCAGGCGGCCCACGTACTCCAGGTGCTCGGCCACGCTCAGGTCGTCGTACAGCACCGGTGCATCAGGCACGTACGACGTGGCGGCGCGCGCCGGCAGCGAGCCGGCGGGGGCGCCGACGACCTCCACCCGGCCGTGGCTCGGCTCGAGCAGACCCGCCGTCACCCGCAGCAGCGTCGTCTTTCCCGACCCGTTCGGGCCCACCACGATCACCCGCTCGCCCGCCTCGACCCGGACGCTGAGATCGTCCAGGGCGACGGTCTCGTCGTAGTCCTTGCCCAGGCCGTCGGTGACCAGCACGCGGGTCACGTCCGCTCCCCGCCGAGGCCCGAGACCGCCGCCACCTGACCCCTGGTATGGAGCCAGGCGCCGACGACGACCGGGATGATGAGCAGCAGCACGGCGACGTTGGCCGCCGCCGCGGTCGCCGAGTAGTGATGGGCAGCTACCGCGCGGGCGGCGAGCACAGGCAGCAACCCGGCGGTGGCGAGAACGGGCGGCAGCAGCTCCCGGACCAGGGCCCGCAGACCGGTCAGCTCTGGCATGAGGTTGTTGCCCACGTCGGCCAGCGGAGGGGCGCGCACGACGCTCACCGCCGCCCCGGCGAGGGCACAGGTGACCGCAGGCAGGAGGGTCGAGCCGCCCACGCCCAGCACCAGCCCGATCTGACCCAGCGGAAGAGCGGCGCCAATGCCGACGACCGCCACTGCCGCCATGACGACGAACGGTACGGCCAGATGACGGAGCTCGATCCACCCCTCGGCGCGTGGGTACGAATCCCGACGGTCGGCAGTGTCGACCTCCTGCGCCAGGGGCTCGACGGCCTCCAGCGCCGCCAGCCAGAGGGCCAGGCCGGCCACGACGACGAGAGGGGCCGTGCCGGACCAGACGCCCCGCAGGCTCAGCCCCGCTGCCGCGCCCAGGACCACCATGCGAACCACGCGGCGGGCCGGCCATCGGAGCAACCCGCGCCAGCCCCTCGTCCACACCGCCAGGCGGACGCCAGAGGCGGACCGGGTCGCCAGCCGCACCCAGGGGTGGGTGCGGGGTCGCTCCTGTGCCAGCTGCCGGCGCAGGAGCATGACGGCGCGCAGATCGCGAACCGTGGCGGCGAAGCGGAGCTGGCCGACCAACCGGCTGCGCCGTTCTGCCGCCTCGAGCGACAGCCCCCCCACCAGGGCCAGGCCCACGCCGGCAAGGGCCAAGGCGACGACCGCCCCGCCCAGTCCCGTCCAGTCGAACCCGAGCGCCCAGAGCGAAAGGCGGCCGAGCAGGGTGAACGGCGACGAGGTCACCCCGAGGGCCAGGTCGGCCGCCGACCACGCCAGCACGACCAGCGCCAGCCCGTTGGCGGCATGGCGCGAGAGGCGCCGACCCGACGCCGCCATGGCGGCTCCGAGCGCGGCGTCGGCGGCCAGGCCACCCACCAGGGCGCCCCAGAGGACCCACGCCCCCGGCGTGCCCGGCAGCCGGCGGTAGGCGATCAACCCGACCACCGCCCCCGCCGTGCCGCCGGCGAAGGCGCCGAAGCGAAGCTGTTGGATGGCCGGTCCGGCGAGCGCGGCGCGCCGGTCCACCGGGGAGAGGAGGACGTGGGTCACGTCGGGGCCTTCCACGGCCAGCGGCCCGCCCCGGCCCCCCGATCGGAGGGCGACGGCGATGACCACGGCGACAGCCAGTCCGATCGCTGCGGCCCCGTGCGTCCTGACCTGAGCCAACGCCGAGGGGCCGAGCCGGGCGTCACCGGTCACACCGGAGCCGAGGGCGACGATGATGCCCACGGCCAAGGCGGCCAGGTAGGCCTGATAGAGCGCCTCGAAGAGGTCGACGTCGGCCAGGCGACGCCGGCGCCGGGCCCGTCGCAGCCCCCCGACGACCGAGGCGTCGACGGGCAGGGCGACAGTCATCGGTCGCCGACCGTACCGCTCCGGCCCGCCGCCGGGCGCGCCGGCCTGTCAGCCGCCGGAGACGTCCTGGGGCCGGGCCCGGCCAGCCCCCACGAACGGCATCATGGCCCGCAGCTCTGCGCCCACCTTCTCGATGGGATGCGCCGCTCCCTCGGCCCGCAGCTGGTTGAAGCGCGGCCGTCCGGCTCTGTTCTCCGCCACCCACTCGGCGGCGAAGCGACCGTCGCGGATCTCCTCCAGGATGCGCCCCATCTCCGCCCGCACCGATTCGTCGATGATCCGCGGACCACGCGTCATGTCCCCGTACTCGGCGGTGTCGGAGATGGAGAATCGCATCCCCGAGATTCCCTGCTCGTACATCAGATCGACGATCAGCTTGAGCTCGTGCAGGCACTCGAAGTAGGCGGACTCGGGTTGGTAGCCGGCGGCCACCAGGGTCTCGAACCCGGCGGTGACCAGCGCCGTGAGCCCGCCACAGAGCACCACCTGCTCGCCGAACAAGTCGGTCTCGGTCTCCTCCTCGAATGTCGTCTCGAGGACCCCGGCCCTCGTCGCCCCCAGGGCGTGCGCATAGGACAGCGCGAGCTGGCGGGCCTTGCCCGACGCGTCCTGTGACACGGCCACCAGCGAGGGCACCCCTCCGCCTTCGGTGAAGGTGCGGCGGAGGAGATGTCCTGGACCCTTTGGCGCGACCATGCCGACGTCAACGCCCGGGGGTGGGGTGATCTGGTCGAAGTGGATGTTGAACCCGTGGGCGAAGAAGAGGGCGTCGCCGTCGTCGAGGTTCGGTCCGATGGCGGCCTCGTAGACCGCGGCCTGCTCGGTATCGGGCAGGAGGACCATGACCAGGTCGGCTTCTTTCGCCGCCTGGTCGATGGCCACCACCCTCAAGCCGGCCTCCTCGGCCTTGGCCCACGAGGACGAGCCGGGGCGCAAGCCCACCCGCACGTCCACACCGGAGTCCCGCAGGTTCAGCGTGTGGGCATGACCCTGGGATCCGTAGCCGATGACGGCGACCCTCCTGCCGGCGAGCAGCGCGGGATCGGCGTCCTTCTCGTAATAGAGCGTGGCCATGTCTCCATTCTTCCTCTCAGCCCACGGCCCCGCTCACGCTGCGCAGACGCGGGGCCTGGCGCTCGAGCTTGGGGAGGGCGACCCGACCGGTCCGCTGGAGCTCGACGATGCCGTACGACCGCATGAGGTCCTCGAAGTCGTCGAGCTTCGAGGGCGCTCCGGCCAGCATCACCGTGAGCTGGTCGTAGCCGACGTCGACGATCCGGCCCTCGAAGACCTGGACGAGCTCGATGACCTCGCCACGGCTCTTGGGCTCGGCCCGCACGGTGGCCAGCACGAGCTCGCGCTCGGTCGCCTCGGCCGGGTCCAGCTCCGAGATCTTCACCACGTTGATGAGCTTGAACAGCTGCTTGGTGACCTGCTCCAACGGGGAGGACTCGACGTCCACGACGATGGTGATGCGGCTGAAGCGCTCGTCGTCGGTGGGTGCCACGGCCAGCGAGTAGATGTTGTAGCCCCGCCGGGAGAACAGGCCGGCGACACGAGCCAGGACACCGGCCCGGTTCTCGACCGTGACCGACAGGATGTGGTGCCTCGGCTTGTTCCCTCTGGTGGGCGCCATCACCGTCCTCCTTCTCCGTGTGCAGGGTCGACGACGATGTCGTCGTTGGAGCCGCCCGCCGGCACCATCGGAAAGACCTTCTCCGACGAGTCGGTACGAAAGTCGATCACCACCGGGCGGTCGTCGATCTCGTTGGCCTTGTCGATCGCCGGACCCACCTCCTCGGGGGACTCCACTCTGAGGCCGACGCAGCCCATGGCGTCGGCCCACTTCACGTAGTCCGGCAGGTCGGGCGACAGGTAGACCTCGGAGTAGCGCTCGTCGTAGAACATCTCCTGCCACTGGCGCACCATGCCCAGGTAGGCGTTGTTGAGGATGGCGACCTTGACCGGTATGCGCTCGGCGGAGGCCGTCACCAGCTCCTGGGCCGTCATCTGGAAGCAGCCGTCGCCGTCGACCGCCCACACCGTACGGTCGGGCCGACCAACCTTTGCCCCGATGGCGGCCGGCACGGCGAAGCCCATCGTGCCCAGGCCACCGGAGTTGACCCACGTGTACGGGTGGTTGAAGCGCCAGTACTGCGAGGTCCACATCTGGTGCTGTCCGACCCCGGCGACGACGATCGTGTCGTCCGGCGTGGCGTCGCGGAGGGACTCGACGACGAACTGCGGCTTGAGCACGCCGTCGGGCGGATTGCGGTCGTAGGCGAGCGGGTACTGCCGCTGCCACCGGCGGATCTGGTCGATCCACGGGCCGCGATCGGGCACCGGCTCGGGCGTCGTCTGCTGACGAACGGCGGCGACGAGCTCCTCGATGACCAGGCGGCAGTCGCCGACGATCGGGACATCGGGTCGGCGCACCTTGCCCAGCTCGGCGGGATCGATGTCGACGTGGACGACTTTGGCGTCGGGGGCGAAGGCCGACACCTTGCCGGTGACCCGGTCGTCGAAGCGGCTCCCGAGGGCGACGAGGAGGTCGGCCTTCTGCATGGCGGTCACGGCGGTGTAGTTGCCGTGCATGCCCGGCATGCCGAGGCACAGGGGGTGGTCGTCAGGAAACGCGCCGCGTGCCATAAGGGTCGTGACCACCGGGATCCCGGTGAGATCGACCAGGGCTCGCAGGGCATCGGCCGCTCTGGCCTTGAGGATGCCGCCTCCGGCGTAGATGACGGGCCGCCGGGCGGAGGCGATCAGCCGGGCCGCCTCCCTGATCATGCGGGGGTGGCCGCGCGTCGTCGGCTTGTAGCCGGGCAGGTCCACGCCGTCGGGCCAGTACCAGTCCATGGTCGCGTTCGACACGTCCTTGGGCAGGTCGATGAGGACGGGCCCGGGACGGCCGGTCGTGGCGACGTGGAAGGCCTCGGCGACCACCTGGGGAATGTCCTGGGCGTTCGTCACGAGCCAGTTGTGCTTGGTCACGGCCATGGTGATGCCGGTGGTGTCGCACTCCTGGAAGGCATCCGTGCCGATGGCCGAGCGCGCCACCTGGCCGGTCACACACACGAGCGGGATCGAGTCCATGTAGGCGTCGCAGAGGGGGGTGACGATGTTGGTGGCCGCCGGACCGCTCGTGACCATGGCGACACCAGGCCGCCCGGTGGCGTGGGCATAGCCCTCGGCCATGTGCCCGGCGCCCTGCTCGTGACGGACCAGGATGTGACGGATCGTCGACTCGATGATGGGGTCGTAGACGGGCAGGATGGCGCCCCCAGGGAGGCCGAACATGACCTCCACCTGCTCCATCTCCAGGCTCTTGATGAGGGCTTGCGCCCCGGTCAGCTTCATCCGGGTGGCTCCAGTGAACTTCGTCGACAAATGAAAGGGCCTCCCTTGCGGGAGGCCGAAAGCGCACGCGTGAGGTCGGCGTGCGCTAGGTGATGACTACGAGGGTGTCGCGGGCGGGCATCGACACGAGTGTCGCACGGGACCCGGGGGTCCGCAACCCGCGTCGCTACGTGCTCGCCTCCGCCGGCGGGCGGAGCCGGTAGATGGCCGAGTGCCGGACCCGCAGAACGGCTCGGTCGCCCACCACCATGATGACGTCGAGATGCACGAGCTCATGACCGCGAGCTTCCGAGAGGTCGACCACCCGGGCCCGGACGGAGACCCGGTCACCGTCGGTCACCAGGCCGAGGTGTCGCACCTCGCTGGCAGTGTGGATCCACGGCCCGAGGGCCACGTTCGACGCCAGCACGTAGTTGGCCAGCGAGAGCAGCCAGCCCGGATGGGCGACCGCGTTCGTGCCCCTGTACACGGCCAGATCGTCTCCGACGGCCTCCACGTAGGCCGCCCCTGCATCGGCCCGAAATGTCGTCCCCAGCGCGCCCAGCGTCGCAACGCTCCGGATCGCGTCGCGCGCCGCCGGACGGCGCTCGTCTGGCGCGGGGAGTGGCACGACCGCCCAGTCACGCGGGTCAGGGATCTCTGACGGTGCTCCCGGAAGCCCGGCGCTGGCCGTGGCGCACAGCCGACCCTCGCCGTTGGTGACCCCCAGCTCGACAGCCGGGCCGTCCGGCTCCCGGGCCGGGCCCACCACCACCTCGTCGCCGTCGTAGACGGGCGCGACGAAGCGCACGTCCATCGTCCCCCGCTCGAGCCACGCCGGGCCCCAGGCCTCGACGACCGGGTGGGTGAGGTAGGCGTAGACCGTGACGCCGGGCACGAGCCCGCCGCCGAAGCCGTAGCGACGGGCGACGGCGTCGTCGTGGATGCGATTCTCTGACTCAGGCGCCGTGTTGCGGGCCCGCAGGCGATAGACGGCCGGCGCGGCGCTCAATCGGTCGATCTCGGGTTCAGTCGATCTCGAGGCGGGCGAGCAGCTCGGCCTTTCGCTCCTCGAGCTCCTCGTAGCTGATGGCGCCGTCCTCGAAGCGCTCGTGGATGGCGGCAAGATGCTCGAGGACCTCGGTGGAGTCCGCACGGTCCGAGTCGGAGCCGGTGGCCGTCGACCCGGAACCCTCCGGTGCGGCGTCGGTCTCCGACGCACGCCCTTGCCGGCGCTCCCGCTTGGCGGCCGCTCGGGCCTTCTTGTTGCGGTCGCGCTCGAGCTTGCCGAAGCTGGTTCGCTGCGCGCTCATCTGCTGTCCCTTCTGGGAGGTGGCGGCGCCGCCGACGAGACTCGCCGGCGGCGCCCCAGGACGCCGATCGCCGTATCAGACGAGACGGACGTTCTGGGCTTCCTCCCCCTTACGGCCCGGACCCACGTCGAACTCGACGACCTGGCCCGTCTCCAGCGACCGATAGCCGCTGCCCTGGATGTTGGAGTAGTGGACGAAGACGTCGTCACCCTGCTCACGGGAGATAAATCCGAAGCCCTTCTCAGCATTGAAGAACTTCACTGTGCCTGTAGCCAACGCTCTCTCTTCTCTGACCTTGAGCAAGTCCGACTGACTTCCTCGCTCCTCCAAGTGTAGGGCGGCCGGGCCCACGACCGTGACAACCGGGCCGCCCGGTCCGGTCAGGGCTCGGTCACCGCCCCCAGCTCGGCGCCCGTCGCCAGGCGGGCGTATTTTGCGAGCACGCCCCGTGTGTACCGGGGCTCCGGCAGCTTCCAGTCCGACCGGCGGCGCTGGAGCTCGGCCGGATCTACCAGCAGATCGACGGTCCGGGCGGCGACGTCCACCACGATGCGGTCCCCGTCGGCGACGAGGGCGATCGGCCCTCCGTCGACCGCCTCGGGTGCGATGTGGCCGATGCAGAAGCCGTGCGTTCCTCCCGAGAACCGACCGTCGGTCAACAGGGCGCAATCGGCGCCCCGGCCCGCGCCCTTCATGGCACCCGTCACGGCCAGCATCTCCCGCATCCCCGGCCCCCCCTTCGGGCCCTCGTAGCGGATCACGACCACGGTGCCCTGTTGGATGGCGCCGGCGAGGATGGCCTCCATGGCGCCGTCCTCGCCGTCGAAGACACGGGCGGGACCGTCGAAGCGCACCTGGTCGATGCCGGCCACCTTCACCACGGCCCCGGCGGGAGCGAGCGACCCGGACATCGTGGCGATGCCCCCGTCGGCGTGGATCGGGTCGTCCAAGCGATGGACGACATCCCCGTCGGGTGCGGGCGGCGAGATCTCGGCCAGGTTCTCGGCCATGGTGCGGCCGGTCACGGTCAGGCAGTCGCCGTCGATGAGTCCGGCGTCGAGCAGCTCGGCGAGCACGACGGGAAGCCCGCCGACGCGGTCGATGTCGGTCATGTGGTAGCGGCCGTGGGGCTTGGTGTCGGCCAGGTGCGGTACCCGGCGGCCGATCCGGTCGAAGTCGTCGAGACCGAGCTCGACGTCGGTCTCGTGGGCGATGGCCAGGAGGTGCAGGACCGCGTTCGTAGAGCCGCCCAAGGCCATGACCACGGCGATGGCGTTCTCGAAGGCCGCCCGGGTCATGATCTGCCTGGGACGGATCCCCGCCTCCAGCAGGCGCACGACGGCCCGGCCGCTCTCGAAGGCGAGGTCATCGCGCCGGCGGTCCACAGCCGGGACCGACGCCCCGCCCGGCAGGGCCATGCCCAGCGCCTCGGCCACCGACGCCATGGTGTTGGCGGTGAACATGCCGGCGCAGCTTCCGGCGGTGGGACACGCCGTGCGCTCGATGAGGCCGAGCTCCTCGGCACTCAGAGCGCCGGCGGCGTGCGCGCCGACGGCCTCGAAGACGCTCACGATGTCGAGGGCCCGACCCTGCAGCTGGCCGGGCAGGATCGTGCCGCCGTACAGGAACACTGTCGACAGGTTGAGCCGGCCGGCGGCCATGAGCATTCCCGGCAGCGACTTGTCGCAGCCGGCCAGAGACACCAGGGCATCGAACCGCTCGGCGTGCATCATGGTCTCCACCGAGTCGGCGATCACCTCGCGGCTCACGAGTGATGCTCGCATTCCCTCGTGGCCCATCGAGATGCCGTCCGACACCGCGATGGTCGCGAACTCGATGGGAAAACCGCCGGCTGCCCGCACGCCATCCTTGGCCCGTCGGGCCAGCCGGTCGAGCGTGAGGTTGCAGGGAGTGACCTCGTTCCAGGAGGACGCCACCCCGACCTGGGGCTTGCTCCAGTCCTCGTCGGTCATGCCGATCGCCCGCAGCATCGCCCGCGCCGGCGCCCGCTGGAAGCCGTCGGTCACGTCGCCGCTGCGCGGCTTCATGGGGTTCGCAGACATGTCTCCTGGCTTCGATGTCCCGGGCATCCACCCGAGCCTACGGCCTGACGGGCAAGTAGCGTCTCGCAAGTGATCCTCACCGAGCTGAGCGTCGACGCCACCGATCTGGAGAAGCGGACAGGATGGGCCATCAAGCCCCAGGGCGCATGCAAGGCCGAGGTGTGCGTCCCCCTCCCCCCGCACGCCGACATGGGCCACGGCCGGGTGGACGTCGGCGTGCTCGCCGAGCGCCTGGCCATGCCGCTCGTCCACGACGACGAAGCCTCGCTGTGGGCAATGGGGCCAGAGTCGGGTGTCACCGGCCGGGCGCTCACGACCGCCCGGGTGCCGGAGATCACCCTCCCCGACCTGGACGGTCACGAGGTCGCCCTGTCCAGCCTCAGGGGGCAGAAGGTCCTCCTCGTCGCCTGGGCGTCCTGGTGAGGCTGCCGCTTCGACCTGCCCGTGTGGCAGGAGGTCCGCCAGGAGCTACACCCGAAGGGTCTGGAGATCGTCACCGTCGCCCTCGACACAGGCGGACCTGACGCCGCCCGGCCCTGGATCGAGGCCGCCCACCCCGAGCACCCTTCGCTGCTCGATCCCGCCCACGTCCTCGACGAGCTGCTGGGTGTCGTCAACGTGCCCAACGGTGCATGGATCGACGAGGAGGGCGTCCTGGTCAGGCCGGTCGAGCCCGCCTTCCCGGGTCGATCGCCTGCCACGGACATCTTCAGCAAGCTCGACATCGACAGCCTGCCGCCCGAGATGGCCGAGATGCTGGCCGAGGCTCGGAAGATCAAGAGCGACCCCGCCGCCTATCGGGCGGCGCTGACCGACTGGGTGAATCGGGGCGCCGACAGCCCCTGGGCGCTGAGCCCCGACGAGGTCGTCCGCCGCTCCGCCCCCCGCGGCATGCACGAGGCCAGGGCGGCGGCGGAGTTCGAGCTGGGCCAGCACCTGCACCGCCAGGGCCGATCGGAGGCCGCCATCCCGCACTTCAAGGCGGCCCACCGCCTCCAGCCTGACAACTGGACCTACCGGCGTGAGGCCTGGAACCTGGTGAGCCCGGGCAATCAGGGCCCCAACGGCGTCTACGACAGCTGCTGGATCGAGGACATCAAGGCCATCGGGGCCGAGAACTACTACCCGCCCCTCGTCAGGTAGCGCTCAGCGCCTGCGCGCCGCCAGCAGAGCCATGACCGCCTTGCCGTTGGCCTTGCCCCTCGTCTCCCGCATCACCTGACCCACGAGGAACTGCGACACCTTGGGGTCCCCGTCCCGGTAGCGCTGCCACTCTTCCGGGTTGGCGGCCACAACGGAGTCGACCACCTCCGCCAGCGCCTCTTCCGATAGCCCTTCGAACCCACGGGCCCGGACGATGTCGGCCGGATCTCCGCCCTCCTCCAGCATCACGCCGAGGACGGTCTTGGCCTGGGTGGCGCTCAGCTGCCCGCTGGTCTCCATGGCCAACACCGCGGCGAAGGCGCCCGGATCGAGCTTGCGGGCCGCATCGGGGCGAGCCGCGGCCTCGTTGGCGGCCCTGTTGACGGCGAGCCTGGGCTCGGCGCCGGCGTCGATGGCGCCCAGCACCAGGCCGTCGAGATCGAGCTCGACGAGGGTTGCCACCAACCCCGCCGGCACCTCGCCGTCCGCTCTGTCGCCGGCAGCCGCTCTGTCGTCGGCAGCCACCGCCGCCGTCAGCTGCGCCCGCCGCTCGGCCGGCAGCGTGGCCGCAGTGGCGTGCACCCGAGAGACCCAGCCGTAGTCGGGCGCCAGCGGCAACAGGTCCGGCTCCGGGAAATAGCGGTAGTCGTAGGCCTCCTCCTTGGACCGCAACGAGCTTGTTCGCCCTTCCGCCTCGTTCCAGTGCCGGGTCTCCTGCACGACGGCCTCGCCCGCCTCGAGCAGCGCCACCTGACGTTCGGCCTCGTGCTCGATGGCTCGTCCGAGCGAGCGTAGCGAGTTCATGTTCTTGATCTCGGCCCTGGTCCCCAGCTCGGTGCTCCCGGCCGGTCGAACGGAGACGTTGGCGTCGACCCTGAGCGAGCCCTCCTCCATGCGGGCGTCGGATGCGCCGGTGGCCATGAGGATGCCGCGCAGCTCACCGACATAGACGCGAGCCTGATCGGCCGAGCGGATGTCGGGAGCGCTCACGATCTCGAGCAGGGGCACGCTGGCTCGGTTGTAATCCACCAGCGACTCGGTGGCCTCGTGGATGCGCCCACCCCGACCGACGTGGGTGGTCTTACCGGTGTCCTCCTCGAGGTGCGCCCGTTCGATCCCGACGCGCGCCCCGTCGCCCAGCACCAGCCAGCCGGCGACGTTGATGGGCTGGTCGTACTGGCTGATCTGGTAGTCCTTCGGCATGTCCGGATAGAAGTAGTTCTTGCGGTGGAAGATCGACGGGCGGATCTCGCAGTGCAAGGCGTCGCCGACCCGCATGGCCAGCTCCACGGCACCGGCGTTGAGCACCGGCAACGAGCCCGGGAGGCCGAGGCACACCGGGCACACGTTGGTGTTGGGCTCGTCGCCGAAGGCGTTGCGGCACGAGCAGAACAGCTTCGTGGCCGTAGACAGCTCGCAGTGCACCTCGAGGCCAACGACGATCTCCCAGTCCCAGCTCATTGCACCACCTCCCGACGCGAGCGAGCCGCGTCGAGCCCTCCCGGGCCGGCCTCGGGCGCCGTCGCCTCCAGCGCCGACCCCACCCGGAACATCACGGTCTCCCCGCGCGCCGGCGCCAGCACCTGCACGCCTACCGGCATCCCGTCGTCACCCGAGCCGTAGGGCACGCTCATGGCCGGGTGACCGGCGAGGCTCGAGGGGACGGTGCACACGTCGTTGAGGTACATGGCGAGCGGATCGGCGGTCTTGGCCCCGAGGGCGAAGGCGGTGGTCGGCGTCGTCGGGGCGAGGAGGGCGTCGAAGCGGGCGTAGGCGGCGTCGAACGACCGGATGATGAGCGTCCGCACCCGTTGGGCCTGGCCGTAGTAGGCGTCGTAGTAGCCCGCCGACAGGGCGTAGGTCCCGAGCATGATCCGTCGCTTCACCTCGGACCCGAAGCCGGCCGAGCGGGTGGCGGTGTACATGGCCGTGATGTCCGGGGCCTCGACCCGGAGCCCGTAGCGGACGCCGTCGTAGCGGGCCAGGTTCGAGGAGGCCTCGGCGGGGGCGATGAGGTAGTAGGCGGACAGGCCGTGGACCGCGGCGGGGACCGAGGCGTCGTCCACCCGGGCGCCGGCGCCGGAGAGGGCGTCGGCCGCTTGGCGGACCCGGGCGGCCACGTCCGGCGCGACGCCATCCATCAGTTCGGTTACGACGCCCACGCGCATGCCGTCGACACCCTCGTCGAGGACCGACGTCACCGCCGGGGCGGGCTCTGCCAACGAGGTCGAGTCCTCGGCGTCGTGCCCGGCGACGACCTCCAACAGGAGGGCGGCGTCGGCGACGCTGCCCGCCAGGGGCCCGATCTGGTCGAGGGAGCTGGCGAAGGCCACCAGCCCGTAGCGGGAGACGACACCGTACGTCGGCTTGACCCCCACCACGCCGCACAGGGCGGCCGGCTGACGGATCGACCCGCCTGTGTCGGACCCTAGGGCCAGTGGGGCGAAGCCAGCCGCGACCGCCGCCGCGCTCCCCCCGCTCGATCCCCCGGGCACCCGGCGGTGATCGTGAGGGTTGCGGGTGGGGCCGAAGGCCGAGTTCTCGGTCGAGGACCCCATGGCGAACTCGTCCAGGTTCGTCTTGCCCACGATCACGGCGCCCGCCGATCGCAGCCGGTTGACCACCGTGGCGTCGTACGGCGGCCGCCACCCCTCGAGGATCCGGGACGAGCACGTGGTGGGCACGCCCCTCGTGCAGATGTTGTCCTTGAGGGCGACGGGCACCCCGGCCAGCGGACCCACGTCCTCGCCTGCGGCCACCCGGCGGTCGACCTCGTCCGCCTCTGCCCGGGCGGCCTCGTCCATGACGAGGTTGAAGGCGTGCACCTCGGGTTCCGCGGCGACGATGGCGGCGAGGCGCTCGTCGGTCAGCTCCCGGGCCGAGCGCTCGCCGCCGCGCACGGCGTCGGCAACGGCGAGCACCGCGTCGCCCCTCACGGCTCCTCACCAAGGATGCGGGGTACGCGGAAGCGGGTGCCGTCGCTGTCGGGCGCCTCGCGCAGGACCTCGTCGCGGTCGAGGCTGGGCCGGGCCACGTCCTCGCGCAGCACGTTCTCCATCGGCAAGGGGTGGGCCGTCGGCGGCACCCCGCTGGTGTCGAGGGCGGCGACGTCTTCTGCGTGGTCCAGCACAGCGCCGAGCTGGTCGACGTAGCGATCCAGCTCCTCGCTGCTCAGCTCCAGACGGGCCAGCGTGGCAACGTGGACTACGTCGGCTCGGGAGATACGTCCAGCCATGAAGGCATCGTAGGGCAGCCGCGAGGACGCCCAGCCGGGATTCGGGAGCTGGCCCCGAGCTTCTAGAGGTCGTCCTGACGGATGATGTCGAGGTTGCGGAAGCTCGGCGGCTCGTCGCAGAGCTTGGCCAGCCGCTCGGCCAGCTCCCGGGTCTCGGGCAGCTCGGAGTTCGCCATGGCGGCCTCGTAGGACGGGAACTCGACCACCGTGATGTAGACATCCTCCCGCTCCCGCCCCCGGTCCCGACCCGTGACGGCGCGCTGAGCGGTTCGCCGGCCTGCAGTGGTCGTCCTCCACTCATCGAGCAGGACTTGGACCTCGTCCCGCCGGCTGGTCCGCATCTCGATGATCTGCATGAACCGCATGATTCCCCCCCTTTGTCCCGTGCGACAGCAGACCACGAAGCGCCAGCGGTCGCAAGACCCTTTTGATCTAGTTCGCGCCAGTGGCCCGGTCTTCCGGGCCGGCTGTGGAAGGGGCCTGCGCCGTGACCTTGGCCGCGAACTCGACGGCACATGCCTCGATCAAGCCGCAGTCGTGGTCGAGGGTCGCCACGTGGTAGCTGCGCTCGAGCCAGATCCGCTCGATCGGGCCGCTGACGCCCGCGGCGAGCACATCGCCGGACGCCGAGGGCACGACGTGGTCCTCACGACTGGAGAGCAGCAGCACCGGGCAGCGGACGCTGCCCAGGTCCGCGGCGATGGAGTCGCTCGCCTCCATCATGGAGAGCATCGAGGCGATGGGCGAGCTGGGATACGCGAGCTCCTGGACACCCTCGAGAGCGATGTCGGAGCCGATGCCCGACATCGTCTCGGTACCGGCGTCGAGCGCGCCGCGCAGCATCTCGCGGAAGCTCTCGGCGGGAGGCTCGATGAACGGGTTGACGACGATCACGCCGGCAATCCCGGGGTGGCGTCTCGCCAGCCAGACGGCGAGGGTGCCGCCCATCGACAATCCGGCGACGACGACTCGGCGGCTCCTGCGGGCGAGCTCGGCGTAGACGTCCTCGGCAGCCGTCGACCAGTCCTGCCAGCGGGTGGGCAGCATGTCCTCGACCGACGTCCCGTGACCGGGAAGGAGCGGCAGCTCGACCGCGAGACCGGCGCCGGCCAACGCCTCGGCCAGACCGCGCATCGACTGCGGGTTGCCGGTGAACCCGTGGAGGACGAGGGCGCCGTCGGGTCCCCCCTGGGCGGACCAGGGC
Organism: uncultured Actinomycetes bacterium; assembly: GCA_963717645.1. Classification (GTDB taxonomy): domain Bacteria; phylum Actinomycetota; class Acidimicrobiia; order Acidimicrobiales; family AC-9; genus AC-9. The sequence goes on along the minus strand of CAVQWQ010000028.1, from coordinate 87,276 downwards.
TCGGCTCCGGACAGGATCGGCGCAGTCATCGGTACGGATCGTCCCGACGCGGCTCGGCCCACCAGTCCTCCGGCGCGGGCTGCCAGCCGGGGTCCTCGTAGATGCAGTCGACCGGGCAGGGGTCGAGGCACTTCCCACAGCCGGAGCACAGCTCGGGGACGATGATCACGTCGATCCCGTGGTTGAAGATGGCACCGAACTGGGGCGGACAGTGACGGATGCATGTGTCGCAGTTGATGCACTCCGACATCTCGATGCGGAAGGGGAGGTGCTTCCACTTCGGATTGCGCTGGCGCGACTCCAGGCGCTCGACACGACCTGTGACGGAGGGCACGACGACCATCCTACGGCTCTCCGCTGCACACACGGCTATCGTGCCCGGTCAGGCTGGCCCGGAGGCCAGCCCGGACGACAGCCCGAGTGCCCGCCAGCAAGGAGCTCTTTACCGTGGCCAAGTACCCGTTCCTCAGCCCCGAGTGGGTCGAGGCGGCCAGGACCATCCGCGAGGATTACCGCGGCAAGATCCCCTCGACCGCGCACGTCATGCGCCTCAACCAGGTGATCACCGAGGTTCCGTTCGGCGACGGGACGATCAACGCCCACGTGGACACCACGACCGGAGAGCTGGAGATGGAGCTCGGGCACCTGGACGGCCCCGACCTCCAGGTGACGCTCGACTATGCCACGGCCAAGGCCATCTTCGTGGAGGGCAATCCCCAGGCCGGGATGCAGGCGTTCATGGCCGGCAAGATCAAGGTCGAGGGGGACGTGACCAAGCTGATGGCCATGCAAGCGACCCCTCCCGACCCCGGCACACTCGAGCTGGCGGGGCGCATCAAGGAGATCACCGAGTAGGCACGGCGACACCGTAGGACAACGTCGTCCTCACGCTGTCGTTCTCATGCACAGGACCCAGGGCCCTGGGGGGCGGCGGCACCGGCAGCGGCTGGGGAACACTGCCTCAGCTCGCCACCCCCCAGGGCCCTGGGCCCGATCAATCATATCCGGTCGCCAGCTCGAGGTGCGAGGCCCAAATGGCCTGTAGCCACGACGAACTAGTACACCTTAGGCCATCAGCTCGGGCAAACAAGTCGCCCTTGGTTACCCGCTCTCAGGCCGCCAAGGGGGGTCAGCCGAGCAGCTGCTTCATCTCGCTCTGCAGCTCGGCCACCGTCCATCGGTCGTTCTTGTCGATCATCTCGGTGAGGGTCCACGGCTGGAACGTCTGCACCTTGCCGCCCTGAACGAGGAACACCTTGCCGGTCGCAGGACAGGACTCGGCGGCCAGGTAGGCGACCAACGGCGAGACGTTGGCGGGGTCCCACACGTCGAACTTGGCGGTGTCCGTGGGGGCCTTCACCACGTCGCTGAGACCGGGGGTCGCCTCCGTCATGCGCGTACGAGCCGCCGGCGCGATGGCGTTGACCCGGACGCCGTAGCGCTGCAGCTCCTGGGCCGCGATGACGGTGAAAGCGGCGATCCCCGCCTTGGCCGCCCCGTAGTTGGCCTGACCCGGGTTGCCGATCAGCCCCGACGTCGACGAGGTGTTGACGATGGCGGCGTCGACCTCCTTCCCCGCCTTCGACTGCTCCCTCCAGTGGTTGGCCGCCCAGTGCGTCGGCACGAAGTGACCCTTCAGGTGGACGTGGATGACCGAGTCCCACTCGGCTTCCTCCATGCTCACCAGCATCCGGTCCCGGAGGATGCCGGCGTTGTTGATCAGCACGTTGACGTCACCGAAGGCCTCGACGGCGTTGTTGATGAGCCGACGACCACCTTCCCAGTCGGCCACGTTGTCAGTGTTGGCCACCGCCTCGCCACCGGCCGCCTTGATCTCGTCCACCACCTGCTGGGCCGGGCTCCGGTCGTCGCCCGAACCGTCGATGGCACCACCAAGGTCGTTCACGACGACCTTGGCACCTTCCTGGGCGAACAGCAGCGAGTGCTCGCGTCCGATGCCCCGACCTGCCCCCGTGATGATGGCCACCCGTCCGTCGAGCGCACCCATGTCGCTACCTTCCCTTTCTCTGGGGCCGACCTCCCAGGCCGGCCTCTCTGCTTCTCTGAGGCCGACCTCCTGGGCCGGCCTCTGGTCCTGCAAGAGACGCCTCGCACGTTGTCAGCCCACCCGGCGGGGGTCAAACGGAGGGTCGCTCAAAGGGTGTAGAGGTTCACACTGGAGCCGCGGTGCACGCGACTCCCTGGCAGGGGGCTGGCGAAGAACACCCGGCCGCTGGAAAAGCCGAAGACGTTCGCCACCCTGAGTCCGGCGTCCTGCAGCGACCTGGTCGCTCCGGCCACGTTGGATCCCAGCACGTCGGGCACGGTGACCACGTCGGGTCCGGACGAGACGACCACGGTGACCGAGCTGTCCCGGCCGACAGACGTCCCGGGTCCCGGGGTGGTGGAGACCACGTTGCCCTGGGCCACCGTGTCGCTAAACGCGTTCTGCCGGGCCGGCACCAGCCGGAGGCCCTGAAGCTTGGCCGCGGCGTCGGAATAGGACGCGCCAGTCACATCGGGAACCACACGGGGGGCGGGCCCGGTGGACATGACCACCGTCACCACGGTGCCCTGCCGCTGGCGGCCCTGGCTCGGCGCCCAGCTGACCACCGTCCCCGCCGGCACGTCCTCGCTCGCGGTCGCCGTGAACCGGGGCTGCAGCCCGGCCCTGCTCAACAGGCGCGCCGCCGTCGCCTGGTCGGCCCCGGTAAGGGACGGAACGGCGTGGCTGGTGGGCCCGCTACCGAGCACGTTGGTGGTCAGGAGGGCCGCGGCAGCCACGCCGAGGACGGCCAGCACGGCGAGAACGGCGACGGGCCACAGCCGGCGCCGGCGGGGGCGGAGCCGGGCGTCGGGCCTCGTCGGAGGAGCGGCCGGCAGGGCGCTCACCGGGACCGCGCCCGGGTTGGTCGCGCCCGGGTTGGTCGCGCCCGGGTTGGTCGCGCCCAGATTGGTCGCGCCCAGGTCGGTGTCGCCGACGACGTCGCCGTGGTGGACGAGGCTGCCAGGGCCTGGCGGGGCGAGGGGAAGCCGAGCGGGAGGCGGCAGCTGAGAAGCGAGCTCACCGAGCCGCGCGGCCAGCTCACGAGCGTCGATCCGCGCATCGGGATCGAGAGCGGCGGCCTGCTCGAGCACGGGCCCCAGCGGTCCGAGGGCGGCAGGCGCCCGCACGGCAGTACCGACGCGCGCCATGAGCGTGGCGATGGTGGTGTCAGCGGCGAACGGGACCTGACCGGTGACGACCTCGATCAGGACGAGGGACAGCGAGTAGACGTCGGCCCGCCCGTCAACGCGGTGCCCCTCGACCTGCTCCGGGGACGCGTACCGCGCCGTGCCGAGCATCGCCCCGATGGGTTCGGTCCAGGCTGCCTCGCTCAGTGCACGGGCCAGACCGAAGTCAGCGATACGGAGCCGTCCCTCCTCCCCGAACAAGAAGTTGGCCGGCTTCACGTCGCGGTGGACAAGGCCTCGCCGATGGGCGTAGCCGAGCGCCTCGGCGGCCTGGGCACCGACGGCGGCCCCCTGCGCCGGGTTGAGCAGGTGCCCGGCGTCGAGCATGTCGCGCAGACTCCCCCCGCCCAGGTACTCGAGCACGAGATAGGGCCCGTCGTCGTCCTCGCCCCAGTCGAAGATCTGTGTGATGTGGGGGTGGTTGAGCGTCGCCGCGGCTTGGGCCTCGGCTCGGAACCGGCGAAGGAACGGCAGGTCGCCGGCCAGCGCCGGGTGGAGCACCTTCACGGCCACGCGCCGGCCCAGGACCACGTCGTGGGCGAGGAACACGTGGGCCGACGCGCCGCTACCGATCGGCGAGACGAGGCGGAACCGGCCACCGAGGACGCGGCCCACGCGGTCGGCGAGGCGAGGCGTCGACACCGACGACAGGGTATCCCTCTGGGCCGGACACCTGGATGACGCACGGCGGTCCTCGAGGGCGCCGAGAACGGCTGGGCTCGCCTGGCCCCGAGCGAACATGTAGCGATTGGGGCTCGTAGATGGCCCTGATCACGACGAGAACGGTCCCCGCAGGCGCTCACGAGGGAACTTGTCGTGTTCAGGGCCGGCGGGCTCGGACCGGTGGTTCAGGGCCGGTGGGCTCGGACCGCGGGCTCCGACCGCAGCTCAGCCGGGGCTGCCGCTTCCTCACCGCCCTCTGGCGAGGGCGACTGCCACCTATGGCAGCTCGCCGGTTTCGAGCAGTCGGGCGAAGGCCGCCTCGTCGAGGATCGGGACGCCGAGGTCCCGCGCCTGGGCCAGCTTCGACGCGCCTGGGGCCTCCCCGAGCACCAGCGCGGTGGTCCGCTTGGACACGCTCCCGGGCGCCTTGCCGCCCCGAGCCTTGATGGCGGCCTCTGCGTCCTCGCGGGACCAACCCTCCAGGGTGCCCGTCACGACCACCGAATGACCGGCGAGGTTCTGGGGCACCGACGGCGCCGCGGGGCCCTCGAAGTTCACGCCCGCGGCGCGCAGCTTGTCGATCACGACGCGGTTGGCGGGCAGAGCCAGGAACTGATGGACGCTGGCCGCGATCTTGGGGCCCACCCCGTCCACCGCGGCCAGCTCCTCGGGAGAGGCCGCCATGATGCGATCGAGATGACCGAGCGCCCGGGCCAGGGCCACCGAGCCGGTGTCGCCCAGGTGGCGGACGCTCAGGGCCACGAGCAGCCGGTCGAGGGGCCTGCGCTTCGACTCCTCGATGGCGCCCAGGAGGTTGGCGACCGACTGCTGACCGAAACCCTCCAGGTCGAGGAGCGGCTCGGCGGCCAACGAGTAGATGTCGCCGGCGTCCTCGAGGAGGCCGAGCTCCACGAACAACGACACTCGCTGCTCGCCCAGGCCTTCGATGTCCATCCCCGAGCGGGACGCGAAGTGGGCGATGCGCTGGACGCGCTGCGCCGGGCATTCGGCGTTGGTGCAGAAGGTGTCGCTCTCGCCCTCCAGCCGTGACAGCGGACGGCCACAGGTCGGACAGGTGTCAGGAAAGCGCCATGCCCGCAGCCCCTTCGGGCGCAACGAGAGCACCGGGCCGACGACCTCAGGGATGACGTCGCCGGCCTTGCGCACCATCACGGTGTCGCCGGGACGCACGTCCTTGAGGGCGACCTGGTCCTCGTTGTGCAGCGTGGCCAGTCCCACCGTCGAGCCACCGACCACGACCGGCTCCAGCTTGGCGAACGGCGTTGCCTTGCCGCTCTTGCCGATCGAGACCATGATGTCCAGCAGCTTGGTGCTGCGCTCCTCGGGGGGGAACTTGTAGGCGAGAGCCCAGCGCGGCGCCCGCGAAGTGAACCCCAGCTCCTGCTGGTGGTGGAGCTCGTCGACCTTGACCACCACGCCGTCGATCTCGTAGTCGAGATCATGGCGGTGCTGCTCCCACTCGCCGGAGAAGGCGAAGACCTCCTCGAGGTTCGCCAGCACCTTGACCTCCGGGTTCACCGGCAGCCCGGCCCGCCGAAGGAAATCGAGCGACTCGGAGTGACGGGTGAACCGCGGTCCTCCATCTCTCGCGCCGAGCTGGTATGCCCAGAAGGACAGCTCGCGGCTGGCCGTGATCTTCGGGTCTTTCTGCCGTAGCGAACCCGCCGCCGAGTTGCGCGGGTTGGCGAAGAGGCGCCCGCCCGACTCGGCCTGGCGGCGGTTGAGCTCGTCGAAGGCGGAGAGGGGCATGTACAGCTCGCCCCTGACCTCGAGCACGGCCGGACAGCTGCCGGGGTCCAGATCGAGGCGCTCCGGGATCACGCCCACGGTGGCGACGTTGGCGGTGACGTCCTCGCCGGTCTCGCCGTCGCCTCGCGTCGCCGCCCGGGTGTACCGGCCCTTCTCGTACAGGATCGAGATCGCCAGACCGTCGATCTTCAGCTCGCAGGCGAAGGTCACCGCGCCGCTGATGATGCGCTCCATGCGCTTGCCCCACGCCACCAGCTCCTCGAAGGAGAAGGCGTTGTCGAGGCTCATCATGGGCAGCCGGTGGCGCACCGGCGCGAAGAGCGGCGACGGCGGTGCGCCCACTATGCGGGTCGGCGATGTGGTCGCGGCCAGCTCGGGATAGGCGTCCTCGAGGGCCCGTAGCTCCCGGAGCAGGGCGTCGTAGTCGGCGTCGCTGATCTCGGGATCGTCGAGGACGTGGTAGCGGCGGTTGTGGTACTCGACGAGCCGCCGAAGCTCGTCCACCCGGGCGGCGGGATCCGTGGCGACGGGCTGATCGGCGCTCATCGTCTGCTACGCCGCCATTCCCGCGCCCACCACCGCGTCACCCTCGTAGAAGGCGACCGTCTGACCCGGAGCCACGCGACGCTGGGGCTCCGACCACCTCAGCCGCTCTCCCTCGAAGGTGGCGGGTGTGGCCCCGCCGTGGGCGCTGGCCTGCGCCAGCACCTCGGCGCCCGAGGCCAACGGCCGGTCGACCCAGGTCATGTCGCGCAGCCCGGTGCGCTCCGTGAGCAGGTCGGCGTACGACCCGACGAGCACCGTCGAGGTGGCTGCGTCGACGCCCACCGCGTAGCGGCGGCTCCGACCACCCGTGGTGCCGCTGCGCAGACCCCGCCGCTGGCCCACCGTCACCAGCTCCACGGCGTCGACCGATCCGACCTCCACCCCCGAGTCGGCGTCGACGACCCGACCCGAGTGCAACGGCAGCCGCTCGCTCAGGAACGCTGCCCGTCCGCCGCCCGCGGAGACGAAGCACACCTCCTGACTGTCGGGCTTCGCCGCCGTCCGCAGCCCGAGCTCGGACGCCCGGGCCCGAACGTCGGCCTTCGTCAGGTGGCCGACCGGCAGAAGGGTGCGGCTCAGCTGGTCCTGGCCCAGCACCGACAGCACGTAGGACTGGTCCTTGGCCCGGTCGACCCCGCGGCGCAGCCGCCACCGACCCTGCTCGGCCACGACGCGCGCGTGGTGGCCGGTGGCCACGGCGTCGAATCCCAGCTTGACGGCGCGGTCGAGGAAGCGACGGAACTTGAGGTGCCGGTTGCACTCGATACACGGATTGGGTGTGGCGCCCGCGGCGTGGGCGGCCACGTAGTGATCGACCACCCGGGCCTCGAAGTCATCGCTGAAGTTGAACACCCGATGCACGATCCCGACCTGGTCCGCCACACGGCGGGCGTCCTCGACGTCGTCCACCGAGCAGCACCCCGCATCGCTCGGGCCGGCCCAGAGCTTCATCGTGGCTCCCACCACGTCGTGACCGGCCTCGAGCAGCAGCGCCGCTGCGACCGACGAGTCGACGCCGCCCGACATCGCCACCAACACCCGCACGGTCGTCAGCCTCGCAGGTCGGCGACGGCCTTGGGGACCACCGCGAGGGCCAGGTCCACGTCCTCGTCGGTCGAGCCGGCACCGAGAGACAGCCGAACGCTGCAGCTGGCCTCGTCTGCCCGCAGGCCCATTGCCACCAATACGTGGCTGGGCTCCATCGCCCCGCTCGCACAGGCCGACCCGGCCGACGCGAACACCCCCGCCTCGTCGAGCAGCACGAGGAGCGCCTCGCCCTCGACCCCCGGGAAGCGGAGGTGACAGTTGCCGGCGACCTTGCCCTGTCTCCGCCCGGTCTCGAGCGCCCCCGGAACGGCCGCCAGCAGCCCGTCGGCCAGGCGGTCGCGCAGCCGACCCACGGACGCAACGACCTCGGGCCGTGTCGACACGGTCACCTGCAGGGCGGCGGCCATGGCCACGATGCCGGCCACGTTGTGGGTCCCGCTGCGACGATCGCGCTCCTGGCCGCCTCCGTGGATGATCGGGCCGAGGGGCGCGCCGTGACGCACGACCAGGGCGCCGACACCCTTGGGTCCCCCGAACTTGTGGGCGCTCACGGCGACCAGGTCGGCCGCGGCCGCCAGCGATGCGACATCCAACCAGGGGACGGCCTGCACGGCGTCGGTGTGGACGAGGGCGTCGGGCGCCCGCTCCCGCACCAGCGACACAACTTCGTCGAGCGGCTGCACCGTGCCCACCTCGTTGTTGGCGAGCATGACCGAGACGACCGAGACGGCGGGATCCAAGGCGTCCGCGAGCGCGTCCAGGTCGATCTGTCCGTCCCGACGGACCGGGACGACCCGTCCGCCGAGCGCCAGGCAGGTCTCCAGCACGGCGTGGTGCTCGACGGCGGTGCAGACGACCGTGCCGCCGCGGCGGCTCTGGACTCCGATGAGCGCCAGGTTGTCCGCCTCGGTGCCGCTGCCTGTGAACACCACCTCGCCGGGCTCGGCTCCGAGGTCAGCGGCGACGCGCTCGCGGGCGTCGTCCATCGCGCTCCGCGCGGCGCGGGCCACGGCGTGCACGCCCGAGGGGTTGCCGAAGCGCTCGGTCAGGAAGGGCAGCATGGCGGCGACGGCCTCGGGCCGCATCGGCGTGGTAGCGGCGTGATCGAGGTAGGCGGCCATCGCCCCCAGCGTAGGCGGAGGGTCGGTCAGCTCTGGCCGAGCGGGGCCACGATGGACGCGACTCCCGGGACCGAGGCGTCGTGCAGCAACTGGCTGGTCGTGCCGGCCTTCAGGTAACGACCGAAGAAGTCGACCGTCGCCTCCTGGACGACGTCGGCGTCCGGGCCCCCGTCCATGAAGGGGCCCTCGTGGCTCGCACCGGGGAGGTCCAGGAGGTACTTGGGGCCGCCGTCGCCGATGTAGAGCCCCAGGCTGTTCTCCGGGTTGTTCGAGTGGTCTGCGCCACCCTGGATGGCGAGCATGGGCGCGCTGCCGGGCGGGAAGTACGAGCCCCCCGGCACGCCGATCGCGGCGCCGGCCATCACGATGGCGGCCGAGATGCGCGGGTCGCGACAGCAGGTGTTGTAAGCGACCTCCGCAGCCGTGATCCCGCCGTCGGAGTGGCCGGCGACGCCGATCTTGTGCGGGTCGATGAGCCCGCCGAGCGGACCGGGCTTGGCGTCGGCCCACAGCAGCTGATCGATCACGAACCGGACGTCAGCCGGCTGGTTCACGACGTCGCCCTCGTCCGGGCCTCCGGGCGCCGCTGGGTTGGTGAGAGGAAAGGTCGGGGCGGCCACTACATAGCCGGCCCGGGCCCAGGACCGCAGCAGGCCCGCGTACGCGGCCGGCGTGACGTTGTAGCCGTGGGCGAACACGACGAGGGGGAACGGTCCCCCAGAGGCCGCAGGCGCGACCACGTTGTCCGGAGAGCCCGCGGCGGCGGGATACCACACCGAGGTCGTGAGCACCCTCGGGCCTGACCGCGCCTGGCGGCTGGCGTCCACCAGGGGCAGCAACAGCTGGGCAACGGGCACCGGGCCCGCCGGCGCGGATGGAGCCGCAGCTGCGGCCGCCGCGACCGCGGGAGCCGGAGCCGGGGCCGGGGACGGCGCCTTGGGAGCGGCGGCGGTGCTTGCCCGGGCGGGGTGAGGTGGTAGGGCGGGGAGCAGGCCCCGCCCGCCCGAGCTCGAGGTCGAGGCCGACGCCAGCGCCTGCACCTGGGCGGCATGGGCGGAGGTACGGACGGCGGCGCCGAGACCGCTGACGGCGAGGGCGACGCTGATGACTGCGATCAGACTGGTCACCGATGGGTTTCGCAGCCCAGAGGCGGCCCGGGAGGTCGGCCCAGGGAAGCTGCCCATCCCCTACTGTTCGCCGCTCTACCTGCGTCAACCTCCGCTTCCGGGCTTGGCGACCATCAGCGCCAGGGTCGCCACGAAGGCGAGGTCGATGGCCACGGCCGCCCGCTCCACCCGGCGGCACGTCCGGTCGAGCTCGGCCTGGCGGGCCCCGGTCCCAGTCAGCGGCGACCCGGCGACGAGCTGTTGGATCCGGCGCTCGCCAGGCCACAACACGGCGTGGGCCAGACCGGCGGCGAGCACCCACAGGAGGACCGAGACCCACACCCAGAGCTCGCCGAAGCGGTCGACCCCGTGGCTGGTCTCCACGAGCACGACTCCCAGGAGGGGTACGAGGTACACGCCCCGCGCCGCCCAGATCGGACCCGAGCGGAAGTAGCGACGTACCGCCTCGCTCGCCCGCCGGCGGGCCAGTCCGGCGTAGACCCCGGTGAGGAAGATGGCCCCGAACCCGACCACCGCGCTCAGCACGTGAAGCACGATCACAGTGGCCCGCGTCACAGCGATCGCCTCATGCTCACGCGACAGCGAATCCCGGCGCTACCGTGAGAGATCGTGATCTCTGCGGGGCGTCCATGAGCCAGCTGCGCCTCGATCCGATGACGGGACGATGGGTGTCGATCAGCGGCGGCCGGTTCGACCGGCCGGCCGCATTCTCGCCCCGCGCCCTGTCGGTCGAGGCCGACACCTCCCGCCCGTGCCCGTTCTGCCCCGGGCACGAGGAGGCGACTCCTCCCGCCCTCGAGACCTACGGCTCGACAGGTAACTGGCTGGTGCGGGTCGTCCCGAACCTCTACCCCGCCTTCGACGGCGACGCGCCGATGGTCGTGAGCCACCTGGGCCCGACGTTCACCCAGGCGCCCGCCAGCGGGATCCACGAGGTGCTCGTGTTCTCGCCCGAGCACGACGCGGCGCTCGCCGACCTCAACGACTCGCAGACCAGCCTGGTGATGGCCGCCATTCGCGATCGGATCGAAGAGCACGCCAACACTCCGGGCCTCCGCTACAGCCAGGCCATCGTCAACTCCGGCCGAGAGGCCGGAGCCTCGATCGAGCACCCTCACGGCCAGCTGCTCGGGATGTCGTTCGTCCCCCGGGAGCTGGTCGACGAGCTGGCCGGCTTCGCCCGCTTCGCCGGCAACTGCCTGCTGTGCACGGCGCTCAACGCCGAGGAGGAGGCCCGGCACCGGTTGGTGCTGGCCGATGAGCGGGTCGTCGTGTTCTGCCCGTTCTGGAGCGGAGTGCCCTTCGAGATGATCGTCGTGCCCCGGACACACGGACCGCACCTGCACCGCAGCTCTCCGCCTGACCTGGCCGCCGCCGGCCAAGCGCTACGTGCCGCCGTCGCCCAGTTGCGGGAGCGGCTCGGCGACGTCGCCTACAACGTCGCCTTCCACTCGGCGCCGTACCGGCTGTCCGGCACCTATCACTGGCATATCCACGTGTGGCCCAAGCTCACGACCCTGGCCGGCTTCGAGCTGGGCACGGGCGTGTTCATCAACGTCGTCGCCCCCGAGCTGGCGGCCGAGGAGCTCCGACTCACCGTTCCGGCTCGCTGACACCGGCCGACAGCCACACGACCCCGAGCGGGGGCAGGTTGAGCTGCGCCGAGTGGTCGAGACCGTGCCAGCTGGTGCCGCTGGCCAACACGCCTCCACCGTTGCCTACCCCGCTACCGCCGAACTGGGTGGCGTCTGTGTTGACGACCTCACGCCACTCGCCAGCGAGAGGCAGGCCGACGCGGTAGCCGTGGCGGGGGACCGGGGAGAGGTTGGCCACGCACACGACCGCGCTGGTGTTCGCGGGATCGCCACCCGGTAGACGCACGAAGGACAGCACGTTGCCGTCCACGTCGCTGGCGTCGATCCAGCGGAACCCCTCGCTGGTGAAGTCCTGCTTCCACAGGGCGGGCAGCTCGGTGTAGGTCCGGTTCATCGCTCGGACCAGGTCCTGCACGCCGCGGTGACCGGGATCGTCCAGCAGCTGCCAGTCGAGGCCGGTGTCGTGGGACCACTCCCGCTCCTGGGCCAGCTCTCCCCCCATGAACAGCAGCTGTTTGCCCGGATGAGCCCACATCCACGCCAGCAGGGACCGGAGATTGGCCAGCTGCTGCCAGCGGTCGCCCGGCATCTTCCGGAGCAGTGAGCCCTTGCCGTGCACCACCTCGTCGTGAGAGAGCGGCAGGACGAAGTTCTCGCTGAACGCGTAGACAAGGCCGAAGGTCAGCTGGTCGTGGTGATACCGACGGTGCACGGGCTCCTTGGCAAAGTAGTCGAGCGTGTCGTGCATCCAGCCCATGTTCCACTTGAGGCCGAAGCCCAGCCCGCCCACGTAGGTCGGCCGGGACACGCCCGGCCACGCGGTCGACTCCTCGGCGATCGTGGTCACGCCCGGGTGCCCACTGTGGACGACCTCGTTCATCTCCTTGAGGAAGCTGACCGCCTCGAGATCCTCACGTCCCCCATAGACGTTGGGCACCCACTCGCCCTCTCGCCGCGAGTAGTCCAGGTAGAGCATGGACGCTACGGCGTCCACCCGCAGGCCGTCGATGTGGAACTCCTCGAGCCAGTACAGGGCGTTGGCGACAAGGAAGTTGCGGACCTCGTTGCGCCCGAGGTTGAACACGAGAGTTCCCCAGTCGGGGTGGCTGCCGCGACGAGGGTCCTCGTGCTCGTACACCGCGCTGCCGTCGAAGCGGGCCAGGGCCCAGTCGTCGCGGGGGAAGTGGGCCGGTACCCAGTCGACGATCACCCCGATTCCGGCGCGGTGCAGCGCCTCGACGAGCGCCTTGAACCCGTCCGGGGTGCCGTACCGGCCGGTCGGTGCGTAGTAGGAGGTGACCTGGTAGCCCCACGACCCTCCAAAGGGATGTTCGGCCAGGGGCATGAGCTCGACGTGGGTGAAGCCCATGTCGACCAGGTAGCCGGGGAGCTCCGCGGCCAGCTCGAGGTAGCTCAGGGGCTCTCCGTCGGGCCGGCGTCGCCACGAGCCGGCATGCATCTCGTAGATGGCGAGGGGCCGGTCCAGCCATCCGGAGGCCGCCCGAGCCTGCATCCAGTCGCCGTCGGACCACGCATAGGGCTGCGGATCGGGAACCACGCTGGCCGTGGCCGGGGGGACCTCGGCCTGCCTCGCCATCGGATCGGCCTTGAGCCGCAGCTGTCGATCGGCGGTCAGGATCTCGTACTTGTAGCGTGAGCCGGCCTCGACGCCGGGGACGAACAGCTCCCAGACACCGGATGACCCGAGCGAGCGCATCGGGTGGACCCGACCGTCCCAGCCGTTGAAGTCACCCACCACCCGCGCCGATCGCGCAGCAGGGGCCCATACGGCGAAGGCCGTGCCCCAGACCCCATGATGCTCGCGGCGGTGGGCGCCGAGCACCTCCCAGAGCCGGTGATGGCGCCCCTCCCCGAGCAGGTGGAGATCGACCTCGCCCAGGGTCGGCCAGAACCGGTACGGGTCGTCGTAGCGAACGGTCGCGCCATCCTCGAAGTCCGCCTCGATCACGTAGCGGTCGACGTCGCGAAGATCGGCGAGGAACAGCCCGCCCGGACGGAGCCTCGTCATGTCGACAGTTCGGCCCTCGTGCAGCACCAAGCGGGCGGCCGAGGCGTCCGGCCGCAGCGCCAGGATTGTCGAGCCGTGCGGTCCGAGGATGCTGTGGGGATCGGCGTGCTCACCGTTGAGGAGGCGGTCGAGCTCACTGGGCCGGCCCGCCGGTCCGCCCGCTTGCCTGGCCATGGTCATCCTTCTCCTCGCAGCCGTTGGAGCGCCTCACGGGGGATGTGCGCCCACGCCGGCCGATAGGCGAGCTCGTAGCACAGCTCGTAGGCAGCCTTCTCCAGCTCGAAGGCGGCGAGCACCACCTCGAAGTCAGGCCCGCTCGGCACGAGCTCGCTCAGGTGCCCGACCGAACCGTAGCCGTCGAGAAACGCCCGGCGATTGCGCTGCTCCCACGCCACGGCCAGCCCGGCGACGTCCGCCTGTCCGGCGGGGCCGCGCTCCTCGGCGGCCAGGGCCGTCGCGTACTGGAACGACCGCAGCATCCCGGCCACGTCCCTGAGCGGGGAGCGCAGCTGACGTCGCTCCTCCAGCGACCGGGCCGGCTCGCCCTCGAAGTCGAGCACGTACCACCCGACCTCGCCCCGCATGACCTGGCCCAGGTGGTAGTCGCCGTGGACCCGGATGGCGACCCCCGGCTCGCGCACCTCCCGGAGGTCGTCGAGGATCGAGCCGCCGGCCCGTTGGGCCACCCCCTCGGACGCGGGCACGGCGTCCAGCTGCTGCTGGATGGATCGCGCCCACTCCGCCGGCTCGGCAGAGTGCCGTCCGAAGGCATCGGCCAGGGCCCGGTGGAGCTTGGCCGTCATCTCCCCGAGGCGCCGGGCTTCGTCGCCGAAGTCACCACCTGCCGCATCGGGGGCGATAGGGGGGTCGGACGCGTACAGGTCGCGCAGGGATGTGAGGGCGAGCGCCCACCCCTCGCTGCCACCCGCGAGGAACTCCTGGACCAGCGCCAGGTCCCACGGATCCCGGCGCCAGACCGCCACGGGCGCGGCGACGTGGTTGAACCCGACCTCGTCGAGGGCGAGGGTGACCTCGACGTCCGGGTTGTGGCCCGCCTGGAGGCGGCGGAACACCTTCATGATCAGCCGGTCGTCGTAGACCAACGAGGTGTTGGACTGCTCGGCGCCCACGGACCGTACGCGGGTGGCCTGCTGGTTGCCTGCGGAGACGATCTCGAGCAGCTGGAGGGAGAGCTCGGGATCGGCGAGCGCGGCATAGGCGAGCGCGTGTCCGTCGTCGTCCTCGAGCGGCCCGAGGATGGCGTGCTCCTGGCCGCGCAGGATGCCGAGGGCCTCCTGCTCCTCGCGCACCCCCACCAGCACGTGGTAAGAGGCGCCGCCGGCCTCGACGACGAGGTCGGTGAGACGGGGTCGGCCGGGCATCATGACCTCCGCCTCGACGATCTGGGGCGACCCGACCTCATGCTCGCTCCCGGCGAACCACCGCTGCCGCTCCAGGAACGGACCCAGGTACCCGGCCAGCACCTCGACCTCCGTCGCCCCGGGACTGGTCACATCTGCTCCTGGGGGCCGGGATCGACCAGCTCGAACCAGTAGAACCCGTAGGGTCCGAGGGTGACGAAGTAGGGCAGGGCCCCGACCCTCGGAAACGGCACCCTGCCGAGCATCTCCATGGCGATCCTCCCTTCCCAGCGCCCCAGGGCCAGCTCGGCGGGCTGGGCGAAGCGGCTGAGGTTGTGCACGCAGAGAACTGTCTCTGCGCCCGTGCGTTCCGTTGTCTCGTCCGGGGCTTCCCGAGGGGTGCGCACGTAGGCAAGCACCGACGGGTTCTCGGCCGGCAGGATCTCGAAGGTGCCGGTGCCGAACAGCGAGTGCTGCTTGCGCACCTCGAGGAGGCGCCGGAGCCAGTGCAGGAACGAGCTCGGGTTCCGCATGCCGGCCTCGATGTTCACGGCCTGGTACCCGTAGACCGGGTCCATGAGGGGAGGCAGGTACAGCTGGGCGAAATCGGCTCGGCTGAAGCCGCCGTTGCGGTCGGGCGTCCACTGCATCGGTGTGCGGACCCCGTCCCGATCCCCGAGGTAGATGTTGTCGCCCATCATCAGCTCGTCCCCGTAGTACAGGATCGGGCTGCCCGGCATCGAGAAGAGCATGGCGTGCATGAGCTCGGCGAGACGCCGGTCGTTGTCGACCAGGGGGGCCAGCCGGCGACCGATGCCGATGTTGCGCTTCATCCTGGGGTCCTTGACGTACTCCCCGTACATGTAGTCGCGCTCCTCGTCGGTGACCATCTCCAGGGTCAGCTCGTCGTGGTTGCGCAGGAAGATCCCCCACTGGCAGCCGTCGGGGATGTCGGGTGTCTGGGCCAGGATCTCGGTCATCGGGAAGCGCTGCTCCCGCCGCACGGACATGAACATGCGGGGCATGACCGGAAAATGGAAGCACATGTGACACTCGTCGCCGTTGCCGAAGTAGTCGACGACGTCGGCGGGCCACTGGTTGGCCTCGGCCAGGAGGACCTTGTTGGGGTGGCTGGCGTCGATCTCCTTGCGCAGCCGCTTCAGATACCCGTGCGTCGCGGGGAGGTTCTCGCAGTTGGTGCCCTCGCGCTCGTACAGATACGGCACGGCGTCGAGTCGGAAGCCGTCCAGCCCGATGTCCAGCCAGAACCGGACTACGTCGAGCATGGCGTCGGCCACCTCGGGGCAGTCGTAGTTGAGGTCGGGCTGGTGGGAGAAGAACCGGTGCCAGTAGTACTGCTGGCGCTCGGGGTCCCAGGTCCAGTTGGATTTCTCGGCGTCGACGAATATCAGTCGGGCTTCCGGATACACCTGGTCGTCGTCGCTCCAGACGTACCAGTCGGCCCGGTCGTTGGTGCGGTCCTGGCGGGACTCGACGAACCAGGGATGCTGGTCGCTGGTGTGGTTCATGACCAGGTCGGCGATGACCCGCAGGCCCCGCTGGTGCGCCTGCTCGACGAGATGGACGGCGTCACCGAGGTCGCCGTAGTCAGGGTGGACGCTGAAGAAGTCGCTGATGTCGTAGCCCCCGTCACGCAGCGGCGACTTGTAGAAGGGCAGCAGCCAGATGCAGTCGACACCCAGCCAGCTCAGGTAGTCGAGCTTGTCCACGATCCCCGAGAGATCGCCGGTCCCGTCGTTGTTGGCGTCGTAGAAGCCACGCGGGACCACCTCGTAGAACACCGCCCGCTGGTACCAACGCGGGTCGTCGGCCAGGCGTGAGCGTGGCTGGCCGCCCGCGGCGGGGCGGCGCCGGCGCGATGGGCTCACTGGCGCCTCCGCACATGGAGCACGTGGGCCGGCTCCTGGCTCGGGTCGAGTCGCACATAGGGGTTGGGGCCGCTCCAGCCGAAGACCTTCCCGCTCAGCTCGTCCACCACCTCGAACAGCGCGTCCTGCGCCAGCCCCAGGGCTCCCATGTCCAGCTCGAGCGTGGCCTCGTGGGTCGTCCAGGGGTCGAGGTTCACCACCATCAGCACGACGTCGCTGCGATCCTCGGTGTGCTTCGAGTAGGCGAGGATCCGTGTGTTGTTGCTGTGGTGGAACGTGAGGTTGCGAAGCCGCCAGAACGCCGGGTGGCCGCGACGGATGGAGTTGACCAGGCCGACCCATGACGCCAGCGAGTCGGGCCGCGACCAGTCCCGCTGCTTGATCTCGTACTTCTCCGAGTGGCTGTACTCCTCGTTGGCGCCGGACGCGGGCTCGTTCTCGAAGAGCTCGTAGCCGCTGTAGATGCCGTAGGAGGGGACCATCGTGGCCGCCAGCACCAGCCGCAGCTTGAAGGCGGACCGCGGGCCCCGACGGAGCGGGCCGGAGAGTATGTCGGGCGTGTTGGGCCAGAAGCTGGGCCGCATGTAGTCGGCCACGGGACCGGCCGTGAGCTCCTGGAGGTACTCGGTGAGCTCCCAGGCCTCGTTCCGCCACGTGAAGTAGGTGTAGCTCTGGGAGAACCCGACCTCGGCCAGCTTGGCCATGACCTTGGGCCGGGTGAAGGCCTCGGCGAGGAAGATCACGTCGGGGTGGCTGGCCTTCACGGTCGCGATGAGCCACTCCCACAGGGCCATCGGCTTGGTGTGCGGGTTGTCGACCCGGAAGATCCGTATGCCGACCTCGATCCAGTGCTCGACGATACCCCGGCAGGCCTCCCACAGCGCCCAGCGGTCGGCGTCGGACGAGGGCCAGAAGTTGATGGGGTAGATGTCCTCGTACTTCTTCGGTGGGTTCTCGGCGTAAGCGATGGAACCGTCGGGCCGGTGGTGGAACCACTCTGGATGCTCGTCGACCCATGGGTGGTCGGGCGAGCACTGGAGCGCGTAGTCGATGGCGATCTCGATCCCGAGCTCCGCGGCGCGGGCCATGAGCTTCTGGAGGTCCGCGACCGTTCCCAGCTCGGGCGCCACTGCGGTGTGACCCCCCTCCGCCCCGCCGATGGCCCACGGGCTCCCGGGATCGCCGGGACGCGCCTCCAGGGTGTTGTCGGCGCCTTTGCGGCTCGTCGTCCCGATGGGGTGGATCGGGGGAAGGTAGACGACGTCGAAACCCATCTCGGCCACGGCGTCGAGACGTTTCACCGCTCCGGCCAGGCCGCCCTCGGAACGGGGGAACAGCTCGTACCACGCTCCGACCAACGCCCGGGGCCGGTCGACCCAGAGGGGAACGGCGGGGGAACGCGTCCGATCCGGCGAGTCGCCGGGCCCGGCCATCAGCTCGGTCACCTCGGCGTCGAACGCCGGGCTCAACCGCAGTGGCAGCGGCGTCTTCTCGCGCGCGCAGGGCAGCGGCGGCGTCCCGTAGCGTGGGCCGGTCCCGTGGATCGACCCGCTCGGCCTGAGCTTCCAGGAGGCGGGCGCCCTCCTCGAGCTCCACGGACAGATCGTCACCGGCGTCGTGCTTCACCAACACGCGGTGCCGCCAGGTGGCCAGGCGGTCGGTCCACGCCTCGACCACCAGGTCGTGGAGGCCGACCACGCTCGGCTCGAGGACGGCCTCCCAGCGGTCGTTGCCGAGCTCCCGCATCGGGGCGACCGACCAGTCAGCTGCGCCGCCCACCCCCGGCGCGTCCGCCGTCGGTCGCCAGCAGGCGCGCGCCGCCAGGGTGTCGTGGCCGTCTCTGAAGACGTCGGCGCTGACACGGACCGCCTCCCCGACGACCGCCTTCGCCGGGTACACGCCGGCGGGGGTGCGCGGGCGAATGTCGTCGATGACGATTCGGCCGATCACGTGTTCAGCCTTACCGCCCGAAGGCGGGGAGCCAAACCGACCGGCGATCGCCTGCGCCCATCGGGGCCCGGCCCGGGTCTCATCACGGCTTGGCTAGCCTGCTCCAGGATGAAGGCGTTCCGGAGCTTCGCCGTGCGCGTCAGGCTGCCCGAAGCGCTGACGCCGCTCCACCAGCTGGCGACCAACCTGAGGTGGTCGTGGGACGAGCGCACGAGGGACCTGTTTCGCTGGGTCGATCCACAGCGTTGGGAGTTCGCCGGGCGCGATCCGCTGCGATTGCTCAGCGCCGCCGACCCCGAGCGGCTGGAGGCCCTGGCAACCGACCCCGCCTTCACGGGGTTCCTCGAAGAGGTGCGGGCCGACCTGCAGCGCTACCTGGAGGCCCCAATGTGGTTCCAGGGACAGGGGTCGAGCGCCGTCCGATCGGTGGCCTATTTCTCGCCGGAGTTCGGCATCGCCGAGGCGCTCCCCCAGTACTCGGGCGGGCTGGGCGTGCTGGCGGGCGACCACCTCAAGGCGGCGGGCGACCTGGGTGTCCCACTGGTGGGGGTGGGCCTGTTGTACCGGTACGGGTACTTTCGCCAGGAGCTGGACCCCGACGGCTGGCAGCAGGAGCGGTACCCCGCCCTCGATCCGCACGCCCTGCCCGTGGAGCTTGTCGAGGGGGCGCTGGTCGAAGTCGAGCTGGCCGGTCGGCCGGTCGTGGCCAGGCTGTGGCGGGCCCAGGTCGGTCGGGTGCCTCTGTACCTGTTGGACACCGACATCGAGGGCAACGACGCCGACGGCCGGGCTGTGACCGATCGGCTCTACGGAGGCGACACCGAGCACCGGCTCCGGCAGGAGATTCTTCTCGGGGTGGGGGGCGTGCGAGCTCTTGACGCAGTCGGCGAAGCGGCGCAGGTCTTCCACTCCAACGAGGGCCACGCCGGCTTCCTCGGCCTCGAGCGCATCCGGCGACTCGTCGTAGACGAGGGCCTGACGATGGACGAGGCCCTCGAGGCCGTCCGGGCCGGCACCGTCTTCACCACCCACACGCCCGTGCCAGCCGGCATCGACCGCTTCCCCCGCGCGCTCATGGAGCGCTACTTCACAGGCTGGGCCGAGGAGTGTGGAGTCGGGTTCGATCGGCTGATGGACCTTGGCCATATGCCCGGCGAGCCCGCCGACGCCGCGTTCAACATGGCCGTCATGGGCCTGCGGCTGGCCAGCGAGGCGAACGGAGTCTCCCGGCTCCACGGCGCCGTGAGCCGGGCGATGTTCCGCGACCTGTGGCCCCAGCTCGAGATCGACGAGGTCCCCATCGGTTCGGTCACCAACGGTGTGCACCCCGCATCCTGGGTCTCGCCGGAGATGAGCGACCTGCTGACCAGGAGCCTTCTCCCGGCCTGGCCCGACGGCGACGACGCCACCTGGGCACGGATCCACGACGTGAGCGACGACGAGATCTGGCGGGTCCGGGACCAGCTTCGGGAGCGGCTGGTCGGCTTCGTGCGCTCGCGCCTCGGCTCGGAGGTCCTCGACCCTGGGATCCTCGCCATCGGCTTCGCCCGACGCTTCGTCCCTTACAAGCGGGCCACCCTGCTGCTGTCTCCGACCGAGCGGCTGACCGCCCTGCTCACCAACGAGGACCGTCCCGTGCAGCTGGTGCTCGCCGGCAAGGCCCACCCCGCGGACGACGCCGGCAAGGAGATGATCCGCGGCATGGTGCAGTTCTCACGAGAGAACTCGGTCCGCCACCGGGTGGTGTTCGTGGAGGACTACGACATCGCCGTCGCCCTGGCCCTGTGCCAGGGCTGCGACATCTGGCTCAACATCCCCCGCCGACCCCAGGAGGCCTGCGGGACGAGCGGGCAGAAGGCCGCTCTCAACGGAGCCCTCAACCTCTCCATCCTGGACGGATGGTGGGACGAATGGTTCGACGGCGACAACGGCTGGGCGGTGGCCTCGGCCGAGCGCGCCCAGGACGAGGGCCGCCGTGACGCCATCGAGGCGGCCAATCTCTTCGACGTGCTCGAACGCCAGGTCATACCGCTCTTCTACGACCGGCCCGACGGTTCGGTGTCCCCAGGCTGGGTGCGCAGGATCAAAGCGTCCCTCGCCACCCTCGGGCCCCGGGTCGTGGCACCGCGCATGGTGCGGGACTACACACGCTCGCTGTACGAGCCCGGGGCGCGCCGGGTCGAGTCGCTCACCGCGTCGCACTACGAGCGGGCCAGGGCGCTCGCCCGCTGGAAGGCGAAGGTGTCAGCCGCCTGGCCCGACGTCCACGTGGTCGGGGTCGACTCGGAGGCCACGCCGGCCGATCTCGGAGCCAAGCGCCGCGTGGACGCCGCGGTCGTCCTCGGCTCGCTCGACGACGGCGACGTCAGCGTGGAGCTGGCTCACGGACCGGTCGGTGCCGACGGCGCGCTCACGGGGGCGGCGGTTGCGCCCATGTCCCCGGTGGGACCCGCCCCGGGCGACGACGGCGCGGCCGTGCGCTACACCGCCACCTTCGCGTGCGAGCAGGCCGGCCGGTACGGCTTCACCGTGCGCGTGGTCCCCTCTCACGACGACCTGGCCAGCGCCAGCGAGATGGGGCTGGCCGCCTGGGCGTGAGGAGCGGGTACGGTTCCCCGCATGGCCGAGCCGAACGTGTCAGTCGAGCGGCGTGCCGACGGGGTCGCACTGGTCCGCCTCGATCGGCCCAAGATGAACGCCCTCTCCCGGCAGGTCCTCAGCCAGCTCTCCGCCGTCGCGTCCGAGCTGTCGATGGATCCCCCGGGGGCGGTGGTGATCTGGGGAGGCGAGCGCATCTTCGCCGCTGGTGCCGAGATCTCCGAGCTCCGCGGGCCGGAGGAGGCGGCCGAGGTCACCGGGTCGTTTCACGCCGCCCTCGACGCCGTGGCCGCCATCCCGCGGGCGACGATCGCCGCCATCTGTGGGTTCGCCCTGGGCGGTGGGTGTGAGCTTGCGCTGGCGTGTGACTTCCGCGTCGCCGCGGAGACCGCCAAGCTGGGCCAGCCAGAGATCCTGCTGGGCATCATCCCCGGTGGCGGGGGAACCCAGCGGCTCGCTCGTCAGGTCGGCGCCGCTCGAGCGAAGGACCTGATCCTCACCGGCAGGCAGGTCGGCTCGGCCGAGGCCGAGCGCATCGGCCTGGTCGACCGGGTCGTCCCTCCCGACGAGGTGCTCGAAGCCGCCCTGTCATGGGCGTCCGAGCTCGCCAGCGGCGCAGTGGTGGCCCAGGGCCTGGCCAAGCGGGCCGTGGACGACGGTCTTGCCCGACCGCCGGCCGAGGGCATGTCGCTCGAGCGCGACCTGTTCGTCGAGTCGTTCCGGACCGAGGACGCCGGCATCGGGCTCCGCTCGTTTCTCGAGCACGGACCGGGCAAGGCCGGCTTCGTCGGCCGCTGACCGCAGCGCGCCGGCTCGCGTGCGGACCTGGTCAGCCCATTAGCCGGTCAAGCCGTCCAGGATCTCGTCGGCCGCCTGGTACGGGTCGAGGCGGCGCTCGATCATCGCCGACTTCACGCTGTCGAACGACGCGTTCGTGGAAAGGCTGTCCGCCCGCTGCTCGAGTCGCCGGGTCACGATCGTGCGCAGCTCGTCCTCGAGGCGCTGCGCCCGCCGGCGATCCAGCGCGCCCTGCTCCTCCTGGAACGCCCGGTGGCGAGCCAGCTCCCCCCACAGCTCGCTGATCCCCTTGCCGGTCGACGCCACGGTCTCCACGATCGGCGGCCGCCAGTCGCCGAAGGTCGACAGCTCCAGCATGAGGGCCAGGTCCCGGTGGGTCTCCTTGGCACCGGGGCGGTCGGCCTTGTTGATGACGAGCAGATCGGCGACCTCCAGAAGGCCGGCCTTGTTGGCCTGCACCGAGTCGCCCCAACCGGGGTTCACCACCACGACGGTGGTGTCGGTCGCCCCCGCCACCTCGAGCTCGACCTGTCCGACGCCGACGGTCTCGACCAGCACCATGGGCATCCCGGCGGCGTCGAGGACCCGGATGGCCTCGGGCACGGCGAGGGCGAGACCGCCCATGTGGCCGCGGGTCGCCATCGAGCGGATGAAGACCCCGGGGTCCACGGCGTGGTCCTGCATGCGAACCCGATCTCCCAGGATGGCGCCCCCCGAGAACGGCGACGATGGGTCGACAGCCAGCACCGCGACCTGACCGCCCTGGGCCCTCGCCTCGGCGATCAGCCGGTCGGTCAGGGTCGACTTGCCCGATCCCGGAGCTCCCGTGATGCCCACGCTGTAGGCCAGGCCACCCTTCGGGTAGGTGAGCCGGCCCACCGCCCGGGCCTGCGGACCGCCCCGCTCGACGAGGGAGATGAGCCGGGCCAGCGAGCCGCGGTCTCCCTCGAGCGCTGCCGCGACCAGCTGCTCGGCGTCGGCGCGACCTGGCACTCAGCCTGCCCTGGACACGTCGGCGCCCAGGGCCGCCAGCTTGTCGGCGAACCGCTCGTAGCCCCGGTCCACGTGGTAGGCGTCGCCCACCAGGGTCTCGCCGTCGGCGACCAGCCCGGCGAGTACGAGTGCGGCGCCGGCCCGGATGTCAGGGGCTCGGACGGGGGCTCCGGACAGACGTTGCACGCCCCGCACCACGGCGTGATGACCCTCGGTGCGGATGTCCGCGCCCATGCGCCGGAGCTCGTCGACGTAGCGGAACCGCCCCCGGAAGAGGTTCTCGGTCACGATGCCCACGCCGTCGGCCACCGACAGCATCGTCACCAGCAAGGGCTTGTAGTCAGTGGCGACCCCGGGATACGGCAGGGTGGCGACGTCCACGGACCGGCGGGGTCCGGAGGCCGCGACCCAGAGACCGTCGGGGGTGGGCGACACGTGGACGCCCATGGCACCGAGCTTCTGGATGAGCATGTCGAGATGCTCGGCCCGACCGCCCTCGACGACGGCCTCTCCTCCCGCCAGGCCGACGGCCGTAAGGAACGTCGCCGCCTCGACACGGTCGGGGATCACACGGTGATCGACGGGCCGTAGCTCGTCCACCCCTTCGACCTCGATGCGCGACGTCCCCGCGCCACTGATCCTTGCGCCCATGCCGTTGAGGAAGGCGGCGAGGTCGCCCACCTCGGGCTCGCGCGCCGCGTTCTCGATGATCGTCGTCCCTTTGGCCCGCGCCGCCGCCATCAGCACGTTGTCGGTGGCGGTGTGGCTGGGAAACTCGAGGACCACGCGGGTGCCCACCAGACGTCCGGCCCGCCCCTCGACAGAGCCGTGAGCGGCCTCGAAGGTAACTCCCATGGCCTCGAAGCTGCGCAGGTGTATGTCGATGGGACGGTGCCCGAAGTCATCGCCTCCCGGCATGGCGACCTTGGCCGTGCCGAAGCGGCCGAGGAGCGGTCCCAGCACCACCACCGACGCCCGCATGCGCTCGACCAGCTCGTAGGGTGCCTCAGGAGTGAGGTCGGCCGGCGTGTCGATGGTCAGCTCGTGCTCACCCGTACGCCGGACGCCGACGCCCATGGCCGCCAGCACGTCGCTCATCGTGTCGACGTCGGCGATGCGGGGAACGTTGGAGAGCGTGTAACGACCCTCGGCCAGCAGGCAGGCGGCCATGAGCTTGAGAGCCGAGTTCTTGGCCCCTCCAACCCGCACCAAGCCAGACAACGGGGGGCCGGGACGAACGACGAAGCGATCCACGGGGGTCAAGTATGGTCGGTCGCGCCCCCGCCCCTGGACGACCGGCCTTCGATATGGTCGCCCTCATGGCGGCGGCCCTGCATCGAGTCGTCACCGAGGCCATGGTCGAAGCCGCCCGGGCCGACGAGGTGCTCGAGCCCCGCTCGGACATGGTGCTGGAGCGGGCGCTGGCGCCAGGGCTCTTCGAGGCGGCCGACGGTCCGGTGGACACCTACCGTCGCCAGGTCGTCGTCGAGACCGCCGGGGGTGGGCGAGCGCGAGTAAGCCAGACGGTCGATTTTCGCCTCGCCGTGCCCTGGGTGGGCTGGCTGTTTCTGCTCCCCTCCCGCCGGCACCTGGGAGCCCTCGAGCGCCCGTCGCGCACCCCGTGGTGGTTGCCGCCGTCCCGACTCGACCCGAGGACGACCCGAACGCTCACGGCGCTGGCCGCGTTGGCGCTCGTCGACGGCTACCTCGGCACGGTGCTCACGCAGACGGCCACGTTCGCTGCTCGAGAGTTCGGCGCCAGCGACCGGGCCCTGGGGGTGGCGCTCGCCGTGGTCAGGGCAGACGTCGCCCTGGCGTTCGTCCTGGTTGCCCTGGCCGACCGCCGGGGCCGACGCCGGTTGCTGCTCGGCTGCACCGCCGCCGGCTGCGCCCTGACGATGGTGGGGGCGCTGTCTCCATCGCTGGCCTGGCTCGCCGGCAGCCAGGTCGTCTCTCGTGGCTTCGTCACCGCCGCAGTCATCCTGCTGGCGGTGGTGGCCGCCGAGGAGGTCCCCGCCGGCGCCCGCGCCTATTCGTTCAGCATCCTGGTGCTGACGGCCGCCCTCGGCGCCGGCGTGTGCGCGCTGCTGCTCACCCTGGCCGACTTCGGACCGGGCGCCTGGCGGGCGTTGTATGTGGTACCCGCGGCCGGGCTCGTCGTGCTGATCCCGATCGCCCGCAAGCTCCCCGAGAGTCGGCGCTTTGCCGCCCCACATGCCATCGCGACGCTGCGCGGCCACGGCTGGCGGCTCTGGCTGCTGGCCAGCTCACGCTTCCTGCTCAACCTCTTCCTCGTGCCCGCCACCCAGTATCAGAACCAGTTCCTGCGGGCGGAGCGCGGTTTCTCGGGCGCCCGGATCTCGCTGTTCCTCATCGGCACCAACACACCCGGGGGCATCGGCGTTGTAGCTGGGGGTCGGCTGGCAGATGTGCGCGGGCGACGGATCGTCGCCGGCGTCGGCCTGATCGGAGGGGTCGGCGCCACGGTCGCCATGTACTCCACCCGGGGCTGGTCCATGTGGATAGCTGGGGTGGCTGCCGCGGTGATTGGCGCCGCCGTGCTTCCGGCGCTCGGGGTCTACGGTCCGGAGCTGTTCCCCACGTCGCTCCGGGGGCGGGCCAACGGGCTGCTCTACGTGAGCGATCGGCTCGGCGGAGCGAGCGGCCTGCTGACGGTGGGCTTCCTGGCCGGCCCGCTCGGATCGCTCGGCCGCCCGCTAGCGCTGCTGGCGCTGGGGCCCCTCGCGTTGAGCGTGATCGTGCTCACACTCTTTCCGGAGACGGCGGGCATCGAGCTGGAGACCCTCAACCCCGAAGACGCGGGCGACCCGAAGTGAGCTCAGGCGCGTGCGCCAGGCGGGACGCGCGAGCCGGGAAGTGGGCCGGGCGCCAGGTACACCTGGATGGTGTCGGTCGTGAGCTCCGGCGTGCCTGGTAGGACGCGGTACTCGTACGGACCATGTGACTGCAGCTCGAACGTGGGGCCCGTCGGGGCCGCGGTTGTCGTGCCGTCGTACAGGTCCATCCGCGGTACCACCTGAAAGCGGTAGCCGTCCTTGGCCAGCTTGAGGATGACGGGTCCGGTCTGGCCCTGCTCCTGGACGATGTGCAGCGTAAACGCCGTGCTCCGATCCTGGCCGACCAGCTCCTCGATGCGGGAGGCGACGGCGCGAGAGTCGCTCTGGTCGGCGTTCCAGGTAGTGGAAGGGCCGATGACGACGCGGTCTAGCCAAACTGCAACGATGGACAAGGCAGTCAGGATGCCCAATGCCGTCACGGCTCGGAGGACGCGACGCGGTGGGCGAGCGAGTCGCCGCACACCCGTCGATGCTGCGGACCACAGGATCACGCCTGCGCCGATGATGGCCGGGATTCCCAATGTCGAGGCCCATGTGAACAGGTAGCCGTAGTACGGGCCCGCGACCCGCGTGGCGGCCACGACGGCGATGGCCAACCCGATCGGCGTGGCGAGCGCCAGATAGGCGATGAAGGGTGATCGCCTTCGTCCGACGAACCAGACGACCAGCCCGATGAGCGCCACCGCGCCAGCGGCGAGGAACCGGTAACGGTGCCCGAGGACGTCGACCGGGGTTCCGAGGGGGACGACGGACACCGAGTCGCTGATCGCAGCCACCCCATCAGCCAAGGAATGCGAGGATGGACCGCCCGCGGCCGCAGGGTGAAGAAAGAAGCGGACGATGGCGGTCAGGTTCCCGTTGCCGGGATGGGCAAGCTCTTGAGCGATCGGACCCAGCCACACCAGAGCAAGCAACCCGGAGGTGATGGGCCAGGGCGACCTTACGACGCGGCGCCACGAGCGGCGCCCACTGGGGTGCTCCTCCGCGCTGAGCGTGGGCGATCGGGCTCTGCGCCGGCGGGCAACGGCGAACCCGGCCGTCGCGATGATCAGGACGCCGGCGGCGATCGGGACCGTGCCCACGTGGGTCTGGACGACGAAGGAGGCCACCAGGTAGACGATGGCGAGCGACCATCGGTCACCCGTTGCCGCGGCGGCGCCGGAGACCAGGAGCAAGAGCACAGGGAGCGGAAGGAGGGCAGGGTTCCAGGGGTTGATGAGCTCGCTGAAGCCCGTCGCGCCCAGGTACACCCCCATCGCCACTGCGGCGATCCGCGCCGCCGTCTCCCCGGCCTGTCGCCGCACGATCAGGACGCACCCAAGAGCGGCGGCACCGTTCAGCAGCCAAGCGTCGAGAAACAGCGCACGTGAACTGCCTCCGGCCAGCCAGTAGAGCGGCGCAAAGAGGTAGAACATCACGGGCCCCGGGTGGTGCCAGCCGTACTGGGAGTAGGGCCCGAGATGCGCAGCCAAGTGCGTGGCCTGACGCACATCCAGCTCGATGAAGGCGACGTCGCTGAAGGGGAGGAACGGGTGGCCGAGTGACAGCGAGATCCGCACTGCGCCGATCAGGACGACGAGGCCCAGGACGAGAAGCGACAGGGGCGCGGCGCTCACGAGGTGCGAGGCCCCGTTGCTGTATCGGACCCGGAAACGCGAAGGGTTAGGGCCTGGGGCGTGTTCTGGCGTGGCCGTGACGGTCGTATCCGGCACGGACACGAAGGCTACCTGCGATGGTGCAGACCGAGATGACGGCCCCCGGATGCCGTCGCGCACACGACACTGGTCGGTGGTGGAGCCGCCTCAGCCCTCGAGACGGACGCTGCGGCCCTCCAGTTGCCCGACTGCGAGATAATGCGCGAGCGGGTTCTGTCCTGAGGCAGCGACATCAGGATGGAGAGCCAAGTAATAGGCGGGATCGAAATCTCGACTGGGTGCGCGACCTTCGAAGCCGCCACGGACGAAGAAGTGGTGCAGGAGATTCCAGCCGCTATCCGATAAATCACCTGCACGCTCGCGATAGAAGGACGGGTCGAAGAACGGATTGGGCTGTCGTCCCTCGGCCTCGCCAGTCCAGACGTAGTGCCAGAGTGGATCAACCCTGGTCGCGGCGACATCCGGATTCTGACCGAGGTAATAGTCCGCGTCGAAGACGCCACTGGTGAGCAGCACCTGCCAAGCCCACAGCCGGGAGCTGACGAGGAGGGGGTGCCGGGCAAGCTGAGCGAGAAAGCGCCGGTCTGGCGGCACGTGAGTGAGCTGGCCAAGGAGGTCGCGCCATCTTCGGCTGTCTTGTCCCGTTTCGGTCCCGAAGGCTCGCGCGCGCTCCACCGGACGCATGCCGGACAGCCTTCTGATCAAGCCGGACGTGGCTCCATTCGAGCCGCTTGGCTCCTGCTCCCGGACTTCGAGATCCTCGAGAGAAGGGATGATCGTCGCCTGGTCGGCCGAGTCTTTGGCGGCGCTGTCAGCGTTTCGAGGGGCGAACTGGACCACGGACCGGCTTGCAACCCTATGCATCACCGCCTTGACGTCCTGCTCGTCGTTCAGCCACTGCTCATAGACCGACGACCAGTCGACTGGCGTGCCACCCCCTTCCCATTGGCCATACAACTTCTGGTAGGTCATGCAGATCGGGGCAAACCGGCTGCCGAGCACCTCTTCCCAGATGGCGCTCCCCGCTGCAGGATTGGCTGGCTCGCAGAAGTCGTCGAATACTGCGATGCCCCCAGGGACGAGCAGGTGCTCAGCGAGGCGGATGTGCCGCTTGACCGCCGCATAGTCCTGGCTGGCGCCGATGTGTACCAACCGGAAGCTTCCAACCATGCTGGGTGTGTCGAGCTGAGGTTCACGCACGACCGTGGGCAGGACCGCATGGAAGCGGAGGTACTGGTCCTCGAACTGCGCTCGCCACGAGCCGACACGCAGACGATCAGCCTCGCACCTCTCCTCCTCACTCCTTGCACCTGCTGTACCAGGTGAATCGCCCACGATCAGACGATCGGTCCGCCCACGAGTGAAGTAGCCAAGGAGAATTGCTGCCTTCGCCTGATCCGTGCCGATCTCCAGGATGTCTCCGGAGACCCCATGGAGGTGCTGCTGTCGGTCAAGCTCGATCAGCAAGCGTGCGTCGATCGGGGACAGTCGCCCGGGAACGGTGTCGAGGGCGAGGAGATAGGCGCCGAGCGCGACGTCTATCGAGCGGCTCGCGGGGGGTCTGTGGGCCTGGGCGCCAGCCAGAAAAGGTTGGACGGCATCCCGGAGGCGTGTGTCCTCGAGGAGCTCCCGACGCCGCCCCCCAACATCCAGTGCCCGATCCTCGTAGCTGTTGGCCGCCCATTCAGCGTCCATCCGGCCCTGGCGCGCCAGGCGCCACCAGCGGCGGGCATGCCAGGACGCCCATTGGCCGTCACCTTCGAGAATACGGCGACCGAAGTCCAACTTCGGGATGAATACCGACCGGGCCCTGAAGGGAGCGTGCAAGCAGGTGATGTTCGACAGCGACGGCATGTCTCCAGAGGTGTTCCAGACATAGTGGTTTCCCTCCCCGATCAGGATCCGGGGCGCAGCACGGCTGATCCACTTCGACTCGTAGATGTACTCGACGAATCCGATGAGGTCGTTGTCCACCTGGCCCTCGAGGACGCGCGACGCGGCGTCCGCATGACGTCTGGGCGTCATGGTCATCGTCAGTAGGCTCGTCGCATCGGGCACCAAGACGTCGCGCCGCTGGACGAAATTGACGACGTCGACCTTGACGGCGGATACCGAGCTCGGCAGTTGGGCCAAGACGTCTCTCAGCGGAGACTCGGCACCCGACCAGAACTCGTCGGCATCGATCGGCAGAACCCAGTCGGCGCCCTGGTGCGCTGCCCAACGGGCCATCCGGGTCATCTTCTCGGACTGACGGTAGGGACCAGGCTCACTCGCTACAAGGATCGGAAACTCCTGCGAGAGCCGCAGCAGCACGTCGAGCGATCGATCGTCGGAGCCGTTGTCGATGACGATGGCGGCATCGATCGCAGTGCTGAAGTGATAGCGCAGGTTGACCTCAAGGAGGTCCTCCTCGTTACGCACTACGTAGAGGCCAACGACCTTCACGCGAGCACCCGGATCATGTGAGCCCCTCGGGATGCTGGCCCACGGTTCCTCTGTGTGCCAACGCTCGCCCCTGGCTCAGCCTGACAGTCAAGGTGGCTTCCATTCGGACCAGGGCGGTAGAGAGTGCCGGGAGAGCTCCGGCCAAGCCGGTGGGATCAGGTCCGGATAACCGGCACCGACCGACAGTCGTTGGATCACGAGGCTTCCACGCCCAGGGTCCGTGATCCCGAAGACTATGGCAACGCCCGTCTGCAGCGTGCGAGGAGTCAATGACGTCTGGTAGTCGAGCTGACCGCTCGGGCTCACGTGAACAAAGGTAGCCAAGGGGAGGACGATCGTACGGGTTCCGGGCAGGCTGTCGACGAAGTCGGTCTCCAGGTAGTCGAGCCGGTCGGCTCCTGACGGGAACGCCAACCGCAGGTGGACTACTCGCCCGCTCCCCTGCCCCACGAACGAGATCGTCAGCGCATCGCCGGAGAAGCTCTCGGGTGTGGGGAATCGCCGTACCAGCATCGGCACGGTGCCGACAGCGGCGCCGTAGTCCCAGCGCAGCACGGTCTGCCCGCTCTGCTGCTCCAGGGTGCCTGCGCTCACCGGCCCACCCACCGTGGACCAGCCCGATCCACCGGCGTCGAGGCCGTCTACCCTCCGTCCCGGAGGTGGAGGAACGCTGTCATCGGTTCGAAGCCGGCTGAAGATGCCGACGCTTGCCTCCCGAAGGTCGCTCATGCCCTGCCACATGTCGAGGCCTTCGTAGGTGGCCCGGTACCGTCCGAGCTCGGTCCGTGGTACGCCAACGGCAATGTCGTGGACGAAGGGGTCCACCTCGGCGTGGTACCAGTCCCGGAACTGTAGGCCGTAGACGACATCCAGCGGGAGAACAGCAACGACGGCGGCGCACAGCAGCCCGGGGCCCAAGCGGCGCCACCTCGGCGTGCCGTAGCGCTCGTAGGCAAGGTAGGCGCAGCAGAGGATCGGCGCCGCGATCAGCGCGTATCGGTCCGGCAGCCCTAGGTAGGGCAGGTAGCCAGCACGGCTCTGGCCGACCTCTCCGGCCAGGATGAGCCCGGCCGCGAGGAAGACCAGCAACAGCCAGGCTCCCCGACGTCTCGCCCGGTACAGCACGAAGGCGGCGCCGGCCAGGAGCCCGGTGACGCCTAGCACGGTGGCGAACCACCAGGCGCCGGCGCCGGTACCCAATCCGGTCGCCAGGAACATGAGGCTCGTCTCGACCGTCCTCAGGGGACTCGGGCTTGGTACGACCCACGACCGCTCCTGCAGCCCGACGAAGTACACCACCGTCACCACCAGGGTCAGGCCGATCGAGGCGATGAGAACGGTGCGGGCGTGCCGGCCAGCCGAACGGATCCGGGGTATGAGGGCGAGGGACAAAAGGACGGCGAAGGGCAGGGCGGTCGCTCCGGTGAGGGGGATCCCCACCAGGCACCCACCGACCACCAGGGCCCGCCGGGTCGTGAACTCGCCCCGCGAGGCGATGCCCATGAGCAGGCCACAGACCAGGGCCGTGGCCACCACGAACTGCAGCTGCCAGCCCCAGCCCATGTTCTCCCAGTTGCCCAGGTTCAAGAAGACGATGGGGAAGAAGGCGTCGGTCCACCGGCTCCGGCCCCGGACCCGGTGGAGGAAGATGATGAAAGCGGCGGCGATGGCCGCCAGGAGGACGACGTTGAAGACCATCCCCACCCGGAAGTCGGGCCACAGCTTCAGCAATCCCAGGTAGACGAGCCTGGGCACCGGTACCCGGTGCTCGTTGTTCTGGCTCCACAGCCAGCCCAGGAAGTTGTCCTGATGGCCGGTCATCGCCGGCGCCACCGTCCAGTCCTCGTGGACCGGGACGTCCCGGCCGTTCGCCACCACGAGAACGAGGGCGGACACGAAGGTCGCCAGCCAGACGGCCCACACCAGGACACGGACCCGGGCATCGGGGGCCCTCGGCCACCGGAGGACTCCCGGAAGCCAGCGAGGAGCTTGGTCCCGGCCGATCGCCTCGTCCGGGCGCAGCTCGTCGACGGCCAACCTAGCGAGTCCTCGGTGGAGCCACCCGGCCTGGCCGACGGACCGGGGGTGGTGGGGCGGTCACGGGGGTGGCGACGCCGCCACCGACCGCCTGGACCACCGGGTCCTGGCCGGGGACCAGCCGGGACGCGCCAACCGGCAGGGGCGAATGAGGGACCAGCTGCGGCGAGCCGCTGGTCGCGTGGAGGAGCCGCGGCCCCAAGACGACCGCAGCACCAAGGATGACAACGCCCCCAGCCAGGTACAAGAGGAGGCGATCTGGGCGCAAGCTCGAGTCCGAGAGACACCCGGTGCGAGGACGAGCATGGCGGCCTCTCCAGTGGCGCGACCCGCCACGGCGGGCTTGGCGCTCATCCTTCTCTTGGGGTGTCTCCTGGAACTCCCCGTCCAAGCGGGAGAGTGATCGAGTCGTCGTGTCGATCTCGGCTGCTATGGGGGACCGACGACGTGGTCTCGGCACGGTGGCCTCCTGACGGCTCTCCTATGTCATGACGTGATGGCGGTGAGCCGGCGGGAACCTCAGGAAGTCGGCGGGGTTGGAGAACTCGTAGAGCCGACCGTCGATCTGAAAGGACATCCGCACCCGGCGCCACCGGACCTCGGACAGGGACGGCCGATCGGCCGGAGGCGTGGGCAGCGTACCGCACGGGTTGCCTCACCAGCGAGCTTTGGGCAAGGGAGGCACAAGCCGCCCGGAGGCGGGTTTCTCAGCGTCCTCCGTCGCTGCGTATCAGTGCCAGTAGGATCGCCGGCTACATGCAGATGCGCTCCGAGACCCGCGGGCTGGATGCTCCAGGTGTCGCCGACTTCGACAGCCCGCACGGTAGCCGGCCGCCACGGCGCCCGGCCATGCCCTTCTCGTCGTTCAGGTTGAGCGCGGGCGCCGGGCTGTCCAGCCGGCGCACAGTTCTGTTGGCGGTGCTGTTGCTTGCTTCGCTGCAGATTGTCTTCGTCCTCGTCTCGCTGGGAGCGGCGTTCGTGCCCAGCGACAGGGTCGAGGCAGAGCTGCTCGCTTACTCACGCAGCAGTGGTCTCGGCAGCCTCGATCTATTCACGGGTTCGACGGGCTCAGTTGTCGACCGCTACTCCGAGTGCGTGTCGCTCAGCGACGGGTTGGCACCGACTCCGGGCATGAACGTCCTCCAGAGATCCCTGTTTGACCCGGTCCCTGTGGAAGACGACTGGGCGCACCAGTGCGACAGTATTATTGGGCTCGCGAGCCACCAACCAATGCCATCGGTGGGCTACTTCCGCTACTGGCACGGTGCGAGCTCGCTGTCTCGGCCGGTGGTCGCCGTGGGGGGTGTTCAGGGGCTCCGCGCCGTGGTCACAGTCCTGTTATGGGGCTCGTTGGCTATAGCTGGTCTGATGGTGGCCCGCGCCGTCTCGTTTGCGGCGTCTGTGCTGCTGCTTGGACCATTCGTCCTCACCACTGAGTTCCCCGACCTTGGGCAGTCCGTACCCCACGCCCTCAGCGCTATCGCCATGCTGCTCGGCGTCGCCGCTTTGGCCGTCGTCTCCAGGCGTACCAGGGGCAATCCCCGCCTGGTTTTGCTTGCAGCTCTCGTCGTCGGCTCCGCCTACAACTTCATCGATCTCATGACGAACCCTCCTGGCGCTTGGGCGCTCTCCATCGGCACCGTGGCCGTGGTGGCCGCGATGCAGGGGCGGCGCGGGTGGAGGCTGACGAAGACCGCTATGGCGGCCGCCGGGGGCTGGTTCCTGGGCTACGTGGTGAGCTGGCTCGGCAAGTGGGTCATCACTGGAGCTTTGATCGGGCCAAGTCGGGTATGGAGCGATGTTACCCACCAGCTTGTGTTTCGCTCCGCTGGCGATTCCAGTCATGCCACCCAGGACGTTGGCGCCATCCAGGCCCTGAGACTCACCGTCCAGCATTGGACGACACGGCCCTTCATGTCGTACGCGGCCCTCTACATACTCCTCGCCGTGGTCGTCGTCGGGCTGGGGATCGTGGCACAGAGGGCTGGCTGGGTAGCAGTCCCCGATCGGCTGGTCATGATGGCCGGCTCACTCCTGGTGCCAGCCTGGTTCTTGATCGTCCACGAGCAGACAGGCTGGCACGAGACCTTCACGTATCGCAGCCTGGCGATGGCGGCCGGCGTGGCGCTTTGCGGCGTCTTCGCGGGCTGCGGGCGCCGGGCCGGCGAACCGGGGCAGGAGGCGGGAAGTCTCGATTTGGGCGACGTGGAGCCAACCCGCCGGCATCCGAGACGCCCTCGAGCTCTCCAAGGCTCCTCCCGCAACACAACGCCATAGTCGACCGTGTCGAGAGGCAAACGAGCCCGTCGTGCAAGTCCGCATCGGTGACGAGTTGCCGCTCCTGTCAGTGATCATCCCGTGCAGAAACGCCGAGGGGTACGTTGGACGCCAACTCGATGCCCTCGCGTCCCAAGGGATCTCGTTCCCCTGGGAGCTCGTCTTGGTGGACAACGGGTCGATCGACCGCTCCGTGCAGGTCGCCGAGACGTACGCGGACCGATTGCAGCTGAGAGTCGTCCCTGCTCCCGACCGTGCCAATCAGGCCTACGCCCGCAACGTCGGCGCCAGGGCGGCGTCTGCCGAGAAGCTGGTCTTCATCGATGCGGACGACGAGGTCGCGCCCGGGTTCCTGGCATCCATGTTCGCGGCGCTCGGGGAGCACGACTTCGTTGTGTTACGTCATGAGCAGGCCACCCTGAACCCGGAGTGGAGCCGCGACGCTCACGAGGTCCCCGCATGCGCGTCCGGGATTTTTTCGCCGTTCGCCTTCGGCTCGGCGTTGGGGCTGTCGCGACGGGTGTTCGAGTCGGTGGGTGGTTGTCCCGAGGAGTACGACGCGTGCTGGGACATGGCGATCTCGTATCGACTTCAGCGAGCAGGAGTGGCCCTGGTATTTCTCCCGGAGCCTCTCCATCGCTACCGCTATCGCAACTCGATTCGCGGTCTGTTCAACCAAACCCACGTCTGGGGGTACTGCGACGTGCTCTTGTATCGCGAATTCCGGACGCGCCTCGTGTCACCCCGTTCGGCGTCGTTGGCGCTGTCAGAATGGTTCAATGTGCTGCGCGAGCTGATGGCCGCCCGTAGCAGAGCCCACCTGGCGCGATCCGCGGTTCGCCTTGGCTACAGCGCCAGGAGACTGCGTCGAAGCCTGCGCACCGCGTTTTCTTTCCATGATTTCGGGCGTATCGACCCCACCTGTGCGACAAGCGGGCTCCACGGTGCCCAAAGGATCACCGCCACGGTGGCAACGAGTGCCTTGTAAGGGCAGGGTGCCATGGCCAACCCCAGTCGCTAGATCCTGGTTCGAGGGCAACGCGTTCGATGGTCAGGGACCCCTGGCCCTGTCCCTGCACTCCGAAGACGATGGCAACGACATGTCCGAGGGGAATCGGGTCCTTGAGATCGATGTGATCCAGAGAATCCACGTGCAGAAAGCCGCTCCAGGGAATGACGAGGACCCTACCTCCCGGGACGGCCGCCGTTCCGGGTGAGACGTCAGCGAAGTGGCTCTCCCAGTACTGGACCCCCTGGGCCCCTTCGGACATTGCCACACGAACGTAGACCAGCTTTCCGGTTGGCTCGCCGCCGAGGGTGATGGCGACGGCACCCGAACCCTCCCAGTTCTGGGCTGGCGAGAACCCCCGCCCCACTACGGCGGCGGTGCCGGCGTCGGCTTGGTAATCCCAGCGCAGCGCGGTCTGCCCGCCCTGCTGCGTCAGGGTGCCGGCGCTGATCTGGCCACCCACGGTGGACCACCCCGATCCGCCGGTGTCGAGGCCGTCGACCCTCGTCCCAGGGGCGGGTGGCGGCGCGCCACCAAGATTGAGCTGGCGGAAGACACCAACGCCGGCTTGGTGCAGGTCGACCAGCGACGTACCCCAGTCAGGAGGGCCAACCGAGAGGTAGTACGTCAGTTGTCCTGGAGGTGTTCCTGCTTTGACGGCAGCGGCGAAGGGATCCACCAGCTTGTGGTACCAGTCCCGGAACTGGAGCCCATAGACGATGCTGAGTGGAAGGGCGACGAGAACTCCAGAGCACAACAGTCGTGGTCCCCACCGGCGCGCCGTCGATCCTCCGTAGCGCTCGTAGGCAAGGTAGGCGCAGCAGAGGATTGGCGCCGCGATCAGCGCGTACCGGTCCGGAAGCCCAAAGTAGGAGAGGGCCGGCGCCCGCGAATGGCCGATCTCTCCAGCGAGGATGAGTCCGGCCGCGAGGAAGACCAGCAACACCCAGGCTCCCCGACGTCTCGCGCGGTAGAGCACGAAGGCGGCGCCGGCCAGGAACCCGGTAACGGCGAGGGCC
Source organism: uncultured Actinomycetes bacterium (assembly GCA_963717645.1). GTDB lineage: Bacteria > Actinomycetota > Acidimicrobiia > Acidimicrobiales > AC-9 > AC-9. The sequence goes on along the minus strand of CAVQWQ010000028.1, from coordinate 51,255 downwards.
GAGGCGAACCACCAGGCGCCGGCGCCCGTACCCAGGCCGAGGGCCAGGAACTTGAAGGCCGTCTCCATGGTCGCCCCTGCATTGCCCTCGGCCCCAGCCACGCCTGCCTGCAGCCCGACGAAGTACACCACCGTCACCACCAGGGTCAGGCCGATCGAGGCGATGAGAACGGTGCGGGCGTGCCGGCCAGCCGAACGGATCCGGGGTATGAGGGCGAGGGACAAAAGGACGGCGAAGGGCAGGGCGGTCGCTCCGGTGAGGGGGATCCCCACCAGGCACCCACCGACCACCAGGGCCCGCCGGGTCGTGAACTCGCCCCGCGAGGCGATGCCCATGAGCAGGCCACAGACCAGGGCCGTGGCCACCACGAACTGCAGCTGCCAGCCCCAGCCCATGTTCTCCCAGTTGCCCAGGTTCAAGAAGACGATGGGGAAGAAGGCGTCGGTCCACCGGCTCCGGCCCCGGACCCGGTGGAGGAAGATGATGAAAGCGGCGGCGATGGCCGCCAGGAGGACGACGTTGAAGACCATCCCCACCCGGAAGTCGGGCCACAGCTTCAGCAATCCCAGGTAGACGAGCCTGGGCACCGGTACCCGGTGCTCGTTGTTCTGGCTCCACAGCCAGCCCAGGAAGTCGTCCTGATGGCCGGTCATCGCCGGCGCCATCGTGAAGTCCTCGCGGACCGGGACGTCCCGGCCGTTCGCCACCACGAGGACGAGGGCGGACACGAAGGCCGCCAGCCAGACGACCCACACCAGGACGCGGACCTGGGCATCGGAGGCCCCCGGCCACCGGAGGATTCCCGAAAACCAGCGAGGAGCCTCATCCCGGCCGATCGCCGCGTCCGGGCTCAGCTCGCCGACGGCCAACCTAGCGAGTCCTCTGTGGGTGCCGGCTCAGTCTCGGCACGGTGCCCTCCTGGCGGCTCTTCTATGTCACGACGTGATGGCGGTGAGTCCGCGGGGACCGCTCTCGGTTCGTGGTGAGCTCCTCGAGCACCACTCCGGCGGTCTCCAGCCCCGCCTGGAGCGCCGTTCCAGTCGAGGCGACCGACGGGTAGGTGCGGTAGTTGCCGGTCAGGTAGAGGTTCTCCCACGAACCCCCGTGGATGTCGGGGTTGCGGTAGTCGGGGGTGAAGACCGGTGAGTACCCGGCGATCCGGGACAGGTGCAGCCAATCCAGCTGCAGGTCCAGGCCGAACACGGTCCGGAAGTCGGCAAGGTATCGGTCGACCAGCTCGTCCTCATCCATCCGGAACACGGGCGACGCCGGACTTTGCAGGTGTGTGATGAAGTTGAGGCAGTGCTCTCCCTCGGTTCCAATCGTGGGGTTCAGCGCGCTCGAGGAGGAAGATGCCGCACGCGGTGAGCCGGGGCGAGAGCAGGTTCAGCCAGTAGAAGTCGTCGGGTATGGGCTGGCGAGTACCGGCCACCAGTGAGAGCAGGCCCGTGTACCGGATGGAGTCCACGCCCGGAGCTCCAGCCTGGGCGAGCGCGTTGGTGGGCATGGCGCTCACGAACAGGTCGGCCTCGATGCCGTCGTCGCCCTCCAGATCTACCTGACAGATGCGCCGGCCGAGGGTTCGCAGGCCGGTCACGGTCGTGTTCGTACGGACTTTGACACCTCGCTCCTCCACCAACCCGACCATGCCCTCGCAGAGGGTCTTGGTCCAGTTGGTGTTCGGGATGTAGCCGAGGCGGCCGCTGCCTTCGCGGGCGTGCAGGCGCGTACCCATCCACGCCGCGCTGACTTGGTCCGCCGGCAGCTCGAACTTCAGGTCGCACAGCGGGTCGAAGATCCTCTGTCGCACGCTCGTGCCACCCCAACGGTCCAGCAGCTCTCGGGCCGTACGGCCCTGCCACTCCGACCAGTCGCTCGTTCGGTACGCTCGCGCCATCATGGCGACGAACCGCAGCTTGTGGGCAACAGACAAGGGAAGCCTGAGGAAGTCGGCGGGCTTGGAGAAGTCGTAGAGCCGACCGTCGATCCGGAAGAGCATCCGCACCCGGCGCCACCGGACCTGGGGCAGGGCCCCGATCAGGTCGAGGAAGTGGATGAGGGTGCCATCGGTCGGCAGGATGTGATGGTAGCCAAGGGGATAGAAGTGTCCGCAGTGCTCGAAGCTTCCCGCCAGGCCGCCTGGAGCCGGGGAGCGTTCGATGACGGTGACCTCTCCGGCCTCGGCTCGGGCGAGCCTCCAGGCCGCGGCCAGACCCGAGAGCCCTCCCCCGAGCACCACGATCCGTTTCGTGTCGCCTCCCTTCGATCTCCGGCACTCACAGGCTCGGTTGGGGGGAACCTACCGCCCCCGCGACGCAGGCGACCCCCGGCGAGTGCCCCAGGGACGCCGGAACGGTCGGCGGCCGGTTCAGGCTAGCGCACCGGCCGCCTCACCAGCGAGTATCCCACACCACCTCCTTCAGACCAGCCGCCCCTCCCAGCGGACCAGCACATCGGACCACCCCCCCGGTGGCGACGAAGCCGTTCGCGAGCGACCACCGCGTGTCAGCTCCCGAACGTATCGACAGGCAAGGGCCCATCCACCACCCAATGCACATCTCGATCAAGCAGACGAAGGCTCTCGACGTTTATGGACGGGGATGCACGCTCCCAGCTCTCGATCTCCTCCCTCGACGCGCATAGCGAGGGGGTCCACGTCCCGTACAGCTTTTGGTCCGTGAAGCAGATCGGAAGAAGGCCGTCGTGCAAGATCGCCTCCCAAGTCGCCGCAGCAACCCCGGGCGTATGACCGGTACGCCAGTCATCGATGATCACGACCCCTCCGTCGCACAACAACCGGCGCGTATTACGAAGATCCTCACGAACGATCTCGTAGATGTGGCTCCCGTCTACGTGAACCAAACGAAACGAGTCCGGGTCCAACTCTGATATGGAACTCGAAGGCTTGGCCAGGATCTTCGGAGGCTCCGAATGGAACCGTCGGTAATTGTCCTCGAATACCGAATGGTCGATGCCCTTGTAATAGCGTTGGTTCTCTTCAGTGTTCTCTTCTGTGCTTGCCTTGGTCACGAACAGGTCGCAGACGACGAGGCGCTCGGGTCCTCGGCGGAAGTAGCCCATGAGAATTGCGCTCTTGCCTTGGTACGTGCCGATCTCCAGAAGGTCACCGCTTATCTGCCGTTCTCGCTGGAAGCTATCGATGCCGCACATGATCAAGGCATCAATCAGGAGAAGCCATCCGGGTATCTCATCCATACGCTGCAGGTAGCCCGCCAAGGCAGGATCGCCTGGATAGGTGATCGTTCGAGCTCGAGAGTCCTCTTGATTGCCGCCCGGACTCGCCTCCTGCAGTTGATGAAGCTTTCCCTCCATCGCCGCGAGGCGGTCATCGAGAAGTGTCAGATGAGTCTCGAGCGCTGCCAGATGGGGATCGAGTCCCTCCAGACCGAGCAAGCGCCGGCGAGCCGCAGCCATTGCCGGACGGAGTGATCTCATGGCAGGGCACAATACAAGAAGGCCATTCCCCTCGTAAGAACTCCGCCCTCCTCGGTCGGAAGTGTCGACGAGATGCCGGATTCCCATAGACTGGATGCTTCGAGGGGGGTGTAAGTATCCTCCCTATCGTGTCGACGCCACCGCCCCGCTGTCATCCAACTGAGCCGACGGCCCAACCTCCTTCGCCCGTGGACTCCGTTGTCGGCGGAAGCGGCACTCCCCCTCGGTTGGCCTCTGAGCCGAGCGTTCAAGAGGGTGGTGGGGAACGAGCCTGTCACGATGTGCCGCGCCTCTCGGTGATCATTCCATGTAGAAACGCCGAGTCGCTCTTGGGCCGCCAGCTCGACGCCCTCGCGTCCCAGACGACCTCGTTTCCGTGGGAGGTCGTCTTGGTGGACAACCGGTCGACCGACCGCTCCGTGCAGATCGCTGAGACGTATGCGGACCGAATGCAGCTAAGGGTCGTTTCAGCTCCCGACCGGGCGAACCAGGCCTACGCCCGGAACGTCGGCGCCATTGCAGCGTGTGCCGAGAGGCTCGTGTTCGTCGATGCCGACGACGAGGTGGCGCCCGGGTTCCTGGCCTCTATGTGTGCAACTCTGCGAGAGCAAGATTTCGTAGCATCGCCTCGCGACGTCGATACTCTGAACCCGGCATGGACCCGTGGCGCTCATGACGTACCGGAATCCGCCTACGGGGCTTTTTCGCCGTTCGCCTTCGGTTCAGCGATGGGTGTATCGCGTATGGCCTTCGAGGGGGTGGGAGGTTGCCCCGAGAAGTACGACGTGTGCTGGGACATGGTGCTTTCCTACCGACTACGGCAATCTGGGGTCACGCTGGCGTTTCTCCCAGAGCCTCTCCATCGCTACCGCTTTCGCAACTCGATTCGCGGACTTTTCAGCCAAACTCGCACCTGGGGATGCCATGAAGCACTCGTGTACCGTGACTTCCGTGCCCCCTTCGTCCCCCGCCGTCCGCCGTCGCTCGCGCTGTCAGAATGGCGCGTCGCATTGCGCGAGCTGATCGCTGCGCGTAACCGAGCCGATCTGGCACGATGCGCGGTTCGCCTCGGGTACAGCGTCGGCAGATTGCACGGCAGCGTGCGGTACGGGGTCTTCTACCTGTAACTCGACCGGTTACCTCCCCATCCCGTGAGCAGGACGGATCTTTCCGTTAGCCGAGAGCACTTAGGAACGCTATGAGCAAGCCAGTGAGCAGCCGCCCGAACCCCGTCGTCATCGTGATGCTCTGGGGCCAGGTCATCGAAGACTGGCTGGATCCCTACGATCTAACCGTCGACGACTTTCTTCGCGAGATCAATGACGGCTGGCTCTTCGGATTCGTCGACGCCTTGGCAACCGTCGGTGTTTCAACAGTGCCAGTGTTGATCTCACGCGAGGTGTCCAGCGCGCAGCGACGCACACATGCGCCGACCCGTGCCACCTTCTGGCTTCTGCCACCGACCCGGACCTGGCGTGCCCTTCGCCCGCTCGTCGACAATCCGTATGCCCAACATGCAGCAGATGCCACCAACAAGCAGTCGATCCCCGGCCGGCTGGCTGGCACCCTTGCGTACACCATCCTCCCGTGGGTCTCGACTCCGCTTCGACAGCTCGCCCGGACGATACGCGAAGAACACGGCGACGTCCTCTTGTGTCAAGACTACGAATACACGACGTTCGACACGTGCATCGCCGGCAGCCAAGTACTGGGGGTGCCGGTACATGCTGTATTCCAGGGGTCGGTCCTCCAGCGCACTCCCCTGGAGCGTTTCACACGTCCTCTCGCGCTGTGGGGTGCTACAGGGCTGATTATCGCCAGCTCGAGTGAAACCGACCGGGTGAAGGCAGTGTACGGAATACCCGAAGAACGGATTGCCAGGGTTCCCAATCCCATAATGCTGAGCTATTGGCCCGTCGGCCATCGAGGATCAGCTCGCGCCACCTTGGGAATTCCCGCGGACGCTGGGGTCGTGAGCTACCACGGTCGGATCGAGATCGCCCACAAGGGCCTCGACGTTCTACTGGACGCGTGGCAGGAGGTGACCGCCACGCGTCCCGACCGAGAGCTCGTTCTGCTCATCACTGGTACGGGTCGCGACTCGGAGGCGCTGCATGCAAGGATCGAGCAGCGGCAGTTGCGTGGCGTTCGGTGGCTCGACGAGTTCGTGCTCGATCGGGAGGTGATCCAGTCGCGCCTCGCTGCCGCCGACGTCTCCGTGCTCACCTCGCGAGGGGAGGGGTTCGCGGCGACGCCCCTCGAAGCGATGGCATGCGGCCGGCCTGTCGTCGCGGCTGACGTTCGGGGCATTCCAGAGCTTGCACCTCGCGGCGAAGCCGACGGCGTCATCCGGGTTGCGTCCGGTGACGCGCACGAGGCCGCCGATGCGATCGGCGCGCTCCTCGACGACCCAGAACGTGCGGAAGCTACGGGGGCAGCGGCTCGTGAGCGCGTGGAGGACTTCTCGACGAAAGCCGTAGGCCCTGCGCTGGCCGAGGCGCTCGGACTCGGGAACCAGCCGCGTGATGACGGTGGAGGCCTACGCGGCAGCTACCGGCACAGGGCATACGCGTGGCAGGCTTACAAGAACGGGCGAGCAGCGCGAGTGACGGAGTCCACATTTCGTCAGGCGTCGAGGAAGTTGGCTCTGCGAATCGGCCGGTTCCTCGGCATCTCTGATCTTGCTCAGTCGGTCGCTGATGCCCATGCGCGGCTGGACGCGCATCAAGAGGAGCTCGACACGTTTCGAGGTGCGGGTCGGGACTGACGAATTCACTGCTGCGGCCGTTGGCGGCTGCCCGCACACTCGAGTAGGTCCCTTCTGGAGTTACTCTGATTCACCACGATGGGAGAGCCAACCATGGCCGAGACCTTGGGTCGGCTTCACGAGCTCGCCGACCTCGGGCTACCGATTCCCAGGACCCGCTTCGGCCGCTTGAAGCGGATCGTCACCCGGCTGTCGTGGTTCATCCTCCGCCGCCAGGTGGAGTACAACCATGAGCTCGCCAGGTCCATCGAGCGGTTGATCGCGGACGTGGCCGGCATGACCGAGCGGTCCGCCGCCGGGGCAGTGGCGGTCGAGGAGCTGCGGGGGCGCCTCGACGAGATCCAAGCCTCCTGGGTTCGGCGACAGGACGACGAGCTGGAGCTGTTGAAGGGAGCGCTGGGCGCCGTGCGGGAGAGCCTCGTCCGGGCAACCGACGCCGTGGACGGCAAGGCCGGCTCGGGCCCCACCGCTGTCACGTCGGCTGTTGGGGCCGGTCGGTCGACCCGGGTCGGTGGGTCGGCGTCGGCGCTGTCGGTGTGCTGCCTCACCAGTGACCCCGGTCCCAGCGTGGCCGCCCTGCTGGGCCAGGTGCGCCCGGTGGCCGACGAGATCTTCGTGGCCGTCGACAGCAGGACCGATCCGGGCTCGCTCGGTCCAGTGCTCGAGGTCGCCGATCGGGTCGTCCGTTACGAGTTCGCGCCGCCGTTCGAGCGCGCACTGGCCTGGGCCCACTCCCAGTGCTCGGGAGACTGGGTCCTGCGGATCGACAGTGACGAGGTGGCCGCCCCGTCCCTCATCGGTGCGCTGCCGGAGCTCGTTCGGGCGAGGGACGTCGTCGAGTACCACATCCCGAGGCGCTGGCTGTACCCCGACACGCGGCACTGGCTCGACGAGTACCCGTGGTCCATGGACTATCAGGCCAGGCTGGTGCGCAACGACCCCGCCACCTTGTGGTTCGAGGGCGTGGTCCACAGCAACACCGGTCAGGCCCGTCCGGCGGTCTACCTGGAGCATCCTCTGTACCACTTTGTGTGCGCAGTCAGCAGCGCCGACGAGCGCAGGGCTCGGATCGCTCGCTACGTGTCAGAGGAGGCGAGACCTGAGGGCTCGCTGCCCATACACCGGGCCAACTACCTGCCCGAGCGATACGCCACCAGAGAGCCGCGTCCCGTACCAGAAGAGGACCTCTCCGCCGTCGCCGAGGTGGTCAGGACGGGGACCACCGAGACGACGTCGCTCGTCCCGCCGTCCACCCCGATACCCGTGGCTCGACGGGCTGAGATCGACAGTCAGTGGGCTCGGAGACCGCTCGCGGCGGACACCCACAGCGCAAGGGTGGTGGTGGTGGAGGGGGACACCCGGATGCACGCCGGTCAGACCAGGGAGGTCCATGTCCGGGTCACCAACCTGGGTTCAGAGACGTGGCCGGGTGGCCTCACAAGGCACCCTCTGATCCGAGTCGCCTACCGGTGGCTCGCTCCCGGCGGCACTGTCGTCGTCCCGGAAGGCCGTCGGGCGCCGTTCCCGGCCGCGCTCCGACCCGGCAGGTCATGTGTTCTACCCGTCCTGGTTACCGCGCCGAGCGAACCCGGCCGCTACGTGCTCGAGATCGACGTCGTCCACGAGGGCGTCCGCTGGTTCGGCTGCGCGACGAGGGAGGAGATCACGCTGTCAGAGCATGCGGCCCGGTGGTTGACCGAGGACGCGACCTGACACGGCGACAGAATCAGCTGACGACGGGTCGAGTCCCGCGCTTGGCGGCCGCCTCACTTGCGATCTCGACGTAGCGGTCAGCTGCAGCCTGCCACGAGGCGGATGCTTCCACGAAGTCGCGAGCAGCGAGACCAGCCGTCCTGCACCGCTCTCTGTCCCGCACCGCGGCGGACATCTCCTGGTAGACGCCCCTGCCCTCGCCCACTTCGTCGACGGGCACCTGCCAGCAGAAGGAGCTGGGAAGTTCCCGGTGTTGAGGAAGGGCGCTGGTGATGACCGGCCTGCCTGCGCCGAAAGCCCGCATCATGACCCCGCTGGTCTCCCCCGTCGTCGGCCATCTCAGGTTGACGACGACGTCGGATGCCCCGATGAGCGAGTCGAAGCGCTCTTTCGGCGGATCCAGCACAACCCGCACGTCCTCCTCCAGGCCGCGGGCGGCGATAGCGGCCTCCACCCTGTCCACCACCGAGGAGTCGTCGGCTCTGCCGGCAATCACCAGGCGCGCCAACGGATGTAGCCGGCGTAGGGCGGCAAAGGCGATCACGATGGTGGGTACGCGCTTGAACCCGGTGAGGCCCCCGAAGACGCCGAACACGAAATTCGAGGTGTCCCAGCCCAGCTCCGACCGAGCGCGTGTGGCTGTCGCCGGGTCATCTCGTACGGCGGCGCCGTGGTACACGAGGTGTATCGGGATGGCCGGGTGTCGCCGGCGCAGCTCACCGGCGAGCCACTCGCTGTGGACGATCATGCCCAGGCTGGTCTCGACGATGCGACGAGAGAACAGCACCGAGAGGCGGTCAGGTTGGTGAAGGCCGTCGGCCCGAACGGTCGGAAGCCCTCTGGGCTGACCTGTCACGGGGTCGGGAGGGAACCCGAGCCTCATCCCCTCGTTCCAGAGGGCCTCCTCGGCGAAGCCAGGTCGCCCGGCGAATCTCGTGGCGTAGAAGTCGAGGAGCGAAGCGTCGTGGTAGACGACGAGGCCGGGGCTGACCACGGCCCGGTCATGGATCCAACCGTGGATGATATTGTTCCCGAGCTGGTACACGTCGACATCCGCGGTCGCCGAGTCGTCGCTCAGCCAAGCGCCGGCGCCAACGACCATGATGCCCGGCGGGGCGCTGACTCGGCTGACGGCTTCGTCCCCGACCACTGCGACGATGTCCGCGCGATCGGCCAGCACGCTCAGCAGCTCGAAGGCGTAGTCGGCGATCCCAGTCGGCTCCGGCGGGAGCGGAGTCCACATGGCGACCCTCATGGGCGCGACTGCGAATCCCTGGGGGCCTGAACGACGCTCTGTCCCTCAGCACCGCCGTGGGCCACGGTGTCGGCCAGGCCGGCGAGACGCTCCTCGACCTGTAGAAGCGACCGGGCGAGGTCGGCGGCCTGCCCCTCGTGTACTCCGCTCCGAACCTGCTCGGTGCTCAGCGCCGAACTGGCCCGGGCGACCTCCTGCTGCAGCTCGCCGAGCTCGCCCCGTAGAACACGGAAAACCTCGTCGTGCCGAGCGGCCCCCTCCATGTGGAGCTGACCGACTCTCACGCGCAGGTCGGCCACCACCCTGGCCCACGCCGCAGACTCCTCGGCAACGGCCCCGAGCCCGGCGGCAAGCCGCTCCATGGATCTGGCCACCTCGTGGTTGTACTCGACCTGCCGGTGGAGGAAGACCCAGCACAGGCGGACCACCACGCGCTTCAGGGACCGAAATCGCGTGCGGGGTAGCGGAAGGCCAAGGTCGGCCTGTTGCTCGAGCTCGTTCGGCGACTGAGGCGACATCAGTTCTCCCATGACGTCGGACAGTATCCCGCGGTGAAGCCCGGGCGCCGCCTCTCGGCAAGGTGGTGCTGTTCCACCTTCCGTCGAAGAACGGCTGCGCTTTTTGCCATCAGTAGAAGTACTGATCTTTAAGAACAGCGATCTCGCCCAGGCAGTGGCTCAGCCGGGAGATCCCCTCCTCGAGGTCTTCCTCCGGTACGGCGAACGAGACCCGCAGGTGTCCGAGTCGCCCGAAGGCCTCGCCCGGCATGGTCGCCACCTCAGCTCGCTCGAAGAGGGCGGCGCACAGCTCGATGGTGGTGCTCATCAGCCGTCCCCCGAGGACTCCGCCGAGGTACGACTCGACAGAGGGAAAGGCATAGAGCGCGCCCTGGGGCTCGACGAGCTCCACCCCTGGCAGCCCGTCCAGGGCCCCGCACAGCCGGCGCCGTCGACGGTCGAGCTCGGTTCGCAACCGTTCGACCGGCGCCATCCCGCCGTCGAGGGCGGCCACCGCCGCTGCCTGGGCGACGTTCGCGGCGTGCGACGTCGCGTTCGACTGGAAGTCGGCGATGGCCCTGGCCACCCGTGACGGAGCGATCAGCCACCCGACCCGCCAGCCCGTCATGGCGTACGCCATGGCCACACCGCCTAGGACGATGCAGCGCTCGGGAACCTCGGGCGCGAGCGCGGTAAGCGAGCTCGCCACCGCGCCGCCGTACACGAGATGCTCGTAGGCCTCGTCGCAGATGACCCACAGGTCCTCGTCTCTGGACCATTCGCCGATGGCCCGAAGTTCCTCTGGGGTGTACACGGCACCCGTGGGATTGCATGGTGAGCACAGGACGATAGCCGTGGTGCGCGGGCTTACGGCGGCGTCGAGCTGGTCCACGGTGACCTTGAAGCCCTCCGCCATCGCCGCCGGCACGCTCACCGGACGCCCGTTCGCGAGCTCGACCATCGCTGGGTAGACCGGCCAGTACGGGGAGGGGATGAGCACCTCGTCGCCAGGATCGACGACCGCATTGAGCGCGTCGAGGACGCCCTGCTTCCCGCCGCTGGTGATAACGACCTGGGTTGCGCTGATGTCGATCCCTTGCTGGCGTGCCACGCTGGCTGCGACGGCCTCGCGCAGCTCCGGCAGCCCGGCGGCGGGGGTGTAGCGCTGTAGCCGACTGGAGCGGCAGGCCACTGCGGCTGCCTCCAATATGTGCTCAGGCGTATCCCCGAGGGATGCCTCACAGGCGTTGAGCGCGATCACGTGGCCGCCGGACGCCCGGTGCTCCTTGACCCAGGTGTCGACCCCTCCGGTCGGGCAGCCGGCAACCGACATCACCCGGCGAGCCAGCGCAGGCCCAGTCCAGTCACGACGATCAGGCGGCAGGTTCGCCAGAATGGCGTCGAAAGACATCATGTCGGCCGACTTTCTCGAACCCAGCGTCGATCAGGCGCGACACCCGAACGACCTCGGTCACGCAGACAGCTAGTAGTGGCACGTCGCTACTGCGTGCCCAATCCACCCACCGTCCGCACCGCGGTCCTCGCCGGCCGACAAGGAGACAGTACGGGTGCCGGATCGCGTAAGCAAGGCATCCGACACCAGCCGAACGACTCCCCCACCAGCCTGGGCTCGAGCGGGACCGGGCTGGGCGGCCTACGCTGGGTGGGACCGAGGGTGGCAAGGGGGCGGTCGGCCGTCGGGCGCCTTGCCTGTCAAAGACAGAACTCGGCTCGGTCGGTGAGCCCATGTCGAATCGACTTCTCGGCCGACGGCGGTTCCTCGTCGTCTTCTCAGCGGCGACGATCGGCGTCTTCGCGGCCTATGTCGCCCATTCGGTACTGGGCTATGGCCACGGCGGCGCCAATGGCCTGTTCAGCGACGGCCTCTACGACGTGGTCATCTTCGCTGCCAGCGCCATTTGCCTGGCCCGGGGAGTCCTGGTGGCCGAGGACCGCGCTGCCTGGCTCCTCCTGGGAGCGGCGATGGGAACGTGGGCCACCGGCGATCTGTACGCATCTGTCGCATCTCCCGGCCACGACGTGCTGGAGATCCCGTCCCCGGCCGACGGCTTCTACCTCGCCTTCTATCCCGCCGCCTACGCCGGGCTGGTCCTGCTCGTGCGGCGCCACTTTCGACGCTCCCCCGCCAGCCTCTGGCTCGACGGTGCCATCCAGGCGCTCGCCGTGGCCGCCGTGGCGACCGCTATCCTGTCCCGGCCGATCATCAATGACGTGCACGGCGGCATCGGGCAGCTGGCGACCGACGTCGTCTACCCCCTCGCGGACCTGGTGCTGCTGTCGCTTGTCGTCGGCGCCTTCGCTATGACCAGATGGAGGGCTGGGCGCGGCTTCAGCCTCCTCGGCGCCTCGCTGGCGATCGCTGCGCTGGCAGATGGGTGGTTCGTCTACGCCCAATCGTCCAACACCTACGTCGACGGCCAGCCACTCGACTCACTGTGGCTGCTATCCGCCCTGTTGATCGCCTGGGCGGCCTGGGAGCCGACAGATGTCCGGCCTCGTGCACCCGCCCTGGATGGGTCGCACCGTGCCGCCACCGCGGGCCCGGACCCGGAGAGCCGGCCTCAGCTGGTGGTGCCGATCGCGAGCGCGATGGCGGCCCTCGGGCTCCTCGTCGCAGACCACGTGACGCGACTGGTGGACATTGCCGTCGCGCTGGCCGCAGCCACCCTCGTGATCTCGCTGGTCCGCATGGGGGTGAGCTTCTGGGAGCACCACCGTCTGCTGGCGCGCACCCGAGCCCAAGCTCTGACCGACGCGCTCACGGGCCTCGGCAACCGGCGCAGGCTGCTCATCGACCTGGACGAGGAGCTCAAGGTGGAGCGTCGAGCTTCGCCCTGCGTGCTGGCCCTGTTCGACCTCGACGGGTTCAAGGACTACAACGATCACTTCGGTCACCACCTTGGCGACGCGCTGCTCGCTTGGCTTGGACGGCGCCTGACAGAGACCGTCGATCCGGCGGGCGAGTGCTACCGACTAGGCGGTGACGAGTTCTGCGTGATCCTGCACGGCACGGCGGCTGGAGACCTGCAGGGCACGAGGACTCCGACAATGCTCCGCGCCCGGCTGACGCCGGCCATGCTCGCGCTCTCGACGGCGGGTGGTGCGTTCACCGTCGGCTGCTCGTACGGGGCGGTGGCGTTGGACCAGGAGGGGACAGGTCCGCTTGGCGTCCTCCAGCTCGCTGACCGCCGCATGTACGCCCACAAGGCCGACCGTCACAACGGGGTGGACCGCAGCAACGGCAGTCACGAATCCGTCCCTCCTCCAGGCCGCGAGGCGGCCGTCGGCCCCGACCTCCCCAGCGTCACCGAACTGGCCGTGGCCATCGGCGGCCGGCTGGGCATGCGCGCACGCGACCATGAGGACCTTCGCTGCGCGGCCGCCTACCGCGACATCGGAAAGGGAGCGATCCCCAACGACCTCCTGGCCCAGCCCGGGCCGCTCGATCCCGAGGCGCTGGCCTTCGTGCGCCTCCAGAGCGTGGCGGGCGAGCGCATGTTGGCGGCGATTCCTGCCCTTCGCGCCGTGGCACCCCTCGTTCGCTCGACCCACGAGCGCTTCGACGGCAGCGGCTATCCGGACGGGCTCGAGGGCGACGCCATCCCCCTCGGGTCACGGATCATCGCCGCTTGCCACACGCTTGGCGGCCTCGTCTCCGGCCGTCCCTATCGAAGGCCGATCACCGTGGACGAGGCGCTCGTCAAGCTTGCCGCCGGCCGTGGCACCCGGTTCGACCCCAAGGTGATCGAGGCGCTGCTGGAGGAGGTGTTGTCCCGCCTCCCGGCCGTCAGGCCCCGCCAGATCACCACGTGAACCGAGCGGAGCGGTCAGGTCCGGCTCGGGGCGACGAAGCCCCCAGGTACACCCACCAGTCTCAGATCGACCTCGGGCCCGATGTACAGCGTCGGCAGCAGCTCGTCGTCGGCGTGGGGGAAACGGTTCACGCCCACCACGCACTCCTTCAGGATGTCGTTCTGGATTGTGCCGCCGCTCATGGCTCGACCCTACGGCGGCAGCGCCGGTGCCTCCGCAGCTAGGGTTCGGCCCATGAGCGCCGAGCCGCAGGCACCGGATCGCAACCTGGCGATGGAGCTGGTACGGGTCACCGAGGCCGCCGCCATGGCCGCCGGCCGCTGGATGGGACGCGGCGACAAGAACGGCGCCGACGAGGCCGCCGTCAACGCCATGCGTGTCGTGCTGCAGACGGTGTCCATGGACGGCGTGGTGGTCATCGGCGAGGGAGAGAAGGACGAGGCCCCGATGCTGTACAACGGGGAGCGCATCGGCGACGGCGCTCCTCCGCCCACCGACATCGCGGTGGATCCCATCGACGGCACGACGCCGACAGCGCTGGGCCGCGGCGGGGCCCTCGCCGTGATCTCGGTGAGCGAGCGGGGCAGCATGTTCAACCCAGGACCCTGTGTGTACATGGAGAAGCTCGCCGTGGGTCCCGACGGGGCCGGCCACGTGGACCTCAACCGGACGCCGACCGACAACCTGCGGTCCATGGCCGCGGCCAAGCGCACCAGCGTCGGAGACATCACGGCCGTGATCCTCGACCGCGACCGGCACGAGGATCTCATCGGCGAGGTGCGGCAGGCGGGGGCGCGCATCAGGCTCATCACCGACGGGGATGTGGCCGGGGCGATCTCGACCGCCTGGCAGGAGTCGGGGGTCGACATCCTCTTCGGTATCGGGGGCACGCCCGAGGGGGTCATCGCCGCTGCCGCCCTCAAGTGCATGGGCGGCGAGCTCCAGGGGCGCCTGTGGCCGCGCAACGACGAGGAGCGGCGGGCCGCTTTGGCCGCCGGCTACGACCTCGACGCGGTCCTGTCGACCGACGACCTGGTCCGCGGTGACAACTGCTTCTTCGCCGCGACCGGCGTCACCGACGGGGAGCTCCTCCGTGGCATCCGGTACACCAACACCGGGGCGCTCACACAGTCGCTGGTCATGCGGTCGAAGTCCGGGACGGTGCGCCGGGTCGATGCCAGCCACCGTCTGCAGAAGCTGCGGGAGTTCAGCCAGATCTCGTTCGACTAGGCCGGCCCGGGAGGCCGGCCCCAGAGGATGAAGCGCAGGCGCGCAGCGACCAGCTCATCCGAGGCGGCGCTCCATACGGACGAACTCCCGACCCCACCGCCAGTCGGGCAGCGTGCCCACCTCCACCCAACCCCGCGCCCGGTAGAAGTGCTCGGCCCGCGCGCCACCGGGAGCGCGCAGTCGACAGACTCGGCACCCACTCTCGGCGGCGAGAGACTCCACCGCCGCCAGGACGTGCGATCCGACACCCTGGGCGCGGGCATCCCGGTCGACCATCAGGCGTCGCAGCTCGCACACCTCGCCCCTGACACTGCCCTCGGCCAGACCGACCACTGCTCCCTCGCGGCGGGCCGTGATCGCGAACGGAGCGTCCGGCTCCCACGCCGCGCCCGCATCCTCGCGGTCCTGGTCCGCCCAGGCGGCATCAGCCCAGCGGGCGACGAGCGGATCGACGCCCTCGCTGACGGTCAGCTCGATCGGTAGTCCACCCCGACCGATGACCGCAGGCAACCGGAACGCAGCGTCGGCGGCGACCGTCCACCGGCGCTGCGGGCCCTCCTGCAGGAGATGGACCCGCTCGAGGCGGACCGACGTCCGGTAGGAGCTCAGGGCGGACACGGCGGCGTCGATCCTCCCCGGCGCCGCCTCGTCGGCGATCGTCACGTGAGGGACGAAGGGCCACGTCAAGGGGCGGGCCAAGGGAGCTCGGAACACCCGGAGCCGGAGGTCCTCGACGGCCGCCAGGTCGCCGTCCACCGGAAGATGGACCACGGGGTTGTCGGGCCAAAAGGTGGCCGGCGGCCCGAGGGCCAGGGTGAACGGGCTGGTCGCCGAGGCCGCAACAGCCAGCACGTCGAGGGCGTCACGCAGTTCACGATCGGCGACGTTCACGGGGGGGACCAACGTCAGGTGGGCAGGAACACGACCGAGCACGGGGTCGCCCAGCGCCCGCCGGAGGCCGTCGATCTCCTCGGCCTGGGGGCTCGGGACAAGGAGGGCCACCCCGAGGCGCATCCGCGGCATCTCTCACGGTATCCCTGGCGGGTCCCTCATTTTGCCGAAACTCCGAGCAGCTGCGAGGATTCTCGTGGTGCATCTCTCCCGGGATCGCACCAGTTCATGAGATGGCTAAATGCGGCGAGTACCTCTGAATAATCCCCGCCCCGACAGCGACCCCGTTGGTGCCCGTAGCGTCCAGCCAGCTAGGCTGCACTGCGGCCTGGGGTCGCGTCCTGATGAGTCGCAAGCCATCTCCGAACCTGTGGACTCTGCTGGGGCTGGGTGCCACCAACGCGCTGTGTCTGGTCATCGGGCTGGGCATCGGATGGGGCATCGACAGCGCGCTCGACACCAAGCCGGTGTTCATCTTCGTGGGCATCGCCGCCGGCGTGGCCATGGGGGTCGCCGCCACGTGGGCCCAGATGCGCAAGTTTCTTCGCGACTGACGGTCGAAAGGCTGTAGACGGTGTTCGCCCAACTTCCTTTGATCGAGCTGAACGCGGTGCTGCGGCGGAGCTACATCGTCGCCGCCGCCATCGGCGCCGGGGGCCTCATCCTCACCTCCCTGCTCGGCTTTCCCCTCGTGGGGCTGGGTCTGATCGCCGGCCTCGCCCTGGGCGCGGTGAACAGCCGGATACAGAGGGTCTCGATGGCGCGCTATGTCAGCGACGCCGGTCCGCAGAAGACCGTGTTCATGGCGTCGAGCCTCGTCCGCCTCGGTGCCATCACGGGGGTGGCGATCGTCGTCATCGTCGTCGCCCGCCAGGTCGGCTGGGGGATGGTGTTCGGGCTCGCCCTGTTCCAGTTCGTGGTCCTGGCGAGCACGGCCAGGACGCTGCTCAAGTCGATCCGGAGCGGCGCGTGACACTGGTCCCGATTTCGCTGCTCGCCGATGCCAGCAACATCGAGGTGGGCACCCACCGCACCGTGACCGTCGCCGGGCTGACCTTCAACGTCGACACGATCTGGGCGACGGCGGTGGCCGGCATCATCGTCGTCGGCGCCGGTTTCTACGTGCGCCGCAAGATAACGAGCGGAGTGCCGAACCGGGTGCAGCTCCTCTGGGAGACCGTCGTCGGTGCCATCCAGAACCAGGTCGAGACCGGCATCGGCCCTACCGGCGCCCGCATCGTGCCCCTCGCCGTGACCCTCTTCTTCTTCATCCTCATCTGCAACTGGCTCGAGCTGGTCCCGACGGGAGGCGTCCACAACAACATCCCCGCCCCGACCGGCGACGTCAACCTCACCTATGCCATGGCGTTCTTCGTCATCGGGCTGGTCCACTTCTACTCGATCCGCAACCGCGGGTGGGGAGGCTACGTCCGCAAGTACTTCCAGCCGTCCTGGCTGCTCGCGCCCATCAACGCCATCGAGGAGATCGCCAAGCCCTTCACGCTGGCCCTCCGACTGTTCGGGAACATCTTCGCCGGCGGCCTGATGCTGATCCTGATCGCCAGCCTTTTCCCGCTGGCGATCCTGTGGTTCCCGAACATCTTGTGGAAGCTCTTCGACGCGTTCATCGGCCTGATCCAAGCCTTCATCTTCTCGCTGCTGACGATCCTCTACTTCGAAGAGGCGCTGCGCCCGGAAGGGGAGGGAGCGCACTGAGAACCGACAGCAGGTCACGCGGGCGCTGGAGCCCGGAAGCGGTTTCGTCCAAACGGAGGAATTGGTAACAAATGGCAAGTGACAACCTTCCCGTAATTCTCGCCGCCGGCGCCCAAAAGGGCACACCGCAATACGCGACCCAGCTGGCCGGGGCGATCATCGGTGCCGGGCTGGCGATCGGCGGAGGGGCCATCGGCGCCGGCATCGGCGACGGCCTGGCGGGGAGCCAGACGATCGCCGGCGTGGCGCGTCAGCCCGAGACCCAGAGCCGGCTGTTCACGATCATGTTCCTGACCGTGGGCCTGGTGGAGGCCGCCTACTTCATCAACCTCGCCTTCGCCGCCCTGTTCATCTTCTCCCTGGCCAACCAGTAGGAGGCGAGGTGACTACATGTTGTTGGCAGCGTCATCCGGCGGCAGCAGCAACAACTTCCTGCTCCCGAACATGACCTTCTTCGTCGAGCTGCTCGCCTTCCTGATCATCCTCGGCCTGATCGCCAAGTACATCCTGCCCCCGATCAAGCGCGCCATGGACCAGCGCCAGGCCGAGATCGAGAGCGCCCTCGAGCAGGGCGAGGAGGCCAAGCGGCGATTGCTGGCCGCCGACCAGGAGTACCAGGCCAAGCTGGAGGAGGCGCGGCAGGAGGCCCGATCCGTCATCGAGCGGTCCAATCGCATGGCCGACCAGCTCCGCGAGGAGGCCCGCACCAAGGGCCAGGAGGAGTACGACCGCGTGGTCGCCAGGGCCGAGGCGGACATCCAGCGGGCCACGGAGCGAGCCCGGGAGGAGCTGCGGCTCCAGGTGGCCGACCTGGTCATCGCAGCAGCCCAGCGGGTCATCGGAGAGGAGCTCGACGCCGACCGGCACCGGGGCCTCATCGAGGAGGCCATCGCGGGGGTCGGCACGGGCGAGTCCGCCGGGGCCAGCCCCCGGTGATGGACGAGCAGTGAGGAACCTGGTCTGGGGGTACGGCAGCGCCGTGCTCGAGACAGCGCGCGATCAGGGTCGTCTGGACCAGGTCGGCAGCGAGCTGACCGGGTTCGCCCGCGCCCTCGACCGGGCCCCCGCCCTGCTCAGGGTCCTGACCGACCCGGCCGTGCCGGTGCACACCCGCCGGGCCGTGGTGGAGGACCTCCTGCTGCCGCGGGTCAGCAGAGAGACGGTGCGGCTCGTCTCCTACGCCACCGCCGCCGAGCGAGCCACCGATCTGCCGTCGGTGGTCGACGAGCTGGCCCACCGGGTGGAAGCCGAGACGGGCCCACCCGAGGCGCCGGCCGAGCCTCCCGCCGGCCGATCGGCGATCAGGGAGCGCCTCCACGGCTATGCCACGGCGGTCTTCGAGGAGGTGGAGGCCGAAGGCGAGGCGCCCCTCGAGGAGTGCGAGGACGAGCTGTTCCGCCTGGCCCGGGTGATCGAGGGCTCCGACGAGCTGGGCGCGGTCGTGACCGATCCGGAGGTGCCGGTGACCACCCGCCTGGCCGTCGTCGACGACCTGCTGGCCGGCCGGGTCCAGCCCCTGACCCAGCGGCTCGTCCGCTACGCGGTGCGCACTGGACGGGGCCGGGATCTGGTGGCAACGTTGGACTGGCTGGTCGACCGGGCCGCGGCAGAGCGTAATCTCAAGGTGGCGGACGTGCGCGCCGCGGTCGACCTGGACGAAGACCAGAGGTCGCGGCTCGCCGAGGCCCTCAGCCGGGTGGCCGGGCGTTCCGTCGAGGTCCGCGTGACCCCTGACCCGTCGCTGATCGCCGGCATGGTGGCGGTTGTGGGAGACCTGCTGGTGGACGGCAGCGTGCGACACCGCCTCGACCAGCTGAAGATCGATCTTTCGAAGCCGGACACGATGACTGGACACACAGGAGAGCGCCGCTGATGGCCGAGCTCGCGATCAATTCCGCCGACATCGCCGCCGTGCTGCGCCGCCACCTCGAGGACGAGACCCTCGGCGTCACCACCGAGCAGGTGGGGCGCATCAGTGAGGTGGGCGACGGGATCGCCCGGGTCACCGGTCTGCCGGGGGCGGAGGTGAACGAGCTGCTCGAGTTCGAGGGTGGCGTCATGGGTCTGGCCCTCAACCTCGACGAGGAGTCGATCGGTGCGGTCGTCCTCGGCGAGGTCACCCACCTGGAGGAGGAGCAGCTGGTCCGCTCGACCGGCCGCATCCTGTCCGTGCCCGTCGGCGACGGGCTCCTCGGCCGGGTGGTCAACGCCCTCGGCGAGCCCATCGACGGTCGCGGCGCCGTCGCCAGCGACCAGTACCGCCGCCTGGAGATCCAGGCCCCCGGCATCGTCGCCCGCCGTCCGGTCAGCCAGCCCCTGCAGACCGGCATCAAGGCCATCGACTCGATGACCCCCATCGGCCGCGGGCAGCGGGAGCTGATCATCGGGGACCGCAAGACGGGCAAGACCTCGATCACCGTCGACACGATCATCAACCAGCGCGGCCAGGGCGTGAAGTGCATCTATGTCGCCGTCGGCCAGAAGGGCTCCACCGTGGCCCAGACCGTGGCCACCCTCGAGGAGCACGGCGCCATGGAGTACACGGTTGTGGTCAACGCGCCCGCCTCGGATCCGGCTCCGTTCAAGTACCTGGCCCCCTACAGCGGCTGCGCCATCGGCATGCACTGGATGGAGCACGGCGACGACGCCCTCATCGTCTACGACGACCTGTCCAAGCAGGCCGAGGCCTATCGACAGATCTCGCTGCTCCTGCGCCGGCCTCCCGGACGTGAGGCGTACCCCGGCGACGTCTTCTACCTCCACAGCCGGCTGCTCGAGCGGGCGGCCAAGCTCAACGACGAGCGCGGAGGTGGCTCGCTCACGGCGCTCCCCGTCATCGAGACGAAGGCCGGCGACATCTCGGCCTACATCCCCACGAACGTGATCTCGATCACCGACGGACAGATCTTCCTCATCACCGACCTGTTCTACGCCGGGGTGCGGCCTGCCATCGACGTCGGCATCTCGGTCTCCCGGGTGGGAGGCCAGGCTCAGGTCAAGGCGATGAAGACCGTGGCCGGGACCTTGCGCCTGGATCTGGCCCAGTTCCGGGAGCTGGAATCGTTCGCGACCTTCGGCTCGGAGCTGGACAGGGTCTCCCAGGCCCAGCTCGACCGGGGCTACCGGCTGACCGAGATCCTCAAGCAGCCGCTCAACGCCCCGGTGCCGGTCGAGGAGCAGGTGGTGGCCATCTACGCAGGCTCCAACGGCTTTGTCGACGACATCCCCGTGACCGCGGTGGGGCGCTTCGAGCGGGAGCTCATCGCCTTCCTGCGGGGCCACGAGTCGGGAGTGCTCGAGCAGATCCGCGAGAAGGGAACACTGCCCGACGAGGAGACCTTGAACAAGGCCATCGCGGACTTCAAGGAGGGCTTCGATCCCGGCGTGGGGGGCGAGACGACCGAGGGAAGCGATCGCTCGCGGGCCACCTCCGGCGGCTCCGGGCAGGTCGGTGCCGCAGCGGACCAGAGCGACGGCGCCGCTGCAGAGAAGGCATCGCCCGACGCCGACTCCGAGCAAGCGGCGGGCCGCTAGCGGCATGGCCGGCAGTCAGGAGCGTGTCCTCAGGCGACGGATCAGGAGCATCCAGTCGACCAGGAAGACCACGCGTGCCATGGAGCTGATCGCCGCGTCCCGCATCGTCCGGGCGCAGCAGCGGATCGCCGGAGGGCGGCCCTACGTCGAGCGCATCGACTCGCTCGCTTCGGATCTCGTCGGCGCCCCCGGGACGGGGCACCACCGTCTCATCGAACCGCCCGACCCGCTGCAGCGGGTGGCGATGGTGGTGATCACCTCGGATCGGGGCCTGTGCGGGGCCTACAACACCCAGGTGCTCAGGACCGTCGAACGGGTGGTGGCCGAGCACCGGTCGGAGGGTCACGAGCGCACGCTGGTGATAGTCGGTCGGCGGGGCCAGAGCTACCTCCGGTTCCGGGGCTACGACATCGAGCAAACGATCGTGGGGATCACCGACCGGCCCACGTACCTGGACGCCCGGCGGGTCGCCGATCTGGTCGTCGGGCCGTTCGTGGACGGCGAGATCGACCAGATCGAGCTCATCTCGACCCGGTTCGTCTCCGCCGGCTCCCAGCGGGTGGAGCATCGTGTCGTCGTTCCCGTCCCCGCACACCTCGGCGCCGACCCCGACCCGGGAGGCCGGCCCCAGGAAACCGAGCACGAGTCCGGGGACGGCAACGAGGGGCGGGTCGACTACGACGCCGAGCCCTCGGAGGAGGAGATCCTCGACCGACTGCTGCCGAGCCTGATCGAGGCGCAGGTTTTCCTCGCCCTGCTGGAGGCGTCGGCATCGGAGCATGCCTCACGCCAGAGGGCGATGAAGGCGGCCACCGACAACGCCGACGACCTCGTCACCAACTTGCGGCGGGTCATGAACCGGGCCCGCCAGGACACCATCACCACCGAGATCATGGACATCGTCGGCGGAGCCGAGGCGCTGCGCCAGGTCGGCGGCGGCCACGAGACCGAACCCCGAAGCGAACCCAGGAGCGCGACCACATGACTACCGTCAGCAACGAGACCGACGTCAAGCGGGCGGACGGCCGCGTCGTCGCCATCGCCGGGCCCGTCGTCGACGTGGAGTTCCCACCCAACGAGCTCCCCGAGATCAACACTGCGGTCGACATGGACCTGGAGCTCGAAGGCGAGCGGATCACCGTCACGGCCGAGGTGGCCCAGCAGATCGGCGGGGGCCGGGTGCGCTGCATCTGCTTCAAGCCGACCGACGGGCTGGCCCGTGGGGCGACGGTGCGCAACTCCGGCCGAGGCGTCACCGTGCCCGTCGGAGACGCAGTGCTGGGGCATGTGTTCAACGTCGTCGGCGAGCCCCTCGACACCGATTCCATCGGCGAGCCCGAGGACCACTGGGACATCCACCGCGAGCCGCCGGAGTTCGAGGACCTGGAGCCGAGCGTCCAGATGTTCGAGACGGGCATCAAGGTCATCGACCTCCTCGAGCCCTACGTCCAGGGCGGCAAGATCGGCCTGTTCGGCGGAGCCGGGGTGGGCAAGACCGTCCTCATCCAGGAGATGATCCACCGCGTGGCCCAGCAGCACGGCGGGGTGTCGGTCTTCGCCGGGGTTGGCGAACGGACCCGTGAGGGGACCGACCTCTGGTTGGAGATGCAGGAGACGGGCGTCATCGATCGGGCGGCGCTGGTCTACGGCCAGATGGACGAGCCGCCGGGCGTCCGCCTGCGCGTTGGTCTCTCGGCGCTGACCATGGCGGAGTACTTCCGCGACGTGAAGAACCAGGACGTGCTGCTGTTCGTCGACAACATCTTCCGGTTCGTGCAGGCGGGCTCGGAGGTCTCCACCCTGCTCGGCCGGATGCCCTCGGCGGTCGGCTACCAGCCCACGCTGGCCGACGAGATGGGCGAGCTCCAGGAGCGGATCACCTCCACCCGCGGCCACTCGATCACGTCCATGCAGGCCGTGTATGTGCCGGCGGACGACTACACCGACCCCGCCCCCTTCACCACCTTCACCCACCTCGACGCCACCACCGAGCTTTCCCGCCAGATCGTGTCGCTCGGCATCTACCCCGCCGTCGACCCGCTCGCCTCGACCAGCAGCATCCTGGCACCCGAGATCGTGGGCGACCGTCACTACACCGTCGCCCGCCGGGTCCAGGAGATCCTCCAGCGCTATCGCGACCTCCAGGACATCATCGCCATCCTCGGCATCGACGAGCTTTCCGAGGAAGACCGGGTGGCGGTGACGCGGGCCCGCAAGATCCAGCGCTTCCTGTCCCAGCCCTTCTTCGTGGCCGAGACCTTCACCGGCCTGGAGGGTGTCTACGTGCCCGTCAGCGAGACGGTCGAGTCCTTCGAGTCGCTCGTCAACGGTGACCTCGACGACCTGCCCGAGCAGGCGTTCCTCAACGTGGGCGGGGTCGAGGGCGTGCACGAGAAGGCCAAGACCCTGAGGGAAGGCTGATGGCCTCCTTTCCCGTCTCGCTGGTGACCCCCGAGCGCATCCTTTTCGAGGGCGAGGCCGAGATGGTGACGATGCGCTCGGGTGGCGGTGACATCGCCTTCCTCGCCGGCCACGAGCCCTACGTGTCGACGGTCGAGATCGGTGTGGTGCGCATCGACGTGGGAGAAGGACAGAGCGAGCGCTTCGCAGCACACGGGGGCTTCGTCGAGGTCGGCGAGGGGATCGTGACCGTGCTGTCGGGAGTGGCCGAGCGACCGGACGAGATCGACGTTGCTCGGGCGCAGCGGGCCAAGGAGCAGGCCGAGCAGCGGGCGAGCGCTGACGACGACCCGGAGGCCGAGGCCGCCTTGCGTCGAGCGACTGTCCGCCTCGAGCTGGCCGAGCAAGCCTGAGCGCGTCAAGCCTGAGCGCGTAGGGGTACGAGCGGCTTCGCCGCCCGCTACTCGCCGGGGCCGGGCGTGGGCGTGGCGGCGCCAGCTGGGTAGAAGGCCGTCCAGTTCGACCGCGAGGGATGAACAGTGCCCGCGGGGCCCCCGCCGGTGGCGGCGAGCACATTCTCGGTCACCCGCCGGGCCACGCCGGACGGGCACGGGGACGCGCCCGACGGGCAGGAGCCCTCGAGGGAGGCCACCCAGACGTTGGTACCCGTGGCGAAGACCCCGCCGCCGCTCGGCGCCGTGTAATAGGTCATGTCGGAGTGGTCCTGCTGGTGGCTGCACGTCAGCGGGGAGTGGGCCAGGATCTGGATGTTCCGGGGGCCCGGGAGGCTCGGGTTGTACCGGTCGTACTCACTGCCGACCAGGGCTGGCAGGTTGTCTCCGAGCTGGAGTCCCGTCCCGGCGAAGACCCACGACGACGGGTCGACGATCACCATGTCGGCCTTCACCGGGTTGCAGGTGTACATGTCCCCGATGATGGTGCTCTCGGGCCGGGGGTCCGGCGGCGAGGGCCAGTCCGTCGTCGCTTCAGTGGGGTCGACTTGGGTGATCGGGTCCTCGACGGCGGACTTGTAGTCGATCTCGTGCCGATTCGGACCGAGCGGCGAGGGCTCGAACCGGATGTGGCGATAGATGGCGTTGGCGCCCAGGAACAGCAGGTTGACGCCGTGGTCCCTGGCCGTCACGACAGCCTGACGCATCACCGACGACCAGTACTCGTCATGTCCGAGAGAGATCAGGGCGCGGTGCTGGAGCAGCCGCTCGGGCGCGGCGTGCAGGTCGACGTCGGTCGAGTACGTGACGTCGAGACCGAGCCGTTCCGCCATCGTCACCAGCGGCTGCTCGTTCCCGATGAAGTCGCCGGCGCCTCCTCCGAAGCTGAACTCATACGGGCGGTCGAACGAGACCACCCTCGACCGGTCGGCGAACGCCATACCGCCCTGCGGCGTCCGGCCCTGATAGAGGTCGTAGCCGCCCCACAGGTTGTAGGCCTGCCACGTGGTCACGCTGTTCTGGATGACGTAGGCGGCGGTGCTGGCGTCGTCGCGTACCGTGAGCGGCACGCGGGACTGCTGGTTCCCGCTGCCCACCAGCTTGAAGATGTAGTCACCCGGCGGCCAGCCGGGCGTCACGTCGACCGTGAGCGACGGCGTCCAGTGCGCCTCGATCATGTTGACGCCCGGGGAGAGGGTGGGAGCAGCCTGCTTGATTCCTGGCAGCTCGGCCGAGCGCCAGATCAGCCGACCGCCGTCGCCGCCGTACCATCCCATGCGATACGCCTCGACGTGGAAGCTCGGGGCCACGGTGGACACGAACAGCGTCACGGTGTCACCACTGACGGCGCTCACGTGATCGGCGTAGCCCTCGATGGCCCCGGGTGCCTGGCCCGAGGTGTTGGCCAGGTTCCAGCCGCGGTCGCCGGGCTTGGCGTTCTCGGCCTTCACCCACCCCGCCGTGACCCCGTCGGAGGTGACCTGGCGGTCGTTGACGAGCAGATGCGAGGTCGGGCGGGGCTTTGGCTGGGCGTGACCACCCGTCGCCAGCTGGAGAGACCCGAGCACGGCGCCGGCGACGACCACCACGGCCAGCACGGCCACTGCCACTCCACCAGGAGATCGCAGTCGGGGAACCACGGACCGTAGCCCTCTGCCGACTCGGGCACCGGCCGACCGAAGGACGCGGGCCGCCCGGTCCGGGAAGCTCATTCTGGCGATGCTAACGAGCAGGCTGGCGCGACTGGGCGCGGCGTCGAGTACCGTGCGGCGCCCTGGCTCGGGCGCAAAGCCGGAAGGAGGACGTCAGCCTCGCCGCCGCTTGGGATCGGCGGCGGGCCGGGCGGCGTGCTGCCGATCGCCGTCATCGATGGAGATCACCTCGGCCAGTTTGTCCGCCTCGTCGCCGTCGGCTGCCACCACCGGTCGGGCTCCCCCGCGGGCGATCTCGGTGTCCGACGGCTGCGCTTGCTCCCTGCCTTCACCCTCGGCGAAGCTCCCCCGCTGTCGTACCCCGGGATGGAACAGTGTGTAGAGGGCCACGCCAAGCCCTGCGGCGGCGAACGGGATCACCGCGTTGCCGTGACGAGTGAACAGTGGATAGAGCACGAACCCGGAGAGGATGGCCGTCCACGCCCACAGGATGAGGACCGATCTCCGGTGCCCGTGGCCGAGGCGGATGAGCCGGTGATGGAGGTGGTCCTTGTCCGGCGTCGACAGCCCCGAGCCCCGAGCCATGCGTCGCACGATGGCGAAGGCGGTGTCGAGGATCGGTACTCCGAGGATGAAGAACGGGATGAACAGGGGGGCGAAGAAGAAGTACGTCTCGCCACTGACGTCAGGCGTACGGCCCCCGACCACCATCGTCGAGCCGGCCATGAGCAGCCCGAGGAACATGGCGCCGGCGTCGCCCATGAACACCCGGGCCCGGTGGAAGTTGTGGGGAAGGAAGCCCACGCACACCCCGCAGGCCAGGATGGCGATCAGCGGGCCCATGTTGTTGGTGGAGAGCACGCCGAGATCGACCAGGCGCTGACCGTAGACGAAGAAGGCGCCGGAGGCGATGGCGATGATGCCCGCGGCCAGGCCGTCGAGACCGTCGATCAGGTTGACGGCGTTGGCGATCCCGACAACCCAGAGCACCGTCAGCAGCGGGGTGAGATCGGGCGAGAGCACGATGAAGCCGGCGAAGGGAACCTTGAAGTTGAACATGGTGACGCCGAGGAAGTACAGGACGCTGGCCGCCAGCACCTGACCCGCCACCTTGGCCGGCGCCGACACGTCGCGCAGGTCGTCGATCAGGCCCACCATGAAGATGATCGACGCCCCGAGCACGATGCCGAGCGGCTCGGAGGAGTTCTGGAAGATGGGTTTGAAGTAGGGCAGCTGTGACGCGACCCCAATGGCCAACAGAAAGGCCAGGAACATGGCCGCGCCGCCGATCGTCGGGGTCGGGCGATCGTGCACCCGGCGAGGATCGGGCGGCACCACGGCGCCCACCCGGGGCGCCAGCCGCCGCACGACGAACGTCAGGCCGTACGTCCCGAAGGCCGCCACGGCCAGGACGACGACGTAGTCGAGCACCCCTGATCCTCTAGTGCCCTGCCGGGGGATAGGGCGGGAACTTGGCGCACAGGACCTTCACCTCGTCGGCCACCGCAGCCAGGGCCGACTCGTCTTCCCGGCCCCGCAGGGCGCGGCCCACGAGGGCAGCCACCTCGCCCATCTCGGGCTCACCCATGCCGGCCGTGGTCATGGCCGGGGTACCCAGCCGCAACCCGCTGGTGACGAAGGGCGAGCGGGGGTCGCCGGGGATCTGATTGCGGTTGCAGGTGATCCCGGCGCCGTCGAGCACCTCTTGGGCGAGTTTTCCAGTCAGCTCGGGATCGAAGCTACGCAGGTCTACCAGCACCAGGTGGTTGTCCGAACCCCCGGACACCAGTCGGAACCCCTCTCCTTCGAGGGCCGGGGCCAAG
Organism: uncultured Actinomycetes bacterium; assembly: GCA_963717645.1. Classification (GTDB taxonomy): domain Bacteria; phylum Actinomycetota; class Acidimicrobiia; order Acidimicrobiales; family AC-9; genus AC-9. Next base: position 24,035 of record CAVQWQ010000028.1, on the reverse strand, counting down.
GCCCGGGAGTTGGCGACGACCTGGGCGGCGTAAGCGCGGAACGAGGGCTGGGCAGCCTCGTGGAAGGCCATCGCCTTGGCGGCGATCACGTGCTCGAGGGGCCCACCCTGAAGACCCGGGAAGACGGAACGGTCGATGTCCGCCGCCAGCTCGGCCCGGCAAAGGATGGCCCCACCCCTGGGACCCCGCAGGGTCTTGTGCGTGGTGAAGGTGACCACGTCGGCGAAGGGTGTCGGATTGGGATGGACGCCAGCGGCGATGAGCCCGGCGGGGTGGGCGGCGTCGCAGAGGAAGCGAGCGCCGACCTCGTCGGCGATCGAGCGGAAGGGCTCGGGATCGATGGTTCGCGGGTAGGCGGTCGCCCCGGCCACGATGAGCTTGGGCCGCTCGGCCCTCGCCAGGTCGGCGACCTGGTCGAGATCGATGCGCTCACCGGACCCGTCCGGCCTCGCCGGGGTCACGCCGTAGGCGACGAAGCGGTAGCGCTGACCGCTGAAGTTGACCGGCGACCCGTGGGTGAGGTGGCCACCCTGGTCGAGCCGCATGGCCAGCACCGTGTCCCCCGGCTCCAGAAGGGCCATGTAGGCGGCGTCGTTGGCGCTGGCACCCGAATGGGGCTGGACGTTGGCGTGGTCGGCGGCGAACAGACGCGTCACCCGCTCGCGGGCGAGGTCCTCGACTTCGTCGACGACACGGTTGCCTCCGTAGTACCGCTTGTGCGGGTACCCCTCGGAGTACTTGTTGGTGAGGACCGAACCGGTCGCCGCCATCACCGCCCGAGAGGCGAAGTTCTCCGACGCGATGAGCTGGAGCGTCGTCTGCTGCCGCTCGAGCTCGCGCTCGAGCAGCTGCTCGAGCTCGTTGTCCTCGACCGCGCCGTGCACGTCCCGACCTCCCCCCATCACGCTCGTGCTCGCAGCAGGGCGACGAGCGACTCCACCAGCTCGGAGAGCTCCGCCGCCGTCGCCTCGTACCGCGACGGCGAGCCGCCGATCGGGTCGGCGACGTCATCGGCGCGGGACGAGCCCAGCATCTCCGAGTGCGTGCGATCGGCGGCCACCTTGGCCAGCCATTCGTCGAGCGACTGGCCCCTCGCCCACGGGCCGGCGAGCTCGCCCCGGCGAACGAGCTCCTTGAGAGTGAACGAGTTGGGCCAGGCCGAGGGATCGATGAGGACGACCTCCCGCACGTGCTGTCGGGCCATGCCCACGACGATGTCGGCGCCAGCCACGAGTGGACCCGACAGTCGCCGGCTGCGATGGGCCGAGATGTCGATGCCGCGCGCCCCCAGCGCCTCCACGGCCTCGGGCGCGGCGGGCGACCCGGTGTCGAGCACACCGGCCGACTGGATGCGGGCATCGATGCCGAGGCCCTCCAGCCGGCGGCGGAGCAGACCCTCGGCCATGGGAGATCGACAGATGTTCGCCGTGCAGACCAGGAGGACGTCGATCCTGGCAGTGTACCGGCGCCCTTGCGACGGCTACGGTTGCCCGGCGCCCCGCCGCCGCTGCGTCACCAGGAGGTCCGCCCCGCCGTGAACCCTGACCCTCGCGCCCCTGTCATCGTCGGGGTGGGCCAGAGCCTGCGCCGGCCCGATGCCGCTTCGGACCTGTCCTCCCTGCCCGATCCGGCGACGATGATGGCCGACGCCCTGCGCTCGGCGGGCGCTGACAGCGGCACCGGAGACCGGCTGCTGCGGGCCGCTGACAGCGTTCGGGTGGTCGACACCCTCTCCTGGCACTACCCGAACCCGGCGGCCGCGATCGCCTCGGCCCTGGGCGCCGAGCCGGGCGAGACCGTCCGCTCGGTACCCGGCGGCAACGGTCCACAGCTGCTGGTCAACGACGCCGCCGAGGCCATCGCCGCTGGCCGCATGGACGTGGCCCTGGTCGCCGGGGCCGAGGCCATCCAGACCCGACTGCTGGCTCGGCAGGCCGGGCCCGAGGGCTCCCGTCTGCGGTTGTCGTGGGCCCAGCAGCCCGCCGAGACCCCAGCGCCCCGCCAGGTCGGCCACGACCGCCCGGGCGTCAGCGACGCCGAGGCGGCCCGCTCCCTGGCCTTGCCCGTCCAGGTCTACCCCGTGTTCGAGAATGCCCTCCGGGCCGCCGCGGGTGAAGGGCTCGAAGAGCACCAGGACCGGGTATCGCGGCTGTGGTCGCGATTCTCGGCCGTTGCCGCCCGCAACCCCTACGCCTGGTCCCCGACCGAGCGCAGCGCCGAGGAGATCCGCACGCCGACGGGCCACAACCGCATGATCGGCTATCCGTATCCCAAGCTGATGAACGCCAACATCCAGACCGACCAGGCCGCCGCCCTCGTGCTGTGCTCAGTGGAGGCGGCCCGCGACGCCGGGGTGCCGCCGGATCGCTGGGTGTTCGTGTGGAGCGGGTCGGAGGCCGAGGACCACTGGTTCATCTCGGAGCGGGCCGATCTCCACTCCTCCCCCGCGATCCGACTGGCCGGACGGACCGCCCTGGACCTGGCCGGGATCGGGATCGACGACATCGCCCACGTGGACCTGTACTCCTGCTTTCCATCGGCGGTGCAGATCGCCGCAGCCGAGCTGGGCCTCCGCCTCGACGAGCCTGATCGTCCTCTGACCGTGACCGGCGGGCTCACGTTTGCCGGCGGCCCGGGCAACAACTACGCCACCCACGCCATCGCCACCATGGTGGAGCGGCTGCGGGCCACCCCCGGCTCGCAGGGCCTGGTCACCGCCCTGGGCTGGTTCGCCACCAAGCACGCCATGGGCGTGTACTCCACGACGCCGATGCCAGGCGGCTTTCGTCGGGGCTCGCCCCAGGCCGAGGTCGACTCCCTCCCCCGCCGATCGACGGTGCCCGAGCACGAGGGGCCCGTGACGGTGGAGTCCTACACCGTGATGCACGAGCGGGACGGCTCACCCAGCCTCGGGATCGTGGCCTGTCTGCTGCCCGACGGCCGCCGGGCTTGGGGCAACGTGACCGATCCGGTCCTGCTCAAGGACATGACGCTCGAAGAGCAGTGCGGCCGCCCGGCGCGCCTCCACTCGGGAGGAGCCCTCGAGCTCGCCTGACCGCGGCGACGGCGCAGCCGCGGTTGCTACAGCGCAGCCTCCACCTCGGTCCAGGGAATACGACCCTCCCGCAGGCACTTGGGCTCGTCACCGGTGCAGTCGACGACGGTCGACGGCAGTCCCGTGCACGGTCCTGCGTCGAGCACGATCTCCACCGAGTCACCGAGCGCCGCCTCCACCGCGGTCGCCGTGGTCATCGTTGGCTGACCGTGGAGGTTGGCGCTGGTGGTCGCCAGCGGACCGTGCCGCCTGCACAGCGCCAACGGAACCGGGTGGTCGGGGCAACGCACGCCGACCGTGGCCTCGTCATCGCCCAGATCGGCCTCCAGGTCGGGCCGTCGGGGCACCACGAGGGTCAGCGGCCCCGGCCAGAAGCGCTCCATGAGCACCTCGGCCACCTGGGGTACCGCGGTGGCCACGGTCGGCACCTGGTCGGCGCTGGCTACCAGGAGCGGAAGGTCGACCGTGCGAGGGCGGCGCTTCAGGGCGAAGAGCCGATCGGAGGCGCCGGGACGGAACGGGTCGACGGCCAGCCCGTAGACCGTGTCGGTCGGCAGGACCACGACCCCGCCCTCATCGAGGGCCCGGAGCGCAGCGATCAGCGACGCCTCGGGCGGCGGTGAACCCAGGGCGTCCAGCGCAGGCATCTACTCGAGCCTACCGACCACCGCTCGCGGCCGGCCCGAGAGATCGGCACGGACGTGCACGTCGGCGAGGCCGGCGTCTCGAGCCAGGGACGTTGCTGCCGCGTCGTGGTGTGGGGCGATCTCGATCACGGCCGCGCCCCCGGCCCCCAGCCACTCGGGGGCCTCGGCGAGCAGGGCTCCCACCGCCTCAAGCCCCGACGGCCCGGCGACGAGGGCCTCACGGGGCTCCCAGTCCGCCACCTCGGCGGGAAGCCCGGCAACCTCGTCCTCGGCCACGTACGGCGGGTTCGACACCACCAGCGACAGTCGTCCCCGCAGCCGCTCCGGAAGGGCGGAGTACCACGAGCCGCGAGCCAGACGGACCCGCGTGGCCGCCATGCCGGCCAGCCCGGCCAGGTTGGCCCTGGCCACGGCCAGCGCCCCCTCGGAGCTGTCGGTCCCCCACACTTGTAGGCCCGGCACCTCGGCGGCAAGGGCCAAGGCGATGGCACCGGACCCCGTACCGAGGTCGGCGACCGTCGGCCCCGCTGGTGGCCTCCTGGGCCGTCCGGGCCCGGGAGCACGCCGGACCTCCCCGCTCGCTCCACGTGCCCTCGCGAGCTCCTCTATCGCCACCTCGACCACCATCTCGGTCTCGGGACGGGGGATGAGCACCCGGGCGTCGAGCATCAGGTCCAGAATCCGGAAGCCCCATCGGCCCACGACGTACTGCAGGGGCTCACCCGATTCCCGGCGGGCGACCATGTCGTCGAAGTGGGCAGCAGCGCGCGGCGGAGCGGGCTCGTCGAGCGCCAGTGCCCATTCCGGGCCCTCGAACCCGGAGGCTTCCTCGAGAATGCGGCGGGCGTCTATGTCGGAGTCGAGACGACGCCGGGCTCGTTCCAGCAGATCGCGCCAGGTGGCACGGGCGCTCAGGCGTCGCCTCGCAGCTGCCGGGCCCGCTCGTCGGCGAGCAGGGCGTCGGTGATCTCCTCGAGCTCGCCCATCAGGATCCGGTCCAGCTTGTGGAGGGTCAGGTTGACGCGGTGGTCGGTGACCCGGTTCTCCCGGAAGTTGTAGGTGCGGACCTTCTCGGACCGGCCCCCGCCGCCCACCTGGCTCCGACGCTGCTCGGAGAGCTCGGCGGCCTGGCGGTCCTGCTCGGCCTTGAGCAAACGGGCCCGCAGCACCCGCATCGCCTTGGCCCGATTCTGGATCTGGCTCTTCTCGTCCTGCATCGACACCACGATGCCCGTGGGCAGGTGGGTCACCCGCACCGCCGAGTCGGTGGTGTTGACCGACTGACCGCCCGGCCCCGTCGAGCGGTACACGTCGACCTTGAGCTCGTTGGGGTCGATCTGGATGTCGACCTCCTCGGCCTCGGGCAGGACGGTCACGGTGGCCGACGAGGTGTGGATGCGACCCTGCGACTCGGTCACGGGCACCCGCTGGACCCGGTGGGGCCCGCCCTCGTGCTTGAGGTGGCTCCAGGCCTCGCGGCCCCTCACCTGGAAGGTGATCTCGTTGTACCCCCCGCGCTCGGAAGGATCCGACGCCAGCACCTCGACCTGCCAGCCCATGCGCTCGGCATATCGGGCATACATGTCGGCCAGATCCTTGGCGAACAGGTTGGCCTCCTCACCGCCTTCGGCGCCTCGGATCTCGACGATGACATCCTTGCCGTCGTAGGGATCGCTCGGCAGCAGCAGGAGCCGAAGCTCCTCCTCGATCCTGGCCACCTTGGCCTCGGCCGCGTCCACCTCGGCCTTGGCGTCCTCCCGCTCCTCGCCTCCCGCCTCGGTGAACATGTCCCTCGCCGCCTCGAGGTCGGCGGTGGCGCCCTGGAGGTCACGGTAGGCGCCGACGACCGCTTCCAGCTCCTTGTGCCGGCGGGCGGCGTCCTTCAGCGCCTGCTGGTCTGAGACGACGCTGGGATCGGCCAAGCGGGAGAGCAATTGCTCGTACTCCGCCTCCAGCTCGGCCAGGCGTTCCAGCACGGAGTCAGGTTAGGGTCTGGCGGGCCGCCGACGGCGGCGCGTCAGGACCGGGCCTTGGCTTGGCCCGGCTTGGCGCCCGGCCGGCGGCCGTAGCGGCGCTCGAATCGCTCCACCCGACCGCCGGTGTCCACCAGCTTCTGCCGGCCGGTATAGAAGGGATGGCAGACGTTGCACAGCTCGACGTGCAGCTCGGGCTTGGTCGATCGGGTGGTGAACGTGTTCCCGCACGAGCACCTGACCCTGGCCTCGACGTACTCGGGATGGATATCAGTCTTCATGATGGCTCCAGTGTACGGCTTCGACGGCTCGAGCCCGGCAGGAGGTCAGCCCGCCGGGTTGGGCCCCTTGGCGATGTCCGCCAGGAACTCCTCGTTGCTCTTCGTCGACTTGATCTTGTCCATCAGCAGCTCGAGCCCAGCGGCGGCGCTGCCTTCATTGCCGAGCGCGTTGAGGACCCGTCGCAGCTTCCACACCTGCTGGAGCTGCGAACGATCGAACAGCAGCTCCTCGTGTCTGGTGGAGCTGGCGTTGACGTCGATGGCGGGATAGATCCGGCGCTCGGCCAGCTTGCGATCGAGGCGGAGCTCCATGTTGCCCGTGCCCTTGAACTCCTCGAAGATCACCTCGTCCATGCGGGAGCCGGTCTCGACCAACGCGGTGGCGAGGATGGTGAGCGATCCACCCTCCTCGATGTTGCGGGCGGAGCCGAAGAACTTCTTCGGCGGGTACAGGGCCCCGGAGTCGACACCACCCGACATGATGCGTCCGGTGGCGGGTTGGGCCAGGTTGTAGGCCCGAGCCATGCGGGTGATGCCGTCGAGGATGATCACGACATCGGTACCCCGCTCGACCAGGCGCTTGGCCCGCTCGATGGCGAGCTCCGACACCAGGGTGTGCTCCTCCGACGGTCGGTCGAAGGTGGAGGCCACGACCTCGCCCTTCACGGACCGCCGCATGTCGGTGACCTCCTCGGGCCGCTCGTCCACCAGCAGCACCATCAGGTGCACCTCGGGGTGGTTGGCCTCGACGGAATGGGCGATCTGCTTGAGCACCGTCGTCTTGCCCGCCTTCGGCGGCGACACGATGAGACCCCGCTGGCCCTTCCCAACTGGTGAGAGCAGATCCACGATGCGAGCCGTCATATTGGCCGGGTCGCCGGGCACCTCGAGCTTGAACCGGGAGTCGGGGAACAGCGGCGTGAGGTCCTCGAAGCGCGGACGCTGACGAGCCTCGTCGGGGCTCATGTTGCTCACCGAGTCGATGCGCAGCAGCGCGGGATACTTCTCGCTGCTGGCCGCCGGCCGGCTGGTCCCCTCGATGTAGTCGCCCTTGCGCAAGGCAAAGCGACGGACCTGGCTGATCGAGACGTAGACGTCCTTCGGGCTGGGCAGGAACCCGTTCGTCCGCAGGAACCCGAAGCCCTCGTCCCGCAGGTCGAGCAGGCCCTTGACCGGTACGGGCTCACCCTGGAACTGGCCCTCCTGCGCCCCCTGCTGTCCTTGGAGGTCCCGATCACCACGGTCGCGGTCCCTGTCCCTGTCCCGGTCGCGGTCGCGGCCGCGGCGCCGGCGACTACGACGGTTGCCGGGCTCGGCCGCTGACTCGTGGTGGCCGGACTGGCTGGCGGCTCCCGTCTGCCCACCCCGGCCGTTGGCGCTACCGCCCTGCCGCTGGTTCCGGGGCGCTCCGCCCGCCGTGGCCCGTTGGCCCCTGCCGTCGCCGTCTCCGGTCGCGGGCACGGTGCCCGTCTCACCGGGGTGAGCAGCGTCGGTCACCTCGTCGCCTCCGCCACCGGTCTCGGCCGGTGCCGCGCCATCGCCGAAGCCCTCGCCCTTGGCCATCTCTCCGGCCTGTGCGTCGGTCTGGGCGGTCGCGTCGCTCTCGCCCGCACCGCTTGCCACGACCGCGGCCCCTCGCGGCGTCGAGCCGTGCTCGGGGTGGCTGCCGTCGGCACCGGCCCCGTCGGCCTGCGGTCCCTCGTCATCGCCTGTCCCCATCGCAGCGACCTCGCCGCTGGCCTCGACCGCGTCGCCTGGCGATTCGGCTGAGCGGCCGTTGGCACCCTCACCTCGAGACCTCGTCGACCTGGCCGGGCTCTGCCCGGTCCGGCTGGTTCCGGTCTTGGTGGCAGCGCGGCCGTCAGCCGGCACGCCGTCGCCACTCGATGCCACCTCGACGCCCGTGGCGCGCAGGATCTGATCGATGATGTCGGCCTTCTTGGCTCGGGAACCGGGCTTCAACGACATCGCCTCGGCGATCGCGTGGAGCTCGTCGCGTTCCTTGCGCTCCAGGACCGAGCGCTCGAGCTGTTGCTCTCCACTCATCGAGCACCTCGCTTGTTTCTGCAGTGATGGTTGTGGACGGGGGTCTGTTCCTGCCACGATCCGGCGGCGTGCCACGTGAGCTGGTTCGCCATTGCCCGGTGGGAACAGATGGGCAAGAGAGTGCCGAGGAGAAATGGAGACCTCGAAACAACCTCGCTTACAGGAAGGTTTCCCCCTGTCGCAGCCTCCCAGGCGTCCATCTTCGAGAACGTCTCGAGGTGGCGCCGCATTCCGAAGCAGCAACCGACAGTGGCGAAATTATAGCCGCGTTTCGACCACCGGGCAACACACCCACCGCCCCTGGCCTGGGGCGGAGTACTGCAGCGGGTTCTACAGACCGAGCTCCACGAGCACCGCAGCCAGATCGGCGTCGACGGGCGTGGGCACGCTGATCTGACTGATGGCGATGTCGGGGTCCTTGAGGCCGTGGCCGGTCAGGATGCAGACGACGGTCGAGCCTGGTGCGACGCCGGTCTGCAGGAGACCGGCGACAGCGGCCGCCGACGCCGGCTCGCAGAACACCGACTCGGCTGCGGCGAGGAACCGGTAGGCCTCGAGGATCTGCTCGTCGGTCACGGCGTGGATCCCGCCACCGGACTCCGACGCCGCCGCCGTGGCCGAGTACCACGAGGCCGGCTTTCCGATCCGGATGGCGGTCGCCACGGTCTCTGGGAGCTCGATGGGGTGTCCCTCGACGATCGGCGCCGCGCCCGCAGCCTGAAACCCGAGCATGCGGGGTACGCGGGTCGATCGACCGGCGGCGCGGTACTCGCAGTAGCCCTTCCAGTAGGCCGTGATGTTCCCGGCGTTTCCCACGGGGATGCACTGCACATCGGGAGCATCGCCCAGCGCGTCGATGACCTCGAACGCTGCCGTCTTCTGACCCTCGATCCGGTGCTGATTGACCGAGTTGACTACGACGACCGGCGCCCGCTCGCCGAGCTGGCGCACGATCGACAGCGCCTCGTCGAAGTTGGCGGGCACCTGGAGGACCCTGGCCCCGTGGACGAGGGCCTGAGCGAGCTTGCCCAACGCGATGTGGCCTTCGGGAATCAGCACCGCGCACGTGAGGCCGGCACGCGCCGCGTAGGCCGCCGCCGATGCCGAAGTGTTGCCGGTCGACGCGCATACGACCGCCTTGGCCCCTGACTCCACGGCCTTGGAGATCGCCACCGTCATGCCGCGGTCCTTGAAGGATCCTGTCGGGTTGGCTCCCTCCACCTTGAGCAGCACCCGCGCCCCGACCCGTTCGGACAGACGAGGTGCGGGAAGGAGCGGCGTGCCGCCTTCGGCCAGCGTCACGACCGGCGTGGCGACGGTCACGGGCAGGAAGTCGCGGTACTCCTCGATCACCCCCCGCCAGCCGGGCGCGGATGGCCCTCGATCGGGTTGGCGCATCTACTCCGCCCCCACCTCCGCTCCGACGACCCGGAGCAGGCCGCCGACCCGCTCGACGGCATCGAGCCGGGCGAGCCCGTCGAGCGTCGCCTGCACGTCGCGCTCCACAGCCGCGTGCGTGATGAACACGAGGCGGGCCTCGTCGCCGAGCCCGACCTGCTCCATCGAGCGGATCGAGACCCGGTGCTCGCCGAACACCGCCGCCACCGTTGCGAGCACCCCGGGTCGATCCAGCACGTCGATGTTGATGTAGTACTGGGCGCGCAGCTTGTCGATGGGGTGGACGCGCGCGGCGAGCGCACCGCCACGCGCCCGCCTCCGCCCGCCCGCAGGTTGTGGGCCGCGTCGATGAGATCGCCGAGCACCGCGCTCGCCGTCGGCCGACCCCCGGCGCCCCGGCCGTAGAGCATGAGCTCGCCGACCGCTTCTCCCTCGATGAACACGGCGTTGAACGAGTCGCGCACCGAAGCGAGGGGGTGGGTGCGCGGAACCATCGCCGGATGGACCCGGACGGCGATGGACGGCAGGTGGTCGGTCGATCCACCATCGCCGCCGACGCCGGCTTCGTCCACCCGCTCGGCCACGGCAAGGAGCTTGATCTCGTAGCCGAGCTGGCCGGCGAACGCGATGTCGGCTGGGCTGACGGCGGTGATTCCCTCGCGGTACACGTCCCCGGTGACGACGTCCTGGCCGAAGGCGATGCTGGCCAGAATGGCCGCCTTGGCGCTGGCGTCGTGGCCCTCCACGTCGGCGGTGGCGTCACTCTCGGCGTAGCCGAGGCTCTGGGCCTCCGCCAGTGCCTCCGCGTAGTCGACGCCGTCCTCGCTCATGCGGGTGAGGATGTAGTTGGTGGTGCCGTTGACGATACCCATGACCCGCTGGATGCGCTCACCGGCCAACGACTCCCGCAGGGGGCGGATCAAGGGGATGGCACCGGCCACCGATGCCTCGTACAACAGGTCGAGGCCGACTGCGGCCGCCACCTCCGACAGCTCGCCCCCCGCTGGCGAGCAGCTCCTTGTTCGCCGTGACGACCGGCTTGCCGGCCTTGAGGGCCTCGATGATCAGGCTCCCGGCCGGCTCGATCCCTCCGATCAGCTCCACGACCACGTCGATGTCGGGATCGTTCACCAGCGCGGCGGCATCCTGGGTCAGACGATCCGCGCTCAGCTCCGGCGGCCTGGGCTTGTCCAGGCTGCGTACCGCCACCCCTTCCACCCGCAGGCTGAGGCCGGTGCTGGAGGTAATGGCATCCGCCTCCGTGGCGAGCAGCTGGACCAGCGCGCCCCCGACGTTGCCGCAACCGAGCACGCCGACCCTCACCGGCGTCGTGGTCATGGATGCCACGCTACCTCCCGGACCTGGTCCGATCGGCGGTGGGGCCAGCGGGGCGGCCCGGGAGCTCAGACGTCGAGCCGGGTGAGATCGGCACAGGTCTCCCGGCGGACTACTACCCGGGCCCGCCCGTCGGCCACGAACACCACCGGCGGGCGGGGCACCTTGTTGTAGTTGGAGGCCATGGAGTGCCCGTAGGCACCGGTGACCGGCGTGGCCAGCAGGTCACCGACGGCGAGATCGTCCGGGACCCGGGCGTCCCGTACGACCACGTCTCCCGACTCGCAGTGCTTGCCGACGACGGTGACGGTGCGCCGCCGCTCGACCGTCGTAGCGCGGGGCAGAAAGGCCTCGTAACCGCTGCCGTACAACACCGGCCTCGGGTTGTCGCTCATGCCGCCGTCGACCGAGACGTAGGTTCGCAGGCCGGGCAGGGACTTGATCGTCCCGACCCGGTACAGGGTGAGGGCGGCACTGGCGACCACCGCCCGTCCGGGCTCGGCGGTGATCCGGGCGCTCGAGGGGATGCCGAACCGATCGCATGCGGCGCGAACGGCGGTCGCCCATTCGGTGATGCTCGGCGCCGACTCGCCCTCGACGTAGGCAACACCCAGCCCGCCGCCCACGCAGAGCTCCGGGAGCCCGAGGGGGATGAAGAAGCCGGCCAGCACCTCGACCGCCCTCACGAACGAGTCGACGACGAAGACCTGGCTCCCGATGTGGGCGTGGACACCAACCAGCTCGACTGCGCTCGACGCCCGCAGCCGTTGCACCGCCTCGGTGGCGGCGCCGGAGCTCAACCCGAAGCCGAACTTCGAGTCGTCCTGACCGGTCCTCACGTACTCGTGGGTGTGTGCCTCGACGCCTGGGGTGATCCTCGCCAGCACCGCCGGCCGGCGACCGGCTGCGACCCGCTGCAGGCGGTCGATCTCGTCGAAGGAGTCGACCACGATACGGCCCACGCCAACCTCGACGGCGTACGCCAGCTCGTCCTCGGACTTGTTGTTCCCGTGGAGGACAAGGCGACCGGGCGGCACTCCAGCCGCCAGGGCGACGTAGAGCTCGCCGCCCGTCGCCACGTCGAGCCACATGCCCTCCTCGTGAGCGAGCGCGGCCATTGCCTTGCAGAGAAAGGCCTTGCTCGCGTAGGCGACCCCGTCGCCCCACGCCGCGACCGCCTCCCGGCACCGCGCCCGTAGGTGGGCCTCGTCGTAGACGAACAGCGGGGTGCCCTGCTGCTCGGCCAGCTCGATCACGTCGACGCCACCGACGGAGAGCCGACCCTCGGCGGACACCGACGAGGTGTCGGGCAACAGACGCCGGCTCACGGCTGGCCCCGGGGTGCTGGCCTGCGAGGTGGTCACATCGAATCTGGCGCGCTGACGCCGAGCAGGCCGAGGCCGACGGCGAGCCCGATGCGCGCACCCTCGACCAGCCACAGGCGCGCCTGGGTGAGCTCCTCGCTGATCCCCTCTCCCATCACGTAGCAATCGTGGTAGAAGCCGTGGAAGTCCCCGGCCAGCTGCCGAACCCAGGTGGTGACCTTGTGGGGCGCGCGGTCACGGCAGGCGGTGAGCACCACGTCGGGAAGCTCGGTGAGCGCGCGCAGCAGCGCCAGCTCCCGCGAATGCGTCAACAGGCCGAGGTCCACTCGATCGAGGGGCTGGCGCTCGATCCCCCGCTCCCGCCTGACCCGGTCGATCGAGGCGATCCGAGCGTAGGCGTACTGCACGTAGTACACGGGGTTCTCCATCGACTCCCGTCTGATGAGCTCGAGGTCGAGCGTGGTGGCCTGGTCGATGGAGGCCATCAGGCTGAGCAGGCGGGTGGCATCGGGACCGATGTCGGTCACCAGCGAGTCCAGGCTGACGAAGTTCCCAGAGCGCTTGGACATCTTGCCGTCGGCGAGGGACACCATCTGCCCGAGCTCGACCTCGAGGCGGGCGTCTTCGACGCCGAGCGCCCGCACCCCGGCCAGGAGGCTCGCCACCTGACCGTGGTGGTCGGCCCCGAAGATGTCGATCACCCGGTCGAAGCCCCGGACCAGGAACTTGTCACGATGGTAGGCGAGGTCGCCGGCGAGGTAGGTGAACTCGCCATCGGACTTGACCAGGACCCGGTCGCGGCTGTCACCGACGGCCGTGCTTCGCAGCCAGGTGGCCCCGTCCGAGTCATAGACGAGTCCACTCGCGGCCAAGACGGCGATCGTCTCCTCGACTGCCCCGCTCTCCTCGATCGACGCCTGGCTGTACCACTCGTCGAAGACGATGCCCAGCCCCTCGAGCGTGACGCGGATGTTGTCGAGGATGCGCGCCGCTGCCCACCTGCCAGCGGCGACGACGTCGTCATCGGGGCCGTCGTAGGCGCGGGCGAGCTCGGCCACGTACTCGCCCTGGTAGCCCTCATCGGGCACGACCTCCCCGCGCCGGCGGGCGAGCAGGCTCTCGCCCAGGCGCCGGATCTGCCCCCCGGTGTCGTTGACGTAGTACTCCCGGCTCACCGACCAGCCGCAGCGGGTGAGGATGCGGGCCAGGGCGTCGCCGTAGGAGCACAGCCACCCGTTGCCAACGTGCAGGGGTCCGGTGGGGTTGGCCGAGACGAACTCGAGCTGGACCCGCTCTCCGTTGCCTGTGTCGTGGTGGGCGTAATCCTCGGTGCCCTCCAGTACGACCTGACGGAGGGCTTCGTAGAGCCAGGACTGGCGCAGACGGAAGTTGACGAAGCCGGGCCCGGCCACCTCGACCGCGGCCACGTGCGGGGGCGGGTCTGCGGTGAGCCGCTCGGCCAGGGCCGTCGCCAGCTCACGAGGGGCGCGTCCAGCGGCCTTGGCAGAGGTCAGGGCGACGTTCGACGACCAGTCGCCGTGCTCGGGGCGGGCCGGCCGCTCGAGGGCGACAGCAGTGGGGAGAGGCTCCACCTCGAGATCGGCCAGGGCGGCAAGGACGGAGTCGGCAAGCACGTCACGGACGCTCACGACCGCTGCTTGGCGATCAGGGCCGCGACGCGATCGAGGAGGTCGAGGGGGTCGAAGGGCTTGGTGATGTAATCCTCGGCCCCGGTCGACTGACCGGCCCTGATGTCGGACTCCTGTGCCTTGGCCGAGAGGAGGATGACAGGGATGTCAGCTGTGGCCGGATCGGCCTTCAGCGCCGAGGCCACCTCGAGGCCGTTCATCTTCGGCATCATGATGTCCAAAACCACCACGTCAGGGAGGTCGGCCCGGGCCCTCTCGAGGCCCTCGACACCGTCGACTGCCTCGACGACGGTATAGCCCTCCATCTCGAAGTTGACTTGCAGCAGCGTCTGGATCACGGGGTCATCGTCGACGACGAGTACCGTGGTTTCAGGCATCAGGGGAATATTAGGGGCCCAGCCAGGGCCAACGACCAACCCGGTAGAGTTTCGGGTCAGCGCCCTCGTAGCTCAGGGGATAGAGCGCCGGCCTCCGGAGCCGGGTGCGCAGGTTCGAATCCTGCCGGGGGCACCGACGGAGTGCCTGCTCAGAGACGGTTTTGGGCAGGCGCCCCGTTGGTCCGCCTCGGGTGTCGATCAGCCGTGTCGATCAATGGCTCCCAGCGCTTCGACCACGTACCGTGGTGCAAGGGAGCTGAACATGGCCGGATACATCAAGCAGCGAGGCAAGAATTCCTGGCTGCTCACCGTCTACGTCGGCTACGACGGCAAGGCGAAAAAACGCCGCTACGCCAACAAGACCGTCCACGGCGGCCGGCGCGACGCGGAGCGCCAGCTGGCCGCGTTTGTCACCGACGTCTCCAAGAACCGGACCGCCGCCGCTGCCGCCGACCCCGTGACGGTGTCCGAGGTCCTCGACCGCTGGCTCAAGTGGCGCACGCCCCGCCTCTCTCCCTCGACGGTGGACCGCTACCGGGTCGCCACCCTGCTCGTGGAGCCGGTGATCGGATCCGTCCCGGTGGCCCGGCTGCGGCCCCACCACATCGAGGACCTCTACGCCAAGCTGCTCGCCGAGGGGCAGTCCGGCTCCTCCATCCGCAAGGTCCACTGGGCCATGCGCCAATCCCTCGCCTGGGCGCACCGCCGCGGCTTCACCGCCACCATCGCCACCGACGGGATCGAGCTGCCCCCGCTGGGGGCCCGGAAGATCGAGCCGCCGGCGTCTGATGACGTCCGGACCGTGATCGAGACGACGCTCGCCCGGGATCCCGATTGGGGAACCGTCATCGCCTTCATCGCCTGGACCGGCTGCCGCCGCGGCGAGCTGTGCGGCCTGCGCTGGGACGACATCGACTTCAAGCGCAAGAGCGTCCTCATCCGCAGGGCGGTGGTCGCGGTCCCCGGCGGCTGGCTGGAGAAGGAGCCCAAGACCGGCGAGCTGCGCCGCCTGGCCCTGGGATCGCGGACCCTGGAACTCCTCCAGGAGCATCGCGACCGCTGCGCGGCGCGGGCGCGGGAATGCGACACCACCCTGGGACCCAAGGCGTATGTCTTCTCCCCCGACCCCGCCAGCCGTCGCCCCTACAACCCGCACACGGTGACCCGCGCCTTCGTCTTCGCCTGCGACGAGGCCCAGGTTCCCCCGATGCGCCTCCACGACCTCCGCCACCACTCCGCGACCACCCTGCTCAAGAACGGAGCCGCGGTGGGGGAGGTGATGGACCGCCACGGCTGGCGGACCGTGGAGATGGTCAACCGCTACCGCCACCTCCTCGAGGCCGAGGACACAGCGGCCGCCGAGGCACTGGAGAACGCATGACTGAGGCCGAAGCCTCACTCCCGAACGACGCCGTCTCCGTCGCCAACGCCCCCCACTGGGCCGGCCGAGCGCACGAACTGGCCCGCCTCCTCGTTCCTGCATCGCGACGCCCCCCGGGCGCCAAGGTCGTGCCGGATCCAACTGGCCGTCCGCCCGACCCCACGACCATCGTCTCGCTCTCCGACCCCGCCTACTGGGCTTCTCAACCACGCGAGCTCGCCGACGCATTGGCGAGCCGCGGCCCGTCCACGGCCCAGCACCCCGCAATCGAAGCCATGCCGTCGTGGGCCGCTCCCACCGCCGAGGCCCGCCTCACCCTCACCGTGGAGGAGGCCGCCTCACTTCTCGGCATCAGCCGAGCCTTCGCCTATGAGTCCGTGCGCCGCGGCGACATCCCCTCCATCAAGATCGGTCGCCGGGTGCTGGTGCCCAAGGCCGCCCTTAACCGGATGGTGGGCGAAGCCGGCCCTCCGGCCGATGAGGGCTCCACGACCTGACGGCGAGTACAGCATCAAACCACTCGGCACAGGGGCCGGCAATCTCCGAGCGATCCAGCTGTTGAACGAGGACGAGAGCTCCTCGCAAATTACGAACTCTCTTGCGTGAGTCTAATTGCCGCTAAGACCGTCGCCAATGACATCGTCGACGAGACCGCAGGATCCAGCGTCAGGAACTGGGCCGTCGTCGGGTCGCACTAACGCGCGCGGTTGTAATTCGGCGTCAAGGTGATCTACGGAGATAGATCAGCTGGAGGTTCCCACGGCTGAAAGAGGAGCCAGGACCCGCGCGGCAACGACGATGACGCAGAAGACGAGCAACAAGCTCGGTCAGATGTGTCCCTTGTCGAAGATCGCCAGACAGAGCTGGCCAGAGAGTACGGGCATGGCAGCATTCAGATGCATGAGTGGCTAGAGGCTAAGAAGGCCATCGAGAGCCAGCTTGAAGTTGCAAGGAGACTCCTGACCAAACACCAACGCAAGACTGCCTTGGATGAGTACTCCAATCTGCATGTTCTTCGTGAAGCGTGGCCAGGACTAGGAATCGATCGCCGCAGAGCAATCCTCGGAGCAATCATCGAACGAGTCGACGTGGCCCCAGCGGAACGGGGGGCAAACAAGTTTGATTCGCGTCGAGTGGGAGTCATCTGGAGGGCCTAGCGGGGCTCTTCGAAATGAGCGGGCTGAGAACCCAACCGCTGTCCGGCACCCCGTGTATGGGGTCCCTGGGCATAGCCGCGCTCACTAGAGTTGCCTGCCCATGAACGGCACATTGAGGGCAGGAGGCCGGGCCGGGTCCACCGACGTTCGGGGGCAGTCTGGTTGCTAGTCGTTAGCTCGCTGGCGGACGCCGGCTCCGTCCGACGGGATCGGCACGTTCCGCTCGGGGTCGACAATCCCGTGATTCGTGCATTTCGCCAATGACCCAGCGGACCGAGACGACCGGGAACCAACGCGAAACTGGGCGTTTGTGGAAGCCAGTCGGCGGCGGTATTACGCGAACGTCTTTAGGTGATGAAGCGGTGGATGGCCTCGTTGGCGTGGTCCTGAAACGACGGGTTGGCCAGATCGGGGAAGATGTCCGCTTGGTTGACCAAGGGACCCTTCAACTTGTTGGCCGCGCTGGCGTAGAACACGCCACTCGAAAGGTTCGGGTCGGTGACACCGTCAACCAGTCGCTTTGCGCCATCCTCAAGTTTGTGTGAGATCCCTAGGGCGGGCATGACGTACTTGGCCGCTATACGCAGCGGTAGGGCAACGCCGTTGGAGGCTTGGGTGCCGGTGGTGGCGCCCGGGCTCACGGTGATGAAGCGGCGGTCGGGGTATTGGCGGGCCAGGTAGGCCATCCATAGGGCCCCGATGTACTTGGCCTGCCCGAAGGCTAGGTTGAAGTCAGGTTTTCTGCTGGCGAAGTAGCTGCCGTTGATGACAGAGGCGAGTTCATCGGTCGAGGTTGAGACAAAGGATGGCCGTTCCATCCGCAGCTTCGGAAGTCCGCGGGCTGCTTCACTGCCGGCGAGGACCGCAACCGCGCCAAGCCGGTCCTCGGCGAGGAGCCCTTCGAGGAGGACGACGTGGCCAAGAATGTTCGTCGCGAACACGGTGGTGATCCCGTCAGCGGTCAAGTCCATCGACTTCGGGCCAATGACACCGGCGTTCATGACCAGCGCGTCGACGGATCCGTTGATGGCCGCAAGGCCGGCGTGGGCCGAATCCAGATCGGCGACGTCCATGAGAATGATGTCGAAGATGGTCCGGCCGGTCGCGGCTTCGAGTTCAGCTTTCGCCGTTGTCGCCCGGTCTTGGTTCCGGCAGGCCAAGTAGATGCGGGCGATCTCGGGACGTAATGCCAGTTGCCGGGCCACGTCCTTGCCGATCCCGGCGTTGGCGCCCGTGATGAGTACCGTCTTTGCTGGGAGTGTGTTCATTGGTATTTCCTCTCATGTTCTGTAGGCCTAGTCAGGCTGGACACCCCGTGCCCGGCCGCGTCCGCCGGTGCTCCCGGGTTGCCCGTCGGGCATCGTTGACCAGGCTTGATCTGCACTATTAAGTGGCGCCGATGACGGCAGTTACGTCGCGACTCGGCCCCCGTCGACTGCAAGCGTGACGCCGTGCACGAAGCTGCCATCGTCACTGGCCAGGAAGACGATCGCGGCAGCCAGTTCCTCGGGCTCCGCTACGCGACCTGCTGGTGCCAGTGCTGCGAGCTGATTCACCATCTCGTCGGGGACTGCTTCTATCATTCGGGTGCGTGTCGGGCCGGGCGCAACGGCGTTGACCCGAACACCACGCGGGCCGTATTCGGCGGCCCAGGCCTTAGTCAACAGTTCGAGAGCCGCCCGGCTGGCGCCATAGAGGGCCATGCCGGCCTGTCCGAAGCTCGCGACCATCGTGGAGACGTTGACGATCGAACCCCATCCGCGTTCGGCCATTGCTGGGGCCAGGGCCGCGACGAGGAAGAACGGAACCTTGACGTTCAGTGCAAAGGTCTCGTCGAACTCTGCTTCTGTGGCTGCGTTGCTTGGTCCGAGCAAGGCGATGCCAGCGTTGTTGATGAGGATGTCGACGTGACCGTCGCCCGCATCAGTGGCCCAGTCGACCAACTCCCGGGCCGATGCGAGATCGCCCAAGGTGGTGAGCTTGAACGCTGCGCTACCGCCGCTGCCCTCGATCTCGGCCACGACCTGTTCGGCTCTCTCTTCATTCCGTCCGACTACCAGTACGTGACCGCCGCGGGCGGCCAGTGCTACGGCCGCCGCCTTGCCGATCCCGCTCGTCGAACCCGTTACCAGAGCGGTCTTGCCCTTTAGGTCAGTCATGCGATGTGTCGTCCTCCGGTGCCAAAATGGGTTGTGCGACCCACTGTGACAGCCGGGTACTGGGTTGTCAAACCCAGAATCCTGTTAACATTGGTGCATGGTCGACGAGACGGGTGACCGGCCGAAGCTCACGCCCAAGGGAGCACGCACCCGGGCACGAATAGTGGAGGAGGCCGCCGCCCTGATCCATGAGCGTGGGGTGGCGGGTACCACCTTGGACGACGTCAGGATGGCGGCGGAGGTCAGCGGTTCTCAGATGTACCACTACTTCTCCGACAAGAACGATCTCGTGCAGGCGGTCATCGACTACCAAGCCGAAACCATCATCACTCACCAACGGCACGCGCTCGGCAGCGCGAACGGAGTCGAAGCCTGGCGGAACATGGTGATCACCGCGGCGAAGCGCACCAAAGCAAAGGGGGGTTGCCCACTTGGCTCGCTCGTGGGTCAACTCGCCGAGAGTGACCCGGAGGCCCGAGCGCTCATCGTGGCAGGGTTCGATCAGTGGGCAGCCGCCATCGCCGACGGACTGAGATCACTTCATGCCGACGGGAAGCTCCCGTCCGACATCGACCCTGACGACCTCGCCACTACTCTGCTCGCCACGCTCGAAGGAGGACTGCTACTCGGCCAGGTGCTTCGGAGTAGCCGTCCGTTTGAGACTGCGGTCGATACCCTCCTCGCCCTCACCGTCGGCAGATGAGTCCAAGCCGGGTTCGTTCACGGCCATCGCCGAGGTCGGCTCACGGCTCTTGGATGATGCACGTGCATCCGCACGATGCGCTTGCGGACCGTTCGTGATGCGGGACACCTCGTCGCGCCCAGTGGGTTGCTCAGGTCTGGCTTTCCGTGACTCGTCGGGCGGCAGGCTCTCGTTCTCGTTGGCGTCGGCCATCCCACCACACAATTTAGCGACCCCGGTCGCCAAGAGCCCTTGACCTCGCCGCCGTGGAGTTCATTGACTCCTCCGGTGTGCAGTTTCTCGACGAGCTCACGGGCCCGTTCTAGGGGCTGGCGTTTCTCGGGGGCGCCAAGGGATCCCGAGGCATCGGAGCGACGGGGTCCCGCCGAATCTCCGCCACCCCCAGCGGGCCGATCCAAGGGCTCCTCGCATCCCGACAGCGCTAGCGTGCTCGTGACGACGGCGGGTGCCGTGGAACGCGCTTACTCGTGGAGGGCATCGACACCATGACTCTGAAGGGCGAATACGAGGCCAGCACCATGGAATGGGCGCGCGACCAGGTGGAGGCCTACGAGCGGTCCGGCGGCCGGGATGCGAACACGCTCGAGGGCACTGACATGCCGGTCGTCATCATCACCATGCGCGGCAACAAGACCGGCAAGGTTCGCAAGACTCCCCTCATGCGCGTGCGGCACGAAGGGGAGTACGCACTCGTGGCATCGCTCGGTGGGGCGCCCCAGAACCCGGTCTGGTACTACAACCTCAAGGCCCACCCCGACGAGGTCACGATCCAGGACGGCCCGCAGCCTTTCGAGGTCCAGGTCCGGGAGGTGACCGGCGACGAGCGAGCAACGTGGTTGGCCCGGGCTGTCGCCGCCTACCCGCCATATGCGGAGTATCAGGAGAAGACGGAGCGGCAGATCCCGGTCTTCGTGGCGACGCCCAAGACCTGACCGACGAGCAGGGGTGCCAGGCGGTACGACCCCTGTGAGGGATTTCGCCAATGACCTCGGCGATCACTGCAACTCCTCGGCAGCCGTGCTCGACGGCCAATGGGCGGGCACCCAGTCCCCCTCTCGGTCTGTGGTCTGCCCCACCTCGATCAGATGACCGTCGGGATCGCGGATGTAGCAACGGATCTCGTACTGGTGCTGTTTGGGCGGCGTCAGGAATTCAGCACCCCGGGCGCTCCACTCGGCGTAGACGGCCGCGATGTCTTTGACCCGGATGTTGAGGAAGCTGCTGACCCTGTCGGAGTCGCGTGGCGGCTCCAGGGTGACCGCCGGCTTGTCGTCGGTCGGGCCTCCGCCGACATTGATGATGATCCAGCTGTTGGATAGGGCGACATAGGTCAGCCCTCCGGGGCCGGAGAAGATCACCCGGCCGCCGAGTACTTCGGTGTAGAAGCGCCGGGAGCGCTCGACATCGTCCGAGACGATGAAATGCGTTAGCGCAATTCCCTCTGGGCGCGCTGGAACCTCAGCCATCGGGCACCTCCACTGGTTGGGTCTCGCAGCCCGCTCCGGACGGGTCTGCAGCTGACGTCATCGAGAACGCCGCCATCCATCGCGACCTCGGCTCGGGTACTGCTCACATCCGCAGAGCGGTGGCCTCGCCCGTCCAATCACATCACCAGGCTGTGCGTCATGGGCCTCGGCCATAGCGAGCCTCCTCCCCGCTAGGCACGCTACCGCGCCTCCGTACCCTTGCGTCTCGCTGACTGTGGGGATGGCAGCAGCGGGCTTCGCTCGAGTGTCATTTTCCCGATACTGGGCGGAAACACCCCGGCCAGGCCAGCACTCGAGTCAGTTTGCCCTGCGGACGGCACGAGAGACTCGGCCAGGGGGTCAGGCTTCTGGAACCCGTTGGCCTCCGTTGTTCGTGGGATCAGCCTTGGCCAAGGAGGGCTCCGGGGTTGGCCACATGAACCCTGCGCAGTCTTCGCCGTGGCCCTGGCGGCTGCGGTCTGTGGCGGCGGCTCCAGCGCCGGTACAGGCAGCAAACCAAATGCGGCCACCACTGCGTCGCCGACCACGGCCTCGACGGCCGCGCGGGCGGCACGAGCTGGCCCGATAATCCCCCAGGCTCTCGAAGGCGCGGTACGGTTCGGGCGTGTCGACCTCGCGACTCGAGAGGCTCAGCGACGGCGTGTACGCCATCGCCGCCACGTTGCTCATCCTCGACGTCCAGGCGAGCGGCTCCCCACTCGGTCACGAGCTCCTCCGTATCTGGCCCAGCTATGTGGCCTATGCCGTGAGCTTCCTCATCATCGGCGAGATCTGGATCAACCAGCACACAATGTTCGCCCAGATCGACCACGTCGATCGGGCGTTCCTCATGATCAACATCGTCTTCCTGATGGCCGTCGCCTTCCTTCCCTTCCCCACCCGGATCGTCGCCGACCACGCGCTGGACAACGGTGCGAAGGCGGCAGCTCTCACCTACGGGATCACGATCAGCATCACGGCCGCGCTGGCCGCCGCTCAGTGGTTCTACGCTTCGAACCGCCATCGCCTCCTGAGGGCAGACGCCGACCCCCGCACCGTGGCCGGTATCTCCCGCACCTGGGTGGTGGGACCGCTCACCTATCCGGTTGCGACCCTGGTGGCCTTGGCCAGCCCCAACGCCAGTCTGCTGCTGTACGCCGCCATCACCGTGTTCTATCTGTTCGAGAGCTCGCTGTTGGCGTGGTCCCGGGATGGCTGACCCGAAGGGGGGCACTCACGATGTGGATCCGAGCCAGGACGAAAGGCGCCGGTTCATGCAGACAGGCTGGCGAGGAAGGGGGCCGGGATACCGATGACGTCTGAGACTCAAGATGAGTCCGTGCGTGTGCTGAACGAGGGTGACGGAGTTGAGCTACTGGCCTATCTGGTGACTGCCGCACGTACGCAAGTGGACGAGGCGGCTGAGTACGCGCCGATGCGCCTGCTGACTGCAGCGTCCCGACTGGCGGAGATGGTCGAACCGAACGCCAGTGCCAGAGTGCGGCCGCTCTTGCGCGATATCCGGCAGGGATTCTCGGAAACAGCTGTCCAGGCTGGCGACCCAGCAGGATATGTTGAGCGACTCGACGCCCACCTAGCGGCTCGGCAACTAGATGTCCCCAAAAACCAGACGAAGCTGGCCGGATGCGTCCCAGACCGCCTGGCTAGCGACAGTGACTCCAATGGGTAGAATTGGCTCGTCGACAGTGGGTGGGTCCATCGGGACGCTGTCGTTGCCGATAGAGACTGTCGTCGTGCTCGTTCGCTCGTGAAACTACACGCATACTTGCAAATAAGACCGCAAGTCCACGCTACCTCGCTGGCTGTCGCTACCCCCAACCATGGCTGAAAATCGAGGTGCAGTGCAGAACTATGCGGTACGCGTTGTGGTAGGCTCCCCAATTGGTCGCAGCCGATAACGCACCCGTTCTGATGTCCGACGTCTTTATCCCAGTCGCGGGGGTTGCCGAAAAACGCTGTGCTCACGTCGCTGATGTAGACATTGATCCCCCACGGGTTAGAGGTCGGGACAATCTCGACCCCAAATGGGACGGTTGTTCCAAACGGCACGAGCTTCTGGCCGAGCAGCATGGGGTGGTCGGTCGGGCAGCGATAGGCGGGGGGCGTGTCGGGTCCGCCGCCGCCGTTCAGCCACCGGTAATCGAAGGAGACCGTGCAGTCCTCGCCCGGGTTCGGGTTGTCACAGGGCGCGAACATAGGGATTATCGTTCGTTCCGCTGCCTTGGATGCGTGGCGCGGTCGTGGTCGTGCTGACCAGGCGAAGTCCGGGGTTGGGCGGACTCTGGTCGAGGTCGTAAAGGCGTGCATTGTTTGCGCTACAGGTGGGGTCGACTGAGTCACTTCGGTTGGAGTAGATGACGTCGTTGTGCGAGGTCGGCGCGGACACAACGTGATCATTTCTTCCCGTCAGCATGACCTCGTTGCCGTCGCCGGTGAGGCGTAGGGTCCCGTCATTGTGCGTGTCGATCAGTAGGTCAGGAGCGGGGCCGCTCACGATCGTCGGGTTGGGCCCGGCGTAGATGACGTCGGAGCGTGCGCCCCCGCTGATCGTCACATTGCTTGCGAACGCGCCGATCTGGTCGACCCCGTGCCACCAACGATGGTCTCATTGGGCGCAAAGGCCACGATGGTGTCGTTCGTCGGTCCGCCGGTCAGACGCTGGCCGTTGGTGGTGCCGACGAGGTACGTCCGCCTAGGAGAGCCCCCGGGTTATGGGCCCGCCACTGGGCGGCGCTGGGAGCGGATGAGCCTGATCCTCCGCAGGCGGCTAGGAGGCCGCCAGCGAGGCCTGCAGCCGCTAACACACTCATGACCCGGCCAACACGCGGGCGGTAGTGGGTCCGACATCTCGAAAATCCGTCACCGGCCCTCATACGCACCCCTCTCGTCGGCCTTCAGGTCGACTAAGAACGACGCCCCCTCCGTCCCTCATGGCTGCCCTCTGCTTCAGAGGTTACCGAAGGGGTGGTCGAGAAGTCAGGAGGACCAGTTATGTGTCGGCATCTCAAGGTTCTACGAGGTCGGAAGCCCGCCCCTATAGGACCGTCAACCCTCTAGTGACG
>CAVQWQ010000027.1:0-27154 GCA_963717645.1 uncultured Actinomycetes bacterium | reverse complement strand
TATGGATGATGGGCTACTCGATCGCCGGCAAGACGGCGCTCGTGACCGGCGCCTCGTCAGGCATCGGTGCCGCGGTGGCCAGGGACCTGGCCCGACGGGGCGCCACGGTCGGGATCTGCGCCGAACACGAGGATCGCCTCCCGGACGTGCTGGCCGACTGCCGGGCTGCATCGCCCGACTGTCGCATGTCGGTTATCGCTCTGGGTGTTCTCCAAGCTCAGCCAGGTCGGCGAGCTCGGCCGTTGCGCCGAGGCCGAGCTGGGCGCCGTCGACATCCTCGTCAACAACGCCGGGATGCCCAAGCGTCGACACGTCACCGCGCTCACACCCGACGTGGTCGACGACGTGATGGCCCTCAACTACCTGTCGCCCGTACGGCTCACGCTCGCCGTGCTTCCGCACATGCTCGAGCGGGGCGAGGGCCGCGTCGTCAACATCTCCTCGGTCGCCGCCCGACTGGGACCGCCTGGCGAGGCCGCCTATGCCGCCTCGAAGGCTGCGCTCACCGCCTGGTCGGAGTCAATGGCCGTCGACTTGTGGGACACCGGTGTCCGGCTCCACGTGGTGAACCCGGGCATCATCGACACCGAGCTGTTCGGGCTGCCGGACAACGACCCGCTCGTCGCCGACATCGAGGCCCTGCCGGCCCAGGCCGTCGCCGACGCCATCGCCGAGCAGCTCGACGCTGACATCTTCGAGATCTACGTCCCGGACTGGTTCTCGGCCATCGCGGCCGAGAAGGCCAAGGACGTGGGACAGTTCCTCGCCGGGTCGGCAGCGTGGACACGCCAGCAACGCCAGGAGCGCCAGCAACGTAGGAGACCAGGATGGGGGCACCTCATCGAGCGCGACCACTGGCAACGTGCTCGTCACCGGAGCCTCGTCGGGTATCGGTGCCACGCTCGCCCGTCTGCTGGCGAGCCTGGCGCGACAGTTGGGATCGTTGCCCGGCGAGGTGACCGCCTGGCCCAGGTGCTTGACGACTGCCGGCAGTCCTCGCCGGGATCGCGCATGTGGGTCGCGGACCTGGGCGACCTTGCTGCCGCGGAGCGTGTCGCCGTCGAGGCGTGGGACGCCTTCGGCCACCTGGACACCCTCGTCAACAACGCCGCCATCCCCAAGCGGCGGCACGTGACCCGCCTCTCATCCGACGAGGTGTCCGATGTGATGCGGGTGAACTTCGAGTCGCCGGTGCGGATGATCTTGCGCCTGCTGCCCCGGATGCTGGCCCGCAACGAGGGCACGATCGTCAACGTCGCCAGCGCCGCCGGACGACTGGGCGTGTTGCACGAGGCCGCCTACTGCGCCAGCAAGTTCGCCCTCAGCGGGTGGACGGAGGTGATGGCCATCGACCTGGCCGCCGCCGGGCTGCGGGTCAGGCTCGTGCATCCCGGCCCCATCGACACCGAGATATGGTCGCTTCCCGACAACGAGGACCCGATCTACGACGGGCCCAAGGTCTCCCCCGAGGAGTGCGCCGAGGGCATCGCGGCCGCGATCGAGGGCGACGGCTTCGAGGCCTACGTGCCCGACATGAAGGGTGTCGTCGAGTGGAAGACCTCGGCCATCGACGACTACATCGCCACGTCTGCCCTCATGGAGCCGAGGACGACGACATGAGGGGCCTCGTCTTCGGCGTTCGCCCGGAGCCCCAACCCGAGCCCGCGCCGGACGCCAACCGGTTGGTCAAGGCGCTGACCGACACGCCCATGGCGATCACCGAGGTCGACGAGCCTCGGCCCCTCGGACCGGACTGGGTCGTGCTCGAGACCAGCATGACCGGCATCTGCGGCTCGGACGCCAAGCAGGTCTTCATGGACACCGACGGCGGGGACGCCTCCGACAACTCGATGACGGCGCTCATCTCCTTCCCCCAGGTGCTCGGGCACGAGGTCGTGGGCACCGTCGCCGAGCTGGGTCCCGAGGCCCGGGGCCTGGACGTGGGGCAGCGGGTGGTGCTCAATCCCTGGCTCTCCTGCGGCCCGCGGGGAATCAACCCACCCTGCCCGGCCTGCGAAGCAGGCGACTACAACCTCTGCTGGCACTTCACCGATGGTCGACTGTCACCCGGCATCCATACCGGCAACGCCAAGGAGGCGACCGGGGGGTTCGCCCCGCGCCTTCCGGCCCACGATTCGATGCTCATCGCCGTCCCCGACTCCGTCCCCGACGAGGTCGCCGTGATGGCCGACCCGTTCTCGGTGTCACTCCACGCCGTTACCCGCACACCGCCGCCGCCGGGCGGCCGCTGCGTGGTCTACGGCGCAGGCGCTCTGGGAACGACCACCACGGCGATCCTCCGCTCCCTGTACCCCGACGTCGATGTCCTGACCGTCGCTCGTTGGCCGGCACAGGCGGAGCTGGCGGCCCGCCTCGGCGCGAAGGTCGTGGCGCCCGAGCCACGAGAAGCACTAGTCGAGGAGATCGCCCGTTGGTCCGGTGGGGTGCTGCGCCAGGCGTGGGCGGGCCTGCCCATGGCCCACCCCGGACACGTCGACGTCGTCTACGACACGGTCGGCTCGCCCGAGACCCTCGAAGTCGGCGTGCGAGTGCTGGCGGCGCGGGGCTCACTGGTGCAGAGCGGCGTGTGCACACCGGCCCGCTTCGAGTGGACGCCGATCTACTTCAAGGAGATCCGACTGGTCGGCTCCAACGCCTTCGGGATCGAGCAGGTGGACGGCCGCCGCCAGCACGGCCTCCGCCACTATCTCGATCTCGTCACCGAGGGCCGAATCGACATTCGCCCCATGCTCACCCACCGGTTCCCGCTCGATGGGTGGCGGGAGGCCTTCACCGCCCTCGCCGATCAGGGCGCCAGCGGCGCAATCAAGGTGGCCTTCGACTTCCGCTCCTGAGCCAGCGGACCGGGCGCTGAGTGTTGTGCGGTTCCACCTTTTGGTCGAAAGGGGGCGCAGCGGCGGCTGGTCGGTTGCCCTTTCGCCAGAAGGCGGCCAGCGGCGGGTGCCGAAGCGCCCTCGAGCCCCGGCGGATACGATCGGCCGCGGTATGGACCCGTTCGCCGACACCGAGGACCAGGCGTCGCTGCGCAAGCTCGCCCGCGACCTCGCCGAGCGCGAGCTCGCCCCCAGGGCGGCCCACTGGGACGAGACCGAGGAGTTCCCGTACCACTCTTGGGACGTGCTCAAGGCGTCCGAGCTGCTCGGCATCACCACGGGCGAGGAGCACGGCGGCATGGGGATGGGCGACGTGGAGTCGACCATCGTGCTCGAGGAGCTGTCGCGGGCGGACGTCTCCAGCGCCATCCTCTGCCAGCTCGTCTTCAACGGGCCGCCCCGAGCCATCGAGCACCTCGGCAACGACGAGCTCAAGGCGCGGTGGCTCCCCCGAGTGGCCTCTGGTGACGCCCTGTTCTGCATCGGCATCACCGAGCCCGATGCGGGCTCGGCCGCCAACCTGATGCGGGCCCACCTGACCGAGGACCCGAGCGGGGGCTGGCGTCTCGACGCCTACAAGAACTACGTGACGGGCGGCCACGTCGCCGCCGGGTGCCTGGTGTGGTGCCGGTGGCCGGGCGGCGACGGGGCCAAGGGGATCGGGGCGGTGGTTGTCGACCTGTCGTCGCCAGGGGTCAGCGTCACCGGTACCCACCGCAAGATGGGCCTCCGGGGCTGCACCGAGGCCGAGCTGGCGTTCGACGATGTCCACGTCGCCCCCGAGGACGTGCTCCTCGCCGGCGACCCGGGCGACAGTACGGCGTTCCGGACGCTGCTCGCCCATCTCAACCACGAGCGCTGCGGCAACGCCAGCATGTGCATCGGCGCGGCGCAGGGCGCGCTCGAGCACGCGGTGGGTTACCTCAACGAGCGGACCGTCGGAGGGCGGCCGCTCGCCGAGCTCCAGGGCCTCCAGTGGAAGATCGCCGACATGGCTACCCAGCTGGAGGCGGCGCGCCTGCTCCTCTACCGGGCGGTGCACATGGCCGGCCCCCACGGCACGCCGCCGCCGCTGGAGACCGCCATGGCCAAGACGGCCGCCAACCTCGCGGCCAAGTTCGTCTGCGACGAGGCCATCCAGCTGCTCGGCGGCTACGGCTACAGCCGGGAGTATCCCGTGGAGCGGGCATATCGGGACATCCGCGGCCTGTGCATCGGGGCGGGCACGGTCGAGGTCCAGCGCAACTTCGTGGGCGTCAACGTGCTGAAGGGGCGGGCGCCCGCCAGCGCCGCCTGGCGCCCCCCGGCGGTGTAAGCGCCGCCGCCCCAGACTTCCCCCGTGCGCCTGCGCCCGACGTTCACCGCCACCAGGGCCCGTGACTATCGCCGTCCGGGCGGCCCCTGGGACGTGCCCCCGCTCGACGCCGTCCTCTCGCCGAGGTCAGCGGCGCCGGTCCGCCTCGTCGACGAATCGGTCCGCCTGACGGGCCCCGAGCTCGAGGCCTTGGTGGGGGCGCTGGCCGGCGGGCTTCGAGCCGCTGGCGTACGCCGGTCCGACGTGGTGGCCTGGCAGCTGCCCAACTGGCACGAGTCGATCCTCCTCTACCGGGCCTGCTGGCGGCTGGGGGCGGTGGCCGCCCCCTTCCACCACTCGTGGGGCCCGAGCGAGGTCGAGCGCATCCTGGAGCTGATCGAGCCCAAGCTGGTGCTCGGAGGCACGGGGATGCCGGCCCGCCAGGCACCGGGGGCGGTGCCCGTCCGAGGCCCGGATGGGGCGTTCCCGAGCCTCCTCGGTGCGAGCAACCCGCCATCCGTAGCCCGTCCGACCGATCTGGCCGTCGTGGTGTTCACCTCGGGGTCGACGGGCGAGCCGAAGGCGGTGCTCCACACCCACCGGAGCCTCGCCTACAAGGCCCGCCTGATGGCCGGCGTCCACAGGCTGGGGCCCGACGACGCGGTGCTGATGCCGGCTCCCCTCGCCCACGTCTCGGGCCTGCTCAACGCCGTGCTGGTGCCGGGAGCCGCCGGGATGAAGACGGTTCTCATGCAACGGTGGGACCCCGAGGCGGCGCTGACGGCGATGGAAGGCGAGCGGATCAGCTTCATGGTCGGCCCGCCGACGTTCTTTCTCGGCCTGATGTCGGCCACCGCCTTCTCCAGTCGTCGCGTTGCCAGTCTCCGGCTGGTGTCGAGCGGTGGCGCCGGGGTGAGCACCGCCTTCGTCGCCACCGCGACGGCAGAGCTCGGGTGTCTCGTCAAGCGCACCTACGGCTCCACCGAGGCCCCCACGATGACGACCACCACGTCCAGTGATGCGCCACGCCAGGCCCAGGAGACCGACGGCAGGCCGGTCGGAGAGGTCGAGCTCCGGATCACCGACCCCAACAGCGGCCGGGCCCTGCCTCCGGGCGCCGAGGGCGAGCTGTGGGTCCGCGGTCCCGAGCTGTTCGCCGGTTACGCGGAGGCCTCCCAGACCCGGGAGGCCACCCGGCGAGGATGGTTCCGCACGGGGGACCTGGCCGTGGTCGACCTCGACCAGTCGCTCACGATCGTGGGGAGGATCAAGGACGTGATCATCCGCGGGGGCGAGAACATCGCAACGGCCGAGGTGGAATCGATCCTCGAAGCCCACCCCGCCGTTCGCCAGGCCGTCGCCGTGGGCTATCCCGACGCCCGCCTCGGCGAGCGGGTGGCGGTCTTCGTTGCGACCGACGATCCCTTCGATCTCGAGGCCTGCCGGGCCTGGTTCGCCGAGCGGGGCGTGGCCCGGTTCAAGGTCCCCGAGCTCGTCGTCACCGTCGCCGCCGTTCCGACGACCGCGGCCGGCAAGGCCGACCGGGCGGCCCTCAGGGAACGGCTCCGCCCGTCGGGCTGACCGGACCCGCGGCAGCCTCCGGGGGGGCGTCGACGGTCGGAGGTGCAGCCCGCTCGATGGCGTGCCAGCCCAGCTCCCGCTCACGTATCGCCTGGAGGGCGCCTTCCCCGCCACGAAGCCCGAAGAGACGTTTGGCCAGGAGCAGGTACACCACGATGGCGACGTTGACGACAAGGGCGGTCACCTTGAGGGCGGTGATCCTGGTCGTCAGCTCGTAGACCTCGAGGGGCAGCAGCACCGTCGTCGCCACGAACGTCAGGTACTCGGCCCATCGCCGTCCGTACCACAGCCCCACCATCTCGACCGCCTCCAGGACGCGCGTAGCCGGTGACCAGTGCGCCTGCGATCTCGAGCATCTCGGGACGCAGCGACACGACCTTGTCGAGCTCACCGAGGAAACCCCGATGGACGGTTTGGGCCGGACCGCCGACACCACCTTGGACGTCGCCCAGGATGCGGTACACCGCCTGCTGCAGCTGGGACCGGTGCGTGACGAACACGAAGATGACCACGGCCAGCGCGGCGAGCACGACGACGTGGACCGCCCGGTCCAGGGCGATGAGGCGCAGCACGTAGCGGTCACGCAGCGGCCGGCCTCGCAGCGGGAGCTCGATCTCGTCCCTGCCTGGCGGGCGGGCCCGTCGGGGCTCGGACGGTGCGCTCATCGGGATCCAGCTGTCGCACCGCAGGCACCGGTGCCACCGGGTGCCGTCCACCTCCCGGGCGATCAAATAGTCCTCGGGGCCGATGGCGGCGGCGTCGGTCCCCACCGAGCGCGTGATCCTCGAAGGCACAGCTCAGCAGCTCGTACTTGATGTGGAGCCGACGGCGTCCGCGCTCAGGCATTGCCCGGCAACCGTACTCCGGCGTCACCTCAGTGGGTCGATGCCCTCCGCAGGTAGATGTCGAGGACTGCCTCGCCCACCTCGCCGGGCTCGCCCTCGAGCTGGATGCGGCCCTGGGCCATGATGGCGGCCCGATCGGCCACCCCGAGGGCGGTGCGCACGAACTGCTCGACGATCACGATGGCGATTCCCTCGGCGGCCAGGTGGGCGACCACTTCGTACAGCTCGGCGACCACAATCGGAGCCAGCCCCATGGAGATCTCGTCCAGGAGGAGCAGGGTCGGGTTGGTGGACAGCGCCCGCGAGATCGCCAGCATCTGCTGCTCGCCACCCGAGAGGGTGCCCGCCAGCTGGCCGCGACGGTCCCGCAGTCGAGGAAAACGGCCGAAGGCGCGCTCCTCCACCTCCGACCGGCTGACCCGGCCCCGGTAGGTCCACATGCGGAGGTTCTCGGACACGCTGAGGTTGGGGAACACACCCCGTCCCTCCGGGATGATGCACACCCCCTTGCGAGCCAGCCCGTCGGGCGCCCGAGTGACCACCGAGGTGTCTCCGTGCCAGACCCGTCCCGCGGTCGGTCGTATGCGGCCGCAGGCCACCTTGAGGGTCGTCGTCTTCCCGGCGCCGTTGGGACCCAGCAGGGCGAGCACGCTCGCGTTGGGCACCGACAGGTCCACCCCGTGCAGGACCTCGATGCGCCCGTAGGCGGCCCTGACGCCCTCCAACTTGAGGGCCGGGTGGTCGCTCACCCGCCCACTCCGGCGTCGCTGTCCTGGGCTGGTCGGTCCGTGCCCGCCTCGGCGCCAAGGTAGGCCAGCTGGACCCTCGGGTCGGCCTGCACCTCGGCCGGGGTTCCTACGGCGATCACCTGCCCGAAGTCGAGCACGTGGACCCGGCTGCACACGCGCATGACCAAGTCCACATCGTGCTCGACCAGGAGCACGGCCATGCCGTCGGCCGCCAGACCGGTCAGCAGCCGTCCGAGGGTCTCGGTCTCGCCTTGGTCCAGGCCCGAGCTCGGCTCGTCCAGCAGCAGCAGCTTGGGCCGGGTGCCCAGGGCCCGCCCCAGCTCGACCAGCCGGGCCATGCCGGTGGGCAAAGTGTCCGCCTGGCGCTCGCCGACGCCGTGAAGCCCCACGCGCTCGAGGATCTCGTCGGCCAAACCGCGGCGGTCGCTGCCGCGGTCGGCCCGGCCGCGGGCCCCCTCGATGCCGACCAGGACGTTCTCCCTCGCGCTCAGCGAGCCGAACAGCTCGAGTCGCTGGAACGTCCGTCCCAGACCGAGACGAGCCCGGGCGTGAGGCCGGAGCCGGGTGATGTCGCGGTCGTCCACGCTGACCGAGCCTCTGTCGGGCCGTTGGAAGCCGGTGACGACGTTGAACAGCGTGGTCTTGCCCGCGCCGTTGGGGCCGATGAGACCGGTCACGGCACCGGCGGCGGCGTCGAAGGAGACACCGCCGAGCGCCTGCACCCCGCCGAAGCTGACGCTGACCGCGTCAACCCGCAACACGGGTCGGCTCCTCTACCGCGTCCTGGGCTGCGTCGGGACCGGGTGGAGGCTGGGCCGCGGCGCGGCGATCCCTCCAGCGCTCGAGGGGTGTCTTGCCACCCATGACGCCGTTCGGGTTGCGCCCGATGCTGACGGCCCCGAGCCCCACTGCCAGGTAGAGAAGGTCCCGGAGGGCCGGTACGTGCGACTGGATCACCGGGAAGACGGCGAACAGCAACCCGGCCATGAGCATCCCGCTCACAGTCTTGATGCCCCATACGCTGGCGAGGAGCAGGAGGGTGAGGCTGAACAGCAGCTGGAAGTCGTTCGCCCCGACCTCGCTCTGCTGGCCCCCGTACAGCACCCCGCCGAGGCCGGCGAGGGCTGCGGAGGCGGTGAACACCACGAGCTTGGTGCGGGTGATGTTGATGCCGACCGTCGCCGTCCCCGACGGGCTATCGCCCATGGCTACCAGCCGCCGCCCGAAGGCCGACCGTCGCACGGCCAGCACCCCGATCCCGACCACGACGAAGACGACGGCCAGCAGCACGAGGAACGCGCGCGGCGACTGGAGCGATATCCCCGGGATGTGCACCCGTCCCACCGACAGGGCGCTCCCGGTGCCGAAGACGTTCGTGTTCTGAAAGAAGGCGAAGTCCATGGCCTCGGCGAACGCCAGCGTGCTCAGGGCCAGGTACAGACCGCGCAGCCGAATCGCCGGCAGCGCCACCAGGGCTCCGACCGCGCCCGCCAACCCGATGCCTGCGAGCACCCCGAGCCACGACCCGCCTCCGGCCACCTCCCCCATGGCGAACGCGCCCAGACCGGCAAAGGTGAGCTGGCACAGCGACACCTGGCCTCCGTAGCCGACGAGAAGCACCAGGGAGAGCATGATGATGGCGAAGGCGAGGCCGTGCCCCGCCGTGGCCAGGTTGGCGCCCGACAGGTGGGCGGAGACGAACCAGGTGAGCGCCACGAAGACCGCCCCCGCGATGATCGACTCGCGCAGCCCCGCGACGCGCGGCACCCTGAGGGCGGCGGCCCGCCCCGCCGCCCGCAGCCGCCCCTGGGGCACGACCAGGATGACGATGAACAGGAACACCATCGGGACGACGGGCTTGATCTGCGACAGAAGCGTCCCGACGGGCAGGTAGCCGACGGCATACGACTCGACCAGCCCCAGGACCACGCCACCGGCGAAGGTCAGGGGCAGGTTCCTGAGCCTGCCCACCAGTGCCGCGGCATAGCCGTTGATGACGAGCAGCGTGAGGGTGTTGATGTCCAGCGTGACGAGCGGGGCGAGCAGGATCCCGGCCAGTGCGGCCAGGAACGCTCCAATGGCCCAGCCGTACTGACCGAAGCGCGCCGGGGAAGCCCCGGCCATCGACGCCAGCTCTGGATCGTCCACTACGGCCCGCAGGGCCGTGCCGGGCCGGGTGCGGAACAGAAACAGCCGCATGCCCACGGCGACGGCCACGGCCACGATCACGACGGTGAGCTGGTGCCATGTGACGACCACCCCGAGGATCGAGACCGAGTTGCCGGCGAAGAACTGCGGAAGCACCCGCGACGTCGTCGGGTCCCAGATGATCGTCGCCAGCCCGATGAGGAGAAGGAGCAGGCCGATCGTCACGGTGAGCGTGGTCTCGACCGATGCCCCGTGCAGGGGGCGCATGAGCACGCGCTCGATCAGCGCGCCCATCAGCGGCGCGAACACGAACAGCACGAGGACCAGGGCAACCGGTGTGGGCAAGCCCTGGTTCACCGACAGCTCCCAGAAGAGGAAAGCTGCCACCATGCCCATCGCCCCGTGGGCGAAGTTGAAGATCCCCGAGGTGGTGTAGGTCACCACCAGGCCCATGGCGGTCAGCGCATAGATGCAGCCGGCGACGATCCC
Organism: uncultured Actinomycetes bacterium; assembly: GCA_963717645.1. Classification (GTDB taxonomy): domain Bacteria; phylum Actinomycetota; class Acidimicrobiia; order Acidimicrobiales; family AC-9; genus AC-9. The sequence continues at coordinate 17,154 of CAVQWQ010000027.1, read as the reverse complement.
GACGACGGTGAGGGCCAGGAACTCACTCATGGCGCGTGCAGGTGCTCAGCCGGGGTGGGTGTACTCGCCGTCGGGATTGCACGTGAAGCCCGAGGGCGGGCTGGGCGGCTGCAAGCGCTGGTACTGGTTGTTGTTGACCTTGATCAGCACCCAGCAGGTCGGTGCCACCTTGCCCGCGGGATCACCGGTCGCCAGGAGCCCGTTGGAGTTGAAGCTGTGTACGTTGCGGAGGGCGGCCAGCACGCTCGCTCGGGTCGGGTTCGTGCCGGCGGCCTGCAGGGCCTGGGTGAAGAGCCGGGCCGAGGTCCAGCCGTACACAGTGAAGATGTCCGGCGAGAACCCGGGGTGGGTCTTGGCCATCCACGTGTCGAACAGCTGCACCTCGGGGGTGGTCTTGGCGTCACCGCCGAGGTAGAGAGCCTGGGTCTGGTCGTTGAGAAGCCCCTGGGCCGCGCCCGGGTTGAGGAGCTTGAAGAAGCTGGCGTCGTAGGCCACTCCGCCCGACTCGACCAGCTGCGGCTTGTAGCCCTGCTGCTGGGCGTTGTTGAGGAAGCGGGCGGTGCTCTTCACGTCGGTGTTCGTCAGCACGACCATCTGGACCCCCGCGCTGCGCATGCGCACGACATCGGAGGTGAAGTCGGTGTCGAGCGGGTTGATGTCCCGCTCGTAGCTGACCTTGTAGCCCAGCGACTCCATCGCCGCCTTCTCGTTGTTCCACGAGGCGATCGACGAGGGGATGTTGGCTACCAGGGCTCCGACATGGGTGACGGCCTGGGGGAACTTCTGCTTGTAGTAGATGAACGGCCCGGTGCGGTACCCGTTGGCCAGAGGTGAGGGACTGAAGTTGTTGGGCAGCGCCTGGGCCACCGGGTCGAGCGAGAACGAGACGTCTGGGATGGTGGGTTGAGCTTGGAGCACCTTGGCCCCGCAGTTGTCGAACAGCGAGAACGAGCCGACGAAGGCGAAGGCCTGTCCCGCGAGGGACTGGGTCTCGTTCTGGTTCTGGTTGCACGAGAAGGCGTCGTCGGACGACTTCACCACGACCTTGCGGCCGTTCACGCCGCCGAGGCTGTTCTGGTAGGCGAAGAAGGCGTCCGCGCCGTTGGGCGCACCCTGGAACAGTCCGGGCACGGGGCCGGAGAGGATCGACACGTTGCCCACCGTGACCTGGTTCGGCGTGATCCCGACATCCGATGCGGTGCCCCCGCTGGGCGCGCTGGTCGTCGGTCCGCTGCTGGTCGTCGTGGTGGACGAGCTGTTCGAGCTCCCGCCGCCACAGGCCGCCCCGACGAGGGCTACCACGATGACGACCGCCGGCAGCCCGAGCCCCCTCTTGAGTCTCACGTCACTCTCCCTGCTGTGATGCGCTGCTGTCGACGCGGCATGTGTCCACCGCGCTGTCCGTGCCGCCCCCGAGAGACCTGATTCTCTGTCAGGGCACCATACTGTACCGGTCAGCGCCAAAGTCGCCAGGGCCGGCCGGGAGGCCGACCCATGATCGCTCAGTGCAGAACGGTCACAGCGGCTCGAGCAGCAGGGACTGGGCCGAACGGCCGAGCGGTCCGAGCTCGTCGTGGAGACGGCTGTGAGCCATGCCCACGCCGTGTCCCTCCACCTCCGTGCGCGCCTCGAGGCAGACCCACTCCCCCACGGGAAGCCGGTTCAGGTAGATGGTCAGGTCGGGGTTCACGAAGACCCAACGCGTGAAGTCCAGCACCGCGCTCACGCCGTTGCCGAAGTCTGCTGCCGCCGCCACCCGCTGGAGCGGCGACGGCTGCTCGCCCTCCACCACGGGGTGGCGCAGTCGGATCCACACCGTCGCCGGACCCGGCTCGGCGAAGGCTCCCCTGACGAAGCGGATCTCGGTCCCGGCGTTGTGCAGAGCCTCGTAGTCACCCCGCGGAAACGGTGTCTCCCGGCCCCGATCGGGCCCAGGCACGCCCAGTCCCGAGGCGGCCGCCCCCTCGGGCACAGGGGCATCGGTGGTCCGCAGGAAGAGCGCCCGGGCTTGGGCGAGCATGGAATCGTTGTCCCACAGCGACGCCTCGACCAGCTGGACCTTCCGACCGGGCCGCACAACCTCGGCCTGGACTCGTAGTGGCCTTACCGGGACCGGTCGCATCAGCTCCACGGTCAGGCGGGTGACCTGTCGATCGCCGGTCGGGGAGCGCATCTCGACGGCACGTGCGAGGAGGGCGGCTACCGACCCACCGTGCAGCGTCTCCGACGACCAGGGACTGCGGGCGAGCGCAGCGGGAAGGAAGGCGTCACCGTCAATCGAGAACAGGGCGCGCGCCACGTCAGGGGCGAAACACGTAGCCGGCGCTGTGCACGGTGTGGATGAGCCGCGGTCCGTTGGCCTCGAGCTTTCGGCGCAGGGCGCTCATGTGGCGCTCGACGACGTTCGGGTTGTAGTCCCGATAGCCCCAGAGCTCAGACAGGAGCTGGGTCTTGGTGACGACGCGTCCGGCGCGCCGGACGAGCTGGCGCAGCAGCTCGAACTCGACGGGCGTGAGATCGAGGGCCTGCCCCGACCGGGTGACTGCCCGGGCTGCCTCGTCCACGACGACGTCGCCCACCTCCCAACGAGCCTCGCGTGACTTGCCCGCCCTGGCCAGTACCGCCTCGATCTGGACGAGGAGGGACTCGACGGAGAACGGCTTGGTGACATACAGGTCCGCACCGGCGGCGAATCCGGCCCGGATGTCCTCGGCCTCGTCGGCACTGGTAAGGAACAACAGCGACAGATTGCTCTCCTCCCGCAGACGGCGGGCGACCGTGAAGCCGTCGGGCCCGCTTCCGAGGTGGACGTCGACGAGGGCCAGATGGGGCTGGAAGCGCTTGGCCTGCTTGAGGGCGGCGTTGGCGTCGGCGGCGGCCACGACGTCGTAGCCCTCGGTCCGCATGACCGTGACCAGCAGGTCTTGAACGATCGGCTCGTCCTCCACGACCAGCACCTTCGCAGGCATGCCAGCCCGGGCCGGGGTCCCCATCGCACCATTGTGCCCTCTGGACCCGTCAGGGAAACGTCAGCATTTCGTCAGATGGTCGTCAGCAGTGGCCCCTACCGTGTGCACGGCCTGGAATCGCTGGACACCAAGAGGACCCGGGGGGGATGAGCACGAGGGGGAGGATCGCCGCTGCGGCGCTCGCGCTGGTGGGCGCGGGCGCCGTGGCGACGTCGTGCGCCACTGCCACGGCGAGGAAGGCGGCGCCGAGCGCGCCGGCGACGGTTGCCCTCGCGTCGTGGGGACGCCAGCACGCCCACCTGTTCTCGACGCTCTCGTACGACACCGGCACGGTGGCCGACGACGCCAGCACCTACAACACCACGGCCCTGGTCGGTGCCTGTCAGACGGTGTCGAACGACGTCCGGGAGTACCTCGCCCTCCCTCCAGTCCCCGACGCCATCGCAGCCGGGCACCTGCGGGCCGCGCTCGACCTCTTCGGCCGCGGTACGGCCGACTGCATCTCGGGCTCGGTCCACAACGACAGCGGCCTGATCGTTCAGGCCGCCAGCGAGCTCGACCACGCCACGGCAGAGCTCGAGGCCACCCACAACGTTCTCATGGCGGCCACTGAACGTTGACCCCCGACCCCGAACAGAATTACCGGGGCGGGGAGTCGGTCGGGGCGCGGGCGCCATCCTGCTCCAGCCGGCGCCGCTGCGGCCCGATGGTGGACGCGGGCTCCCGGGCGGACTGGATCCCGGCATCGAGCACGGCGAACCGGCTGGCGACCGAGCCGCCGACCAGCATGGCGCCAGCCAGAGCGGCAGCCAGCCGCCGCCTCCCATCGAGGCCGCCCACGGCGGCGCCCGCTCCGGTGAGCGCGACCGCCAGCAGGGTCAGCGCCCCGGCGCGACCCTCGCCGTAGACCGAGCCGACCTCACCCAGGCGGCGGCGGGACAGCCGGAACGCACCCAGCTCCGTGGCCGCACCGAGCAGGGCGAACGCCCGGGCCGGACCGGCGTGGGTCGGAGGCGTCGTCACCATGGCCGCCCCGCCCGCCGCGGACGCGGCGGCGCCGCCGAAGACGAACGGCAGCTCCCGGCGGGCCTCGTGCCAGACCGGGACCGCGGTGTCCGAGACGAGCACGGCGGTGTAGGTGGCGACGGCGGGACCGGCCAGTGCGCTCACCCACGCGGCCAGGCGGTGCACGGGGCGCGGGAGACCGAGCGCGTCCCCAATCGCGGCGACGCCCGTCGCCGGCCCGTACAGGACCAGCAGCCAGCTGCCCACGCTCATCGGGGAGGTGGGCTTGGCCACCCGGAGCATGTTCCGGAAGCGCTCCGGTCGGCCCAGGTCGTCGACCAGCAGGGCCGCTCCGGCCGAGATGGCGCCGAGCGCCGTCCACCGGGCCCGTCGGGCCAGGACCGGATTGCCGGTCATGGTGGCCCCGGCTCCCAGCACCGACGATGCGCCGGCCAGACCGCCAGCAAAGATGTACGCCGGTACGGCCCACTTCCACACGGGCGCCTTGATGACCGGTCGCCCGTAGTAGGACGTCGGCTCGAGGTCGGGGAGGAGCTCGGGCTCCCTCACCGCCGCCCTCCGACGAACGCCGCCACTGCACTTCCCACGAGCATCAGGGCGGCGGCGGCCGCCGCCGTCCACATCTCGGGAAGGTCACGGGTGGTCACGACGGGGTCCGGGGGCAGGCCATACACCTCGGGCCGATCGAGCAGGAGGAAGAACGCCGCCGTCCCGCCGACTCCGTCGTCGGGATCGTCGCCGTAGAGGCGGGCGTCGTCGACCCCGAGCTCGTGCAGGTCCTCCAGGCGCCCGGCAGCCCGCGCTCGCAGCTCCTCGAGCGGTCCGAACTGGATGGAGTCGGTCGGGCAGGCCTGGGCGCACGCCGGCTCGGCATGTCCGCGGAGCCGGTCGTAGCAGAGGGTGCACTTCCAGGCCCGACCGTCGTCCCGGCGCTGGTCGATCACCCCGTAGGGACAGGCGGGGATGCAGTACCCGCAGCCGTTGCAGACATCCTCCTGGACGACGACCGTGCCGAACTCGGTGCGGAACAGCGCGCCGGTGGGGCACACGTCGAGACATGCGGCGCGGGTGCAGTGCTTGCACACGTCCGACGACATGAGCCACCTGAGCTCGCCGGTGCCGGGCCGGCGCTGCTCGATGAACGCCACGTGCCGCCAGGTGTCCGCGCCGAGGCCACCGGTGTTGTCGTAGGAGCTGCCGAGGAGGTCGAACCCTCCGGCCGGCACGCCGTTCCACTCCTTGCACGCGACCTCGCACGCCTTGCACCCGATGCACACGCTCGTGTCGGTGAAGAAGCCGACCCGCGGAGGCGGGTTGTCGTAGCCGGCACCCAGGGCGGGGTCCGCAGTGCTCATGGCTCCTGTCCGCTCGAACCCGTGTCAACGCCCGGCTCGATGCCCGTCGCGGGCCCGATGCCGGCGCGCTCCCGGTAGGACTCGACCAGGTCCAGGAGCGCCCGACCGCGCGGGCGCCGGCCGGGCCGGATGTCACAGGTGGCCGCCTTGGCCTCCTGGATGTGCACGTTGGAGTCGAGGGCGATGGGAACCAGGTCGTTGGCCGAGTCCCCCGTGACGAGCCCGTTGCCGCCCCAGTGGTACGGCAGGCCAACCTGCTGGAGCCGGCGACCGCCGACGTTCAGGGCCGCCACTCGACTCGTGACCATGACCCGGGCCTCGATCGCCGTGCGGGCGCTGATGATCGTTGCCCAACCCATGTGCTCCAGGCCCCGCTCGGAAGCGAGCTCGGGGCTGACCTCGCAGAACATCTCGGGCTGCAGCTCGGACAGATAGGGCAGCACCCGGCTCATCCCGCCGGCCGTGTGGTGCTCTGTCAGGCGGTAGGTCGTCATCGCGTAGGGGAACACCTCGGCGCCGGGCCTGGAGCCGCTCGGGTGATAGCGGTTGTGGCGCCGCGAGACGACCTGGCGGACCGGGTTGCACTGCTGCGCGTACAAGGGATTGTCGAACGGTGACTCCTGCGGCTCGTAGTGGGTGGGGAACGGGCCGTCGGTCAGTCCCGCCGGCGCGTAGAGCCAGCCCTTGCCGTCGGCCTGCATGACGAATGGATCGGTCCCGCCGAGCGCGTGCTCGGCGATGGCGTCGGGCGCCGGTTCGTGGTCGGGCGGCGTCGTCTTCGGGAAGTCGGCGACGTCGTGTCCGGTCCATTCACCCTTTCGTGCGTCCCACCACACGTAGGCCTTGCGATCGCTCCACGGGCGCCCGGCGGGATCGGCCGAGGCCCTGTTGTAGAGCAGCCGCCGATTGGCCGGCCACGCCCAGCCCCACTCAGGGGCCACCCACGACTGCTCGGCGCCAGGCTTGCGCCGAGCGGTCTGGTTCACCCCGTCGGCGTAGCATCCGCAGTAGATCCAGCAGCCACACGCCGTCGACCCGTCATCAGCCAGTTGGGTGAACGAGGACAACGGCTGGCCCTCGGCATCCCAGCCGTTGATCTCGGCCAGGACGGCCTCGGCGCTGGGCTCGACCAGCCGGCCCTCGGTCGGATAGTCCCACGCCAGATCGAGAACCGGACGATCGGCCTCGTCGGTCGAGCCGGCCAGCTTCTCCCTGATGATCCGCCCGAGGTGGTAGTAGAACCACAAGTCGCTACGGGCGTCGTCGGGCGGCTCCACCGCCTGGTGGTGCCACTGCAGCATGCGCTGGGTGTTGGTGAAGCTCCCGTCCTTCTCGGTGTGGGCAGCCGCCGGGAGGAAGAACACCTCGGTGGCGATGTCCTCGGTGCGCAGCTCCCCCGTCTCGATCTCGGGGCCGTCGAGCCACCAGGTGGCGCTCTCGATCATGGTGAGGTCACGAACGACCAGCCAGTCCAGGTTGGCCAGCCCGAGCCTTTGCATCTTGCCGTTCGCCGATCCGACCGCGGGGTTCTCGCCGACGAGGAAGTAGCCCTTGACACGCCCGTCGATCTGCCCTCGGACAGTCTGGTAGGTGCCGTGGTCGCCCGTGATGCGCGGCAGGTAGTCGAAGCAGAAATCGTTCTCCGGCACCGCTGCCCCGCCCCAGTACGCCTTGAGCAGGCTGACGACGTAGGCGCGCATGTTCCCCCAGTAGCCGGTCCGGGCCGCGTTGGTATCGACGAACTCGTCGAGCGTCTGCTCGCCGTGGGCGTGGGGCATGGGGATGTAGCCGGGAAGCAGGTCGTAGAGCGTGGGGATCTCGGTCGAGCCCTGGATGCTGGCGTGGCCTCGCAGGGCCAGGATCCCGCCCCCCGGCCGACCGATGTTGCCGAGGAGCAGCTGGAGCACCGATGCGGCCCGGATGTACTGCACACCGACCGTGTGCTGGGTCCAGCCGACCGAGTAGACGAACGCCGCGGTGCGATCGCGGCTGGAGTTGTCCGTGATCGCCCGGGCCACCTGGAGGAACTGCGCGCGCGGTATCCCGCACACCTGCTCCACCATCTCGGGTGTGTAGCGGCGGTAGTGCCGCTTGAGGAGCTGGAATACGCAACGGGGATGAGTGAGCGTGTCGTCCCGCTCCGCCCGCCCCCCCGGCAGCGGCGCTCCGTGGCTGCCGTGCGCATGGCTGCCCGGCTGACCGCTCGCCCGCTGCGACCGTTCACGCTGGCCCGCCGAGGCAGAGACCTCGGCGCCCTCGTACTGCCAGCTCGACGGGTCGTAGGAGCGGCGCTCCGGCTCGAGGCCGGAGAAGACCCCGTCGAGGTCCTCGGTGTCCCTGAAGTCCTCGCCCACGATCGAGGCCGCGTTCGTGTAGGCCACCACGTACTCCCGCAACTCCTTGCCCTCGCTCAGCACGTGGTTGATGAGCCCGCCGAGGAAGACGATGTCGCTCCCCGGCCGCAGGGGCAGGTAGAGATCGGCCAGCGCGCTGGTACGGGTGTAGCGCGGATCCACGCTGATGATCGTGGCTCCTCGCGACTTTGCCTCCATCACCCACTGGAACCCGACCGGATGGCACTCGGCCATGTTCGACCCCTCGATCACGATGCAGTCCGAGTGCTGGAGGTCCTGTTGGAACGTGGTCGCCCCACCCCGGCCGAACGAGGTCCCCAGACCGGGGACCGTGGCCGAGTGTCATATGCGGGCCTGGTTCTCGATCTGCACCGCACCGAGGGCGGTGTAGAGCTTCTTGATGAGGTAGTTCTCCTCGTTGTCGAGCGTCGCTCCCCCGAGGCTGGCGATAGCCATGGTCCGCCGCGTGCGCCTGCCGCCCTCCTCCCACTCCCACGACCGTCGGCGCGTCTCGATCACCCGGTCGGCGATCATGTCCATGGCGGTGTCGAGGTCGAGGTCCTCCCACGACGTGGCGTGCGGGCGGCGGTACCTCACCTTGTGCTCACGGAGCGGCCCGGTCACGAGCTGCTTGCTCGCGGCGCCTTTCGGACAGAGGCGACCGCGGGAGACCGGGCTGTCGGGATCGCCCTCGATCTGGGTGACCACACCCTCGCGGACGTACACACGCTGGGCACAACCCACTGCGCAATACGGGCAGATCGACCCGACGATCTCCTGGGCGGCGGCGGTCCTCGGCGTCAGGCTCGCGGAGCGCGAAGACCGGACCGCCGGGCCCCGACCGAGCCGGTCCCGGCCCAGGACCTGTCGAACCACGGGCCACGAGCTCAGCACCACGCCGTCACCCTAGGTCTCCCTGGCGAGCAAGCGGGACAGCTCCTCGCCGTTGCGTTGGGCCCAATCGTCATGGCAGTTGTTCATGAGCACGTGGGTGCGAGTGGTCTGGTCCGAGAGCCGCCGAAGCCGGGGAACCCAGTCCTCGAGCTCCGCCTCGTTGTAGCGGTAGGCGAAGCGGCGTTGCACCGAGCCGCTCTCCCACTCGGCGTCGTTGTGTCCGTGGAAGCGGACGACGCCGAGATCCGACGTGGCCAGCACCACCGGCGGGACCGAGCTCCGGAAGCCCTGGGGCATGTCGACGCACACGTAGGCGATGTCGTAGCCCTCCAGGAGATCGATCGTCTCGGCCCGGTTGTCCTCGTGCAGCCAGCTCTGGTTGCGGAACTCGACGCAGATTCGCAGCGGTCGCGCTCGCTGGACGCAGTCGAGGATGTAGCGCTTGTTGGACCTCTTCAGCGTGAACCAGGGAGGGAACTGGAACAGCAGGGCGCCGAGCTTGCCCGCCTGGTGCAGGGGGTCCAGCGCCGAGCAGAAGCGCTCCCACATCTCGTCCACGACGCCCGGCTCGAGGTCCTTGGGGTACAGGCGCTTCTTGTCGGCAGGACGGGGAAGATCGCGCGGGATCGCCTGGGCCATCGTCGGATGCTGGGTGAAGAGCGAGAAGGCCTTGACGTTGAACACGAAGTGATCGGGGGTCCGCTCCGTCCACCGCCGGGCCACGTCAGCGGCCGGCGGGAAGTAGTAGGTCGAGTCCACCTCGACGAGCGGAAACCGCGACGCGTAGTGCTCGAGCCTGGCTTCGGCCGAGCTCACACCCGGTGGGTACCACCCCGACTTGATGAGGGACCGGTCCGTCCACGACGCCGTGCCGACGAGGATGTCCCCCACCGCGCTGCGGTCACCGCCGGCGGTCAGCCGGTCGGCGCTGAATGAGGGCCGAGAGGCCGCCACCGCGAGGGTTGCCCTTGCAGTCCAGGCACAGGCGGGCGGCCGGCAGCGCCTCCAGTCGGGGCCGATCGATCGTCTCACCACAATGGTCGCACCGGCCGTAGGTGCCGTCGTCGATCTTGGCCAGCGCCCGATCGACGTCTTCGATCGTCGCCCTGGCCAGCTCGACGACCGTCCGACCGCGGTCTCGCGCGACCCCCGTGCTGTCGCCCTCGCCCGACTCGTCGTCGAACTGCACCTCGTCGAGCCCGCTGACCTCGGCGAGGCTCGCAAGCTCCGCCTCACACTCGTCCCGCTGGGTCTCGCTGCTCAGCCGGGCCCGCCGGAGCAGCTCCCGCTGTCGGCCGAGGAAGAGATCCACCGCGTCAGCGGCGAAATTCGCAGAGGTACTGGTGATGTGCATCGCACCGCCTTCACAACACAGATCATCGAACCCTGGTGAACTACCCGCGATGGGGTCCGGGCAATCTCACCGGTCGCGTGACCTGCGAGGCAGCGCGCCCGACGTGCAGGCTCAGTTCGGCGGTCCCACGGCAGTGCCTCCGGTCTGGACGGCGTAGCCGGTGTAGGTGCTGGTGCCCCCGACACCGGGCGCGTCATGGCTGTAGGCGATGTGGGCGAGCCCCGACTGGTCCGTATCGACGCCGAAGTCGTCGAAGAGCTGGCGCCCCGACGTGCACGTCGCCCCGGCCTCGCACACCGTTCCCTTGTGCACGGTCGTGACCGGCGCGGGTGGCGCCCAACCAGCGGCGGTGCCCGCCGTGTCCTGGGCGAAGTAAACCGACCAGCTCTGGTTGGGCCCCGGCGGCGCCGTCGTGGCGTAGTACACGAGGTCCACTCCACCCGAGGTGGCTACCAGCCACGGGAAGATGGCGTGGGCGGTGCTCGTGCTGACCGGACTGGAGCACGTCCAGGTGACACCGCGGTCCCTCGAGACGGCCGTGACCACGTTGATGTCGTCCGACCAGGCCATCCACAGGTTGCCGGACGGGTCGACCGAGACGTCGGGGAAATTGTGGCCGAGGGAGGTCTGAGCGGAGGCGGTGCTGCAGGACACCGGCCGGTCGACCCACGTGTACCCCCCGTCGTTCGACACGGCCAGGTACGCCTCGTTCTGGGCGGAGCCCGACGACGCCGAAGGAGCCACGAACGACTGGAAGGCCCAGAACGGGGTCTTTCCGGCCGAGTTGGCCGCGGTCCCAGCGGTGTTGCGATGGTCGATGACGAGGTTCCCGTGCTGGTTGTTGGAGGTCTTGAAGTCGGAGGCGGGAATGGCCTGGCTGATCTCAGTGTAGGGGGCGCCGTCGGAGTCGCTCCGCAGGACGTTGATGTTGCCGGTGACGATGTCGTGGAAGGTGAGCAGGGAGCTGTCGGCACCGTACGCGGCGATCCACGGCCGGTCGTCGAGCGGCACGCCGAACTGGACTGGGAAGTTGCTGAAGGTGCCTCCGTTGTCCGTCGACGTGGCCACGGCTACCGAGGCCAGGTTGAGGCTGGCAACGTAGACGTTGTAGGCGCCGCTCTTGTTGGTTGCGCCGGCGATGGCCAGATCGGTGTCGCCCCCCGAGAGGCCGATCCCCTGGATGGCGTTGGGCTGGCCGCGTTACTCGAGATTGCAGGCGCTGGCACCAACCCCGCCCGGCTGGCCGAGTCCCCGCCACACGTCGGTGCCGCTGCCAATGCCACGCTCGGACGACAGGAACACGTTGTTCGTCGGCGACACGTGGATGGCCGGCTCGCCGGCGACATTGGTGCCGCACCCCGAGCCGCTCGCCGTGTTGGCGACCGCGGTGTCCTCGAGCTGGCCGGTGGCGAAGGTGTTCGAGGCGGCGGCCGCCTTCGGCGAGGGCGGCCCCCCGGGCGCCGGTTTCGGCGGGCGGGGAGAGGTCGCCGCCTGGGCGCCGGCGGCCAGCGCCGTCATGCCCAGGGCTCCCCCGACAAGGCTCAGCGCGGTCCCGGTGGTCGCGCCCTTACGCATCAACGACAGCGAACGCATCACCGTGGCTCCCCAGTCAGGCGTGAAACGGTCCCAGCAGACTTCGCAATCGTGTTCTAGACCCCCAGCCGGCCGTTGGCAACCTGCGCCGGGCGTCGGCCCCGTCCCGGGCGATCAGAAGGTGCTGCTGACCGCGGCCCCGGCCGGCCGCTCGACCGGAGGCGCGTTGAACACCAAGGGCAGCTGGTCGGCCTGGCGGATGCCGGGTGAGTAGTGGACCTCGGACCCGTCGGCGATCCGGTAGTCCGGCACCCGGCGGTGGAACTCCTCGATGGCGACCCGCAGCTCGAGTCGGGCCAGGTGGGCCCCAAGGCACAGGTGGGGCCCTCCCCCGAACGCCACGTGGTGGTTGTGGCCGTTCGCCAGCTCGAAGGCATCCGAAGCCAGGAACTGGTCCTCGTCACCGTTGGCGGCACCGAGCACCAGCGTGACGGCCTCGCCCTTGCGCACCTGGACACCTCGCACCTCGACGTCCCGTGTGGCGGTGCGCAGCACCACCTGGACCGGGGTCTCCCGCCGCAGCAGCTCGTCGACCGCCGGCTCGATCAGCGAAGGGTCCTCGACCAGCTGGCGCCGGCGGTCGGGGTGGCGGGCGAGGTAGGCGATCATGCAGTCCAGGGTGGCGGTGACGGTGTCGAGGCCGCCGAGAAGCAGGAGGTGGAGGATCCCGAGGAGCTCCTCGCGCGTGAGCTTTCGACCGTTCATGTCCGCGCGCACCAACTGGCCGAGGAGTCCCTCGCCCGGATCCCGGCGCGACTCGTCGATGGCCCGCTCGAAATAGGCGCTTATCTCCCGGCCCGTCGCCTCTCTGATCCGGGCCGCGCCCTCGAAGTCGTCGCGGGCCACATCGGGGCGGACGGTGTTGTCGCGCCACCGCAGGAACATGGGCAGATCCGCCTGGGGCAGCCCCGCGAGGCGCAGGAAGATGGTGGACGGGAGCGGCGTGGCGAACTCCTCGTGGAAGTTGCAGCTGCCGTGATCGACGAACCCGTCGATGAGCCGGTTGACGAGGACGCGTACGTCGGCCTCCAGGGCGGCGATCTTCTTGGGCGTGAACTCCGGGTTGAGGAGCCGTCGGTAGCCCGTGTGGGCAGGCGGGTCGATCTGCAGCGGTATGAGCGGCTGCTCCTGGCCGATCGCCACCGCGTCCATCCCCGACGAGAAGATCTCGGGGTGGCGCAGGGCCCAGAGGACGTCCTCGTAGCGGGAGATGTAGATGGCCGGGGAGGCGTCCATGTCCGAGCGACCGACGGGACACTGCTCGCGCAGCCATCGATAGGCCTCGTCCGGATCGTCGGCGCTCTCTTGCGAGAACACTGCCAGCACCGGGTCCGAGTACCGAACAGGCTCTGTCTCGATGATGGGCTCGGTCTCCATGTCGTCTCCTCGGTCTCTTCGACCGGCCTCCCCGGCCGGCCTCTGTCGATCTTCCGGCTCGGTCAGCTGTCGCCTCGCACGCCGGCCCAGCAGAACCGCCAGAGGTAGGCCGCCACCTCCCTGGGCTCCGCCCGGCCCAGGGTCACGTCGTTGATGCCCGAGAGCAGTACCCCGAAGACGGTCTCGGCTGCCCGCGACGGGTCGCGGTCGACCCCCTCGGACAGGCCGGCGGCCGCGAGCTCGTCAGCGAGCATCTCGATGAGGGGTGCCAGCGCCCCCCGCAGCTCTACGGGGTGCCCCTCGGCCAGGCGCCGGTGCTCGCGCACGAGGAGCCCGGCGTAGCCGAGGGCGCCCGGGAGGGTCAGGAACTCGAAAAGGCCGTCCACGTAGGCCCGAAGCCGCTCGACCCCCTCGCGCTCGGGCGCGATGGCCTCGGCGAGCATGGAGGCGCCCACCCGGCTGTCCTCCTCGAGCAGGGCGATGAGCAGCTCGTCCTTGCCCGGGAAGCAGCGGTAGAAGCTCTTGAGCGACAGACCGGCCCGCTCGGTGACCTGGCTGACGGTGAAGGCCGACGTCCCTGTCTCGTTCGCCAGCTCCCGGGCCGCGGCGACCAGCCGCTCCATGCGCTCGACCGAGCGGGTCCGGGCCCGCTCCAGCGACCGATGGAGGGCGCGGGCCTGCCACTCGCTGCCCCGGGTGTCGCCGGCCGGACCGCCGGCGCCCGACGCGCCCTGGGGACTGTCGTAGGCCGAATGGGAGAACGTCATTCTCCCACCATCATGCCCCGCCCGGGATGGTCATGGCAAACAAGGGGGGCCGCGGGCGGCGCCGCGGAGGCGCCAGGCGCCTCCGCGCCGCCCTGGACGGGGGTCCGTCCTCGTCTACGTCCCGGTGCCTGGACCCGTCTCCCGGGCCTCCTCGACCGCGGTGAGCGCCCGGCGCAGCCGGCCCAGCCATTCGTCCTGGTTGTCGCCCACCAGGTGGACGCACCACGCCAGCGCCTCGCTCCTCGAGCCGGCGACCCCGGCGTCGACCAGGGTGTCGAGCACGAGCCGCTCGGGCTGCCGCAGCCTGGTCAGGACGGGAACGGCCAGGTTGGTGAACAGGCGTCGAGTGTCTCCGCTCACTGCCCCCCAGGCCACACTCCGGTCGAAACGGGCCTCCGCCTCCGAGTGGATGGCCATCCTGGCCTCCCGGGTGTCTTCCCGGAATCGCTCGATCCGGCCGGCCTCGGCGGCCAGGCGCTCGGCCTCTCCAGCGCCCTCGGCCACGGGCGGGGTGTCGAGAGTGCCGACGACGACGATCTCGTCGCGGTCGACGGTCACCTCGGGCGCGCCCGTGAACCAGTCGCCGGGCAAGCGGCCGGAGAGCCACCCACGGGCCTCCTCTACCGACAGCGGGGTGACGTTCTCCCGTCGCCCCCTGCGCCCCCGGTGGCCGCGCCAGGGCGGTCCGTGGTCGTGGGGATGGCCGGACTCCCACCGGCCCCGACGCCCGCCGCCTCGGCGGGCTCCGCGCGTGTCCTCGTCTCTCATGTCATTCCTCGTCTCTCTCGAACTGGTCTCTTCTCTACTAACTGTGATTACGAGATTACACAGATAATAGCCCGAAGCGCGGGCACCGATCACAAGGTCGCCGGGCGGGACTGGCGGCGGTGACCCCCCTCGCCGCCAGCGTGGTCCCCGCACCGTCGTCGACGGCGCCGGTACGATGCCCGCCTGGGCTGGAATCGCCAGGCGGTGGTCGCCCGGGAAGGATCCCATGAGACGTGCAGCGGCATTGTGCTGCGTCGCGACGGTTGGACTGACCGTCGCGGCCTGCGGAGGAGGAAGCAGCGGTTCCACGGCGACGGGCAGCACCCAGGCGAACACGACCGCGTATTGCAACGAGGCTCGACAGGTCAAGCAGGCTGGGGACGCGCTCGCCACCAATCCCGACGGGCTCAGCAACGCCTTCGCCACCTTCGACAAGCTCGCCACGGTCGCCCCAAGTCAGATCGCGCGGTCGGTGCAGACCCTGCGCGGCTTCTACGGCGCAGTGCTCACTGCACTCGGCAACACCCGGCCCAGCCAGAACCCGCAGGCGTTGACCAACGCCGTCAACACTGCCGCCAAGGGCCAGGAGAGCCAGTTGCGAACGGCCGGTCAGCAGGTGACGGACTACACCAAGAAGACCTGCAACATCGACTTGGGCGGCTCGTCGTCGGGATCGACCACGTCGACGACCCGCTGACGATCGTCATGATCAAGGACGATTGAGGAGGATGTCGACCGATTCTGCGGGCGCGCCGGGCGCCATTACATCACCGACGAGATCGTCTTCAAAGACGAAATTGGCTCACCGCAGACGTACCGACCGGGCACTCCCGTCGCTACGCTCGGCGACCACGCGTTGCCGGGTGCCGGATGGTCCGAGGGCTGAGATCGGCCGACGCGATCGCCGGTTAGCGGCTGGCCCGCTTGGCCACGGTCGAGCGGGCCCCACGTGATGCCGTCGTCCGGCTGACCTTGGCCGTCGATCGTCGCCGGCCGGCGGTCGCCTTGCGAGCAGCCGCCGGACGACGAGCCTTGGACGCGGCCCCGGGCCGGGCTGCAGCGCGCCCTCTGGTCGTGGCGGGACGCTTCGCCGCGCCCCGAGCGGTCGTCAACCCCGCCTGTCGCAGCACCGTTCTCGGCACGCCGCCCTGCAGCCACGCCTGGGTGGTGATCCCCTTGCGCTCGCTGTAGCCCTTGGCGGCGGCCACGAAGCCAGCCTCGAGCTCCGACAGGTCGCTGGCACCGTCCTGGCCCAACGAGGCGATCTCGGCTTCGAGGTCGATCCTCCGCTGCAACAGCTCGACCCGGGCCAGCGACCTGGCGGTGGCAAGTTGGTCGACGGTCTCTCGCAACTGCCGGTTGGCACTCTCCACCGTCCGACGGCGGCCACGCCGAGGCCGCTGCCTCGCCAGGGCATCGAGATAGCGCCGGATGGCACGACCCTCCTCGCGACCCTGGGCCAGCGCCTTCTTGTGTTGGTTGCTCATCGGTCGCCGAGCGTTCTGCGCGGTCGTCGTCGAGCGATTCGAGTTTGATCGGGGTGTCATGTGCGCTCTCGTGATCTGCTGGAACGACCGCAGAATGCCAGTCGCGTTTTGCGCGGAGTTTACCGCGTATCACCCGAGCCGCAATCTCGATGAAACCACTCACGACGGCGACGTCGCCGCTGTCTTCTCACCTTGGCACCGGCACCGCCATCGCTGCCCACCGGGCCAATGACCCGCTCGCGGGCGGCTGCTACCTCGTGGCAGTGCTCGCTCGCTCAAGGCCCTCCGGCGTCGCCGGCTGCGGCTCCGGCTGGCGGATCGACGGAAGGATCAGAGCGGCCGCGGCAGCGGCGACCGCGACGACCGACGCAACGACGAACGCTCGGCCGAAGCCAGACGTCGTCGCCGCGGCGATCTCCGACCGGCTCTGGGTGCTGCCAACCAGGAGAGAGCGGGTGTGGTCAGCAGCGACGGTGGCCAGAGCGGCGAGGCCGATGGATCCGCCGACCTGGCGGGTCGTGTTGACCAGTCCGGAGGCCAGGCCGGCGTCGTGGCGCGGGACACCCGCGGTGGCGGCGAAGGTGACGGGCATGAACGACAACCCGAGACCCAGGGCGATGAGGACGCCCAGGACCAGGATGTCGACCAGGTAGGTGCCCGTGGCCGACAGCTGTCAGAGCCACGCCAGCCCCGCTGCCGAGATGAGTGGGCCCACGACGAGCAGCGAGCGAGCGCCAGCGGGGCAGGAGCCGCGCTGATGCCGGCCCCCACGGCGATGGCGGCCGTCTGAGGCACGAACCCCGACCCGGCGGCGAGGGGGCTGAAGCCGAGCACGTTCTGCATGTACAGCGACAGGAAGAACCACATGGCGAACATGGCTCCGCCGAGGCAGAGCATGACGACGTTCGCACCCGACAGCGACCGCGAGCGGAACACCCCGAGGGGCATGAGCGGGGCGCTCGCCAGCCGAGCCTCGATGAAAACGAACAGGCCGAGGAGGCCAACCGCCACCGCGAGCGTGACGAGCGTCTGCACGAGCGTCCAGGCGTACACGTCGGTGCGCACGATGGCGTAGACGACCGCGACGAGCCCTCCGGTCACCGTGGAAAAACACGCCACGTCGAGGCTTCGACGTTCGGTCTCGACCCTCGTCTCGACCAGCACACCCTCGCCGCGACGATGGCGAGGATGCCGATGGAACGTTGACGAA
>CAVQWQ010000026.1:0-10749 GCA_963717645.1 uncultured Actinomycetes bacterium | reverse complement strand
GCATCACGGACCCCCACTCCTGGGTTTGACGTCGCGTCAGACTATCCGGTCCAGACGATTCCGGGCCTCTCCGGTCACCTACGGCTGAGCTGGACTTTCCTAGTTCCGGTTCCCGCTGCTCGCCGGTGGGCTGTTATGTGGAGCTCAATGGCTATGACGCGAGAGGACGTCTCGGGCTAGTACTCGTGACTCAGTGTCTGAGTGCGCCGCGCCCCTGGCCAAATGCGCCAAGGATGCTCAGCACGACAAAGGCCGCGATGATGGGCCCGAAGACGGGGGGATCGACGAAGATGAGAGTGGCGCCGCAGAAGATGATGAACGCCCAGAACATCATCGCCATCCGCTCTGGGCGACGTTGAGCGCGAGCTGACTCAGACCCATGCAGTCCCGCCAGGAAACCCCACATATCCTCGTCACCTCCTTCCTATGGAGATCGTCCCTCCGGGGCGAGCTCGGCGCACGGGCCGAATGGCAGGTTTCGGTACCGCGCTCCTGTGGCGGTGGATCAACTCAATGCGCTCTGCGCCTTCCTCGTACGGCCAGGAGTCGCCCTCGTGGTGGGCTAAGTGTCATCGCTGTTACCCACCCGCCGGGAAAGACCACATAGCCAGGGTTCCCAGTGGTCTCCGGTGGCCTACTGCGGCCGGCTGGCTCGACGTACTGGGACGACAATGAGCACCGCGCTCGCGGCCAACAGGAGCGCCCCGCCGGCAACTAGCCCAAGCGCCAGCCATGGCAGCGGCGGGAACGTCGCACCAACGCTGGCATGGATAGTCACACTTGGCGACGCGTCCGCGTTCAAGGCCACCACCGACCAGTCGCCGCCCTTCACGGGCCACAGCAGCGTCTGGGTGCCGATACCGCTGGTTTGGACGGTCCAGATACCGGCGGCCGCGGGAGGCGTCTTCGGGGCGCCGCCGTTGTGCAACACATCGCGGCCACTGGTGTAGGAGAACACGCCATTGACAGTGGTGTACCGAACCCCGGCAAGATAGCGGGCCGCTTGGTCAGCCGTGGCGATTCCCACAAAGACCCGCGTGGTGGGGGCCTGCCCGGTGGCGCGTATCCGTAGCGTGCCGATCAGCCTCCACCGACCACCTCCGAGGTTCAGCCGGTCGGTGGCCAGGGCATAGCCGGGTGTGGTGAGGGTTCGTGAGCCAGCGCTTACGTAGCCGCCATCACGGTGAGTCTGTAGCCACGTAGCGCCGCCACCGAGGGCGAGGAGGCCGAGGGAGGCCAGCGCCAGCAGCGATCCGATGACGAGAACGGCGATGCGAGGCCCTGTCCAGCCACGACGGACAGAGGGGCGCCCCGAGGTCGGAGGCGGCGATGCCGGCGAGGCGGGGACCGCCCAAGTGTTGTCTGGGTTATCTGGCTGGGGACGACCGGCGCCCGGTCCAGGCGGCTCTTGCTCGTCGGCCATGAGCATCTCCTCCCCTTGCCGAGGACAGCTCTCACTCTCTGACCTACATGCGTACCGGAGTTGCACGTCTGTGTCGACCACTCCGAACGACCGTTCCCCGCAGAGCACAAAGAGGCCCCGGGCGCTGGCGCCGAGGGCACCTCTTGTCGACGCCGAGAAGGCTCGTCACGTGACCTCGGCGACCGAATCTGCAGCGCTCAGGGCGGTTCCGGCACCCCGGCGGCGCCTGGCGAGGAGCTGGACCAGGCCGTGTCCTGGATGCGCTCGGCGATCCGCCACCCGTCGCCGGTCCGGCGCAGCTGGTCGCGGTAGTAGCCCCCGACGAACATCAGGTCCAGGGTGCCATCGCGCTTCGTCCGGCCCATCGGGTTGTAGAAGTAGCTGCGGCTGGTCGCCGCGTCGCCGGTCACGCGGATCTCGCGGTTGGTGACCAGGTGCTGGCTCATCGAGAAGATGGACAGCGCGTCGGACAGCCACTTGGTCACCTCGGCCAGCCCGCCGCGGATTCCTCCCGACGACGTGTAGTCGATGACGGCGTCCGCCGTGAACACGCTCTGGTAGAGGTCCCAGTCCCTGGTGTCCACGGCCGTGGCGTACCGGGTGAGAAGGTCGTCGATCTCGATCCGGTCGGCGAGCTCCTCTGTCATCGTCCGAGCCCTCAGCTCCCCCGGTACTTCGGCGGCCGGTTCTCCGCCCGCGCCGCGCGCATCTCGGCGTAGTCGTCGCTCTTGTTTACGAATGTCTGGTAGATGAGCTCGTCGCCCATCGCCGCCCGCTGCTCGGGCTGGGCCAGGCGGGCGATGACCCGGCGCGCCATCTTCACGGTCGCCGCGGGCGCCGCGGCGATCCGCTCCGCCATCTCACGGGCGGTGGCATCGAGCTCGTCACGGGGCACGACGCGCGACACGATCCCGTGACCCAGCGCCTCGTCGGCCGAGAGACGGCGGCCGGTGAGCACCATGTCGCTCACCAGCCCGTGCCCGCACATCTGGTACAGCACTCCCACGCCTCCGGTGTCAGGGATCACGCCGTAGGTCACCTCGGGCAGCGCGAACCGGGCGTCATCGGCGGCGATGCGGATGTCGCACAGCAGGGCGCGCTGGAAGGATCCACCGATCGCCCAGCCCTGGATGGCCACGATCACCGGCGCCTCGATGTCCCAGAGCTGCTGGATGCCGCGATGGCCGGTGGACATGAGCTCGTGATGCGACGCCGCCCGGGTGAGCGTGCCGATCGTGCTCACGTCCCGACCTGACGACCACGACTTCCCCTCGGCTCTCCAGATCACGGCGCGCAGGTCGGGACGTCCCTTCAGCTCGTGGAGGATCTCCCAGAGCCGGGCGTCCATCTCGTCGTCGAAGGCGTTCTGCTTGTCGACGTTGGCGTTGGTGATCGTGGCGACCGGGCCGTCGATGTGCAGCCTGACCTTGTCGCTCGATGCAGCTGCTGGCATCAGATGGCCCGCTCCCGCCCCTCCCAGTAGGGATCGCGGAGCCGGCGCTTGTACAGCTTGCCGTTGGGGTCGCGCGGCATCTCGACGACGAAGTCGAGCGTCCTCGGCGTCTTGAACCGTGCCAGCTTGCCGGCGCAGAAGGCCAGGATGTCGTCGGCAAGCTCGGCAGAGGGCTCCACGCCGGCGGCGGGCTCGATGACCGCCTTCACCTCCTCCCCCCAGTCCTCGTGGGGGACCCCGAACACAGCGGCGTCGCCGACCTTCGGGTGGCCGAGCAGGACGGCCTCGATCTCCGCCGGGTAGATGTTGGCCCCGCCCGAGATGATCATGTCGGCCTTGCGGTCCCGGAGGAAGAGGTAGCCGTCGTCGTCGAGGTAGCCGATGTCGCCGACGGTGAAGAAGCGCCCCACCCGGTTGCTCTCCGTCTTCTGACGGTCCTTGTAGTACTCGAACTCCACCCCGGGCATGGCCATGTACACGGTGCCGATCTCGTTCGCCGGCAGCTCCTTGCCCTCGTCGTCGAGGATCACCACCTCGGAGATCGGCCACGCTTTGCCGACCGTGCCCGGCTTCTTCAGCCAGTCCTCCGACAGCACCATGGTGCCCCCGCCTTCGCTCGCCGCGTAGTACTCGTCGATCACCGGCCCCCACCACTCGATCATCCCCCGCTTCACGTCGATGGGGCAGGGGGCGGCGGCGTGGACCATGTGGCGGAGCGACGAGAGGTCGTACTTGGCCTTCGCCTCGTCAGGGAGGGCCAGCAGGCGGTGGAACTGGGTGGGCACCATGTGGCTGCTGGTGACCCGGTACCGGTCGATCAGCTCGAGCATGCCTTCCGGCGTCCACTTGTCCATCACCACGACGGTGTGGCCGAGCTGGAGCGCGCCTCCGGCGAAGACCAGGACGGCGGTGTGATAGAGCGGCGAGCCGCAGATGTGGACGTTGTCGTCGTTGGGCTGAAGGCCGAACAGCAGCAGCATCCCGCCCGACGCGATGGCGGTCGCTTCAGGGTCCGCGGCGGGGAGCTGTCGCCGGACCCCCTTGGGCTTGCCCGTGGTGCCCGAGGTGTAGTTCATGACCGCCCCGGTGCGGCGGTCCGAAGGAAGGGAGCTCGGCTGTCCCTCCTTGAGCTCCTCGTACGGACGAAAGCCGGGCACCGAGCCCACGGCGAAGCTCCGGTCCTCGGGGAATCCCAGCTCCTTGGCGGCCGCGGCGCAGGCGTCGGCGAAGCGCTCGTGGGCAACGAACACCTTGGCGTCGCAGTCCTGGACGATGTAGGCGATCTCGGGCCCGACCAGGTGGTGGTTGATCGGTATCAGGTACCAGCCGGCCTGGAGGACGGCGAGATACAGCTCGAAGACTTCGACACTGTTCGGCAGCACCATGGCGATCGAGTCGCCGACCTCGAGGCCGAGCTGGCGAAGGCCGTGCACCAGCTGGTTCGCCGCGCCCAGCAACTCGCCGGCAGGGATCTCGGCACCGTCGGGCCCCACGACCGCCAGATGGTCGGGATCTTCGGTCGCGATGCTCCAGAATCCGAGGTCAGCCATCGGCACGTTCTCCTGATCACTTGGTCCTGCGGCGGCCACAGACTAGAACAGATTCCAATAACCTTGACCGGACCAGGCGACGAGCAGGAGGAACACAGATGGGTCAGCCCGTGATCGTCGAGGCGGTGCGGACGCCGATCGGCAAGCGCAACGGCGTGCTGTCGGGTCTCCACGCCGCCGACATCCTCGCCGCCGCCCAGGTCGAGGTCATCAAGCGGGCGGGCATCGACCCCGCGGACGTCGAGCAGGTCGTGGGCGGCTGCGTCACGCAGGCCGGCGAGCAGGCGTCGAACGTCACCCGCAACGCCTGGCTCGGTGCCGGCCTGCCCTTCGAGACGGCGGCCACCACGGTGGACTGCCAGTGTGGCTCCTCGCAGCAGGCGAACCACCTCGTCGCCGGGCTGGTGACGGCGGGGGCGATCGACGTCGGCATTGCGTGCGGCATCGAGGCCATGAGCCGGGTCGGCCTGGGCATGAACGTGTTCAACGGCCCGGGCATCCCGCGCCCGGAGGGCTACCCCGCCGACATGCCCGACCAGTTCGGCGCGGCCGAGCGCATCGCCGAGCGTCGGGGGATCACCCGCGAGGAGGTCGACGCGCTCGCCCTGGCGTCCCAGCACCACGCCGCCCGCGCCCAGGCCGAGGCGCGCTTCGAGCGCGAGATCGCGCCGATCGAGGCGCCGGTCGTCGGCCCGGAGGGTCCGACCGGGTCCCGCCAGGTGGTGGACCGCGACCAGGGCCCCCGCGGGACGACGGCCGAGGGCCTCGCCAAGCTGGCGCCGGTCCGGGAGGGAGGCATCCACACCGCGGGCAACAGCTCGCAGATCTCCGACGGCGCCGCCGCCGTCCTGTGGATGTCGGAGGAGCGGGCCCGGGCAGCCGGGCTGCGGCCTCGGGCCCGCATCGTCGCCCAGGTCCTGGTCGGCTCCGAGCCCTACTACCACCTCGACGGCCCCGTCGACGCCACCCGGCGGGTGCTGGCCAAGGCGGGCATGACGACGGCCGACATCGACCTCTTCGAGGTGAACGAGGCGTTCGCCTCGGTCGTGCTGTCGTGGGCGCGCATCCACCAGCCGGACATGGACAAGGTGAACGTCAACGGCGGCGCCATCGCCCTCGGGCATCCCGTCGGCGCCACCGGGAGCCGGCTGATCACCACCGTCCTCCACGAGCTGGAGCGGTCGGATCAGACGACCGCCTTGGTCTCGATGTGCTGCGGCGGCGCCCTGGCGACGGGCACGATCCTCGAGCGCATCTGAGGAAAACGAGCCGGGCCCGGTCTGGAGGCAGGGTCGCGCTTAAGTCTACGTAGTCCTACGGATGCTGTTTGGCGGCTCACGCCGTACAGTCCAAGCAAGGCCCACCTCTATCGAGCCAAAAGGGCCGGTTGTCCGACTTTTTGGGCCGGACTGCCATACCGGGGGGAAGTGATCAGGTTGGCAACCCATCGCCGTCGTCTGCTGGGCAAGCTGGCGGCGGCGTGCGCCGTCGGTGCCGCAACGGTCGGCGGTCAGGCTGTGATCTCGGCGACAAATGCCGGTGCAACGACACCGGCTACGGTCGAGATTGATCTCGGACCCACCGGCGCGACCCAGGTCAACGTGGTGAACGGCCCCACGCCCAACACCACCGAGGTGAACACCGGGGGCACCGGGTCCTTCCAGACCGTCGAAGTGCAGGCCGCGACCCTGAACATCAAGGGACCTGGCGAGGCGGCCACTTGGAACATCAACAACCCCAATCCAGGCATCTCGAACCTGAACATCCAAGCTCAGTCCGGGGGCCAGACGTACGGCGTCGTCACGACGTCCGCCACCATGCTCCTTGTCGCCGCCCCCGGCGCCAACGCACCCGACATTTTCAACCTGGCCACCACGACGTCCAGGGCGACGGTCGTGGGCACCCCTCGTGACGACACGTTCAACGTAACGGCGGTCAAGGGCCAGCTCGACCTGGTCGGCGGGGGCGGCTCGGACGCGGTCGACTTTGGCCGTCAGGTGCTCCCCAACACGTCTGAGCCGAAGGTGCTGGACGGCATTCAGGGCCCGGTCCTGATGGACGAGCAGAACTCCAGCGGCCACATGAGCGTGACCATGGACGACAGCGGGCGTAACGCCCGGCCCAATTCCGGTGCGGACGCGGACCTTGACGTCACGAGCGGCGATCCGCATCCCGGAGTGGTCGGACTACCCAACTCGGGGCTCGTCGCTTACGACTCGAGCGTCAGCAACCTCGAGCTCGACGGGGGCATCGCCGGAAGCATCTTCGTCGTGCATGCAACGTTGGCTCCGACCACGATCAAATCCGGCACCGGGAACGACACCCTCTGTGTCAACCCCTAGGCGACCAGTTGTTCGTCTGGAGTGGCTTCCATTCGCGTCATGGCCCCGTGCTTGGCAGGGTCGTAGGGAACCCGATCGAGCCAGCACCGGTAGATGATCCGGATCCAGGCGTGTGCCAAGATGCGCACAGCATGGGGGTGGTCGTGCCCCCGCTGGAGGGCGCTCTGGTAGACGCCGGCGGCCCAGGGGTTGGCATGGCGAGAGTTGTCCGCGAAGGTCGTGACGGCGTTGCGGAAGCGCTTGTTGCATGCCCAGCGGAACTCGACCGAACGGTACTTGCCGGACATCTTGGTGACGGGGGTGACGCCGGCCAGCGCGGCTACTGACTCGGCGCTGTCGTAGGCTTCGCGACAGTCGCCCCACTCGGCGAGCATCTGGGCGGCGTTGATCTGACCGGAGCGTGGCAGCGATGTGAAGACCTCGGCGTCCGGGTGCTCGCCGAGGTGGGTGACGACGGCGCAGTCCAAGTCGGCGATGGCTCGGTTGAGACCCCCCAGGACCTGGACAAACGCGAGCACGACCTTCTTGCGCGCCGCGGATTCAGGACCATCGACAATGCCAGAGGGTGCCGCTCGAAGCCGCTGGACGAGCTCCCTTGGCGACCGTCGTCCCGAATAGCCGTTCCTGGCGCAGAAGGCGGCCATCCGCCTCTCACCAAGAGTCGCCGCTGACGCCGGTGTTGGGTAGCGCTGTAGGAACGCCAGAGCGATCTTGCTTGTCACATCGGCAAAGACCGCCTTCGCGCCCGGCCAGAAGGCGTCGAGGGTGGCCTCGAGCTGGTTCTGAGCGGCGACCCTCTGGGCCACTAGGTCCGCCCTGGCCCGCACCGCGGCCCGAAGGGCCCGTGTCTCCTCGCTGTAGGGGTGCAGGACACGCAAGCGGTGAAAGCGCAGCCGCAGGTACTCGCAGATCGTCTCTGCGTCCCCGGGGTCGGACTTCGCTCCCGATGTCACCTCGGCCTCGCGCCACGCCTTGATGGCATTGGACGAGACCGGCACGAGGGGATGACCGGCCTCCAGCAGGCGGTCGACGAGGCGTCCGTCCGGCCGTTCAACGGCCACCGGCAGCTCGGTCGGGTCACCCAAGCGGGACAGCCGGTCCACGAGGTGCTCGAGCCCATCGGCGCTGTGGGGAATGCTGAAGGACGCCACCCTCTGGCCGTCTGCATCATGCACACAGACAGCGTGCTCCTCCGATGCCCAATCGATCCCTGCGTACATCCAACCTCCTCGTGATTGCGTGCCGGTTTCTCGATGACGAGGACCCGCCCAGGGTGATCACTGATTGGCGCTCTCGGCGCATCCCTCTGTTGCCGGTCTCGAGTCCTCGGAGGGAGCCGGAGGCGGCGGTATCGTTCTGGCCCTCAATGGGGCATCCTTGACGAGGCCGTCACTCCGGCCCTCACCGAGACCCCGAGACCGTGACAGGCGTTAGCAGTCAGAGGGTGGACCAGTGACCTTGTCGCAGTCGGAGGCACGGCATCCGCTGGCCCACTCACCGTCGACGGACAGGCGGGGCATAACAGCGTGCTCGTCGGAGACCCCTCTAGCTTTCCCGGTGACGTACTGCCCGACAAGATCCTGGGACCGGTGTCGCTAGTCAACACGCAAGAGGTCTCCATTGACGACTCACCTGATAGCCAGGGCCGCACAGCCAGCATGAGCGGAGCGGGCGTGACAGGGCTCACCGCTGGCGCGGTCACCTACGATTCCACGCTCAAGAGAGTGTCCGTGAAGGGAGGATCGGCAGCCGACCTGTTCGAGGCTACGCCTAGTACCCACGACGAGTTCGCGGTGGACGGTGGACCGCCTTCGACCTCGCCCGGCGACACCCTGAACGTCGACTGGAGCAACCCAGCGATCAGCGGGCCGGCGTTGTCTGGCAACGGTAGCTCCAGTGGCACATGGACCTTCTCCGGCCTAGCTGACATCTCGTTCAACAACATCGAGACGTTGACACCCGCTCCGACCTCGATCTCGGTGTCGCCGGCGACGGCATCCATTGGTGGCGGGGCGACGCAGCCGTTCATCGCCACTGGCCACTACGCCAGCGTGCCGGACGCCGACCTGACGGGCTTCGCCGCCTGGACGTCGAACAACTCCCCAATCGCCACGGTGGCATCGAACGGGGTGGCGACGGGAGTGAGCCCCGGGACAGCCACGATCTCGGCGGCGGTCGGCAACGTCTCTGGCCAGGCCGATCTCACAGTCGTGCCGCCTCCAACCGTGACCGTCCAGCCAGCCAACCAGACGGTCGTTCTCGGGCAGACCGCGAGCTTCGCCGCCGCGGCCTCGGGCAATCCGACCCCGACGGTGCAGTGGCAGGTATCAACGAACGGGGGCACTACCTTCACTGACGTCGGTGGTGCGACGGCTACTACCCTCAGCTTCGTCCCCACCCTTTCCCAGGGCGGAAACCGGTACCGGGCCGTGTTCACCAACACCGGTGGAGGCTCGACGACCAACCCTGCCATCCTCACCGTCAACCAGGCGCCGGCGATCACCAGCACCAGCAGTACGACGTTCGCGGTGGCTAGCCCGGGCACGTTCACCGTGACAGCTACCGGGACCCCGACCCCGAGCCTGACCGAGGACGGTGCCGTGCCCCAGGGGGTGACCTTCGTCGACAACCACAACGGCACCGCCACCCTGTCGGGGACCCCGGCGGCGGGGACCGGCGGCACCTACCCGATCACCATCACGGCCGCCAACGGGGTGAACCCCAGCGCCAGCCAGACGTTCACGCTCACCGTCAACCAGGCCCCGGCGGTCACCTCTCAGCCCACCAACCAGGCGGTCACCTTCGGGCAGATGGCCAGCTTCAGCGCCGCGGCATCAGGATTCCCGGCTCCCGCAGCCAAGTGGCAGGTCTCGACGAACGGGGGCAACCTATTCACCGACATCTCTGGCGCCACGGGCCCGACCTACAGCTTCACCC
This sequence comes from uncultured Actinomycetes bacterium, assembly GCA_963717645.1. Taxonomy (GTDB): domain Bacteria; phylum Actinomycetota; class Acidimicrobiia; order Acidimicrobiales; family AC-9; genus AC-9. Next base: position 1,044 of record CAVQWQ010000026.1, on the reverse strand, counting down.
CGAATGCGTCCCAGAGCGGCAGCCAGTACCGAGCCGTGTTCAGCAACTCGAGCGGCACAGTGACGACCAATGCCGCGACCGTCACGGTCAACAAAGCAGCGACGACCACCGCGATGGTTTCCTCTGCCGACCCGTCGAAGGCGGGCCAGGCGGTCACCTTCACTGCGACTGTGAGCGTCGTTTCGCCTGGATCGGGCAGTCCCACGGGGACCGTTGCCTTTACCGACAATGGCTCTGCCATCTCGGGGTGCTCGCAGCGAGGAGTCTCGGGGGGCTCGGCCACCTGCGTGGTGACCTACAAGGGCATCGGAAACCATTCGATCTCCGCCACCTACTCGGGAAGCGCCAACTTCGTCGGCAGCGCGTCGTCGACTCTCGGGCAGACCGTGGCCAAGTGCGGATCGAGCCTCGCCGGTTGCAACCTGAGCGGAGCCAACCTCGCCAACGCCAACCTCGCGGGGGCGAACCTCACCGGTGCCAACCTCAATGGGGCCAACCTGTCGGGGGCCAACCTCGCCGGGGCGAACCTCACCGGTGCCAACCTCAACGGTGCCAACCTGTCGCGGGCGACCCTCACCGGCGCCCACCTGTCGGGAGCGAACCTCAACGGTGTCACCTGGCTCGGCACCACCTGCCCCGACGGGACGAACAGCAGTAACCACAGCAACACCTGCCTCGGGCACCTGTAGGCTCGCCTGCCGGCCGCTCAACGGGGCATCAGGCCTTCGCGCGGGGCGACGAACAGGATCGTGGCCTCGCACAACAGGGTGTCTCCGTCCCAGGACTTGCCCCAACAGAAGATCTTGCGCCCGTCCACCCGGTCGAGCCCGGCCTCGAAGTCGATGCGCCGATCGAGGGGGGTCGGCCGGCGCATCTTCACCGTGAGCGTGCCGGTGTAGCCGGCGAAGCCCGAGGCCATCTGGGCGAAGCCCATCATGTCGTCGAACGCGGCAGCCACGAAGCCACCGTGCAGGCAGCCCGGGGGGCCCTCGTAGGGCGTGGTGTAGACGGCGTGGCCGCGGGTCACGCCGTCCGTCATCTCGA
>CAVQWQ010000025.1:0-25730 GCA_963717645.1 uncultured Actinomycetes bacterium | reverse complement strand
TGTGTCAGAATCCTAACCCATGGGCATCTCGCACGGCATGGTCGACGGGGCTGCCGACGGGGTGGCCGAGGTCGTCATCGACGTCCCGCCGGTCAACGCGCTCGACGTGAAGGGTTGGTTCGACCTCGCCGACGCCGTCCGGGAGCTCGGCGCCCGGGAGGCCGTCCGGGTGGTGATCGTGGCCGCCGAGGGCCGGGGATTCTGCGCGGGGGTGGACATCAAGGAGGTCCAGCGCGAGGGCAGCGCCGCCCTTGTCGGAGTGAACCGGGGCTGCGCGGCCGCCTTCGCCGCCGTGTACGAGTGCGAGGTGCCGGTCATCTCGGCGGTGCAGGGGTTCTGCCTCGGCGGGGGCATCGGCATCGTCGGCAACTCGGACGTCATCGTCGCCTCGACCGACGCCACCTTCGGTCTGCCCGAGGTGGACCGCGGCGCCCTCGGTGCGGCCACCCACCTCGCCCGGCTCGTGCCCCAGCACAAGATGCGGGCGATGATGTACACCAGCGCCACGGCCACGGCCGAGGAGCTGCACCATTTCGGCTCCGTCCTCCGTGTGGTCGAGCCGGACCAACTCCGCGCCGCCGCCCGGGAGGTGGCCGCTCAGATCGCGGCGAAGAACCCCACCGTCATCAGGCGGGCCAAGGAGTCCCTGAACGGGATCGACCCCGTCGACGTCAAGCGCAGCTATCGCTTCGAGCAGGGCTTCACCTTCGAGCTCAACCTGTCGGACGTGTCCGACGAGGCCCGGCAGGCCTTCATCGACAAGGACGACCGCAAGCCCCGTGGCTGACAAGCGCACGACGGAGGACGAGGTCGTCGCCGAGCTGTCCGATGGGATGACCGTGGGCATCGGCGGGTGGGGGTCGCGGCGCAAGCCGATGTCGCTGGTGCGGGCCATCCTGCGCTCGGACGTGAAGGACCTGACCGTCGTGGCCTACGGCGGCCCCGACGTCGGCCTGCTGTGCGCGGCCGGCAAGGTGCGAAGGGTCGTCTACGGGTTCGTCTCGCTCGACTCCATCCCGCTCGAGCCGCACTTCCGGGCGGCCCGCCAGAGCGGCTCCGTCGAGGCCATGGAGCTCGACGAGGGCATGCTGCAGTGGGGGCTGTACGCGGCGGCCTTGCGCCTTCCGTTCCTGCCGACCCGCGCCGGGCTCGGCTCCGACGTCATGCGGATCAACCCGGAGCTGGCCACGGTCACCTCGCCCTACGACGGCGAGGAGGTGGTGGCCATGCCGGCGCTTCCACTCGACGTGGCCCTGGTCCACATGAACCGCGCCGATGCGAGTGGGAACGGGCAGTTCCTCGGACCGGACCCCTATTTCGACGACCTCTTCTGCATGGCTGCTAGCCGTCGGTTCATGTCGTGCGAGCGCCTCGTCCCCACCGAGGACCTCCTGAAGGAGGGACCCGTGCAGTCCCTCCGCATCAACCGCATGATGACCGACGGGGTGGTGGAGGCGCCCCACGGCGCCCACTTCACCTCGTGCGACCCCGACTACGAGCGCGACGAGGAGCTCCAGCGAAAGTACGCCACCGCGGCCGGCGATCCGGAGGCGTGGGCGACGTTCCGGCGCACGTACCTCGAGCTCCCCACCGAGGCTGACTACCAGGAGCGGGTGCGGGCCTCGTGACGGCCGAGGCGACGCTGGACGAGATCTGTGTGGTCGCCTGTGCCGAGGCGTGGCGCGGCGACGGGGAGATCCTGGCCAGCCCCATCGGCGTCGTGCCGACCATCGCCGCACGCCTGGCCAAGGCGACCTTCGAACCCGACCTGTTGCTCACCGACGGGGAGGCCTACCTCGTGGCCAACACGCTCCCCGTCGGCCGCGAGCCGGACACGAAGGTCGTCGAAGGTTGGCTGCCGTACCGGTCGGTGTTCGACGTGCTCTGGTCCGGCCGGCGCCACGTGATGATGGGCGCCACCCAGATCGACCGGTACGGCAACCAGAACATCGCCTGCATCGGCGACTGGCACCGCCCGAAGGCACAGCTCCTCGGCGTCAGGGGAGCGCCGGGCAACACCGTCAACCACCCCACGAGCTATTGGGTGCCCAACCATTCCCGGCGCGTCTTCGTCGAGCACGTCGACGTGGTGTCGGGCGTCGGCCACCAGCGCGTGGCCGAGACGGGCACGTCCGCGTCCCGCTTCCACGAGGTCCGGGTGGTGGTGACCAACAAGGCGGTCCTCGACTTCGCCACCGCCGACCACGCCATGCGGCTGCGCTCCGTGCATCCGGGAGTGACGGTCGACGAGGTCGTGGAGGCCACCGGTTTCCCCCTCGACGTCCCCGAGGACCTGGCCGAGAGCCGGCGCCCGACGCCCGAGGAGCTGGACGTCGTGCGCGAGGTGCTCGATCCCATGGGACTGCGCGGGAGTGAGGTGAAGTGAGCGAGGCGCTCCACACCCGCCTCTGCGAGCTGCTCGACGTCCGCCATCCGATCGTGCAGACCGGCATGGGGTGGGTGTCGGGACCGCGGCTGACCGCCGCCTCCAGCCAGGCCGGCGCCCTGGGGATCCTCGCCGGCGGGACCATGACCCTCGACGAGCTGGAGCGGGCGGTCAAAGAGGTGAAGGAGCGAACCGACCGTCCATTCGGGGTGAACTTCCGCACCGACCAGCCCGACGTGGAGGATCGGGTGGCGCTGATCGTGAAGTCCGGGGTGAAGGTGGCCAGCTACGGGCAGGCGCCGCGCCCCGACCTCATTCGCCGCCTGCGGGACAACGGCGTGGTGAACATCCCGACGATCGGCGCCCGCCGTCACGCCGAGAAGGTGGTCGAGTGGGGCGCCGACGCTCTCATCGCGCAGGGCATGGAGGGCGGCGGCCACACCGGTCAGGTGCCGACCTCGCTGCTCCTGCCTCAAGTGGTCGACGCGGTGGACGTGCCGGTCGTCGCCGCCGGTGGGTTCTTCGACGGCAGGGGACTGGTCGCGGCGCTCGCCTACGGAGCCGCCGGCGTGGCAATGGGCACCCGCTTCCTGCTCACCAACGAGAGCACCGTGCCCGACACCGTGAAGGGGATCTACCTCCAGAAGTCGGTGACCGACACGGTGGTGTCGCGTCACATCGACGGACTTCCGCAGCGGGTGATCCGCACCGACGTGGTCGACTCGCTCGAGCGGTCCGGACGGCTCACCGCCCTGCCGCGCGCCGCCCGCAACGCCTTCGCCTTCCGCAAGCTCACCGACACGTCGCTGCGCGACCTGCTGGCCGAGGGGCTGGCCATGAAGAAGCGCCAGGGCCTCACCTGGGGCCAGATGGTCATGGCCGCCAACGCCCCCATGATGACGAGGGCGGCCATGGTGGAAGGTCGGCCCGAGGTCGGCATTCTGCCCACGGGACAGGTCGTGGGGGTGATCGAGGAGCTCCCGGACGTGGCCCAGGTCATCGCGGGCATCATCGAGCAGGCCGAGGAGACCCTCGCCCGGCTGCAGGAGTAGGGAGCACCGAGTGGATCTCGATTTCACGCCCCACGAGGAGGAGTTCCGTCGGATCGCCAGGTCGTGGCTGGAGGACAACGTCCCCGCCGCGCCGCTCGCCTCCATGGACACCGCCGGGGGTTTCGAGCAGCACCGGGCGTGGGAGCGGGAGCTCTCCGCCGGAGGGTGGTCGGCGGTGTCGTGGCCGGTCGAGTACGGAGGCCAGGGCGCCAACCTGATCGAGTGGCTGGTCTTCGAGGAGGAGTACTACCGGGCCGGTGCCCCCGGCCGGGTGAACCAGAACGGCATCTTCCTCCTCGGGCCGACCATCATCGAGCTCGGCACCGACGAGCAGAAGTCTCGCTTCCTCCCTGCCATGGCCTCGGGCGACGAGATCTGGTGCCAGGGGTGGTCCGAGCCCGACGCCGGCAGTGACCTGGCCGCCATCCGCAGTCGGGCGGTGCGCGACGGCGACGACTACGTGCTCGACGGTCAGAAGACTTGGTGCTCCCGCGGCGCGTTCGCCGACTGGATGTTCGGGCTGTTCCGGACCGACCCCGCGGCCGAGCGCCATCGCGGGCTCACCTTCATCCTCGTGCCGATGGACGCCGACGGGGTGACGGTCCGCCCCATCGCCCAGCTCGACGGGGAGACCGGCTTCGCCGAAGTCTTCCTCGAGGGCGTCCGTGTCCCCGCCGCCAACGTGGTGGGGGAGCAGGACCGGGGCTGGAGGGTGGCCATGGCCACCGCCGGCTTCGAGCGGGGTCTCAGCCTGCGCAGCCCGGCCCGTTACACCGAGACGGCCGAGCGGCTCGTCGACCTGTTCGGCCGGGTGGGCGGGACCGCCGACCCGGCGCTGCGCGGCGACGTGGTGCAGGCCTGGATGGACGCCGAGGCCTACCGGCTGCACACGTACTGGACGGTGTCGCGCATCATCGACGGTGGCTCCATCGGGGCCGAGTCCAGCCTCAACAAGCTGTGGTGGTCGGAGATGGACGTGCGCATGCACGAGACCGCCCTCCGGCTGCTGGGGCTGTCGGCCGAGCTCGTCGGGCAGGCGCCCGGTGCGGTGGACGACGGCCGGTGGCTCGACGGCTTCCTCTTCGCCCTGGCCGGGCCGATCTACGCCGGGACCAACGAGATCCAGCGCAACGTCGTCGCCGATCGGGTGCTGTCGCTTCCCAGGAGCTCGTGATGCGGTTCGCCTTCGACGAGGACCAGATGCTCTTTCGGACGGCCGTGCGCGAGTTCCTCGACAAGGAGTGCACGCCGGCCGACGTCCGGGCGGCGTGGTCCAGTCACCGCGGGTGGTCGACCGACCGGTGGACGAAGCTGGCCGCACTCGGGGTCGCCGGCCTGACCGTTCCCGCGAGCCACGGGGGGCTGGGAATGGACGAGCTGTCCCTGGTCCTCGTGCTCGAGGAGTCGGGACGGGCCGGCCTTCCCGAGCCCATCGTCGACACCACGGCCGTGGGAGCTCCCCTGCTGGCCGAGGTGGGGTCGGACGCGCTCCGGGAGCGCTGGCTACGCGCCGTGGCGGCCGGGCGGGCGGTCCTCGGCGTCGGCCTGGCAGGGCTTCCGTACGTGGACCACGCCGCGTCTGCCGACCTGCTCCTGCTCCAGCGGGGCGACGAGGTGCATGCGGTCCCCCGCGACCAGGTGACCCTGTTCGAGCAGCCGTCGCTCGACCGCGCCCGGCGGCTCGCCAGCGTCGAGTGGGAGCCGGGCGTCGGCACTCTCGTGGCTGCCGGCGAGCAGGCCGCGGTGGTGGTCGAGTCCGCCTTCGACCGCGGCGCCCTGGCCACGGCGGCCCAGCTGCTCGGCGTCTCGCAGCAGCTCATCAACCTCGCCGCCGAGCACGCCCGCCACCGCGTGCAGTTCGGCCAGCCGATCGGCACCTTCCAGGCCGTCAAGCACATGCTCGCCGACTCCCTGCTCCAGCTGGAGCTGGCCCGGCCGGTCGTCTACCGGGCCGCCTACTCCGTGGCCCGCGACATGCCCGAGCGGGCCCTCGACGTGTCCATGGCCAAGGCCTACGCCTCCGACGCGGCGACGCTCGCCTGCCGGGTCGCCCTCCAGACCCACGGCGCCATCGGCTACACGTGGGAGCACGACCTCCACCTGTGGATGAAGCGCGGCTGGGCGCTGGCGGCGGCGTGGGGTGACGCGGCGTGGCACCGGGCTCGGGTGGGCGCAGCAGTCCTTCGTGTGCCCTGAGCTGAAGCACGGCTCGCGAGGTGGTCGTGCGTGGTCGCTGATCTGGCTGCTGAGGGGCCCTTCGACCCTGGTCCATCGGACCCCGGCGGATCACACTGGCAGTGTCAGGAGATCCCCGAGGAGATGGTGAGCATGCGCCACCGTCTACACGAACTGATCGACAAGTACGAGCGTCCCTCGGTCCCGACCGGAGACATCGCCGAGGCCGTGGCCAAGGAGGCGGAGGAACGGTGGCCGGAGGAGTGGGCGGCGTGGTTGCGGAGCCTCGGCGTGGCCGCCATCGAAGGCCCCATCACGGAGCTGCGCATCCGAGCCTCCTCGGCTCGCTGGGAGCAAAGCCGACGTGCTCTAACGCATGCGGCCGAGCCCAGCGATTTCTCAGCGCGCGACGAGCGGCCCAAGGCGCACTGATCCACGGCACGACACGAGAGCCTTCGCAGCGAGCTAGGTGACGCCCCGGCAGGCCGCAGTGGCCTGGACCCTACGCCGACCAGAGGCCGAAGATCTGCTCTGCAGCGTCTCGATCGACTACGGCGGGGGAGCGTCGGACCTATACTCTGATGGTGTATCAGATTCTGAGTGGCGTCTGCGCTGGCGGACTCCACCCTGCCTAGGGAGCCACATTGGACTTCGAGCTCTCCCCCGAGCAGGTCGCCTTCCGGGAAGAGGTCGAGCGCTTTCTCGACGAGAACGACGACCCCGAGGTGTTCGACCTGACGCGGGAGAACATGGCCCAGATCGTCGACACCCCGAAGAAGCGGGCGTTCATGCGCAAGGTCGGCGACCGAGGCTGGCTCGGGATCACCTGGCCCAAGGAGTGGGGCGGCCAGGAGAGTGACGGGGTGTACGAGTACCTCCTCAACGAGGCCCTGGCCCGTCGGGGCGGCCCGCAGATCGGCAAGGGGGTGGGGATCATCGGCAAGACGATCCTGGCCCACGGGGGCGACCGCCTGAAGAAGGAGTTCCTGCCCAAGATCCTGCGCAACGAGGTCGAGTTCGCCGTGGGCTACAGCGAGCCCGACGCCGGCTCCGACGCCGCCTCCATGAAGCTGCGGGCCACGCGCGACGGCGACGGCTGGCGGTTGAACGGTCAGAAGACGTGGACGACCTCGGCGCACTTCGCCGAGTGGTACTGGGTGGGCGCCCGCACCGACCCGGACGCGCCCAAGCACCGCGGCATCACCCTGTTCCTCGTTCCCCTCGACCAGCCCGGCATCACCATCAACGGCATCTGGACGATGGGCGACGAGCGCACAAACGACGTGTTCTTCGACGACGTCTGGGTGTCCGACGACTACGTCGTGGGCGAGGTGAACCGCGGCTTCCAGTACATCTCCGAGGCGCTGGACCTGGAGCGGTTCACGATGTTCACCTTCTCGCCCATCGAGCAGCGGATGGACCTGTTGCGCGACTACGTGGCGACCGAGACGCGCGACGACCAGCGCCTCGGTGACGACCCCCTGGTCCGCCACGAGATCGCCCGCCTCGCCACCGACTGCGAGGTGGCGCGGGTGCTGGGCCTGCGCGTCGTCGCCAAGTCGATGAAGGGAGGCGCGCCCCCGACGACCGAGGCGTCGGAGTACAAGCTGTTCGCCACCGAGCTCTCCAAGCGGCTGGCGAACGCCTCCATGGACATCGGCGGTCCCGGCAGCCAGCTGCGGGTGCATACCGAGGACGCACCGATGAAGGGAAGGGCGGAGTCGACGTACCGCTACACGGTGATCGACACCATCGGCGGCGGCGCCTCCGAGATCCAGAAGAACATCATCGCCCGCCGCAAGCTCGGCCTGCCCAAGAACTTCTGAGCGTGACCAGGCCGATGCTCGAGGGTGTCACCGTGCTCGATCTGGCGAGCGTGGGGCCGGCGGCGCGGGCGTCGCGTTGGCTGGCCGACTACGGCGCCACTGTCGTGAAGGTCGGACCGGTCCCGGCCAGGGAAGGGGTGCACCTCACGCCGCCCTTCTTCGCCTACAGCGCCCACCGGGGGATGAAGCGCCTCCTCGTCGACCTCAAGTCCGACGAGGGCAGGGAGGCCTTCCTGCGATTGGCCGAGGGCGCGGATGTGATCATCGAGAGCTTTCGACCGGGGGTGACGGCGAGGCTGGGTATCGGCTACGACGACGTCCGGGACCGCAACCCGCGCATCGTCTACTGCTCGACGACCGGGCACGGCCAGTCCGGACCCCACGCCGAGCGGGCCGGTCACGACCTCGACTACCTGGCGGTGAGCGGGTTCCTCGACTGCTCGGGGCGGGGCCCAGAGGGCAAGCCGCCGATCCCGGGGGCGACCGTTGCCGACAGCGCCGGCGGCGGCATGCAGGCGGTGATCGCCGTCCTCGCCGCGCTGGTGGGGCGGGCCGCCAGCGGGGAGGGCGCCTACCTCGACGTGGCCGTCGCCGACGGTGTCGTGGCCCTCATGGCCCTGCAGATCGACGAGTACCTGGCCACCGGCGTCGTCCCTGGCCCTGGTCACGGGATGCTCACCGGCCGCTACGCCTGCTACGACACCTACCGGACGGCCGACGGTGGGTGGGTGGCGGTGGCGGCGATCGAGCCCCGCTTCTGGGCCAACCTCTGTCGCGCCCTGGGCCTCGCGAAGTGGGCCGATCGCCAGACCGACGACGAGGTCCAGGAGCGCATCAGGGCCGATCTGGCCGCGATGTTCGCCACCCGCGATCGGGACGCCTGGGTCGCCGAGCTGGCCGGGGCCGACGCCTGCGTCGCTCCTGTGCTGTCGGTGCCCGAGGTCGTCGACGACCCCCAGCTGTCTGCGCGGGGCACGTTCGTGAAGGCGACGCACCCTCGGCACGGCACGTTCCTTCAGGTGGCCCCGGTGCTGGCGGGAAGCATCACCCCGGCAGAGCCGGTTCGAGTGCGCGACGCGGCCGAGACCGACACCGACGAGCTCCTGGCTGAGGCCGGGCTGTCCCCGGCGGAGTGCAACCGGCTCCGTGAGTGCGGGGCGGTCGCATGAGCACCCTTCCCGACGACGTGGCAAGGATCATCGGGCGCACGCAGTACGAGGAGACCGGGGAGTTCCCCGTCGAGCGGGGCTACGTCTGGACGACCTGCTCGTCGGTGGAGAACGGCAACCCGCTGTTCTGGGACGACGAGGTGGCCGCGGCGGTCACCGGCGGTCCGGTGGCACCACCGACGATGCTGTCGGTGTGGTTTCGTCCCCACCACTGGGCACCGGGACGAGCGGGCGAGGCCCAGCCCCTCCAGGCGCACTTCGACCTCAAGGAGCGGTTCGGCCTGCCGGAGGCCGTGATCAGCGACAACACCATGACCTTCCACGAGCCGGTGCGGCCGGGCGACGTCGTGTCGAGCCGCCAGGTCCTGCGGTCGGTGAGCGAGGAGAAGACGACGCGCCTTGGCACGGGCCGGTTCTGGGTGATCGACGTCGAGTACCGCAACCAGCGCAATGAGCTGGTCGGCGTGGAGTCGTACACGGGCTTCGGGTACCGGCGGGAGCCGTCGTGACGGGGCCCCGCCTCGACGGCCTGACCCTCGACGAGGTCAAGGAGGGCCAGGAGCTGCCGCCGCTCTCGCACGACGTGAGCGCCACCACGATCGTGCTCGGCGCGCTGGCCAGCCGGGACTGGCGTCCGATGCATCACGATCACGACTTCGCCGTGAACCGCAACGGCATCCGGGACATCTTCATGAACACCCCCAACCAGGCGGCGTGGTTCGAGCGCTACCTCACGGACTGGACTGGCCCCAGGGGCCGACTGGGCCGGATGCGGTTCCGGATGAAGGGATCGGTCTTCCCGGGTGACACGATGGTGCTGTCGGGCGTGGTGCGCACGGCGGATGTCGACGACACCGGCTGCGGCTGGGCCGAGGTCGACCTCGCCCTGTGCGTCGGCGACGAGACGTGCACCGAGTGCTCCGCCCGCATCGCCATCCCCGTCGGTGCTGACGACAACCCGTGGGACCGGCGCGCCGAGCGCTGGCGCCCCTGACCCGCCTGGAGGCGTCACCGCAAATGGAGCTGGACTTCACCCCCGAGCAGGAGCTGCTCCGGGACGCCGTGCGGGGCATGTGCGCCAAGCACGCCAGCCTCGACGTCGTCCGGAAGATGGAGGGCGATCCCATCGGCTATCCCGAGCAGCTGTGGGCGCAGCTGTCGGAGACGGGCATCCTCGGCCTCACCCTGCCCGAGCGGTGGGGCGGCTCTGGGATGTCGATGCTCGATGCCGTCGTCGTCTACGAGGAGCTCGGCCGGGCGCTGGCGCCGTCGCCGCACTTCGTGAGCTCGGTCATGAGCGGAGGGGTGCTCGCCCTGGCCGGCACGGACGAGCAGCGCGATCGGTGGCTCGGCCCGCTCGCGTCCGGTGAGGCCGTGATCACCCCCGCCTGGCTCGAGCCCGGACGCGGCTTCGGGCCGATCGGGGTGCAGCTGTCGGCGACGGCCGATGGCGACGGCTGGAGGCTCTCGGGGACGAAGCGGCACGTAGAGTACGCCGGGGCGGCCGATCGGCTGTTGGTGCTCGCTCGCTGCGGTGCCGCGCCCGCTGCCGTGCTGCTGCTGTTGGTCGACCCTCGCGCCGACGGCGTGACGCTCGTTCGTCAGCCCACGGTGGCATCCGACAGCCAGTGCCGCGTCGAGTTCGACGGAGTCTTCGTGGCGGGCGACGCGGTCGTGGGCACGCCCGGCACCGGGTGGTCGGCATGGGACCAGGTGCTGCGCGACGGGATCGTGCTACTCGCCGCCCAGGCGGTGGGTGGGGCCCGGTACGCGCTCGACATCACGGTCCAGTACTCCAAGGACCGGTTCCAGTTCGACAAGCCCCTCGGCGCCTTCCAGGCCATCTCCCACTACCTCGCCGACGCCGTCACGCGGGTCGACGGGGCCGAGACGCTGGTGTGGGAGGCGGCGTGGGCCCGGTCGAACGGCCAGTCGACCGCACGCCTGGCTCCGATGGCCAAGCTGTTCGCCTGTCAGACCTTCCGTGACGTGACGGCGATGGCCCAGCAGGTCTTCGGTGGCGTCGGCTTCACCGTCGAGTACGACATCCAGCTGTACTTCCGCCGGGCCAAGCAGCTCCAGCTCTCCTGGTGGGATCCGGGCTACCTGGAGGAGCTGGTGGCGGCCGAGGTGCTCGACGGCGTCCGGCCCTGACACGCCGTCAGCTCTGGCGGTACGATCGGCCCATGCAGATCCCGAGGATCATCTCCGTCGACGACCATGTCGTCGAGCCGCCGACCGTCTGGTCGGACCGGCTTCCGTCGCGGTACCAGGACGTCGGTCCGCGCGTCCTGCAGGCTCCGGTGAAGGAGATCTCCTTCGTCGGCGGCAAGTTCGTGGCCGTCCCGGGCGAGCCGGGTGGTCCCGGCGAGCCGGTGGACTGGTGGCTGTACGAGGAGCTGCGCCGTCCGCTGCTCAGGGTCGACGCGGCCGTCGGCCACGACCGTGACGAGATCACGATGAAGGGGACCACCTACGACTGGATGCGTCCGGGAGCATGGCAGGTGAAGCCCCGCCTCGAGGACATGGACACCAACTGGATCGAAGCGTCGCTCTGCTTCCCGACGTTCCCGCGCTTCTGCGGCCAGACGTTCATGGAAGCCAACGACAAGGACCTGGCCCTCCTGTGCGTGAAGGCCTACAACGACTGGATGGTCGACGAGTGGTGCGGTGAATCGGGCGGTCGCCTCATCCCGCTGACGCTCATCCCACTGTGGGACGCCGAGCTGGGGGCGGCCGAGGTCAGGCGCAACGCCGACCGCGGCGTGCGGGCCGTGTGCTTCTCGGAGATCCCCCCCTTCCTCGGGCTGCCCTCGGTGCACGACAAGGACCACTATTGGGATCCCTTCTTCGCCGCGTGCGAGGAGACTCACACGGTGATCTGCATGCACATCGGGTCGTCCTCGAAGATGCCGTCGACCTCGAAGGACGCGCCGCCCGCCGTCGGCTCCACCCTCACCTTCGCGAACGCCTGCTACTCGCTGGTCGACTGGCTGATGTGTGGCGCCTTCAACCGCTTTCCCGACCTGAAGATCGCGTACTCGGAGGGCCAGATCGGCTGGATCCCCTACGTGCTCGAGCGGGCCGACGTCGTGTGGGAGGACAACCGGGCCTGGGGTGGCGTGGCGGAAAACGTGCTGCGGCCTCCGAGCGAGCTGTTCCGCGAGCACGTCTACGGGTGCTTCTTCGACGATGCCCACGGGCTGCGCTCCCTCGACGACATCGGCGTCGACAACGTCACCTACGAGAGCGACTACCCCCACTCCGACAGCACCTGGCCGCGCACCCGCCAGATCGCCGAGGAGCAGATGAAGGATCTCGACGCCGAGGCGGTCGACAAGATCGTGCGGGGCAACGCCATCCGCATGCTCGCCCTCGACGGCTGAGAGGCGGCGGCGGACCCCGTCGTTCACCGGTCGGCCGGTGCCGTTGCAGTTGTCCGGTTCCACCTCTGGTCGAAAGAGGGCGCGCGGCCGGCAGCCGGGGCGCCCCCTTTCCCCCCGACGTGGTGCAGCATCGACGGGCGGGCCGGCGCAGGCGACGGCGTGCCCGGTCCGACCCCGCCCTAGCGGCGCCACCGGGCGCTCGGGCCGTCGTATGGTGGCCCTGGTGGCGAAGGTCGACTACAGCGGTCGTATGGCCAGCGTCTACGACGCCGGACGTCGGCTGCCGCCGGAGGCCGTGTCGGCCTGGATGGACGCCGTCTCCCCGCACCTCGGCGGGGTAGAGGGTCCGATCCTCGATCTGGGCTCGGGGACGGGGCGGTTCTCCGAGGCGCTGGCGGCGCGCTTCGGAGTGACGGTGGTGGCCGAGGAGCCCGCGGGGGGCATGCGCGAGCAGGCGATGCGGGACGGCGTTGACCGCGCCGTGGCGATGGTGGCGGGGAAGGCGGAGTGGGTGCCGGCACGCGACGGAGCTTTCGGTGGGGCCTGGGCGTCGCAGGTGGTCCACCACGTGGAGGACCTGCCGGCGTGCGCCGCGGAGCTGCGTCGCGTGGTCCGACCGGGTGGTCCGATCATGTTGCGGGGCACCTTCGAGGCCACCTGTCCGCTCATCCCGTGGGGCCACTACTTCCCCGAGGCGATCCGCATCGCCACCGAGGAATTCCCCACGCTGGATGAGATCACCGCCGTGTTCGGTGCCGCCGGCCTACGTCGCCGGGTCCACGACATCGTCTGGCAGACCACCGTGGGGAGCATGAGCGAGCTGGCGGCCCGGGTCCGGCTGCGGGCCGACAGCTCCCTCGAGCTCCTGACCATCGACGAGTTCGCTGCGGGACTGGCCCGCCTCGAGGCCGCCGCCTCGGCGGAGACATCGCCGGTCCCCGTGCGCGAGGCGATCGAGCTGGTCGTGTTCGCGTCGGCGGCCTAGATGAACGGCGTCGGCGAGGCTGGGGCCCACCGTGAGCAGTGAGACGGAGCCCCGGGCTCCGGTCGCCGACAGGCACGACTCCGGCCACCTGCCGTCGGCGAGCCGCGGACTGCTGAGCCGCATACGCCGCCTCAACCAGGCGATCAAGGACGGCGACGACGCGAAGGCGACACAAGCCGTGCTTCAGCTCAGCCAGTCCAGGCGGCTGCTGGCCCCGTTGGCGCTCGGGGTCGGCGCCTTCGCCATGCTGGCCCGCGGCCTCAGGCTGCTCGTCTCGAACTGGCGCCTCACGCTGGTGCAGCTCCTGCCGGCCATGTGGATATGGATCGCCATGCTGGACCTGAAGTTGCACCTGTTGTATGGCAAGCCGATTCATACCGTGCTCGGGCCGCTGCGCATCGCGATTGTCATAGGAGTCGCCCTCGTCACGGCCGTCAGCTTCTACCTGAACGCCGTTTTCGCGTTCGCCGTTGCCCAGCCAGGCGACTCTGACATTGGTGCGGGGTTCGCCCAAGCCCGCGCTCGCCGTGGGGTCATCCTGGCCTGGGGCGCCGTTGTCGGCCTGGCCCTGGGAGGGGCAACCGCCGTGTTTCCCCGATGGGGCTTGTGGTGGTTCACTTTCGCCCTCGGCAGCGTCATCGCGGTGATGATGATCTGCTACGTCGCTGTTCCCGCCCGCCTTGTCGGGGCCAGCCTGACGCTTTCGAGGAGGGACAAGCTCACGACCGCCGCCGTGGGTGGCGCCATCGGTGCGGTCGTGTGCATACCGCCCTACGCACTGAGTCGTGTAGGCATCCTCATGCTCGGATCACGCGCGCTGTTCGTTCCCGGCCTGCTCGTGCTCACCCTGGGAGTCACGCTGCAGGCGGGGGCGACGAGCGCCGTGAAGACCATCAAGATGAGCGCACGGCTCGTGGTCGGCCGTCCCGATCCGGTTGCCGAGGGCGCCTGAGCGGCGCACACGACGTCTGCCGGGGCCTACAGTGATCGCCGTGCCCGGGTCACGGTACGCTGTCCTCGTGCGCTGAGCGACGGACCCGAACACTCGTCCTTTCCAGGAGGTCTCGTTGCCCGCGCCCAGTCTTTCCACCTCTTCTGCCACGCTCAGCGCGAGCGGCGTCTGCCGCTATCTCGGCGGCCGTGTCATCCTTCGGGACGTCTCGCTGGTGGTGGGGCCGGAGACCAGGGTCGGGATCGTCGGGCCCAACGGAGTCGGAAAGTCGACTCTCCTGCGGATGCTCGCCGGCCTCGACCGAACCGACACCGGCCTGATCGAGCTCGCCCCCCGCACCGCCACTGTCGGCTACCTGGCCCAAGAGCCCACGCCGAGCGACAAGGAGACCGTCCGCCGCTTTCTCCACCGCACCACCGGTGTGGCTGGCGCCGACGAAGCTCTCGAGCGGGCGACAGACGCTCTGGGTCGCGGAGAGCCTGGCTCGGCGGAGGCCTACGCCGATGCCCTCGAACGTTGGCAGGGGCTCGGCGCTGGCGATCTGGACTCCCGTGTCGAGGCGGTCCTCGACCATCTTGGGTTGTCGCCCGACGTGCTGGACCGTCCCACCACCGGCCTCTCCGGCGGCCAAGCTGCCAGGCTGGCACTCGCGGTAATCCTCCTCGCTCGCTACGACGTGACCCTGCTCGACGAGCCCACCAACGGCTTGGACTTCGACGGACTGGCGCGCCTCGAAGCGTTCGTCGGCCAATGTACGGGCGGCCTGGTGATCGTCTCCCACGACCGCGCCTTCCTCGATCGCACCATCACCTCGGTGCTGGAGCTCGACGAGCACGAGCACACGGGTCACCTGTACCGAGGCGGCTGGTCGGCCTATCTCGACCAGCGGGCCACGGCTCGTCGGCATGCGGAAGAGGCCTACTCCGACTATCAGACCCAGCGACGCGCGCTGCTCGAGCGGGCTCGGCGGGAGCGCCAGTGGGCCACGAGCGGGGTGACCCGGGAGAGACGTCGCCAGAAGGACAACGACAAGGTCCAGCGCGATTTTCGCATCGATCGCACCCAACAGCTCGCCGCTCGGGCGCGGCGCACCGAGCAGGCGCTCGGACGTCTCGAGAGCGTGGACAAGCCGTGGGAGGGATGGAACCTGCGATTCGCGATTCGGGAGGCTCCACGAGCCGGAGCCGTGGTAGCCCGCCTCCAGAGCGCCGTCCTGGAACGGGGGTCGTTCCGACTCGGACCTCTCGATGTGGAGATCGGGTGGGGCGATCGCGTCGCTCTTGTCGGACCCAACGGTTCCGGCAAGACCACACTGCTCGAGGCGCTGTTGGGACGGTTGCCGCTCGCCAGCGGCCACCGGTGGATCGGGCCGGGCGTCGTTTGCGGCGAGCTGGGGCAAGATCGGGGGGCCTTGGCGGGTGCGTCAACCGTGCTGCAGGCGTTCGTTGCGACAACTGGCGTCCACGGAGCCGAGGCGCGCTCGATACTGGCCAAGTTCGGCCTTGGCCCTTACCACCTCACACGGCCGGCGCGATCGCTGTCGCCCGGCGAGCGCACCCGCGCCGAGTTGGCGGGGTTCCAGGTACGGGGCGTGAACCTCCTGGTGCTCGACGAACCGACCAACCATCTCGATCTGCCCGCCATCGAGCAGCTGGAGGAAGCCCTCACCGGCTACGCCGGCACCCTCATCCTCGTCACTCACGATCGCCAGTTGCTCGACGCCGTGGACCTCACTCGCGCGGTCGATCTCGTCGCCCGGAGATGAGTCGGGGCGCCGGCGTGTGATCGGCGCGACGTGTTGAGCAATACTAAGGGGATGGTCGACCGAAACGTGCTGGGTGGCGAGCTGGAGCCGTGTGGCACGGACCCCCTGACGGGCTTCTACCGAGACGGATGCTGCACGACCGGGCGCGAGGATCTCGGCAGCCACACCATCTGCGCGGTGGTGACCGCCGAGTTCCTCGACCATCAGCGCCGCATCGGCAACGATCTCACGACGCCGATGCCCCAGTACCGCTTTCCCGGCCTGGTGCCCGGAGATCGCTGGTGTGTGACTGCCGCGAACTGGCTGCGCGCCCACAACGACGGCGCTGCAGCGCACGTCGTGCTGGCGTCCAGCCATGAGTCGGCTTTGCAGATCGTCCCCCTCGCCGCCCTCCGAGAGCATGCCGTTGACGTGCCCGCCAGCCCAAGCGGCCTCGAGGGGTGAACCGGCCGAGGTCTGGGACTTACCAACGGTTTCGGTGGACGGTGTCTGCCAGGGGTCGCCGACGGGCCCATCCCTGACGTTCGAGGTCAGGAGCGCGCTCGAAGTGTGTCACCGGACCGAGACAGAGCCAGGCGATTGGCCGGACCGGGTCTGGAATACCCAACAGCTCGGCGACAAACGCCTCCCGGTAGAACGACACCCAACCAACCCCGAGGCCCTCAGCGGCGGCCGCGAGCCAGAGGTTCTCGATGGCGAGGCAGGTCGAGTAGAGACCGGCGTCGTCAATAGTATGGCGGCCGAGCACAGCGGGCTGACCGCGCGCGGGATCGTAGGTGACCACCACCGAGAGGGTTGACTCCAAGACGCCATCCACCTTGATGTCCTTGAACAGCGCGGCACGTTCAGGGTCCAACGTTGCCTCGAACACGGCCCGCTCAGCCTGGACGTGCTCGTAGAACGTCGTGCGGATGTCGACGCTGTCGACCAGGACGAAGTCCCAGGGCTGGCTGAGCCCGACGCTGGGTGCAGCGTGGGAGGCTTCAAGTACCCGCTCCAGTACCGGAGGCGAGATCGGCCCACCGGTGAACTGGCCGCGCACATCTCGCCGGCGGCGAATCGTCTCGTAGAGACCCGCATCTCGGTCCATGGGCGCTTCTCGTCCAGGCGCGCTCACTCGATCCTGCACCTTCGCCGCCGCCTCAGCTCGGCTGGACCGCCGTCTCCCGCTCGTCGAGCATCGCCCACCAGGCGTCGGCGGCCCGCCGGATGGCGTCGACCAGACGCTCGGG
The DNA here is from genome assembly GCA_963717645.1 of uncultured Actinomycetes bacterium. GTDB lineage: Bacteria > Actinomycetota > Acidimicrobiia > Acidimicrobiales > AC-9 > AC-9. Next base: position 8,802 of record CAVQWQ010000025.1, on the reverse strand, counting down.
CTTATCGCTGCAGAGCCCGAGGGCGCTTCGGGCCCATGTCCCGTGCCGAGCATCGACCTCGGCGTGATGCTCCCAGAAGGACACCGCATGATCGTCGAGCCCATGATGGCTACGCAAGCCGTCCGCCTTGCGCCGAGCGATCTCGGCGGACTGGGACTCGTAGGCCACGAATCCGGCGAGGCCAGAGAGAACCCCTTGGCCAAGGAGCTCCTCATATGTGGCGAGCAGCGCACGAGTCGCCGGGGAGGCGGCATCTTCTCCGGAGCCCACGGCACGAGCGAACTGCTCGAACAGCTCGACGTGGGGAACGGGATCCCCTTCCTCGTCGGCCAGGTTGGCAGCGACGAGGTCCAAGGCCTCACCCCTCGGCAGCCCGGCGACCAGTCGGGCCAGGAACGCGGGCAGGTAGCGCTCGAAGTGGCGGTACTGCCCGGCGTAGGCGGCGAGCTCTGCTCGCGAGATCTCGCCGGCTTCCCAGCGCCGATAGAACGGATGATCGAGAAGCCGACGGTCGGCCAGGGCGGCCGAGAGCGCAGAGTCGAGGTCCGAAGGTGTCATGGGGGGATCCTAGGCGTGAGGGCGCTCGACGGGCGCCCGAACAGGGCCGGAGACTCTCTCGCCGCCCGGTGCCTCCTTCGACAGACTTGTGAGACGACGCTGGTGATGGTGCGCGGTGTCCGCCAAGGGGCGGGCACCGTGGGGCGACCACCAGCTCTCTGATCGCTGGGCCCAGAGGCTGGACACACCTCAAAGGGGTTGGAAGACTCGCTGTGGCCTTGGAGGTGCCGACGTGGTGCACAACCCGATTGCAGGGCGTGCGGCCGTGCTCGGGAGCGGCATTGCGGGGTTGTTCGCGGCCCGCGTTCTCTCTGATCATTTCCGCGAGGTCGTCATGATCGATCGAGACGATGTCGCCGATGGACTCAGGGCCCGTGACGGCGTCCCCCAGGGTAAGCATTTCCACGCTCTGCTTCCGGGCGGCCTCAACATCGGTTGCGAGCTGTTCCCGGGGTTCACCGATGACCTCGAGGCTGCGGGGGCTGTGCGGTGTGTAGGAGGTCAGGACTTCTTCGTCTTCCGGCCCGAAGGAAAATCCTACGCGCTGGCCGTGTACCAGCCCGAGCCCAGGCCAGTGGGGACCATCTACTTCATGTCGCGGCCCCTGCTCGAGAATTGCGTCCGCCGAAGGGTGGAGGCTCTCCCGAACGTGCACGCCCGCTACCGATGCCTTGTGACCGAGCCTCTCTCCAATACCGAGCGCCTTACTGGCGTGGTGCTCGACGACGGAGAGCATGTAGAAGCCGACCTCGTGGTCGACACCACGGGGAGGAATGCTCGCTCCGTCCGGTGGCTGAGGACACTGGGCTACGAGGCCCCTGCGGAGTCGGTCGTCAACTGCGACTTCGCCTACGCCAGTGCCGTGTTGTGACCCGCCGATCCCGACGCCCTGGGTGGCGCTGGCTTCTTCGTCATTCCGAGACCCGAGAGCGAGTACAGCAGTCGAGGCGCCTACCTGGTGCGAATCGAAGGAGACAACTGGTTGGCGGGTCTGGGCGGACGATTTGGCGACTACCCGCCAGCCGACCTCGACGGCTGGCGCGAGTTTCGGTCGCACCCTCGCCTGGCCCATCTGGGACGAGCTGGTAGGAACGGCGGAGCCGGTCACAAACCCGGCGCCTTTTCGATTCCCCCGCTCGGTGCGCCGCCATTTCGAGCAGCTCGAGCGCTTCCCAGAGGGGTTGGTCCCCTTGGGGGACGCCGTCTGCCACTTCAACCCGCTGTACGGTCAGGGCATGTCTGCCGCTGCGTGTCAGGCTCGGGCGCTCGGACAGGTCCTGAAGCGGCGGGCACGGGACCCACTGGACCTGACCGGTCTCGCTCGGGAGTTCTTCCCCGAGGCATACGAGGTGACGCGTACTCCTTGGGCTCTGGCGGCTGCCGCCGACTTCCTCGATGCTCGAGCCACGGGTGACTTCCCTATGGAGGAGATCGAGAGTCTCGCAACCCTTCAGGTAATAGTCGGCCTGGCGGACACCGATCCCGAGGCGGCGCGGCTCGTCACCGACATCGTCAGTTTGTCGCGACCGCTCGCTGCCTTGAACGAGCCGCCGTGGCCCGAAAGGGCCGGTCGGGAGACGGTGGAGCCGACTCCGTCGTAACTGGTCCTCATTCGGCGTGCGAAGGCACACGACCATCATTCCCCGAGCTCGGTGCTCGAGAGGTCGGCGCTCCAACCGTCACCAAGGGGTGCAGGCGTCAGTCCGGTGGTAGCCCGAGGTCGTGGCGCACTGCGTTGGCGGCGGCGTTGAACGCGGCGATGGCGGCGTTCACCCCTGTGGCGTCGTAGCCGAAGGGGTTCGACGCCGCCCGACGGAGCTGGTCGAGCGCGGTGGTGCAGGACGACCCGAAGGCATCGATGTCGGTCTTCATCGATGCTGGCCAGGGTAGGGCGGTGATCCGGCGGCCCTGGGCTCCGATCGCGACGACCTCCTGGTTGAGCGCCGTGGTGATCGCCGGTCCGTTCCTGGCGAGGATCGCCTGCTGTCCCTGCTGGCTCGTGGCCGCCCCGGCGGCTCGGATCTTCTCTTCGGCGTCGAGCCACTGTGAGCGCAGGTAGTTGATGTCGATGGCTTGTCGTCGGGACACAGCCGACGTGGGGGCGGCTCGGCTCGTCGAGCTCGCGGCGGTCGTGGTCAGCGCCAACGGGGTAGGCGGGCTCGGAACCGAGGCCCCGCCCGGGGAACGCAACGCGGCGCCCGCCGCCACCACCGTCGTCAGTGCCGCGAGGACCCCGATGCCGATCCTCACCCTCCCCAGCGGCATCTTGCCTTCCTCCGACGTCGATGCGTGGATCGAGGCCAATACTGCCTCGTTTCTCACCATGCCGTCGACTACCTTGACGTCGAACGTGTGTTCGTGTAGGGGGAGAGGCGCCTTCGTGACGGCGACCGGAGCGGGACGTCAGTCAGGCTGGTCGGTGGCCGATGACGGCGAACAGACCGGGCGGCAGCTCCTCGGTGCCGAACGACGGAGCGATCCGCGCTTCGACGCCGTGGTCGGCAAGGAGCGCGGGGATCCGGGAGGTGTCGATCAGGACGTTGTCGTGGCGCTCGTCGTCGCGGTGCCAGGAGCCGTCCCGGCCGTGGACAAAGATCGTCATCTCACGCACGAAGCGGTCGGGCGAGGGCTGCGAGAAACGTGTCGCGAGCACCCAGTCGTCGTTGACTCGCACCTGCGGGGGGTTGCCGCGCCGGGCCTCGCCCCATTCGAGGTCGCAGAGGTCGATGGCGAGGACACCGCCGGGGCGAAGGGCCCGGGCGGCAGCGACCAACGCCCGGTCGAGCGCGTCCTCGTTCGGCAGGTAGTTGAGGGCGTGCCCCGTCGACACGATCGCGTCCGCGGATGGCACGAGGTCGTCGGGCAGGACGAGCTGTCGGATGTCTTCTGCCTCCGCGGCGTGGTGGCGGGCCAGTGCCAGCATGGCGGGCGAGGCGTCGGTAGCCATGACGCGGTGGCCGGCGTCGAGGAGGTGGCGCGTGAGCAGCCCGCTGCCGCACCCGAGCTCGACCACCAGGCCGCCTCGATCTCGTACCGGCCGCAGCAGGGCGAGGATCCCGGGGGCGCAGCCGTCGGCGTGGAAGCCGAAGCCGAGGTGGTGGACGAGAGCGAGATCGGCGCGGTAGTGGGGGACGACTCCCGGATGCACGGTGCGGATCCTACGACTGCCACCAGGGAGGCGAGCGGTGGTCGCAAATACTGAACGTGTCTAGGCCGGGACCCAGCGGGGGAGGGACACGTCGTCTGACACCGGGGCGAACACGACACGGACGGGGGCGCCGATCTCGATCTCGAGGAGCTCGTTGATGGGGCCGTCGGCCGAGGTCACCAGGTTGCCCACCAGTCGGAGTGTCGGGTCCTCGTCGAGCGCCACCACCACGACGTTGTAGGGCGCCAGCTCGGCGTAGTCAGGGAGCAGCGGCGGGTGGGGGACGACGAAGGACCAGACCGTGCCCCGCCCCGACATCCGTGGCCAGGTGACCTCGGTGGACTGGCACTGCGGGCACATCGGTCGGGGCGGGAAGCGGAGGCGGCCGCAGCTGGCGCACCGCTGCACCACCAGCTCGCCGCGACGAGCGGCCTCCCAGAAGGGCCCCGAGTCCTCGTCGATCATCGGCAGCAGAGTCACGGCCCTGCATCGTACGATCCTCGGCGTGATCGGCGCGATACGGGGGTCCTTCCGGTCCGTGGTGGACCTCATGCGGGCCACGGCCGACGCCCATCCGGAGCGAGAGGCGTTCGTCGACGGCGGGCACCGGCTGACCTTCGCCGCCTGGGATCGAGCGGCCGACGGGCTGGCGGCCACGCTGGCCGACGCGGGGGTAGGGCGGGGCGACGTGGTGTGTCTCGTGCTGCCGTCTTCGTCCGACTACGCCGTCTGCTACCAGGCGGCCATGCGACTTGGGGCGATCACCTCGGGCATCAACCCCCGCCTGGGCCCGGCCGAGGTGGCCAGCATCATCGCCCGAACCCGTCCCAAGCTCACGGTCGTCGATCGAGTCACAGGTGGGCACCCGCCGCCGCCCGCCGCCGGCGGGCTCATGGCCCGCGACGAGCTCGACGGGGCCTGCCGCCGTGATCCGATCCGGTCCCGGCCCCGCATCGACGGCTCGGAGGCGGTTGCCATCGTGTGGACCAGTGGCACCACGGGCGAGCCGAAAGGCGCGGTCTTCGGTCACGCCAACCTGGAGGCGTGCGCGGTGGGGGCCGGTGACCTCAGCCGCCCGGGGGACCGACGCCTGTCACCGTTGCCGTTCGCCCACGTCGGCTACATGACCAAGCCCTGGGACGAGCTGGTCAACGTCATCACCACCATCATCGTCCCCAGCCCCTGGAAGGCCGGCGAGGCGCTGCGGCTCATGCAGGAGGAGGCCGTCACCGTCGCCCAGGGGGTCCCGACCCAGTGGTCGCTGATGCTGGCCGATCCCCGGTTCGACGCCACCGACGTCTCCAGCCTGCGGGTGGCCGGCACGGGCGCGTCGACGGTGCCGCCCGAGCTGGTGCGGGAGATGCGTCGTCGCCTCCGGTGCCCCGTGGTGGTGGCGTACACCAGCACCGAGGCGGCCATCACCACCCGGTCGCGGATCGGCGACGCCGACGAGGTGGTCTCGGGCACGGTCGGCAGGGCCAGCGAGGGAGTCGAGATCGAGGTGGTCGGCGCCGGCGGCGACCCGGCTGCCAGCGGGGAGCCGGCTGCCAGCGGGGAGGTCGGCCGCGTCCGCTGCCGCTCGGGCGCTGTCATGCGCGGCTACTGGGGTGATCCCGCCCGTACGGCCGAGGTGCTGGACGCCGAGGCATGGCTCACCACCGGCGACCTGGGGCGCTTCGACGACGCCGGCAACCTCGTCCTCGTCGGGCGGCGAAGCGAGATGTACATCCGTGGCGGCTACAATGTCTACCCGGCCGAGGTCGAGGGCGTCCTGGGTGAGCACCCGGGCGTCGACAAGGTGGCGGTCGTCGGCCTCCCTGACCCCGTGCTCGGCCAGATCGGGGCGGCCTACGTCGTGCCCGCGAGCGGCGCAGCACCCCAGCTCCACGACCTCCGGGCCTGGTGCCGACGGAGGCTCGCCGACTACAAGGCGCCCGATCGGCTCGAGCTGCTGACCGAGCTCCCGCTCACCTCGATGCTCAAGGTCGACAAGCAGGCGCTCCTCAGAGCAGCAGCTCCGCCATCGTCTGCATCGTCGGGACCGAGGTCCCGCCGAGCAGGATCGTCGTGACCCGGGAGGAGGTCCAGGCCTCGAGGTCGTCCTTGATCTTCGCTCGAGGGCCGATCAGGGCCACTTCCTCGATGAGCTCGGTCGGGACGACCGCCGCCGCGTCGTCCTTGTGGCCGTCGAGGTAGAGCTGCTGGATCTTGTCGGCCGCCTCCCCGTAGCCCATGCGCACGAACACGTCGTAGTGGAAGTTCATCTCCCGGGCCCCCATGCCCCCGATGTAGAGCGCGAGGGTCGGGCGCATGAAGTCGGCCGCCTTCTCGACGTCGTCGTCCATGATGACGGGCACCATGGCGAGGATCTCGAAGTCGCTCGACTGGCGCCTCGCCCCCGGTCGGGCGAAACCCTCCGCCAGCGCATCGCGGTAGATCTCCTCCCGACGTGGCGAGTAGTAGATGGGGAACCAGCCGTCCGCGATCTCGGCGGCGAGGGCCACGTTCTTGGGGCCTTCGGCGCCGAGGATGATCGGGATGTCGGCCCGCAGGGGGTGGACGATGGACTTGAGCGGCTTGCCGAGGCGTGTTCCCGCCGGATAGGGGAGGGGATAGTGCTCACCTGACGCGGTCACCGGCTCTTTGCGGGCGAGCACCCTGCGGATGATCGAGACGTATTCTCGCGTGCGGGCGAGGGGCTTCGGGAAGGGCTGGCCGTACCACCCCTCCACCACCTGGGGGCCCGACACCCCGAGCCCGAGCACGAACCGCCCTCCACTCAGATGATCGAGGGTGATGGCGGCCATGGCGGTGGCCGTCGGCGTCCGGGCCGACATCTGGATGATGTCGGTGCCCAGCCGGATCCGACTCGTCGTCGACCCCCACCACGCCAGCGGTGTGAGGGCGTCCGAACCGTAGGCCTCCGCTGTCCAGACCGAATCGAACCCCAACCGCTCCGCCTCGGCCATGGCGGTGGTCGCGTCGGCGGGCGGACCCGCGCCCCAATACCCCACGTGCAGCCCGAGCTTCATGTCATGAACCTAGCCGCGCGCCCTCGACTGGGGCGCCGACGCGGCGATCAGGCGACGAGTTGCGACGGCTGGCTGGCCAGCCAGCCCGCCGTCTGGAGATAGCCCGAGTTGATGAGCTCGGTCGTCCGACTGAAGTCGAACACCGAGTGCCCTGCCCTCGCTGGGGCCGGGAGCACCTGCAGCGGCACCCTCGACGACACGGCGGCCTGGCGAATGGACTCGCTCTGGCGGAGGGCGGGGGCGATGGCGTGCTGCACCATGTCCATGGCCCCGCGAGGCGACCCCTCGTCCTGGGCCGCCGTCGGCAGCAGGTAGATCCTGGTCACCCCCAACGCCTCGGCCTGCTCGACTGGAGCGTCGGCGGTCACGCTCCCGTCGATGAGGAGCCGGCCGTCCACCTCCACGGGGGGGAAGGCGCCCGGCATGGCGGCGCTGGCCATGAGGGCATCGACAGTGTCACCCCGAGAGAGCACCAGGGGCGCGCCGCCGCTCACGTCGGTCCCCATCACGTGGAGGGGGATCGGTGCATTCTCGAGGCGGTCGAAGCCGAGGTTCGCCCGCAAGATCAGGGTCCGCAGGCCCAACGGGTCGAAGAGGTGGTTGCGCCAGCCGAGGGCCCCCGCCACCATGCGGCGGGGGCTGATGGGGAAGATGTCGGTGCGCTTGATCGATTCCCACAGACCGGCGAGATCCTCGATGCTCTCGAGGCCGGGGTGGCCAGCAAGGTAGGCGCCGTTCAAGGCGCCTACCGAGCTGCCAACCACGAGGTCCGGGCGCACGCCCGCTTCTAGGAGGGCGTACAGCATCCCGATCTGGACCGCTCCCAGGCTTCCCCCACCCGTGAGGACGAAGGCGGTCTGGCCGGGGCCGGATCCGTTTCCGTGCATCAGGCCTCCGGCTTCTGCAGGACCGCCTCGATCTCCAGGGTGATCTGGATCTTGTCGCCCACGACGACGCCACCACCCTCTAGGGGCATGTTGAAGGTGATCCCGAAGTCCTTGCGGTTGATCTCGGTCGTGGCCGAGAAGCCGCCCCGGGTGCCACCGAAGGGGTCCTGCCCGAAGCCGTTGGGCTCGAGGTCGAGCGTCACCGGCCGAGTGACCCCGTGGAGCGAGAGCTCACCATCGACGACATAGCCGTCGCCCTTGGGCTTGACCGAGGTGGAGGTGAAGCTCATGGTCTTGTGGTTCTCGACGTCCAGGAAGTCCGGCGAGCGCAGGTGGTTGTCGCGGGATTCGTCGTTGGTGTCCACCGAGGCCAGGTCGACGGTGGCGCTCACGGAGGAGGCGAGGTGGTCCTCGCCACTGGTGATCTGGCCCTGGAACGACCCGAAGCGGCCGCGGACCTTGCTCACTATCATGTGACGGACGGAGAAGGACGCCTCAGAGTGGACGGGGTCGATGTCCCATGTTCCGGCTACGTAACCGGGGGGATCTGAGTCGCACCCTCAGACATGGTCGGCAGCTCCTTCAGGTTCTCGATGGACGGGTCCTCAAGCGCTGAATTATTGAACCCGAGACTAGATCCCTTTATTTCAGCGCTCAAGGGAATGGCGCCCGGTGCCGGTAGACTGAGGTCGTGGCCGAGATCCGCTGGTTGGACGACGACGAGCAGCGGACCTGGCGCGCCTTCCTATGGCGACCCGACTGCTGTGGGCCCAGCTGAACCGAAGCTCCAGGCCGAGGTGGCCATGCCCACCAGCTACTACGCCATCCTGGTGCTCCTGTCGGAGGCTCCCGAGCGGGCGCTGCGGATGAACGACCTGGCCGTCGCCACCCAGTCCTCACCGAGCCGCATGTCGCACGCCATCGGCCGCCTCGAGAAGGCGGGCTGGGTGCGTCGGGAGAGCTGCCCGAACGACCGGCGGGGCTGGTACGCGAAGCTCACCGACGAGGGTCTGGCCACGCTGGAGGCCGCGGCTCCCAGGCACCTGGAGAGCGTGCGGGCTCACCTGTTCGACCGGCTGCTCGCCGGGACCAGCTCGACCATCTGCGCGAGATCTCGGAGGTGCTCCTGTCCCACCTCTCGTCGCTCGACGGCTTGGACGAGGAGTGCGTGACGGCG
>CAVQWQ010000024.1:0-47051 GCA_963717645.1 uncultured Actinomycetes bacterium | reverse complement strand
TCCCCGCGGCCGCCCCAGGCTCGGATCGGTCCAGCTCGACTTGCCGTGCCTCAGCAGATAGAGGCGCCTCACCTGACCGGCTCATCACAGGTGGCCGCGGGTCGCGCCGACCAAATCGGTACCATGGCCTTTCGGACATGGCGGGGCACGAGACGATGACGCGGCGGGGATCGCCGCGGGCTGTGATGCTGGCGCTGTCGGCCGTCGTGCTCGGCGTGGCGGTGCTCAGCGGCTGCTCCTCGTCAGCAACTTCGTCACCCTCCACCACCTCGACCTCCAGGCCCAGCACCAACACCAGCTACTACGTGTCGTTGGGCGACTCGTACGCGACCGGGGTCCAGCCAGACGCCTCCGGCAACAGCGTCTCGACGAACGAGGGCTACCCCGACATCCTCTACAACGAGGTACGACCAAGCATGCCCGACTTGCAGCTCGTCAAGCTGGGCTGCTCGGGCGAGACGACGACGACGGCGATCAAAGGAGGCACCTGTCACTACGCCGAGGGCTCCCAGCTGGCCGCGGCGACATCCTTCATCCGTGCCAACCAGAGCTCGATCGCCTTTGTGACCGTCGAGCTCGGCGCCAACAACTTCGAGAGCTGCGTCACGAACGGCGACCTCGACGCCGGCTGCCTGCTCGACGAGATCTCGACCGTCGAGACGGAGCTGCCGCAGATCTTCCAGCAACTGCGCGACGCCGGCGGTTCGCAGATGAAGATCGCGGCCATGAACCTCTTCGACCCGTTCCTCGCGGCGTGGCTCTCGGGACCGTCGGGCCAGACGCTGGCCCAGGCGAGCGTCGAGGTCCTGAGGGAGTTCAACCAGGCGCTTAGGTCCATCCACTCAGCGGCGGGGGCCAGGACGGCCAACGTGGCCGCGGCGTTCTCGACCTATGAGAGCTTCTCCACCACGACGGACCTACCTGGGCGCGGGACCGTTCCGGTTGCGGTGGCGAGGATCTGTCAGTGGACGTGGGGTTGCGCGCCTCCACCGCAGGGCCCCAACGAGCATCCCAACGCCGAGGGTTATCAGCAGATCGCCAACGCCTTCAAGCCACTCGTCAGCTGAATCAGTACACCTCGGCGGTGACCGAGTACCACTGCCGCTCGTCGAGGACGTCGAGCAGCGCGCCCAGCTCCACCGCCGTACTGTCGCCGCGGCGCGCTGGCAGGCAGCGGTCGCGCAAGTCGGCGCTCAGATCGACGACCTCTGCCGGGTCGCGGCGCCACTCCTCGCCCTCGAGGACGTGCCAAAGGAGGCGCCGGGTCGCCGCCCCGTCGAGCACCCACTCGTAGCTGCCCCACTCGAACTGGCGGATCGGACCGTCGATGGTGTGGGCGTGCCGGAGGGCGGCGAGGGTGGCGGCGGCGTGACGCCCACCCCAGTTGACCTGAAACCCGGCTCGGTCGAGTCCCCGCAGCTGCACGTGGTACAGGTGGGCCGCGGCCTCGGTCGCCGCGTCCGACGGAGGCGTTCGCAGCGTTCGCGGCGACCGCCCGGCGGGCGCGGGTGCACCAGCGCGCGTCCGCTGCGCGGTGGTCGATCGGCGTTCCCGGTCTCGGTCCGTGGACGCCGCGTCTCGGGGCGGCCTGCCCGTCGGGGCCTCCGTGCCCGGCGGCGCGCTGCCGCCGGCGCGATCCGGACGGCGCCGGCCTGGGGCGACGAGCGGCCGGTTGTACCGCTCACGGATGGTCCGCATAGCCTGGGTCGCCTCCCGCATGCGCTGGGCACCCTCGGCCTGGACGTCCTCCCGCAGGCCCCGCAACCGGTCAGGATGGAACAGCTCGGCCACTCGCCGGTAGGCCGCCCGAGCCTCCGCCAACGTGGCGCCCGGAGGGAGGCCGAGCACCTGGAAGGGATCCTGTCCCACCGGCCCTCAGGCTAGAAGCTGCGCGACCTGTCTGGCCAAATTGACCGTTCGCGTGCGCGGCGCCGTACCGCCCTCTCTCTGGCCGCGCCGCTGGCCGTCCCTAACCTCCGGGCGGCCGGTAGTCGGTGGACGACCTGCTGGCCGCATCGAGCTCTTCCGGGGTCAGCAGCACCTTGGTCGTCGCCTCGACACCACCCGACGAGCTGACCGTCAGGGCCAGCGCCGCCGCCGAGGCGTGGTCGGGAAGATCGACGACCGCGAAGACGTCGGTGTCGCCGAAGGCGAAGTAGAAGTGCTCGAGACTGCCACCGACGCTCTTGGCCGCAGCTTCGACGGCCTTGCGCCGGGCGGTTCCGCCCTTGTCGAGGAGGCCCTTGGCTCCGTCGGCCGTGTACACCGCTTCGATCAGGTACTTGGGCATGACGTCCCCCTTCCGCCCGTACCGGTAGCCTCGCGCTCTTGGTTGTCCGTCGCAAGGGCGCTCGCTGTGACGGAGTCGGGGTGTGTGCCGCGGCCGGCCCGGGAGCCAGCCCCGAGATACCGTGGACCCATGCCCTCGGGAGCCGTGCTCGTGACCGGTGCTTCGACCGGTATCGGCCGGGCGTGCGCGCTCCACATCGACGGTCTGGGCCACCGCGTGTTCGCAGGGGTCCGCACGGACTCGGCCGCCGAGAGCCTGCGGCGGGCCGCCAGTGACCGGCTGGCGCCGGTGATGCTTGACGTGACCGACGCCGGCGCCATCGACGCCGCCGCCGAGTCGATCGACTCGGCCCTCGACGGCCGCGGCCTGGTTGGCGTGGTGAACAACGCGGGCGTCGCCCGCGGGGGTCCGATCGAGTACCTCCCGGTCGACGAGTGGCGCACCCAGCTCGAGGTCAACGTGATCGGCCAGGTGGCGGTGACGAGGGCCATGATGCCGCTGCTGCGTCGAGGCCGGGGGAGGCTGGTGTTCATCGGCTCCATCGGCGGGCGGGTGGGCACGCCGCTCCTGAGCCCGTACGCGGCGTCCAAGTTCGCCCTCGAAGGCATCGCCGAGTCACTTCGCCACGAGCTGCGCCCGTTCGGGCTGCAGGTTGTCCTCATCGAGCCCGGCGCCGTGAAGACCGAGATCTGGGACAAGGGCCGTCGCTATGCCGACGAGATTGAGCAGGTCCTCCCGCGCGAGGCCATGTCGCTCTATGGCGACGCCATCGCCGGCCTGCGCCGGTCCCTTGACCAACAGGACCGCAGTGGCATTCCTCCCGAGCAGGTCGCCCAGGTCACGGCGCGGGCCCTCTTCTCCAGCCGCCCCCGGGCGCGGTACCTCGTGGGCCGGGACGCACACGCGGCCGGCGTGATCGCCAGGCTCCTCCCGGACTCGGCCAAGGATGCCATCGTGCGGATGATCGGCGGGCTCCAGCCCGGATAGTCTCCACCTGATCAATCGGGCCCGTCGGGGGAGGTCATCCGGGCCGCCAGCTCGTCGTCCGACGGGATGATGCCGAGCTGTTGCAGGAGGTCGAACCGGTCCGCCACGCCCCAGCTCTCGGCCAGCTGCGGATCATGGCGATGCCGCCGCGGACTGAGTCGGGCCCGGGCGGAGCGTCGAGGATGATCGGGTTGTGGGTGACGACGTCGGGGTCCACGATCTCGTCGACCACGTCGAGATCGCCACGGTTGAACCCCCGGTCGATGAGCCGACGCACGAGTTCCTTGTTGGACTCGAGCGCGTCGGTCACAAAGCAATGGTAGGACACGATGGTGGCGGGCCCTGATCGGGCGGCGAACATCCGTCTCCGGTAGTGTGCCGTGGCAACCGCAGGAGGGTCAGGGATGCCCGAGCAGCCGGCCCACGGGGGGCCCGAGATCACCGAGCTGCGACGCTCGAGCCGGGAGCCCGAGCAGGTGCGACGCCGCCTCGAGTCGTGGCTGGCCCTGCGACTGCCGGCCGGGAGTGCCCCCATGGTCACCGAGGTCCATCCCACCGAAGCGACCGGAGTAAGCACCGAGACGCTGCTGTTCGAGGCCCACTGGACCGAGGGCGGGCGGGTTCGCTCGGAGCACCTGGTCGCGAGAGTGGCACCCGATCGGGTCGACGTTCCTGTGTTCCCCGACTACGACATGGAGCGCCAGTTCCAGGTGATGCGTCTCGTGGGCGAGCGCTGCTCGGTGCCGGTCCCGCGGGTCTGGTGGCTCGAGCTCGACGCCCGCGCGCTCGGTACGCCATTCTTCGTGATGGGCCGGGTGGAGGGAGAGGTCCCACCTGACGTCATGCCCTACAACTTCGGTGACAGCTGGCTCTACGAGGCATCGTCGCCGAACCGGTCGCGCCTGCAGCAGTCGATCGTCGGCGTGCTGGCAGAGCTGCACGACATCGGGCAACCCGCTCAGACGTTCGCTTTTCTCGAGTACGAGCAGTCGGGCTCGAGGGCGCTTCAGCGTCACCTCGCCGATCGCGGCGCCTGGTACGAGTTCGCGGCTGCAGGGCTCCATTCGGCCCTGATCGAACGAGGGTTGGCCTGGCTGGACGAGCACCTCCCGGTCGACGAGGGACCGACCGTGCTCAGCTGGGGCGACGCTCGCATCGGCAACGTGCTGTTCCGCGATTTCGTTCCGGTGGCCGTCCTCGACTGGGAGATGGCCGGGCTGGGCCCGCGAGAGCTCGACGTGGCCTGGCTGGTCTACTCGCACCGGGCCTTCGAGGACCTCGCAGCCGAGTTCGCACTGCCGGGGATGCCCGACTTCCTCCGTCGAGACGACGTGGCCGCGGCGTACGAGTCCAGCACCGGCCATGGCCTGCGCAATCTCGACTTCTATCTGACGTACGCGGCGGTGCAGTGGGCCATCGTCTTCCTCCGCACGGGTCTGCGGCAGGTGCACTTCGGTGAGATCGAGATGCCTGAGGACGTCGACGCGCTGCTGCGCAATGGCGCGTCGTTGGAACGCATGTTGGCCGGCAAGTACTGGGAGTGAGATGCCCGTTCCTCTCGATGAGTACCCGATCCACCAGACGCCGTTGTCGATGCAGTACGTCGGCTCCAGCGACCGTAACTTCTACGACCGCAGCTACTTCAACGCCCACGACCGCACCGGCGACGTCTTCCTCGTCAGTGGTCTCGGCGTGTACCCGAATCTGGGGGTCATCGACGCCTACGTCACCGTGCGGCGCGGCGACCGGCAGTGGGCGGTCCACTGCTCCGACGCGCTCGGAGACGATCGTCTCGATCAGCACGTCGGTCCCTATCGGGTCGAGGTGCTGGAGCCGCTGCGCCGCCTGCGGCTCGTGTGCGATGCCGCCGAGCAGGGTATTGCCTGCGACCTGACATGGGAGGGATCGTTCCCCGCCGTCCAGGAGCAGCCCCACCTCATGCGGGCCGGTGGCAGGCGCGCCATCATCGAGGCCTCGCGCTTCGCCCAGGTCGGGATCTGGAGTGGCGTGCTCCAGGTCGGGGGCGAGGAGCTGACGGTCCACGGCGACCGCTGGGTCGGCGCCCGTGATCGGTCGTGGGGGATTCGGCCCGTGGGTGAGCCCGAGCCGCCCGGGCGAGCCGCCGACCAGCCCATGGAGGGCATGTGGTGGCTCTACGTCCCGCTCCGTTTCGAGGACCACGCCCTCCTCGTGATCGTGCAGGAGCAGCCCGACGGGTACCGGACGCTCAACGACGCCGTGAGGGTGTGGCCTGACGGTCGGTCCGAGCAGCTGGGCTGGCCCGGGGTCGAGATCAGGTACCGGTCGGGCACCCGTCACCCCGAGCACGCCACGCTCCATCTTCAGGAGCGCGATGGCAAACCGCTGGCCGTCGAGGTCGACACCCTGGGGTTCGTGGCCCTACACGTGGGCGCCGGGTACGGGGGCGATCCCGACTGGGGGCACGGGCAGTGGCGGGGGCGGGGCTGGGTCGAGGGCAGAGAGTACGACCTGACCGATCCCGGCATCGTCGCCCGCACGCCGTTCGGCGTCGTCGACCACGTCGCTCGGGCCACGTGCAACGGCGACGAAGGCTGGGGCCTGTTCGAGCACGGCACCTTCGGGCGTCACGATCCATCAGGCTTCGTCGACTGGGGGTCGGTAGCTCCCTGAGCGCCGACCTGGTCATCCGCAGCGCGAGCGTCTATGACGGCTCCGGCGACGCTCCCCGCCGCACGGATGTCGCGGTATCTGGGCACCGGATCGCCGCGGTGGGGGATCTCACGGCCGAGCGCGCCGGCATCGAGGTCGACGCGGGACGCCTCGCGCTCGCTCCCGGCTTCATCGACGTGCACAGCCATGACGACTTCGCCGTAGTCCTCACGCCGGCCATGGACTTCAAGGTGGGCCAGGGTGTCACCTGCGACGTGGTGGGCAACTGCGGGTTCGGGGCCGCGCCCCTGCGGACAGCACGAGCGTCCATGGCGCTCTTCGGCGGAGATGTGCACCGCGACGAGCTCCCCACCTGGGACGGCTACGGCGAGTACCTGGATGCCCTCGATGCCGATCCCCCCAGCCTGAACGTGGCTGTCCTGGTCGGGCACGGCACGATTCGATTGGACGCCATGGGTAACGAGCAACGGCCCCCTACCCGCGCCGAGCACGCGACGATGGGCGATGCGATGGCCGACGGATTGGCCGCCGGCTGCGTCGGCTTCTCCACCGGCCTCATCTACGAGCCCGGCCGATATGCCGCCACTGACGAGCTCGTGGCGCTGGCCAGCGCGATGGCAGAGCATGGCGGCGTCTACGCCAGTCACATGCGAAACGAGGCCAACGGGCTCCTCGACGCGGTGAGCGAGGCCATCCGCATCGGCGACTCGAGCGGCGTCTCCGTCCAGATATCGCACCACAAGGCCAGTGGTCGTGCGTCCTGGGGCCTGGTTCGAGAGTCGCTGGCGATCATCGACGAGGCCCGGGCTCGGGGCGCGGACGTCACGGCCGACCAGTATCCGTACACCGCGGCCAGCACCACCCTCGCCTCCGTCGTGCAGAACTACGACGACGGGTCGTCTGGCCTTGGTGCGACCGACTGGTCGGCCGTCATCCTGGCCACCGCCCCGGGTCACCCCGGCTGGGAAGGCTCGTCAATGGCCGAGCTCGGCGAGGAGCTCGGGGTTGATCCGGTCGCCGCAGCCAAGCGGGTCCTCGACGCCGAGGGCTATGGCGCGGTGGTGGTCATCCACTCGATGTGCGAAGGCGACGTGCGCACGGTGATGGCCCATCCCAGCACGATGATCGGATCGGACGGCATCCCCGCGGCGGGCGGCAAGCCCCATCCTCGGGCTGTACGGCACGTTCGCCCGGGTCCTCGGCCGCTACGTCCGCGACGAGCGGGTGCTGTCTCTCGAGGAGGCCATCCACCGGATGAGCGGCATGCCGGCGGCCAAGTTCGGTCTGGCCGGCCGGGGCGTCATCGAGGCCGGGGCCTGGGCCGACCTGGTCCTCTTCGATCCGGCCAGCATCGACGACGTCGCCACCTTCGACTCACCCCGCCGGCATCCGACGGGGATCCGGCGGGTGTGGGTGAACGGGACTCTCGTCGTCCGCGACGGCGCCCACACCGGGGAGCGACCTGGTCGGGCTGTGCGCAGAGGCCGGGCGCCCTAGGTCGCCGTCTGCTCATCGAGCCGGTCGATGAGTCGCTTGGGCGCGACGTGTCGGTACGCGTCTTCGCACAGCTCGGCGACCTCTCTCCAATCGACGTTGACGTCCAGCCGCACACCGAGCCACCCGCGCCCTCCGACGTACGGAGGTCGGAAGAACCGGTGGGGCTCGGCCTCGACCAGCTCCTCCTGGGCTCCCGGGGCGGCAGCACACCACAGGTGTGGGAAGTCGTTGCCGTGATGTCCATCCGCCCACAACGTCACGAACGCGCTCTTGCCTCGAACGAACCAGGTCGGCGCGCCGTGACTGGGTCGCTCCGTGACCTCGGGCAGCGCCAGGCAGATCGCTCGAAGTCGTCCCGGCGTGCTCGACGCTGCCCTCTCCATGTCCCCGCCTCCTCGCTCGGTCAACTGGATATCCTTGCCGCAGTCGCTGGTCCGCGCGGACCGGGAGGGCGAGAACGGGGGATCCCATGAAGAACGGCAGCGTGGCGCGTCAGAAGGGTGAGGCACAGGCGTTCTGGATGCTGGGTGGACTGTACGAGGTGAAGGTGGCGAGCGAGGAGACGAATGGGGCGATGACGGTCATGGAGCTGACCATCCCCCCGGGCTTGGGTCCGCCGCCGCACACGCACCCGGGCACCGAGACGGTCTACGTGCTGGACGGGACGCTTCGCTATCACATCGGCGACGATGTGGTCGACGGCGGTCCTGGCTCGGTGTTCCACATCCCGGCGGGGATCGTCGAGAACTTCGAGCCGACGGGTGACACGCCGTTGCGGGTGTTGGTCACCTACGCGCCAGGCGGCATCGAGCAGTTCTTCGCCGAAGCGGGAGAGGTGGCCAAGTCGCCCCATCTGCCGCCGCCCGACGAGTCTCCGCCCGATCTCGAGCGCATCGCCGCCATCGGCGCCAGATACGGCATGGACATCCGCCCGCCCTCGTAACAGGACTGAGCCCCACGCCACTCCGAGGCCACTGGACGGCAGCGGTCGCTGCTGCTGCAGGCGTGCGAGGCGTTCGGCCGTCCGGGCGCCGGCAGGGGAGTAGGTGACGAAGCGCAACTGGCTCGGCTCGCCTGACCAGAGGGTCCTGGGCGCGCCACACCGACTAGCCCGTTCGTCGTTTGTGTCGGGGGTGACGAGGGTCGTCGGGCGGGACGAAGTCCCGCTTGCCGGTCCCGTCGACCAGGGCCCAGCCCTCGTTCGTCTTCAGCCAGTGATGAAAGCGGCAGATCCGGTCCATCAGATCGAAGGCGGTGAACTTGGCCTTGGCCCAGTCGACCCGATGGTCGTTCTCGAGGTGCATCTGGTCGACGCAGCCCTTGACGGCACACGAGGGATAGAGCCACTGCAGCGCGCTGCGCTGGTAGGCGTTGGGACGCCGGCCCAGATGGGCAACCCCCACCACCTCCTTGCCCTTGGTCAGGATGGCGACCACGAAGGGGTTGGTTGTCTGCAGCAGCTCGTGGACGACCGACATGGCCACCGGCCCGTAACCCACCAGCTCACACGTCTCTCCCTCGCGGGCCACCCCGGCCAGGAACGAATCCCAGTCCAGGCGGAACAACATCGTGGCGGGGGCGCCCCGTCGCTTGCCTTTGGCATGGACCGACCCGCCCTCGGTCGCCGCGGGCTCAGCGCTGGAGGCCTCCACGGCGAGCGTCACAAGGGCGTCGAAGGCGTAGGCCTCGGGCGACTCCCGGCGGCCCTCCTTGCGGGCCCGGTGGAACAGCTGGTCGGTGACCGGCGCCAAGGATGCCATGACCTGGGCCCCGTCCTCGGGGTTGCCTTGGCCCCGCAGGTGCCAGACCCCCTCGGTGTCGGTCCAGGCCCGCAGGGCTCGCCGGCCCCGGATCTGTCTCCGGCGGGCCTCGGGGTCGGGCTGCGCGGCGGCTATCACTCGGGAGGCCTCCTCTCGCAGCTCGGCCAGGGAGCCACCGACGGCGGCACCGAGAAGGGCCCGCTCGGCCGAGGGGTCGGCCTCAGCGGCCCCGGTGATCACCGACACCTGGGAGGGCGACAGCTCGCCTCGCCGGGCCGCGTCGGCCACCGCGTGCTGGTCTTCCAGGCGACGCCCCACGTCGAGGACCTCCCGCGCCGATGTCACCGAGGTCCCGGTGGCCTTGGCCAGCTCGTGGGCGGCCGAGCGCTCACCGCTACGCCGCCGGTCGTCGCCCCCTACCAGCCGGGCGGCGGCAAGAGCCTTGACTGTGGCCGCCACCGACTCGATTGCCGCCGCCTCGGTCACGGCGACCCGGGCGTCGGCGGTCGAAAGCAACGTCGCGTCGAAATCGGCGGCATACCGACTCACCGCTTCTCGCAGCTCGTCCAGTGCCTTGCACATGCTCGCGCTCCACAGGAATCACTCGCTGACCGAGACCGGCGATGGAGGAGCCGGCGAGCCTCTCGGGACCTCAGCCCCTAGCACAGGTTCGACTCTACCGGCGGCGTGTAACAAGGCGGCCCGAGGGTCGACCCGCCCCGTCGCCTCGACGAGGAGCTCGAACGTGGCGACAGTGAACAACCCGGCGCCGGCGGTCTCCCAGACGGCGGCCTGGTCACGGAGCGTGGTGTAGAAGGGACAAGGATCGTCGATCACTCTCGGTCCAGCAGCAGCGTTCCCGAGATATCCGAGGTCATATCGCGTCTCCTCGGCCTTGGTCGGTCTGGAGACCTCTCGAGCGTCCCGCGACGCCCGGCGATCTCGCCGCGTCGAGGACCATGCTCGCCAGCGTTCGCACCGCTTTGTCGGCCTCAGCGGCCCGGGCGGCTTCGCCTGAGATGGCCTGGCGGGCGTGACCATCGCCTCGGCCTGGAGCCTTGGGAGAACACGTTCTAGAGTGTCACGCCAATGTCACGAATGGACATCGACCTCCTCGACGGCGACTTCTACGCCAGCAACCCCTACCCGACGTACGCCTGGATGCGAGACAACGCTCCGCTCTACTGGGACGCGACGAACGAGCTCTGGGGCGTGTCGCGGTACGAGGACGTGCTCGATGTCGAGAAGCGCAAGGACGTCTTCATCAGCTCTGATCAACAGAAGGGCGGCTACCGGCCCAACATCCCGGCCGACCCCGCCATGATCGGCCTCGACGATCCCCTCCACCACAAGCGGCGAGGTCTCGTGTCTCGCCGCTTCACCCCCCGGGCCGTCTCCGAGCGCGAGGAGCACGTCCGGGTCACGGTCGGTCGGCTGTTCGACGCCGTCGAGGCCAAGGGGGGAGAGGCCGAGATCGTCGACGAGCTGGCTGCGCCGCTTCCCGCCATGACGATCGCCTGGCTGCTCGGCTTCGGCGAGGGCGCCTGGCCCAAGCTCAAGGCGTGGTCAGAGCGAACCATCGCCCTGGGCGGTGGTCCCCGGTACATGAACGACGACGGCATGTTGGCGGCGATGGAGTTCGCCCAGGCCACGTCGGAGCTCCATGCGGCCAAGGCCGCGTGCCCGGCCGACGACGTGATGTCGATCTGGACGCAGACCGATGTCGACGGCCAGGTGCTGGGAGTCGACACCGTCATCTCCGACTGCCTGCTGCTGCTCGACGGCGGTGCTGAGACGACGCGGACTGTCATCGCCCGGACGCTCCTCAACCTCATCAGCTGTCCGGACCAGTGGGACCTGCTCCGGAAGGGCGCCGACCTCGCTGTCGCCACCGAGGAGTTCATTCGCTACGTCACGCCGATTCACAACATGTGCCGGGTGGCCCGGATAGACGCGGAGGTCGCCGGGCAGGAGGTTCGCGCCGGTCAGCAGCTCGTCCTGATGTACAGCTCTGCCAACCGCGACGTCACCCACTTCTCCGACCCCGAGCGCTTCGATGTCACACGCCAACCCAACGACCACCTGGCATTCGGGTTCGGCACCCATTTCTGCCTGGGGGCGGCGCTGGCGCGCATGGAGATCCGGCTCTTCTTCGAAGAGCTGGTCCGTCGGGTGCGGCGGCTGCGGACAGTGCCGGGCACGCGCCCGGTCGAGATGCCCAATGCCTTCGTGTTCGGCCTGAAGTCGGCCCATGTGGCATTCGAGTTCGCCTGAGCCGGCGAGGCCGGTGCTCTAGGAGTCGAGCCCGAGGACTCGGAGGGCGTTGGTGCGGAGGAACCTGGGCCAAACGTCGTCCTTGAACTTCACGGCGGGCAGCTCGGTCATAATCCGCTCGAGCGAGAGGCCCATGGGGAAGTATCCCGCGTAGATGATCTTGTCGGCGCCCCTCGTGTTGGCGTAGTCGATGACCGCCTTGGGGTAGTACTTCGGCGCGAAGGCGCTCGTCGAATAGTGCAGGCCCGGCCACTTGAGCATGAGCTTGACGGCGAGCTCGGTCCATGGCTCACAGCCGTGGCGGGTGACGAACACGAGATCCGGAAAGTCGTACATCACCTCGTCGATGAGCTCGACGT
The DNA here is from genome assembly GCA_963717645.1 of uncultured Actinomycetes bacterium. Taxonomy (GTDB): domain Bacteria; phylum Actinomycetota; class Acidimicrobiia; order Acidimicrobiales; family AC-9; genus AC-9. Next base: position 35,232 of record CAVQWQ010000024.1, on the reverse strand, counting down.
GCTGGGGGGCGAACTTGAGACGGGGCCCCGGCACGCCGGCGCAGCAGAAGACCGCGATTCCCAGCTCGACGCACTTCGCGTAGATGGGGTACATCTTCTTGTCGTTGATCGCCACCTGGGGAAAGGTGCCGGCCGGAAAGACCCCGACGGCACGTATCCCCCATGTCTCGTGGTCGCGCACGAGCTTGCGGATGCCCTCCATCCCCCCGTTGGGATCGACGTTGCCCGAGGGGATGAAGCGGTCGGGATGCCGGCGGAGCGCCTCGGCGGCGACGCCCTCGGGGTCGCCCACCCCGATGAGGCCCTTGTCGATGCCCCAGGTGTCCATCTCCCGAAGGGTGAGCCCGATCCTGTCGTCGGTGCCACTGACGTCCTTCTCGGGCACGTCTTTGAACATGTACTCGGCGGGAAAGGAGAACTCCTCGCGCGACTGCGTGTCCTTGGTCTGCCGGGTGATGAAGCGGTAGACCGCCTTCAGGTCGCCGCCCGGGAAGCCGATCATGGTGTCGACGATCCCGACGTCATTGGGCATGGTCATGTGCCGTCACCTCTGTGTCTCGGGGAATCACTTCCGACGGGAAGCAAGGCGGCCTAGGGCCTGCTGATTCGCCGCGCTGGCGAGCAGGCGGCTGAAGGCCTCGTTCTCACGCCGAAGCGCATCGTCGACCGCGCTGCGCTCGGGAGCGCGCATGAGCCGCTTGATCTCCTGGACGGCCTCAGGGGCATATCCAGCCAGACGCGTGGCGACCGCGATCGTCTCGTCCAGCACGGTGCCCTCGGCGCACGTGCGGAGGGCGATACCAGCGTCGACGGCTTCCTTGGCGCTGATCCAGTCGGCGCACAAAAGGACCCGCGCCGCCTGTTGCCAGCCGAGGCGAGCTGGGAGTAGGTAGCTGCTACCAGCCTCCGGCGGGACGCCGAGCTCGGCGAACGGCGCCCGCAGGCGTGCGGTCTCGTCGATCAGGACCACATCACAGTGGGCCAGCAGGGTCAGTCCCAGGCCGACTCCCACTCCGTTGACCGCCGCCAGAACTGGTTTGGGACACCCCAGGAGGGCGTCGATGAGAGCTGGGAACCCTCCCGCGATGACGTCGTTCGGCTCGCCCGAGGCGATTCGAGCCATCTCGCCCAGATCCTGTCCTGCGCTGAAGGCCGAACCGCGCCCGGTCAAGACCAGCGCACGAACTTCGCCAGCGGCGCCGGCGGCTCCGATCGCCTCCGCCACCTCGCTGTACATGGCGAAGTTGAACGCGTTGCGAGCCTCCGGTCGATCGAAGGCGATGACTCGAACGGCATCGAAGTCCGCGATCTCGATCATGCGACCGCACTCTCCCACAGCCGGGCGTGATCAGGTGCGGAGGACACTGGGTGAGGGCTCGATCGCTGGTCTGGAGGCGTCATGGAGGTCATCGTAGGGTTCGCTCAGGTCAGGTCGGCTGTCGACGTCCTGCCTTGCTGCGTCGAGAAGGGGGCCAAGATCCATCAGGCCCGAGATGCGACGGGCAGCGAGGTGAGCGGCCGGCGAGAGGTCACGGATCGAATGGCCGGTTGGTCCACGACCGACCTCTTCGACGTGAGGACGGAAACCAGCCGCCGGCTGCTCCCGTCCCGCCGTCGGTGGGGATCGTGTGGCCGACCATGAAGTCGGACAGCTCACTGGCGAGGAAGAGAAGGACCCGGGCCTGGTCGAGTGGTTCGCCCATCCGGCCGACCGGGAGGAACGTGGGCCACTTGTCCCGCAACTCGGGAGGATCGAACCGCTCGAAGTCGGACTGCTTGGTCTGGGTGAGGTCGGGCGCAATGCCGTTGACCTTGATGCCCTTACCCGCGAGCTCGACCCCGAGGCACTGTGTGAAATGGATTGCCGCGGCCTTGAACGCACCGTAGACACTGTCGGGCGGATAGCCCCGCAAGCCCTCGATCGAGGAGACGTTGATGATCGTTCCGCTGGCGCGATCGAGCATCGAGGGGAGGAACGCGTGGGTGACCTGAAGGATATGGAGCAGGTTGACCTCGTACAGCGCCTGCCAGTGATCGGGGGTGCCCTCGGCGAACGAGGGTGGGAGGTGGACCCAATGGCCGACGTTGTTGACGAGGACATCGACGGGGCCGTGGTGCTCCAGCACGCGGCCGCGCAACTGCTCGACCTGGGTCGAGTCGCGCACGTCGACCGTGAGCGCCGTGGCGGCTCCGCCGTCAGCGACGATGCGCTTGACGACACCCTCGGAGGCATCGCCGTCGATGTCGACTACGAGCACCGCGGCGCCTTCGGACGCGTAGAGCTCCGCGGCTGCGGCCCCGATGCCGGCGCCGGCGCCTGTGATCAGAGCCAGCTTGCTCGCCAGAAGCGGCTTCATGCGGTCACCGCCTGGGGACATTACCGCCTTGCTCATCCTGGGGTCCCGGACGGAGGCCCCCACCCAAGCCCCTGCGCATATGATATCCGCCATCGGTCGAACGGGCTGCGGCCCGGTCGTAGGTCGAGCGTCCGGGAGGTGCCCTTGTCTGCTCGCCGATCACTGAGTCGAGCGGCGTCATGACGTCGGTCCGGGCGCCAGCGCCCGAGCTCGACCACGAGCTTCGGCCGTTGGCCGAAGCACTCCCCGACCTGACCCTCGACGACTCCACCCTGCCCGCACTCCGCGACGTGCTCTCGGACATGGTCCCGGCCACGGAGCCATCGGCCGGAGTGACGCGAGCGGACCACGTCGTCGACGAGGGTAAGGGACTAGTGGTGCGCGTGCACCGACCAGCGCAGGCGTCGGGGCCGCGAGCCTGCGTCTACTCGATGCACGGTGGGGGCTATGTCCTCGGCCACCGGGGGATGGATGACGAGCGACTCGACCGCTGGTGCTCGCGCTTCGGCTGCGTGGGCGCCTCGGTCGAGTACCGCCTGGCACCCGAGCACCCGTTCCCCGCCGCGCACGAGGACTGCTTGGCGGGCCTCGAGTGGGTCCTCGGCCATACCCACGAGCTCGGCCTCGATCCGGCGCGGGTGGGGCTTGCCGGCGTCAGCGCAGGAGGAGGTCTGGCAGCCGCGCTCTCCCTGGCGGCGCGGGACCGTGCCATACCGATCCGGTTCGTGATGCTCGAGACGCCGATGCTCGACGACCGCCAGATCACGCCATCGAGCCAGTACGAGGACCTCGTGATCTGGAGCAGGGCGTCCAACACCTTCGGCTGGCGTTCGTACCTCACCGGGCTGGATGCCGACGTGCCCGCCGAGGCGGCACCCGCTCGGGCGGAGGATCTCAAGGGTCTCCCGCCGACCTTCATCTGTGTCGGCGGGGCGGACGGGTTTCGCGACGAGAGCGTCGACTACGCCATGCGGCTCGGGCAGGCTGGTGTTCCCACCGAGCTCCATGTCTATCCCGGTGTACCGCACGGCTTCGAGCTGTTCGCCAACACCCGTGTTGCCAAGCAAGCCCAGCACGACGTCGAGCAGTGGGTCGAGCGTCAGCTCCATCAGGTGGCCTGACGCTCGCTGGGACCTGTGGACGTCTCCCCCGAAAACGGGTCCAGCAAGGTCGCGCTCGATAGGCCGACCGAGCCCGCGTCCTGATGTGTCGTGTCGTCAGGTCGCCAGGGGAGTGCCGTGCCCCTGCTCGCCACCCACGGGGTTCTCGGCCTTTGCAAAGCGCTCGGCCCGCTCGCGAAGAGTGTTGGCCATGGCGTCGACGGGTCCGAGGGCAACGACGAACCGGCCCGCAACGATGCCGTCCAGAACCGCGTCGGCCAGCTCATCGAGGGGCTGCAGCGGGAGCTCGCGTCCCGCCTTTGCCGCCCTCTCCTGAAGCACCTCGATCGTGAGCGGTTCGGTAGGACGGGGCACCTCACGCCCCCACCTGGCAGGGCGATTGCGGTCGCTGGTCCACATCCCGGTGGCGAGGAGACCCTTGCCGGTGGGGAAGAAGAGCGACGCGGCCACGTTGGCACCGATCTCCTCGAGCTGAGCCCCGAGGCACTCGGTCAAGGTCGACACGGCGGCCTTGCTGGCGGCGTAGGGGGATGCGGTCGGCATCGGTGTGATGCCCCCGTCCCCGGAGGTGGTGTTGATGACGTGCCCCGGTTCGCCGCTGGCGATCATCCGGGGAACGAACGCCTGCACGCCGAAGATCACCCCGTGGACGTTGACGGCGTGCACCCACCTCCAGTCGTTCGGTGTCGTCTCCCACACCTTGGCCGCCGGAGCCCCCACGCCGGCGTTGTTGAACAGCAGATTGGTCCGACCGAAGCGCTCGTACACCTCGTCGGCAAGCGATCTGACCGACTCGGAGTCCGTGACGTCGGTGACGATGGCGACCAGCTCTCTGCCGGTGGCAGTTGCCAACTCGTCGACAGCACGATCGAGGGCCCGCTTCTCGACGTCCGCGATCACGACGTGTGCGTCGGCCTTGCGGAGCGCCGCGCACAGGGCCTTGCCGATGCCCGAGGCGCCTCCTGTGACGACGGCGACCGTGTCGTTGAAGCTCGTGATGGGGCTCGTCATCAGTCGCCTCCCGAAGGACTGGCCTCCTCGAGCACTTATCCGATGGAGCTATCATAAGTCGCTCGATAATTTGACGGCAAGCGAGAGAGATCGCCCATGACGTCCTCCGGCCGGATCGTCGATCGGCTCGCCCTGCGCGAGCTGTCGGACCGCTACGCGAGCGCAGTCGACCGACGTGATGCCGGATCGCTCGTGGACCTGTTCACCGAAGATGCTGAGCTCAGCGTCCACGACCCCCCCGAGGCCGACGCGCCGTCCCGCGTGCGACGAGGACGGCGCGAGCTCGGCGAGATCCCTCGGTTGATCGATCGATATCGCAAGACCTTCCACTTCGTCGGAAACTCTCTGTACGAGATCGATGAGACTTCGGCAACCGGCGAGGTCTATTGCGTGGCTCATCATCTGATCGGCGACGCCGAGGGTGTCACTGACCACGTCATGCTCATCCGGTACCTGGACGACTACCGTCGGTGCGACGATGATCGTTGGCGAATCACCCGTCGTCGCCTTCTCGTCGACTGGGCCGAGGATCGCCCCGCTGCCGGCTGAGTCCCGGAGGCCGGCGACGGCCGGACGTACCACCACGTCCGCGCCTACTATATACGATCGGAACGATACGATTCGGGGGAACTGAGCGAGCTCCCAGCCGAGGTGGAGGTGTACCGCTGACCGTAGTCGAGGACATCTACTGGGATCCGTTCGACGTCGGCATCGACACGGACCCCTACGAGATCTGGCGCAGGATGCGTGATCACGCACCCGTATATCGGAACGAGCGATACGACTTCTGGGCGCTGAGCCGCTTCGACGACGTCCAAGCCGCCCATCACGACGCCGCCACCTACATCTCCGGTCGGGGCACCGTGCTCGAGATGATGGGCGCAGACATGCGCGAGGCCGGCCCGATGATGATCTTCATGGATCCGCCCGAGCACGACCGGCTTCGTCAGCTCGTATCGAGGGCTTTCACGCCCAGACGGGTGGCGGCCCTCGAGGTGCGCGTCCGTGAGGTGTGCGCTGAGTACCTCGACCCACAAGTGGGAGGAGGAGGGTTCGACTACCTCGGTGACTTCGGTGCCCAGCTGCCGTCGCGGATCATCTCGCACCTTCTAGGCGTGCCGCCGTCGGACCGGGCCGTCGTGCTCGAGCTTATCGACACCTTGTTCCACATCGAGCCGGACGTCGGGATGATCAACGACGTCTCGCTGACAGCGGGGATCGAGCTCAACCGCTATCTCCATGGCCAGCTCGACGAGCGCCGCCGTCACCCCCGTGACGACCTCCTCACCGGTCTCGTCCAGGCCGAGGTAACCGACGAGGCTGGCGCACAGCGGCGCCTGACTGACGAGGAGGGCGCCAGCTTCGCCAACCTTCTTGTCAGCGCCGGCACCGAGACGGTGGCACGGCTTCTCGGATGGGCGGCGGTCGTGTTGGGAGATCACCCGGAGCAGCGGGAGGAGTTGGCCACAGACTCGTCCCTCATCCCCAGGGCCGTCGAGGAGCTGCTTCGCTACGAGGCCCCTTCTCCGGTGCAGGGACGATGGACCACCCGGGACGTCGAGCTCCACGACCAGGTGATCCCGGCGCAGTCGAAGGTGCTGCTGCTCACCGGATCGGCCGGTCGCGACGAGCGAAAGTACCCCGATGCCGACCGCTTCGACATACATCGCCAGACCGACGGGCACGTCGCCTTCGGCTTCGGGGTCCATTTCTGCGTAGGAGCCGCTCTGGCCCGGCTCGAGGGCCGAGTGGCGCTGCAGGAGACGCTCGCTCGCTTTCCTCGGTGGGAGGTCGATCACGAGCATGCCGAGCGTCTCCACACCAGCACGGTCCGGGGCTACAAGAAGGTTCCCGTCCTGGTCTGAGAGGCCCTTCCCGAATTCTCCATCACGGCCGGGTCAGCGCACGCCGTCGTAGCGACTGTGGGCGTATGGCTTGAAGGCCTCGGCATCGACCTGGCCCACGACCCTTGGATGGTGCGTCGCCCGCCGGGTTGTCCAGTGGGTCGACAGGGTCTCCATGACTGGAAGGTCGACCACCGGACAGCTCGGAAGGTCGCGCAGCACCAGCTTGCCTTCGACCCGCTCGAGTGACTGGGGTGCACGAACCTGGTCGACTCTCACGAGGAGAGGGCCGGCGTCGAAGCCGTCGCCTTCGACGGCAGGAAGGAACTTGAACCACCACTGGACCGCGGGGTACTCGACCGGTGTCTCGAGCTTCTCCGTCACGTCGCCGATGATCTCGACGAATGTGACGCCCTGGCGGGTCATCCGACCCTCGACGTGCCCACCGTCACGGCTCAGGTCGATGTCGGCCAGCTTCTTGGGCTCCCCGAACTTCTCCCGGCTGATCGAGACGGCCGGCTCGAGATCGATGGGGATCAGCAGCGGATACTCACCTGTCTCCCCTTGGTACTCGGCATCGACCGCGAAGTACCCGACCATCTCGTGGTAGTTGAAGTCGCCGAACTGAAGGTCGATCTCGGTGATGCGGGTGTGGACCCGAGGCTCGTCGGGTGGCTGCAGCGGCGGCGGGATGACAGCCGCCAGGACGTCAGGGTCGGTGAGGTACACGACCTCCAGCGACGGCAGGACGGGCGAGAAGCCGCCCCCGCCCTCTGGTCTTTCGGCCGAAGGCTCCCTCACCCAACGGTTCTGGCTCATGCTCCCGCGCCCCCTCATACTGTTCGAGCTCGGTCTCGTCGAAGCAGATTCGAATACTATATCCGAAACTACTGCCTGGCTCCTCTGTGCGCAACGGGATGCTCGGTACCATCGTGGGGCTCTGTCGGCCGAGGCCGGCCCGACGCAGGGAGGACCGAATAAGCGACGCTCGGCACGACTCCGGAATGACGGCGGCTGGCAACGACCGCCCGCCCCGCCGGGCCGGAAGGCCTCCCCGTATCGACCAGGAGACGATCGCTCGGACCGCGGCCGAGGTGGGCTTGGACCGGGTCACCATGAAGGCGGTTGCTGATCGTCTCGGAGTCAGCGTGCCTGGCCTCTACCACCACGTCCGAAGCCGTGATGACCTGGTCCGCCTGGCCGCCGAGTACGCCGCCTCCCACATCGAGGTTCCCGTTGACCGGGGCCAGCACTGGTCGGTGTGGTTGCTCGAGTGGGCGCAGTATGTGCGTGCCGCACTGATATCCCTCCCCGACGTTCTCGGGCAGTTCTTGAGCGGTTCGATCGGGATGGACCGCATGGTCGACCATCTCGATGCGGTGATCGGGCTCATGACGGCCCAGGGCTTCTCGCCGGCCGAAGCCATCGACGCCTTTCGCCTGGTCAGCGCCACTTCCCTGGGCGTCGCCGTCGGCGAGATCCGGGAGGCGAGGGAGGCCGAGGCTGGCCGGTCCTCGGTCGCCGAGTACCACCGCCTCCTGGCCCGCCGGCGGCCCAGCGAGCTGACCCAGATTCGCAAGCTGGTCGGCGCCCCCGAGCAGCTCGCACCCTCGTTCGAGGAGCAGATCCGCACCGTGCTGGTGGGCATCGGGGCGCGGCGGGGCGAGCGATGGGAGCAGCTGCCCGCCCTTGCACGGGGGGCCGCGCCGGAAGGCCTCGGCACGCGCTTCATGCACCCCTGACCGACCGTCGTCCTTGACGTCTCCCGGAGACTTCTTGATAATGTTTTCGAGCATGCGTCGGAATCCCTGGGAGCTTCCCGAGGGGCCCGGACTGGAGGATCGATGGGTCGCTATCTGGTGATCTCGTCCGACGGGCACGCCGGACCTCCCGCCGCCCAGTACCGCACGTACCTCGATCCCAGGTACCGACCCGCGTTCGACGACCACCTGGAGGAAATGCGGGGGCTCCTCGAAGCGGCCAAGGCGGAGCGGCAGAGCTCCGACTTCATCGCCAAGTGGGAGAAGCTCACCGGTGGCGACGGCGGTCTGCTGGCGGCCTACGACTCCGACTACCGCAACAAGGTGCTCGACGGCGAGGGCGTCACCGCTGAGGTCCTCTTCCCGGACGCCGACGTCCTCGGCACGGGCCGGGTGGTGGCGTCGCCCTTCGGCTCAGGCCTCGCTGGTGGAGCCGGGACCGATCCCGAGCTGGTGATGGCGGGTGCCATGGCCCACAACCGCTGGCTGGCCGACTTCTGCGCCGAGGCACCCGGTCGGCGGGTCGGCGTGGCCGTGGTGCCCATCCTGCACGACATCGACGCGGCCGTAGGCGAGATCGGCGCCGCACACGAGCGTGGCCTGCGTGGGGTCATGATCCCGACCCGGTGGCTCGACCAGCCGGCGTACCACGACCGGCGATACGACCCGGTGTGGAGCGCCTGCCAAGAGCGCGGCATGGTCCTGCACACACACTCGGGCGCAGGGCCGGCTGACTACGGCGAGGGGCCGGGCATGATCGCCATCTACGCCACCGAGGCGCACTGGTGGGCTGCCAGGCCGTTGTGGGTGCTGATCTGGTCGGGCGTGTTCGAGCGCCACCCTGGGCTCAAGTACGTGGTGGCCGAGAACGGCGCCTGGTGGGCACCCGACATTCTCACCAAGATGGACGAGAAGTACCTCGGCGGGCACAACACCGCCAAGATGGGCGACGTCTTTCGGGCGGAGCTGACGATGAAGCCGACCGATTACTTCGGTCGCAACTGCTTCCTGGCGGCGTCGACGCCCGGCCAGGAGGACATCGATCGCCGGCACGGAGTAGGAGTCGGGAACATGCTCTGGGGCAGCGACCTCCCGCATCCGGAGGGCACGTTTCCGTATACCCGTTACTGGATCCACGAGCGCTTCCGCAACGTTCCCGAGGACGAGACCCGCCGCATCCTCGGTGGGAACGCGGCGAAGCTGTACGGGCTCGACGTGGCCGAGCTCGGAGCCCTGGCCGAGGAGATCGGCCCGACGATCGAAGAGGTGCACGGCGATCGGCCGGTGGAGCCGGCTCCGGCATGAGTGATCCGAGGATGCACGGGCCTCGGGTCGAGGAGGAAACGATGTCTGTCCCGCAGAGCGACCGGGGCTCGGTGAGCCGGGAGTTTGCCGGGTTGCCCATGCCCACCGACCAGGACCTGGTGTTCGATCAGGCTCGGCGGCCTCGTGCGACGAGAGGGGCCGGGCGGCGGTTCCCCTTCCCGATTCCGAACGGCTGGTTCATCGTCGCCCGCAGCGACGAGCTCGAGGCGGGAGAGGTCATGCCGCTCTTCTACTTCGGTCGGGACCTGGTGCTGTATCGAACCGCAGGGGGCGAGCCGAGGCTCCTCGACGCCCACTGCCCTCACCTCGGAGCCAACCTGGCCGTCGGCGGACGGGTCGAGGGGGAGGTGATCCGTTGTCCGTTCCACGGCTGGTGCCTCGACGGAGAGACGGGTGCCTGCGCGGAGATCCCCTACAGCGAGAGCGAGCATCTCCCCAGCCGGGCGACGACGCGTACCTACCCGACCATGGAGCGTAACCACATGATCTGGGCGTGGCATCACCGGGAGGAGAAGCCTCCCTTCTACGACGTCCCAGTCGTAGCCGAGTTCGACGACCCGGCGTGGGCGCCGATCATCTGCCGTGAGTACCAGGTCGCCAGCTGCTGTCAGGAGATGGCGGAGAACAATGTCGACTACGCCCACTTCAAGTACGTCCACGGTACCGATGCCATCCCGGAGGACGAGTTCGTCGTCGACGGGACCTACAAGCGCTCGGTCGGCATGGACGGCAACTTCGTCCGCGAGGGGTTCGGCCTCGGGCTCGGCGTGCTCCGCGTGAGCGGGTTCTGCACGTTCCTCTCCAGCACCACGCCGATCGACGAGGAGAACCTGCTCGTCAGGTGGATCTTCACGGCGCCCAAGTCAGCCGGCGAGCAGGTGAGTCAGAAGGCGGCGGAGAGCTTCTGCACCGCCGTGAGCCAGGACATCCCGATCTGGGAGAACAAGATCTACCGGGAGCGGCCTGTGCTGACGAAGTCGGAACGGCCGATCCTCGAGCACCGCAAGTGGTGCACCCAGTTCTACTCGTACCTTCCGGAGGACGGCGTCAACTAGCGGAGAACGGCAACGCTTCTACGTGCCCCAGCCCTTCTGCCGGCCGGTGGTCAGCGCGCCGGTGAAGCCGCCGTCGGTGTCGAACACCTCACCTGTGACGTAGCTCAACCGCGGACTGTTGAGGAGCACGAGCGCCCAGGCCTGCTCCTCGGGACGCGAGTACCGCCCGATCGGCCCGACGGCCATGTCGACCAGATCCTTGCCGGCCAGGGCGTGGAAGGCCGGCATCATCGGCGTCTCGGTGGGGCCGGGGCAGATGCAATTGAGGCGGATTCCCTTCTCGATGAGATCGACCGCGCACGACGAGACCCACACGTTCATCAGCTGCTTGGTGAAGGCATAGGCGCTGTAGCCGACGGCGTCAGGGTGCGCCTCCATCCAGGCCTTGCCTGCCTCGAACCCGTCGGTCTCGACGAGAGGCCTCAGCGCGTCCAGGGCTTGCTGCCACCCGACAGCGGCCGCCGACGACACCGTCACCACGCCGGAGCCGGCCGGCATCTTGGGCACGAGCGACTCGATCATGTGCCGAGCACCGACGAAGTTGACTAGCACCGTGTCGAGGTCGGAGAACGGCGGCCCGGGTAACCCGGCGCAGCTGAACACCCCATCGAGCGGCTCTCCGATGGCGCCGACCACCTTGTCGATGGACGCCTGCTCGCGCAGGTCGATCTCGAACGCCTGCTTGACCGGCATGTCGATCGGCTTGACGTCGAGGCCGGTCACGTCGGCGCCGAGGTCGAGGAGGATGGACGTGGCCGCCTGCCCCATCCCCGACGCTGCGCCTGTCACGACGACGCGCTTGCCCTCGTATCCGAGCGGATCCTGCATGTGGTGGCCTCCGTTCACGATCGCCTCTCCCCGGAACCTATCGCCGAACCCGACCGAGGCTCCATCAGGGGCGAGCTCCGGTTGGAGCGCCAGGTCGGACGGAAGTAGCCGCGAAAGTGAAGGGCGCCGCCTCGTAGCTCTCGGATGGTCAGGAAGTCTCCCTTGTAGCCACGGTGGTCGTAGGGGGCGAAGGTGATGTTGGTGCCGGGCCCGCCGTTGGTGCACGGCAGCCACTTGACGCGCTCGAGGCCGTCCTTCACATCCCGGGGCGTGGCGATGAGGGCACTTGCGATGCCCTGGAGGGCGGCGCGCGCTGAGTCGTACGCCAGGGCGACCACGACGTTCCTCGAAGTCCGGCCGAAGCGGGCGTGAAAGCGCTCGAGCATGGCGTCGTAGTTGGGGTTCGCCCCGTCCTCGCCGAGCTGGTCGACGCCGTGCCAGCCCTCGAGGCCCTGAGCCCACGCGTTCGAGTTCGAGTAGAACATGAAGGCCGTTCCCATCATCCTCGGCGGGTCCCAGTCGATCGCCTTGAACGCCCGGGCGAAGTGGAAGGTGCTGTAGCCGTAGCCGAGGTAGACGACGGCTTCGGCGCCCAGGCGGCGCATGGTCGCGAGGTGGCGCTCGAGATCACGTGGGTTCGGTCCGAGCACCACCTCCTTCACGATCTCCAGTCCCTCGTCACGGGCCGCCGAGCGGAAGAAGTCGGCGTAGTCGGACCCCGAGGATCCCCGTTCCCAGAAGAACCCGACCTCGGTGTGGCCCTGCTGGGCGCACCAGCCGGCGCACATCCGGCCCTCGATGGGGATGTCGCCGTTGGCGACCGTGAAGCAGTAGTCGCCCGAGAAGCGGACCGCTCCGGTCCAGCCGATGCAGGCGACTCCGGTTGCGTTGATGGTGTCTCTCAGGGCCACCGAGTTGTCGGAGATCATCGGTCCGATCACGAGCACGCAGCCCTGCTCGACGAGGCGGCGGTAGCCGGCGATCACCTTGCGGTAGTTCTCGCGGGGGAGCCCGCGGGCATCGACGGTGAAGATCTCGACGGGACGGTCGTACACGCCCTCGTTGAGGGCATCTTCGATGGCGAGGATCGTCGGATCGATCCAGTCGGCCAGCAGCTGGCCCAGGTCCATATCGATGAGGATGCCGATCTTCACCGGCTCGAACGGGTCCCCCTGGGTCTGGAGTCCCCGGGTCGGGGGATAGACGACGATGGACTCGACGGCCTTCTCGCCCATCTTCCCGCCGCCCTGGTACCACCGCTCGTTCTCCCAGCCACCGAGCCTCGCCGTGTCCACGCCCGACACGACGGTCGATACCGCCCGGTCCTCCTCGGCGATGCCGTCGTCGACGGGTGCGGGGAACATCCGCTCGGCGTACCGCACCTCGCCTTCGTGCCCCGTGCCGTCGTCTGCCATGTCGACTCCCTTCTGTATACAGTATCTAGCCTTCACCGCCGACGACGAGACGCGCAAGCAGCGGCGCCGGCGCTGACCGGGGTATGAGGGAGTGAAGGGGTCCTATGTCCGACCCGGTGTGGATCAGCGACGAGCAGCACACCATCAACCAGCTCCTGGACAGACGACTGGAGGACGACCCAGACGGCGAGTACCTCGACGTCTGCGGGACCAAGCTCACCGCCGCCGGCGTGGCGTCAACTGCGAATCGGCTCGGCAACGCCCTGGGGGACCTCGGGGCGACCAAAGGAGAGCGTGTCGCCACGCTGGTCGACAACTCGCCCGAGGCGCTGCTGGCGTGGTGGGGAGCGGTGCGGGGCGGCGCCATCAGCGTCCCGATCAACACGGCCTACAAGGGCTACTACCTTCGGCACCAGCTCCAGGATTCGGGCGCCCGGGTCTTGGTCGTGGAACGGGACCTGGTCGAGCGCGTGGTCCAGGTCGTCGGGCTGGTCCAGAGACTCGAGCACGTCGTCGTGATCGACCAGGGAGCCGACGTCGGTGCCGGCGCTGACGTCCCGGCGATGGCTGGGGCCAAGGTCCACCGATGGGCCGATCTCCTCGAGGCGTCCGCCGAGGTGCCACGTGTCGACTGCCGGCCATCCGACCTCGGAACTTTCATCTACACGGGAGGGACGACCGGGCCCTCGAAGGGCTGCATGCTCAGCCACAACTACCACGCTGCCCTGGCCCGCCAGATCGGCATCTGTTGGGAGCGTACGCCGGACGACGTCGTATGGACGCCTCTGCCCCTGTTCCACTTCAACGCGTTGACGACGGCCGTTCTCGGAGCGCTCGTCTACGGAGGACGCTCGGCCATCTACCGGCGGTTCTCGGTCTCTGGCTTCTGGCCCGAGATGAACCGGGTGGGAGCCACCATCACGTCGAGCCTGGGCACGATGGCCTATCTCCTTGCCCACGACGTCGACCGCCCGGAGATGCCACGGTCGGGACGCCCCGAGGCCAACCGGACGCTCCGGTTGATGGCCGCCGTCCCTCTCCCCGTCGAGGTCGACAGCGTGGTACGGGAGCGGTTCGGCATCCAGACCTTCAGCGGCGCCTACGGCGTGACCGAGGCGAGCCTGGTCTCCTGGCAGCCGCCGGGCACGACCAACCGGCCGAACGCGGCGGGCGTGATCAACGACGAGTACTTCGACACTCGGATCTTCGACGAAGGCGACGGCGAGGTCGGTCGGCGGGTCGAGGGAGAGATCGTGCTGCGTCCCAAGCGTCCGCACGTCATGTTCGAGGGTTACTGGGGCCGCCCGGAGGCCACCGTGGAGACGAGCAGGAACTGGTGGTACCACACCGGTGACATAGGGCGGATCGACGAGGACGGATACCTCTACTTCGTCGACCGCAAGGCCGACTACCTGCGGCGGCGCGGGGAGAACATCTCGAGCTTCGAGATCGAGCGGGTGCTGATGTCGCACGGTGCACTTGCCGACGTCGCCGTCCACGCCGTGCCCAGCGAGCTGACCGAGGACGATCTCAAGGTCACGGCCACCATCAAGGAGGAGAGCTCGATCACCGAGGAGGAGCTGTTTCGCTGGTGTCTGGACCAGGTGCCGTACTTCGCATTGCCACGCTACGTCGAGTTCCGCGACCAGCTGCCCCGAAGCCCGGTTGGGCGGGTGCTCAAGCGCGAGCTGCGAGCCGAGGGCGTGACCCCGGCGACCTGGGACGCCGAGGCAGCGGGCGTCACCTACGAGAAGCGATGACGCAGGCATCCACGCTGCCACGCGGGTCACCACATGGTCAGCTGCTTCGAGCGAGGTTTGCCATGAGCCGTGAGCGGCGGGCTTTCAGTCGATCCCGCAGCGAGATGGGGCGAAATGGTAGAAGGACGGAGACGACGCTACCGACACCCATCCAGAAGAAGACCGCACCAACGTCCAGCATCATCGCGTGGGGCAGCAGACCTACCCGGGGCTCGGTAGCAACGGAGTCCGGCGCGGCAGGCCTGTCAGTCTGCACGGTCGCGATGAGACCACAGTCGGCATCCGTCGCCTAGGGCCTGTGTGAGCCGGTGTGGACGTGACACAATCCGAGGATGGGCGACAAGAGGGGCTCCACTTGACAGCACCACTGGCATCGCTACGGGTGGTGGAGTGCTCGATGCTCGGACCAGGCGCTATCACCACTCCGCTGGCCGACCTAGGGGCGGACGTCGTGAAGGTCGAGCCGCCGCAGGGTGACTACGTCCGGGAGATGACCTGGCCGATCGTGGACGGGGTCTCGCTCATGCACTTGCAGCTCAGCCGGGGCAAGCGCAGCGTCGTGCTCGACCTCCGCACGGAGGGGGGGAGGAGCGTCTTCCTCGACCTGGTGCGGGGAGCCGATGCGGTCGTCGAGGCCATGCGGCCCGGCGGGCTGGCCCGCCGTGGTCTGGGCTTCGAGCAGCTGAGCGCGGTGAATCCACGCATCGTCTTCTGCACGATCTCCGGCTACGGCATGACCGGCCCCTATCGCGATCTGCCCAGCCACGGGATCGCCTACGACACCTGGGCCGGGGTCGTCACGCCAGAGCGCACGCCCGATGGCTACCCGGGCATCCCCGAGCACGTCTCGATCGGGATCAACGCGGGTCCCTTGTACGGAGCCCTCGCCATCATGGCCGGGGTGACAAACGCTCGGGCCACCGGCCAGGGGAGCCAGCTGGAGGTGGCGCAGTCCGACGCCGCCGCGGCCATGGACTGGCTTCGCAGCTCGACCTGGCGGGCCTATGAACGCCCCGACTCCGAGGTCACGGGCAACAAGGCCGACGGCTACGAGCGGCGGCCCCCGGGCACGGCGGGCATGCGCGAAGGGGTCAGGTACCAGATCTACGAGTCGGCTGACGGGTTCGTGATGCTGATGGCGTCCGAGCAGGCCTTCTGGAAGTCGTTCTGTGAGGGCGTCGGCCGTCCTGAGCTGTTCGAGCGGTGGCCCGGGTCGAAGCTCGCCGACCACGCCAAGGGCAATCTCGAGCTGCGGGCCATCCTCGTCGAGGTGTTCGCCGAGCGGAGCACCCAGGAGTGGATGGAGTTCGCCGGGCAGCACAACGTGCCCATCGCCCCGGTCAACTCGCCGAAGACCCTCGCCGAGGATCCGCAGTTTCAGGACCGCATGTCGTGGCTCCCTGCCTCCGAGCTGGGCGCGGACCTGCTCCCCAATCCCATCAAGGTCGCCGGCCGGGCGATGCCCACCCCCACTCGGGCACCCACGCTCGGACAGCACACCGACGAGGTCCTGACCACGGTGCTCGGCTACGACGAGGCCCGCATGGCCGAGCTTCGTGCCGCAGGTGCCCTGGGGTAAGACCGTGAAGACCTCGCCGGTCGGCGGCGGGACGCCACGGGTGCGGCCCTGAGGTCGCCCGGACAGTCCTACGACGCCAACTTCTTCAAGCTGGTCAACCCCGGTGCAGGCCAGTCGATGCTTTCCGACCAGACGCAGGCGCTCTACCTCGGTGGAGACCGCCAGACCGTCCCGGAGGTGAACCTGTTCCTTACCTGGTTGGCCAAGACGCACCCTGGGTTCCAACCTGACGTCTTCAGCGTCTATGGATGGACCTCGGCCCGGCTGTTCACCCAGGCGTTACAAGCGGCCGGGTTGAACCCCACCCGCGCCGGCGTGGTGGCCGCCCTGCGAAATGTCCATAGCTTCGACTCGAATGGGCTGTTGGCCGCGAGCAACCCGGCAGACAAGAAGGCGCCTACCTGCTGGCTGCTCGTCAAGGTCAGCAACAATCAGTTCCAGCGATCGATCCCTCCCAGCCCATCCCAGGGCTTCACCTGCAACCCTGACGGCTACTTCGTTCCGCCGGGGTAGGCATTCACCAAGTCATCGCTTCGCCGAGGTTCTCGTGGGCCAGCAACCGAGTCACGGGTCCCAGCACAGCGGTGTCTGGCACCGGAGGCAAGCCGTGGTGGTGAAAGCCTCACCGGTCAGGGGCGGGGCGCCATCGGTGCGGCCCTGAGGCTCTGGAAGTACTCCAGGTCACTGTCGTCCGGAGGGCGACCCACGCGCGTGGTGGTGTCGACATCGCTGGCCTCGGCCCGTAAGGCGGCGACGTTCCAACGCTGCGGCGGTCGGGCCACCGCAGGATCGAACTGGAAATGCCTCATGGCGTTCTCGTGGGTGATCTTGTCGATCTGGTCGTCGGCGAGGGGTCGGAACAGCGATTGGAGTGTCTCTGGTCCGCGGGGCCAGCTGCTGTCCGAATGGGGGTAGTCCGATTCCCAGCAGACGTTGTCGATGTTGAACTCGTCGATGAGCTTGATCCCTACTCTGTCGTTGATGAAGCAGCACAGGACCCGCTGGCGGAAGACATCTGCAGGACCAGAGCCGGGCGGGAAGCTGTGCCGGGTCCAGCCCGCGTGGCGCTCCTGGGTGTGCTCGGCGCGTTGGAGGAAGTACGGGATCCAGCCGATGTCCCCCTCGGTCAGAGAGAAGCGCAGGTTCGGGAACCGCCACCAGAAGTCGGCCCACATCAGGTCCCCGAGCGAGTAGATGGACATCGCCGACGACAGGCTCATGGCCACGCTGGGCGGAGCGTCGGGCGAGGTCGCCGCGCTGCGAGACGACGAGCCGACGTGCAGGCACAGCACCGTGCCGACATCGGAGCAGGCGGCGAAGAGCGGGTCCCAATAGCCACTGTGGATCGAGGGAAGCTTGAGGGCGGCGGGGTTCTCCGAGTAGGTGACCGCGTGACAGCCCTTGTCGGCCAGCCGGCGCACCTCGCCAGCGGCGAGCTCGACGTCGAAGAGCGGGAGTATGCCGCAGGGGATGAACCGGTCCGGATACGCTGCGCACCACTCGTCGACGTGCCAGTCGTTGTAGGCCTTGATCATGATCTCGTTGACGTCGCGATCAGGGCCCTCGTTGAGAACCTGACCGGAGAACCCAGTCCAGTTGGGGAAGTTCAGCCCCGCCAGCTGGCCGCCGGCCGACATGTCCCGCACCCGCTCGTGCACGTCGTAACAGCCGGGGCGCATCTCCTCGTAGCGCTGGGGGTTGACGTTGTACATCTCCGGAGGCTTGCCCGCAACGGCGTTGAGACCCAGATTGCGGCCGGGCATCTGGCCGTACCACCACTGCTGGAAGCCCTGCTCGTCCGTCACGACCCGCGGCGCGCGATCTCGGTACTTGGCTGGGACGTGACCGTCGAACATGTCCGCTGGTTCAGCGATGTGATCGTCGACGCTGATGAGGACCATGTCTTCGGGGCGCACTGGGAGCCTCCAATGATGCTAGGCATTTCGTGGTACGGCTATTGTCGTATTCTATATACCTTTGGGGCGAGGGGTCTTCGAGATGACGACGAACGACAAGGTCTACATCCACGAGTTGGTCGACATCCTCGCCCACAATCGGGCTCGGTACATGTACCACATGACGGCCAACTGGAGCCCCGTCGCCCAAGAGGAGCGGCATCAGCTCTGCTACGGCGTGTGGGGCGTGGTGGGTAGCACGTCGTCTTGGCCGAGGGTCCTCAACATCTGGGAGGAAGACGGCTTCGAAGGCCTGGCGACGTCGTTCGGGCACGAGTTCGAGCACCCGGGCCTTCAGGATCCCAAGCTGGCCAAGTGGTGGGCTGAGGCGGCCAACTACCGCCGCGGCGGGCTCGACAGGATCCTCGTGCCCGCGCCGTGGGCCCGTACGATCGAGGAGCTGTGCGCCGACGGCGTACGCGGCGAGGTCTACGCCCACGAGCAGGTCCATCTGCCGCAGGGCGGCTCCCGCGACTTCCTGGAGCACGTCCGGGACGCGGCCGTGCCGCTCTACGAGCAGCACGGCTGGGTGCTCGTGGGGGCGTGGGAGACGGCCATGACGAACGAGTCCGAGTGCATCCTGTTGTGGGCCGTCGCATCGTGGGATCGATGGGCCGCCGTGGAGCGGGCCGAGCGAGCCGACACGCCTATACGACGATGGCGACTAGCCAGCCACGAGAAGTGCACCTCGTCCGAGCGGTTCCTCGTCGTCGACTCACCCCTGTCGCCCTTTCGTACCGGCCGCCAGCCCAGCAGGTCGGACAGGAGCGACGACTGGCAGGACCTCTGATCTATGTGCCCAGGGGTCCGTCGGAGGCAGCGCTGTCGAGCAGGCCACGCTCGCGAAAGACGGCAACGACGTTGTCCGCCTGGCGTCTCATCATCCGCTGGTACTCCGTGGCGGCCCGGTCTCCGTCGCGACGTTTCATGGCCCTCGCGATCGCGGTCAGCCCGCGGCGCTCGCCTTCGATGGCGGCCGGAACGAGCTCGAAGAAGTTGCCCGGCACGAGTCCTGACATGGCTCGAAGCACGACGTTGATCCGCGGTGAGCGAGCCGAGCCCGTGATGGCGGCGTGGAACTCGATGGCGAGGCTCTCGAGCTCCTCTGGATCGTCGGTCTGGTTGAACGCGTCCCCCAGCTTGGCGAGCTCGTCCTCCAGGCCCGGTGCCTTACGCGCCAGCGCCCGCTTGGCCGCGAATCCGTACACGAGGCCGTAGAGCTCGTAGTGATCTCGGACTGCCTGCTCGTCCAGCGCGGTGACGAAGGCGCCCCGGTGAAGCTCGATGGTCACCCAGCCTCCGCTCTCCAGGGCGATGAGCGCCTCCCGGATCGGGATGCGGCTGATTCCGAGATCCTGGGCGAGCTCGTCTTGGGGCACGCGCTCGCCGGGACGAAGCTCGCCCTCGAAGATCAATCGACGGATGTACAACGCAGCGTCGGTTCCACTGCTGCGTCTGGCGAACCGTGGGGCGGACGAGGTGCGGGGCATTGTCCTCCAGAGCAGCTCAGAGCCTTTCGCTATGATGCATATTGTATCGACATGCGTAGCCGTGGAGGTTGCAAGGGGATCAACTGCCGGTCGCCGGTGGGATAGGCCGGCGCGGATCGGACCGGCGCGAACGACCGGGGAGACACTTCAGGTGAAGGACAGCCTCCAGAGCGGACCGCCTCGTGGCGACTGGTTGGGCACCGGGTACTTGCACTTCGAGCGCCACGGGCCCTTCGCCCGATGCATCGTCGACCGGCCGGCGAGCCGGAACGCCATGACACCCGCCATGTACTTCGGTGTGCGGTACGCCTCCAACCACGTCGACGCCGACGACGGCCTGGCGGGGTTGCTCGTCACCGGCACCGGCGACGTCTTCATCCCCGGGGGGGACCTCGGAGGGTCCGACGAGGACGATTGGGGCGACCTCTCGCGCCTCTTGCACATGGAGGTCACCCCGTTCGACGCCCTTCGCCAGGCCCGCAAACCGGTGGTATCCGCGGTGAACGGGATCTGTCAGGGGGGAGGGCTCGTCATCGCCATGTTGAGCGACGTCGCCGTCGTCAGCGATCGAGCCACGTTTCGCGTGCCGGAGCTGTACCGCGGGATCGCCGACACGCACTACGCACAGATCCTCTGCCGCCAGGTAGGGCCGGCCCGCACCCGGGACCTGATGTTCACCGGACGTCGGTTGAGTGCCGCCGAGGCGGTCGATTGGGGCCTCGTCTCGCGCGTCGTACCGCACGCAGAGCTCCTCGAGGCGGCGACAGAGGTGCTCATCGCGTGCGCACGGACGGCACCCGGCGCGCGCTCTGACGTCAAGCGCACCCTGGACGGGTACTACGGCCTGTACGACCGGATAGGAATGGCAGCCAGCGTGCGGGGTCCCGAGGCGCGTGAGGGATATCTGGCCTTCAAGGAGAGACGCCAGCCGAGCTGGGTGCCGCCTGAGCTAGGGCTCGACGATCGCCTGTGAGGCGAGCTCGGCCCGCAGCAGCTTGCCCGTCTCGTTTCGAGGCAGCGCCCTCACGTGCTGGAAGGTGACCGGCACCTTGTAGGGCGCCAGGCGGTCGCGGCACAGAGCCTCCAGCTCCCCGGCTGTGGCCGTGTCGCCGGTGTAGAAGGCGACCGGCACCTCGCCCAGACGGTCGTCGGGAGCTCCGACGACGGCCACATCTGTCACCGCTGGGGAGAGCCGTAGCACCTCCTCGACGTCGGCGGGGAACACCTTGTTGCCGCCCCGGTTGATGACGTCGCTGACCCGTCCCTCGATCCAGACGAACCCATCGCCGTCGATCCGGGCCATGTCGCCCGTGTCGACGTAGCCGTCTGCGTCCACACGGTCGTCGAGGTCGCCGCCGCTTGCATAGCCGAGCGCCCGGTTGGGTGGCCGTACGTGGAGGCGCCCGGTCTTACCGGGCTCCAGGACCCGGGCATCGTCCCCGGCGATCCTGATCTCCACCCCCGGATGGGGGCGGCCTACGGCACCGATCTTCTCGGGGAAGCTCTTGGCGTCCGCCGCGGTCCAGCCGATGACCTCTCCGATCTCGGCCTGACCGTATCCGTTCAACACGAAGGCACCGAATCGTTCGGTGAATCGCCGGGCCTGCAGCGGCGAGAGCGGGGCGGTGATGCTTCGCACGTACTTGAGAGGAGACAGGTCGGCGATCTCGGGATCGTCGTTGAGCATGGTGATGGCGGCCGGCGGCAGCACCGTGGAGCGGATCTCGAACCGCCGTACCAACCCGGCGAACTCCTTCGCCTCGAACTTGTCGATGATCACGAGGGCCGCGCCCGCCCGCAGGCCGAAGAGCGCATTGTAGATACCGGCGTTGAGGGCGAGCGACACGGGGATCAGGTTGGGAGTGGGAGGGCGGGAGCGATCGCCGGATCCTCCCCGAAGGGGACCGAGCACACGGTCGATGAGCTCGAGGTAGGCGTCGTGTGTGTGCAGGACGGCCTTGGGCTCGCCCGTCGTCCCCGACGTCCAGAGGACGAACCCGACTCCGGGGTCATAGGTGCGGGCGTCTCGACGGGGAGTCAGGCCCGACTGGTCGAGCAGGGCCGCGGGCCGGGTCACGTCGAGGGCGCGATCGACCTCGTGGGACGGAGATCGAGAGTTGACCGGTACCCACACGCAACCGGCCATCCAGGTGCCGAGCATGGCGATGACCGCCTCAGGGCCGTTCGGTAGCTGCGCGGCGACGGCCTGACCGGAATGGAGCCCCTTCTCTCGCAGGTCATCGGCCAGGGACGCGCCAGCGCGCCGGGCATCGCCCGCCGTCACCGCCCGGTCGGCCGCGTGCAGCAAGGGCTCGTCGTCGGAGAACGGGTGGTCCGTGAGCAGCGATGCCAGGTTCGTCATGAGCTGCGCCGCAGGGACCCGCCCCACGCCACCACGGGACCCGCGACGTCGACCATGCGGCTCAGCTGCGCCGTGTCGGTCGCCAATGAGACCGGCTTGGGTCGCTCGGCGACGGCCAGCCGCCTCAGGCGATCCAGGTGATCGGCAGCCGCCAGCGCCGGTCCGGACGGGTCCCAGACCTCGACGGGAAGGCTGACTCCCAGGCGATCGGCGGCTTCCAGCACGGCATGGACCGGCGCAGCCAACGGACCGTCCACCACGGCCAGCACGGCGCGACAAGGACGGCGGAGCCGGGCGACCAGTGCGCAGGCCGGCGCCAAGCCGACAGCATCGGCGTGAGCAGGGACGTGGACGGCGCCCGGCTCGGTCGTCGCAAACGTGCGTGCCACCCAGTACCCGGCAACGCCGGGGTCCGCGGCGACGAGCCCACCGGGGCCGAGGCTCTGGCCGTAGTTGAGGGTGACACGGGTCGGGGCAAGAGGGACCGCGTCGGCCAACCAGCCCTCCTGGGTGACGGCGGCGAGCCCGGCTCGCAGCGGGGGCACGGCGAGATCGAGGCGTGGCCGCCTCCACCGCTCGGCGAGGGGACCGAGGGAGCAGGGGAGCGCGACGATCGACGGGGCCAGGTGCCAGCGCTCGTCCGGAGACTCGTCGGTGTCCAGGCCCGTGGCCACGATGAGGTCGGCACCTGCCAGCCCGCCGAGCTCGAAGTCACGCGCCTGCAGGCCGACGGTGGCCCAATGATGCCGGCTCCTCCAGTCGAGCACGCCCTTTGCCCCCCAGGTATTGAGCACGCCAAGGTTGGCGCTGGCGGCCAGGGCGCTCAGGCCCGGCACTGCCTGGGTCCGGATGACATCCGGGCCGGCGAACAGGACCGGGGACCGGGCCGCCGTCATCACCTCGAGGTCGTATGGATCGGGTTCTCTCCAGCGGTCGACAGGGACCGGCGCAGGCGGAATCGCGTCAGGCGCCGGTGCGTCGAGGTCGAGGTCCAACCGGAGGACGAGCGCCCCGCCAGCCAGGGACAACTCCGCCTCGAGCAGATCTCTCGGGTCGGTGATGGCGAGCTCCGGTGCCGACGGCTCCGGGCTGGCGACGAGCAAGCGGCCGTGGCCGAGGTGCGCAAGCGCCCGGACGCCGTTCACCCGCCCGTGGGCGGCGGCCATCTGGGTCGCCACGTCCGGGTCGTCTACGTCCACGACGGTCAGGCCGGGCAACGGCTTTCCGTACACGGCGTCGATGCCTTGCACAACCAGCCATCGGGTCAGGAGCTCGCCGGCGGTCGTCACCCTTCGCTGCCCTCAGCGGCCCGGGAGCGGCTGCCACACCGGCTCGCGCTTCTCGGCGAAGGCCCGGGGGCCCTCGTCCTGGTCGGGGTGTCCCCACATCGACGCCAGCTCCTTGGCCCCTGCCCTGCAGGCGTCGGTCAGCCCGAGCTCGAGGGCCTGCCACAGCGCCCGCTTCGTGGCGGCCATGGCCGCGGGGGAGTTGCGGGCGATCTTCTCTCCCAGGAGCTGGGCCTCCTCGCGTAGCCGCTCGGGCGGATCCACCACCTGGCTGATCATGCCCAGCTCCAGGGCCCGGTGGGCCGAGATCCGTTCGTGGCGTCCGACCAGGGCCATGCGCATCACGGCTTCGGCCGGCATCTTGCGCAGGAGCCCGATGGCCTCGAGCGCCACCACCTGTCCCACCGACACGTGCGGGTCGAAGAACTGCGCGTCGCTGGCGGCCATGACGATGTCCGCGTCGGCAACCCAGTGAAATCCTCCGCCCGCGCAAATGCCGTTGACGGCGGTGATGACCGGCTTCCACACCTCCTGGTGCCACGCGGTGAAGTGGAGGTCGAACTCCTCGACCGACTGGCGGTACCGTTCCATGCCGACGCCGTCGGTGGCGATCTCGGTGACGTCGACACCCGTCTGGAAGGCGCGCCCTTCCCCGGTGTGCACGATCACCCGCACCTCGGGATCGCGGTCGAGCTCCCGCCAGGCGACCGCGAACTCGTCGCGCATAGCGGCCGACATGGCATTGAGCTGGCCCGGGCGGTTGTTGATGAGCCACCCGACGGGGCCCTGCCGCTCGATCTTCAGGCACTCGAAGCCGGAGTAGTCCATCAGGCGTTCCTCATCGGGTGGGTGGGTCGTGTTGTTCGAGCGGCTGCCACACCGGCTCGCGCTTCTCGGCGAAGGCCCGGGGGCCCTCGTCCTGGTCGGGGTGTCCCCACATCGACGCCAGCTCCTTCGCCCCTGCCCTGCAGGCGTCGGTCAGCCCGAGCTCGAGGGCCTGCCACAGCGCCCGCTTCGTGGCGGCCATGGCCGCGGGGGAGTTGCGGGCGATCTTCTCTCCCAGGAGCTGGGCCTCCTCGCGTAGCCGCTCGGGCGGATCCACCACCTGGCTGATCATGCCCAGCTCCAGGGCCCGGTGGGCCGAGATCCGTTCGTGGCGTCCGACCAGGGCCATGCGCATCACGGCTTCGGCCGGCATCTTGCGCAGGAGCCCGATGGCCTCGTAGGCGGTCACCTGTCCGACGGAGACGTGTGCATCGAGGAAGGTCGCGCTGGACGAGGCGATCACGATGTCCGCGTCGGCGACGAAGTGGAGCCCACCACCGGCGCAGGTGCCGTTGACGGCCGCGATCACGGGCTTCCATACCTGGTTGTGCCAGGCCGTGAGCCGCAGCTCGGCCCGCTTTGTGCGTCGCGACTGCAGTCGAAGTGCGTCGGGGTCCCCCGTCAGCTGGACCATGTCGAGGCCGGTCTGGAAGGCCCTGCCGGCCCCGGTGTTCACGATCACGCGGACCGCGGGATCGGCGTCGAGCTCCTGCCATGCCGTCTCCAGCTCGCCCAGCATCGTCGCGTCCATGGCGTTGCCGGCCGCCGGGCGGTCGAAGATGAGCCAGCCCACGGGGCCCTGCGTCTCCAGCGCCAGCGAGGCGTACCTCATCAGTTGCGGGGGATGTCGCGCCAAGGGGCATGCTGCCAGGGGTCCGGCTCCCTCGGGAGGCCGAGCACCCGCTCGCCCAGAATGTTCTTGTTGACCTCGGTCGTGCCGCCCTCGATGGTGTTGGCGAGGCTGCGGAGCATTCCTCGCACCTCGCGGGGCAGCGAGGCGGCGTACTCGGTCGACTCAGCGGCGAAGGCCTGTCCGCCCAGACCCAGCAGGTCGCTGGCGAGGAGCTGGACCCGCTTGTTGAGCGCGCCCTGGTGCACCTTGCCGATCGAGCTCTCCGGCCCCGGCGCCCGGCCTGCTTTGACCGTGGCTCGCACCCGTTGGTTCGTCCAGCCCCGGATGCGCTCCTCGGAGTAGAGGCGGGCGATCTCCTGGCGGACGACCGGATCCGCAGTGCGGCCGGTCCGGGCTCCCAGCTCAATCAGGTGGTCCACGCCGAGGCCACCGATGCGGTCGACACCGCCCGAGCCCGATCCCGAGACCATCTGGCGCTCGCCGGAGAGCGTCGCCCCGGCGACCCGCCAACCGTCGCCGATCTCCCCGACCCGCCGGCTGTCGAGCGTCCGGGCCCCGTCGAGGAAGACCTCGTTGAAGTCGACCTCCCCACCCAGGTGGCGGAGCGGGCGCACCGTCACGCCCGGCTGGTGCAGCGGAAGGAGGAAGTAGGTGATGCCCTTGCGCTTCGGAGCGAGCGGATCGGTGCGAGCCAGGAGCACGCCCCAGTCAGAGCGGTGAGCCCAGGTGGTCCACACCTTCTGGCCCGTGATCACCCACTCGTCGCCATCGCGCTCGCCTCTGGTGACGAGTGATGCCAGGTCGGATCCGGCCCCCGGCTCGCTGAACAGCTGGCACCAGGTCTCCTCGTTGCGCACGATCGGAGGAAGGAACCTCAGCCGCTGTGCCTCGGTGCCGTGGGCGAAGAGCGCGGGGGCGGCCAGGTTGAGCCCCAGGGGGTTGAGCCGGCCGAGGTTGTATGGCGACAGCTCACGGTCGATCACCCGGGCGGTCGCGGCGCTGACGTCGAGGCCGCCGTAGTCGGCCGGCCACGTCGGGACCACCATGCCGGAGCGGCCGAACAAGGGATACCAGGCCTGGTAGTCCTCCCGCGAGCGCACCTTGCGTATGGCGGCTCGCCCTCCCCGCTCGGCCGCCTCTCTCCACGGGACGGGCAGGTGGTCGCCGATCCAGGCCCGAACGGCCTCTGCGACCTCGTCGACACCGGTGTCGCGATCGATCGGCAAGCGGTGCCCGAGGTCTGCGTCGACGTGAGTCACGGATCGCTCAGCGCCCCTTGAACCGTGGCTCGCGCCGCTCCTTGAGGGCAGCGAGACCCTCGCGGAAGTCCTCGCTTCGCGACGACAGCTCGAGGCCGAAGGCCTCGTCTCGGAGGTGGCTCTCGAGCGGCGCATCGGCCGCGGCATGCATCAGCCACTTGGTGAGCCCCAAGGACACGGTGGGTCCGGCGGCCAGCTGGGCCGCGAGCTTGTCCGCCGCGGCGTCGACCTCAGCCGACGGGACGACCCGGCTGATCATTCCCCACGCCAGGGCCTCGGCACCATCGAGCCGGCGACCGAGCAGCAGCAGCTCCCGAGCCCGTACCTCGCCCACCCGGCGCGGGAGCAACCACGTTCCCCCGCTGTCGGGGGTGAAGCCCCGCTCGGCGAAGGGCTCCCAGAGCTGGGCGTCGTCGGCGGCCACGGCGAAGTCGGCGGCCACGGCGAGATGGAGGCCGATGCCCGCCACCCACCCCCGCGCCGCGCACACGATCGGCGTCTGGAC
Source organism: uncultured Actinomycetes bacterium (assembly GCA_963717645.1). Taxonomy (GTDB): domain Bacteria; phylum Actinomycetota; class Acidimicrobiia; order Acidimicrobiales; family AC-9; genus AC-9. The sequence continues at coordinate 8,641 of CAVQWQ010000024.1, read as the reverse complement.
AGTGGCCACCAGGGGTATGAGGCGGTGCGCCTGCGAAGGCACCCGGCGTTGGATGCTGCCGACCCGAGGTCGGCGATCTCCTGCCTCCGCGTTGCGCCCCACGATGTCGAAGCCGGCGCAGAAGTGGTCGCCCGTGCCACCGATGAGGATGGTCCGCACCGCTTCGTCACGCCCGGCCGCCTCGACGACCTCGATGAGGGCGGCGACGATCTCGTCGTTCAACGCGTTCCGCTTCTCGGGGCGATCGAGCAGGAGACGAAGGATGCCGTCCTCGGTCAGCCGGACCTGGAGGCCGCTGACCCCGTTGTAGGTCCGTCCCGTCATCGGTCCTGTAATCCTTCGGCGATGGCCTCGAGGGCGCCCTGGAGGTCGGTGGCGCCACCGGGTGGCTCGGGTAGCCGCACGGGCCCGTGCTGCCGGCTCGGGAGCAGGATGGTCGCGTGACCGGGAGTTGTCAGCTGACCCCGCTGGTTGTCCGCCCGCAGCTCGAGATCCACCGCCGGGCGATCACCTTCGGCGAGGTAGCGCCGTGTCACGGTTCCTCGCAGCCACTGGGTGTCGCCGACGTAGTTGAACAGGCGGAACTCGCAGTCGAGCTTCCACAGCCAGCCGTCGTCTCCCATCCAGTCCGTGCACATGTGGACGAGCCACGTCTCTCGCATGCGCCCATAGTCGAAGGTGGCCGGGTTGCCAGAGCTGCGGGCGAACTCGGGGTCCCAGTGCACCCTCTGCATCACGTCGGGGATGTTCAGCTCGTCGCGGTGGAAGAACCTGGGGATGCGCTGGCGGTTGCGCCAGGCCAGGCGCAGGGGCTGGACGCCGTACAGGCCCATGCCCATGCCCACGTGCCAGCAGATCATGTCGGTGATCGTCAGCGGACCCTTGACCAGCGGCCCCACCTCGTCGCCCTCGGCGACGTCCTCCCACCAGCGTGGCTCGCCCCCCCGCGGTCGTTCGGCCGCGTACTGCGACTCGACCTCGGCGATCTGATCGTCGGTGTAGGGCTTGATCTCGGTGTCCTCGTATTTCGCCCGAGAGCGAGCTTCGCTGCGCTCGGTGCGGATCATGAGCCGGTGCTGACCCGACAGGAGGGTCCCGGTCTCGTCCCTGAACACCTGGCTGGTCCATTCGTGTGCGGCCCGACCGGCGAAGTCGCTGGGCTTGTCCAGGACGGCGACGAGGGCGTTGCGACGAAAGACCCGCAGCCCGGGTCTCAGGGGGGCCCACCATTCCCGGGCGCTGCCGGAGTAGAAGGCGTGGACTCCACGAAGCGGGTCGCCCTTCATCAGCTCGATCTGCTCGGGGGCGACGGCGCGCACCTCGTCTTCTCCGATGAGGGTGTCGCCGCCCACAAGGGGCGGCGGGGCGATCACCCCGGCCCAGCAGGTATCGGCGGCGTAGTCGGCGTCACACCACAGCGGGTTGTCGTCCCCGTAGGCGATGGCGACGTGTCGGAAGGCGTCGGCGTCCGGTCGTAGGTAGTGGGGCGGCTGTGGGTGAGGCTCGGGCACGCCGATGCGGGCTCGCAGGCGGGCCAGGCCCTCCTCGCTGATGGTCCCCGGTTCAGCCATCTTCCCCGACGCTAGTGCCCGTCTGCGGCAGAGGGCAGGCCGAGGAGGTCGATGGCGTTACCTCGCGCGATCCGATCGATCACGGGTTGGTCGAGATGGCCGAACTGGTCGGTCGCCGCCTGGCGGGAGTGCGGCCACGTGCCGTCCTGATGTGGATTGTCATGAGCCGGGGGACTGCGGGTCAGCTCCTGTACCGCCACATCGCATATTATAGACGAACGGCGAGGGAGCCCTTCGGTCGATCGGCACCCTCGTATATAGTGTACGACGATGCGACTGGGTGAGATCGCCAACGCGGGCGTGGCCGGCCGGGGAAAGCCGCTCGACGGCATCCGGGTGCTGAGCTTCGAGCAGATGCAGGCCCTGCCCTTCGCCACCCAGCTGCTCGCCCGCCTGGGGGCCGAAGTGGTCAAGGTCGAGTCACTGATGGGCGACCTGGGCCGGACATCGGCGCCGATGGTGACCGACCCCTGGGACCGCCCCGTGGGGGCGACGTTCCTTCGCAACAACCTCAACAAGCGCAGTGTGTGCGTCAACCTCAAGGACGAGCGCGGTCGAGACCTCGTACTGAGGCTGTCCGCCGGTTTCGACGTTGTAGCCGAGAGCTTGAGGCCGGGAGCCATGCGTGCCCTCCGCCTCGCCTACGAGGACTTCGCCGCGGTCGACCCGGCGGTGATCTATGCGTCGGTCTCCGGCTTCGGCCCCGTCGCGGGCAACGGGGACGGGGCCAGCCCCTATGCCGGGTGGCCGGCGCTGGCCCCGATCGTGGAGGCCATGTCGGGCATCTACGAGATGAAGCGCTCCGGCGACGAGCCGCCGGTGGTGGCGCCGGTGGGCGGGCTGGGGGACCTGGGTACAGCGCTGTTCGCCACCGTCGGTGTCCTCGCTGCTCTTCGTGACCGTGACCGGACCGGTGAAGGCCAGCAGGTGGACGTGGCCATGCTGGACGCCACCATCGCCATGACCGACGTCGTGACCAACTTCTGGTCCATGGGCATGAGCGGCGGCGACATCGGCCCCCTCATCCTCGACGGGTTCCGGGCCAGGGACGGCTGGTTCATCCTCCAGGTCGCCCGCGAGCGGCAGTTCGCCAAGCTCGTCGACTTCATCGGCCACCCGGAGTGGGCGTCCGATCCGCGCTTCGCGACCCGCCAGGGTTGGGTCGACCATCTCGACGAGGTCCTGCGTCCGGCCATCGAGGGCTGGGCGGCGTCGCTCACCAAGCTGGAGGCCTGCGAGGCGCTGGCCGCCGCGGGCATCGCCGCCGGGCCGTGCTTCAGCGACGAGGAAGTCGTCCACGACCCCCACGTGGCTGCCCGGGACATGCTGGTCGAGATGCCTCGGTCGGACGGGGTCGACCAACCGGTCCTGGCTCCGGGCAACCCGGTCCGGCTCAGCCAGGTGTCTCGGGGGCCCGAGACGAGGGTCCCGTGGCTCGGAGAGCACACCGTCGAGGTGCTGCGCAAGGACCTAGGCCTCACCGACGAACAGCTCGACTCGTTGCGAGCCGAGGGCGTGGTCAGCTAGAGACGGCGGGGAAACTACACGCGCCTCGTCGTGGACCGTCAGCGCGATGATCGTCACTGGATCGTGGAATTGTTTCCCAGCCGTCTCTGAGGAGGGCGCCATGGATGCAGCGGATCTGATCCTGGTCAGCGTCGACGACCACCTGATCGAGCCGCCGGACATGTTCGAGGGGCGGTTGCCGGCGCGCTACCAGGACGAGGCGCCACGGGTGGTGAGGACCGACAGTGGCTCGGACGTGTGGACGTTCAATGGCGCAGTCATCCCGAACGTCGGTCTCAACGCGGTGGCCGGTCGTCCGCGTGAGGAGTACGGGGTCGATCCGACCGCATTCGACGAGATGCGCCCGGGGTGCTTCGACGTCCACGAGAGGGTCAAGGACATGAACGCCGGCGGCGTCCTCGCGTCGATGTGCTTCCCGTCGTTTCCCGGCTTCAGCGCCCGCCTCTTCGCGGCCTGCCAGGACAAGGACCTCGCCCTCGCCGTGGTCCAGGCGTACAACGACTGGCACATCGAGCAGTGGTGCGGCTCCTACCCCGGTCGGTTCATCCCCATGGCCCTGCCGGTCCTCTGGGATCCTGAGCTGGCGGCCGCCGAGGTGCGGCGGGTGGCGGCGAAGGGGTGCCATTCGCTGACCTTCACCGAGAACCCGGCGGCGCTCGGCTTCCCGAGCTTCCACGACCCCGTGTGGGACCCGCTGTGGCGGGCACTGTGCGACGAGGGAGCCGTGCTGTCCATTCACCTGGGATCCTCGGGCTCTTTGACCGTGACGAGCCCCGACGCGCCGGTCGACGTCATGATCACTCTCCAACCGATGAACATCTGCTCGGCCGCGGCGGACCTCCTCTGGTCGCGGGTCATCAAGGACTTCCCGGCGATCCGCATCGCATTGTCCGAGGGTGGCACGGGCTGGATCCCGTACTTCCTGGACCGCCTGGACCGGACCTACGAGATGCACCACCAGTGGACGGGCCAGGACTTCGGTGGACGGCTTCCGAGCGAGGTGTTCCGCGAGCACTTCCTGACCTGCTTCATCGCGGATCCGGTGGGCATCCAGCTCCGGCACCTGATCGGCATGGACAACATCGCCTGGGAGTGTGACTACCCCCATTCCGACTCGTCCTGGCCTGATGCGCCCGAGGAGCTGGCGAAGGCCGCCGACGCCGTGCCCGACGACGAGATCCACCAGATGGCGTGGCGCAACGCGGTGCGCTGGTACGCGATGGATCCGTTCGTGCACCGTCCGCAGGACCGGTGCACCGTTCGGGCCCTGCGGGAGGAAGCTGCTGGGCACGACGTGAGCATCCGCTCGTTCGACAAGGGCCGGCACGAGCGCAAGGTGGGCGCCGACCTGGGCGCACTGGCCAAGCAGGCCACGGCGTGATCCGGTCGGCTCGACGTCAGCCCCACGCCGCAGGCGGGCACGTCCAGGCCGGTGTGCCCGCGCCTGGCGCTACGGAGTGGTGCTCGGGGTGGGTGTCGTGCCCGACCCCCCGCTACCGGACTGCGTCGGGCTGAACAGCGGCGACTGGAGGAAGGTGTTGTTGGCCACCCGCCAGCCCTGCGAAGTCTTGACCATGTCCACGGTCATGTCGATCTCGTCCGACTGGGGGGCCGAGAGCTGGTTGTTGGCGATGGTGTCGTCCACCACGGCGAAGAAGCTGACCCGCCCGCCGCTGTTCGACTGCGGGTAGATGGCGCGGACCTGGCCCCGGCTGGCGGCGTTGCGCGACAGGAGCGTCTGGCGAACCTGGTTGCTGAAGAACTGGGAGATGCTGTTCTTGAAGTTGCCCGTGGTATAGGACTGGATCTTGTTGATCTCGTTGTCGAGGCCCTTGGGGTCGAAGTTGGTCAAGGCGACGATGTAGTTCTGGGCCTGCTTCTTGGCGGCAGAGACGTCGCTTTGCTGACCGTTCAGGTGGAGGTACCCGTAGCCGAAGCCGATCGTGCCGGCGACGCCCAGCACCGCGACCGCCGTCGCCACGCGGAACGGCCAGCGTCGTCCGCTCGGAGCGGGCTTCTGTGCCGGCTCATCGCCTCCGGCACCGGTCTCGACATGGTCTTGGGTCTCCGCCTGAGTTCCCGCCGTCGGTGCCGAGGATGGCTGCTCGGCCGTGGTGTCGAGGCTCGCCAGGGCAGCCGCCTCGGCCGCGTCGAAGCCGTTGTCTTCGCTGGGCTCGCTGGAGCCGTCGGATGGTTGGCGCCCGCCGGGACGAGAGCCGGGGCCGACGACCCGTACGCCCTGGACTCCGCGGTTGCTCATGTCTGTCTCCGATCAAGTGGCGTGACGATGGTGCGACGGAGGAACCCGAGTCGTCCAAACATGGAATCGCGCCTCTTCAACTTCTCCTCGGGGACCCGAAAATCCTCCATCCGTGGCCGTCTGCGCACCAGCGTGGCTCCCGACAGGACGACCACCAGCAGCAGGGGGAGCGCCGCGATCGAGCCCTCGGACGGGAGGTGGGCGGCCGACGGCACGCCCGGGCCCGGCACCGGGGGACCGCCGCCCCGGACCTGGGAGGCCGACGCGGGGGCCGGTTGCGGCGGGCTCCCCGAGTAGTAGGGCGGCTGGGGCGGTGTGGCCTGTGTCGCCGGCCCCACACCGGCGCCGTACTCGGTGTTGTAACCGGGGGCCAGGTAGGCGGGAGGGAGATTGCGCGTCGTCTGGTAGTTCTGACCGCCGTTCAAGGGGGGCGGCAGGAGGATGTGAATGCGCAGCTGCTCGGTCGGTCCCGGCGAGGGTGCATTCGGCCCCAGCGGGTACTGGGTGACCCCGATCGTGGACAGCGTGGTGGCGAACTTGGTGTCCCCGGCGAAGAGCTGGGCCAGGTTGGACAGGTTGGCCGGCTGGGCGACGTTGCTTGTGAAGTCGGCGAGGTCGTGGGTGAGGCAGGCCAGGTTGGGTCGGGAGTCCAGCACCAGCTTCTGGATCACGCTGGCGGCAGTGGCCCCGTTGTTCATGAGGTTGACGATGTCGTGGCTGTGCTGGGCCAGGACCTGGGTGAGCACCTCGGTGTTGGCCAGCGCCTGGTTGAAGGCCGGCCCGTTGGCCGACAGGGTGTCGAAGAACGGCGGGGCGTTGTTGAGCAGCGTCTGGAACTGGGCCTGGTTGGCGTTGAGCTCCTGGGCCAACTGGTCCCCTGCCGAGATCAGGGTGTGGATGTCGTCTCCGCGGCCGTTCAGCGACACGGCCAGCTCGTGGACGAAGCTGTTGAGGTCGCCGGTCGGGATGGCCCCGAACAGACGGTCGGCGGTGTCGACCACCTGGCCCACGTCGGGCGGGGTGGGGTCGGGCGCGGTGGGGAGGATGGCGCCATCGTGCACCAGGGTGGCGTTGGGCGGTGCCCCCGGTGGAGGGAGCAGGTCGACTGCCTGCTCACCGAGTGGGTTCGCCCGCACGATCTGGGCCTGCACGTTGTTGGCTATCTGCTGGCCCGGCTGGATGGCCATGGTGACCTTGACCCGGTCGCCCGCCAGCTGGACGGACTTCACTGCCCCCACGACCAGCCCGTTGTCCGTCACGTAGAACTGATCCCTGAGCCCGGCGGTGGAGGGGAAGTAGGCGACCACGTCGTCTCGTGCTTGAACGGGTTGTGCAGCACCGACAGGTAGCCGTAGGTGGCCAGGGCGGCGGCGGCCACGAAGAAGACAACCAGGTTGATCTTGATCGGGTCGAGATGACCATGGCTACCCCGCTCCGTGACAGGACGTGAGCGGGTTGTTGGGGTCGGATCCGCCCATCTGGGTGGGCAGACCGCAGGTGATTGTGTCGAAGACGACCGGGATCTGGGAGAAGCTCTGATCGGGGTGGATGAGCACCTTGCCCTCCTTGAGGAAGATGGGGAACTGTCCGAGCACGTCCGACAGGTCGTTCTGGTGCTGGGCCACCTGGTTGACGGTGGCCAGCAGGCCGTTGAAATCGGCGTTGATCTGGGGGAAGTAGGAGCCGATGAGGCTCACGCTCTGGGTCGACACCTGGGACAGCCGGGTGAGGAGGCCCTCCAGCCGGTTGCTCTGGTCGTTGAGCTCCTTGGTCGTGACGGCGAAGTTGCTGAGGGCCTGGGCGTTGGCCTGGGCCGACGGCGCCAGCTGGGCGGACACCTGCGCCACGTTGTTGATGAGCTGGGTCAGGGTGCCCGAGTGCTGGGCGTAGCCGGCGACGACCGTGTTGAGGTTGTCGACGAACTGGTGCAGGGCCGGCCCCTGGTCTCCGAAGGCCTGGGCTCCCTGTTGGAGCGTCGTGGCGAGGTCGTCGGCGGACAGGGATCCGATGAAGTTCGTGCCCGCCTGCACCAGCTGCTCCACCCCCGGGTCGACCTGGGTGTTGGTGATGGTGGCCCCGTCGGCCAGCGTGGGAGTGGGGGGCTGGCCCTGGATGGGCTGCAGGGAGACGATCGTCTCGCCGATGAGCGACGTCTGGGTCAGGTGGGCCGACACCGCGGCCGGCACATGGGCGCTGCGGTTGATGGTCAGGTCGACCGAGGCGTGGTCACCGACACGGTGCATGCCCGTCACGTGCCCCACGGTGATGTCGGCCACCTCGACCGGCGCGTCGGGAGCCAGCGCTCCGATGTCGGGGAAACCGGCGTGGGCCGTCATGGTGGTGGGCGCGCCCGGTGCAGCTCGCCAGCAGGGCGCCCGCCAGGAGCCCGACGGCCACGACGGCGCCCCGAGCCCAACCCCGGCGGACGAGCTTGGCGCCGGGCCAAGATTGCCGCTCTCGGGCCACGATGCGGGCCGTCATCTCGCCCTCGCCTTGCTGACCCGTCTCGGGAGCTCCAGCGCCGCCGCCAGACCAGCGATCACCGCCAGTGTCAGGATCACGAGCCCCCAGTTGGAGTGACCTTGGGCGTGGGCCGGCTGGATGGCCGTGGGCATGGCCGGCAGCTGGTTGGCTCCCCGGGGCGCTCAGGCCGTTCCCGCTCGGAGGCGGAGGCGGCGGAGAGGCCAATCCGGCGGCGATCTGCGAGCGCTGGGTCGGCGTCAGCCCGGGGATCTGCTGGAGCCCGGCATTGAGGCCTGGCCGGCGGTCGGCGTCTGACTCAGGGACCGGCGTTGGGGGGTGTGTGGACGGGGGGGCCTGCTTCGCCAGCGCGTCGGCGAAGCTGGGTGAGGACCGGGCCGAAAGAGTTGGGGTCGCGGCAGCGGCTCGGGGTGTTGGTCGCAGGGTTCCATGCCGCGGGCCCAGGAACCGCCGGCACACGCTGGCCAGGCGGTCGGCCAGCAAGGCGGCGAATGAGGCTCGACCGTGGCCGAGCCCGACCCGACGTTGATCGGCTCCCAGTTGTGGACCGGGTTGTTGCCCTGCTCGTCGAACAGGTGGACGATCGAGTGGAGCGACTGGTCAGGCTGCCGAGGTTGTGGTCCAGGCCCCGGCTAGAGCGAGGTAGGTTGCCCACGTCCTGCTTGAGGGGGGTGAGGTTGGGCTGGAGCAGGGCGGTGGCCTGCACAGTCTCGTCGTTTTGAGGTGGGTGATGGCCCCGGAGAGCTGGTCCCGGTTTGCAGCCAGCACGCCGGACACCGTGTTGTAGTTGTTGAGTGAACTG
>CAVQWQ010000023.1:0-43083 GCA_963717645.1 uncultured Actinomycetes bacterium | reverse complement strand
CACTCGCCGTCGCTGTGGATGGGACCGCGGTCGGGTCGGGACGATGGATGATCCGTCGGACGAACCCGTCGAGTTGTTCCAACCAGCTCGCTAACATCGGGCCGTGTTCAGGCCGTGAGCGACCGGGCGGCTGGGGGCGTCCACCTCCCGACCATCGCCCGCGAGTGGGGGCGGATCGGCGCGACCGGCTTCGGCGGTCCCCCCGCCCACATCGCGCTCCTCCGCAGGCTCTGCGTCGAGCGGCGCGCCTGGCTTTCGGCTCGAGAGTTCGAGGACGGCGTCGCGGCCACCAATCTCCTTCCCGGTCCGGCCTCCACCCAGCTCGCCATCTTCTGCGCCTGGCGGTTGCGGGGAGCGATCGGAGCCGTGCTGGGGGGCATCTGCTTCATCGTTCCGGGACTCATCGCCATCCTCGCTCTCGCTGCCCTCCTTCTGGTTGCTCATCCCCCCCTGTGGGTCCGAGGTGCGGCGAGCGGCGCTGGTGCCGCGGTGCCAGCCGTGGCTGTCGCGGCCGCCCTGGGCCTGATGCCCGCCAGCTGGAAGCGGACCGAGGGAGCTCGCGCAAGACAGGCTCGGTGGCTCGCCTATCTGCTCGCTGGCGGAGCCGCGGCCGCGACCGTCGGACCGTACCTCGTGCTCGTCCTCCTCGCCTCCGGCCTCGTCGAGGTGAACTCCCGTTTCGGAATCCGTCGGGACACTCCGGAGGGTGGAACGGCGCTTGTTCCTGTCCTGGCTGTGCCCGCTGCGGTTGGTGGGCTCGCGGCTCTCGTCTGGGTTGCCTTCAAGGTCGGGGCGCTCTCCTACGGAGGGGGGTTCGTGATCATTCCGCTGATGCAGCACGACGTGGTGACGACCTACCACTGGATGACGGGCCCCGAGTTCCTCAACGCAGTCGCGCTCGGGCAGATCACGCCCGGACCCGTTGTCCTGACCGTGGCTGTCGTCGGCTACGCGGCTGGCGGTGTGGGGGGAGGACTGCTGGCCGCCCTGGTCGCCTTCGTCCCCTCGTTCGCCTTCGCCATCGGCGGCGGGCCATACTTCGACCGGCTCCGGTCCAGCGTACGGATCCAGGCCTTCCTCACCGGCGCGGGAGCGGCGGCCATCGGTGCCATCGCCGGATCAGCCGTCCCTCTCGGTCGTGAGCTCGGCCACTTGTGGCAACTGGGGATCATGGGCCTTGCCGCGGGTTGGCTCCTCGGACTGCGAAGGGGCGTCGTTGTCGCGCTGGTCGGCGCAGGCGTCCTCGGGGTGATCGCAGCCCTTGCGGGCGCGCCGGTGAGCAATTGACACAGCCCATCCTCGACGGAATTGGCCGCGCCGGTGGCTATCCTGAGCAGCGCCGGAAGGAAGGGCGCGGATGATGAGAATCAGCCGTTTGGTGCTGAGCGGGGCAGCTATCGGCACGATCCTCGGCACCGGGCGCGCCGACCTCAACCGCACGCATGTGTTCAACCCCAAGTGGCCGCCCCATGCCCGATTCCATGGTGTAGCGGGGTGGGGCACTGTCGCCGGCACCCAGCTGCTCGCGCTGTGGTTGCTCTGGAGCCCAGGCCGGCAAGGATGCGAAGGCGACCTGGCGGTCGAGATCGCTGCGCTGCTTCCGACTATCTCATGGGTGCCGTTCTTTCTTGCTCTCTGTTCTCCCGGCACCGCTGTCGAGGACGAGCCGGGGCACCTGCCCCGCGTCGCCGGCGTGCCCGCCAACCTCGTGCCCGCCACGTTGATTCCCGCCATCTCCGCGCTCGGCTACTCCTTGCACCGCACCGGACGGTAGGGGCACTCGCTACCTCCGAGCTGGCCTCCCGCCCGGAGGTAGCGGGGACTGAAGGCGGGGGTGCTGTCACGATCGGTGGTCCACCACCCTGCTTCACCAAAGGCGGAACGCGACCACTGCACCACGACGGACCGACCGGTGCTGGGGGCACGGATCACCGAGTGGACCGGGACCGCCAGACGGTCGACCAGCAAGGGATACCGTCCGGGGATGGTGATGCTTCGCTCGGCTGGCCCGGAGGACGCCCGCACCATCCTCGATGTCTGGCGAGAGGCGGATGCCGAGCCGACCGCGACCGACGACCCCGAACGCGTCCGCCAGCTCATGGCCGCCAACGCCGAGGCCGTCATCGTGGCCGACGACTCTGGACGCCTCGTCGGCACCGTCATCGCTGGTTGGGACGGCTGGCGCGCCGGGATCTACCGCCTGGCCGTCATCCCTGACCACCGGGGGAACGGGTTGGGTCGGCGACTGGTCGAGGAGGCCGTACGACGCCTCCGCGCCGCCGGGGCGGCCCGGCTGTCGGCGATCGTGGTGGACGACGACGAGGGCGCCATGGCGTTCTGGACGGCGATGGGCTGGCACCGGCAGAGGGCACGGGCGCGCTTCGTCAAGAACCTCTGACGAGAACCGCCCTACTCGACGTCGAGCTCCTTCACCCACTGGGGTGCGTGGACTCTGGCCCACCGCCTGGTGACCCACCCGCGGAACATCGACCGTAGGGCGTCCCGATGGGTGAGGGCGAAGCCGATGTGGCCGATCACGACGGCGAAGACGGCGAATGCGATGACGTCGTGCACGAAGGTGGCCCCCGTGCGCCAGTTGACGGGAAACGGCTTGTACCAGTGCATCACCGATCCGGTCGCCAGCATGGCGACGATCACGCCGGCGGTGAAGGCGGCGTTGAGCTTCTGGCCGGCGTTGAACTTTCCCGGCTCGACCACCGGATAGCGACCGACGCTGCGCAGCCAGCGGCGTTCGTCCGGAGTCCAGAGGTTCAGCCGGCGGACGTCACGCCGAAGCCCGCGGCCCCATGGGCCGAGAAGTGACACCAGGAGCGGGACGGGGAGGGCCACCCCGGACCAGGAATGTATCTCCGCCAGGAGTGCCCGCCTCCCTACCAGCTGCGCCACCGAGCCCACGTAGAGAGGGATGGCAGTGAGCATGAGGACGGCGAAGAGAACGGCGAGGGACCAGTGGGCCAGCCGCTCGATCCGGTCGAACCGGATGAGGCGTCGGTCGTCAGCTGGTCTGGGCATCGCTGCGGCCGTTGGAGCTTCCCACCCAGGCGTCGACGTCGTAGCCGTTGTCCTCCCAGAAGCCGGGCTCGACGCGATCGACGACGCGTATGGCCGACAGCCACTTCAGCGATTTGTAGCCGTACATCGGGGCCACGTACAGGCGTACCGGTCCACCGTGCTCGCTCGTCACCGGACCTCCGAGCATGCGGTCGGCCACGATGACGTCCGGTCGGCCGGCCTGGTCGAGGGTCAGGCTCTCGAAATCCGTCCCGTCGTAGGACTCGAAGGCGAGCGCCTTGGCCCCAGGTTGCACCCCTGCAGCGCGCAGGATCTCGGACAGGCTGACACCGGCCCAGTGGACGTCAGGTACCCGCCACCCCGTCACGCACTGGAAGTCTCGAGTCAGCTGGGTGTGGGGCATCGCCTGAAGATCCTCGAACGTCAGCACCATCGGGCGGTCGACGAGCCCCTCGACTCGAAGGCGGTACTGCGAGGTGGAGATCGACGGGAGGGTCGACGAGACCGAGTAGATACGAAAGCCGTCGGCGCCGGGCAGGATCGACGCCAGGCCGCCACCACCGCCGGTCAGCGGGCTGAGCGCGCCTCCGACGATCCGCTGCGCCGTCGACCCGAACACGATCCCGAGCACGCCGAGGCCGGCCACGCCCAGGAACACACGCCTGCCGATCGCGACAGACGCTCCTTCGTCCCGGCTCACAGCGGCGAACTTAGAGCCCCGCCAATACGGAGTGGCGTCACCCCGTCCGCTTGTCAGCAGCGTTCGAGGACGGGATCGGGGCCTCGAGCGTCGCGGATGCGCCTTCGGAGCGCGAGGAGCCTGCTTGATGGCGATCTAGTTAATTATGGCAATTTGCTTGATGTTGATTTGCTTCTCGACACAGCGGCCCGATAGATTGCCACCCCGTTGTGCGTTCAGGTCTGAAGCTCACCCAGGGGGGCGCAGTGCTTGCCGTGGCGGCGGCGGCTACTCTCAGCTACCCCCTTGCTCTGGCGCCAAAACCTGCCGGGGCCGACCCCGGCGACTCCGGCATCCAGGCCGGGGCTCAGTCCGGGCCACAGACCCAGCTCGAGGCCCTCGCGGGCAGCTACGAAGCCGCCAGCGCCAGAGTTGACGCCGTCGGCCTGCAGCTGGCAGGGGCGTCGACAGCGCTGACCAAGACCGAGGCCCAGATCGGCGTGGCGCGGTCCCATCTGCGCCAGGACGTCGTGGACTCATTCGTCGACGGGACCGCGCCCCCGACGGCGGTCGCGCTCTCGACCAGCAGCGGCGACGACTCGCTGGTGCGCAACGAGTTCCTCCAGACGGTGACGGGCGACGCACGCGACGCATCCCGGCGCCTCGAGCAGGTCCGATCGACGCTCAAGGCGCAGCAGGCGAGCCTCCAGGCGGAGGAGCAGTCCGCACGGGCCGCTCTCGCCGCCGCGGCCAGGGCGAGGAGCCAGCTGGAGTCGGTCGCCCAGCCGCCTCAGGCGGCCGTCGCCGCGTCGGCGACCATCCCGGCCCCGCCGGCGACCAACGGAGGGGGTCTGCCCCTGCCCGTCCAGTACCTCAAGAACGGGAGCGTCGACGACGGCGTCGACTACTCCGCTCCTGGCGGCACACCGGAGTTCGCCATGGGCCCGGGGGTCATCATCCGCGAGGGCATCGGCGGCTTCGGACCCAACGCGCCCGTGCTGCAGATCACCGGTGGGCCCCTGGCCGGCCGGGCGGTGTACTACGGCCACGCCGGACCCGATCTCGTGCCAGTGGGTGCCACCGTGACCCAGGGCCAGCAGATCACCATCGTCGGATACGGGATCGTGGGTGAGTCCACCGGACCCCATCTCGAGGTCGGCTTCTACCCGGTCGGCCCCAACGGAGCGGGCCGCCCCATGCTGGAGTACATCAACTCGGTAGTCGGGCACTCGACCGGCAGCTGACCAAGCGCCGCCCTAGGACCGTCGCTCAGTATCGTCGAGCGCCGTGAGCTTGCAGACCGACCTGCTCGCCTGGGCCGAGCGGTCGCGGCGCGACCTGCCCTGGCGGAGGACCAGAGACCCGTGGGCCGTGCTGATCAGCGAGCTGATGCTCCAGCAGACCCAGGTGTCCAGGGTCGCGACCCGATGGCCGGACTTCCTCGAGCGGTTTCCCACGCCCAGCGCGTGCGCAGCGGCCTCGGTCGGTGACGTGGTGCGGGCCTGGGCCGGTCTGGGGTACAACCGCCGGGCGGTGAGTCTCCACCGGACCGCCGTCGCCGTCGTCGAGCGCCACGGCGGGCACCTGCCCGGCGACCTCCCCTCGTTGCTGGCGCTCCCGGGCATCGGGCCGTACGTGGCGCGGGCTGTGCTGGCCTTTGCCAACGAGGCCGACGTCGGGGTCGTCGACACCAACGTGGCGCGGGTGCTGGCCCGGGCTGTGGCCGGCCGTCGGGTCGACACCAGGGCCGAGGCGCAGGCGATGGCGGACTCTCTCGTTCCCGTGAACATGGGATGGGTGTGGAACCAGGCGATGCTCGACCTGGGTGCCCTGGTGTGCACCCGTCGGCGGCCGGCCTGCGATCGTTGCCCGCTGGCGCGACGGGCACGCAAGGGGAGCGGCTCGTGCTCCTGGGAGGCCGCGGGCCGACCGGATCCGGATCCCGTCGAGGGGTCCGTAGCGGTCGGGCGACGCCAGGGCACGTTCGCCGGATCAGACCGTCAGGGGAGAGGGCGGCTGGTTGCCGCCCTCCGGCGCTCGCCCGTTCCCGCCGCGGAGGTGGCGACAGCCGCCGGCTGGCCGATGACCAGCGGGGACGCGCGGCGCGCCCAACGCATCGCGGACTCACTCGTCGCCGACGGCTTGGCGGTGTTGAGCGCCGACGGTTGCCTACACCTGCCGTGATCCCTTCACCGGCTCGCCGTCGCCGGGCGGTACGGATGGCTGGCGCGGAGCACGTCGGAGGGTTCGACCCCGCGCCGTGAGCCCGCGCACGCCTGACAGCGCCCGTTCACATCGCATCTAGGATCCCTCTCGGGCCAGCTCGGGCTGGCCCGCCCCGGCACCCCGAGCCCTCGCCGCCGCGTCCTCCCACCGGGCCTCGACGCGCCCGAAGCGCCAGATGGCCAGGGCCGCGATCCACGTGACGACGAAGATCCCGACGATGAAGTAGCCCGCCTGGTTGATGTTGAAGTTGGCGGTGAGGTCCCAGACGCCGCCGGTGAGCCCGAGCTCTGTCCCGAGGATGGAGAGGAGCTCGACGGTCCCGATGAAAGCGGCCACGGCGACGGACAGGCCGGTGATGATGAGGTTGTAGTACACCTTGCGAACGGGCCGGGAGAATGCCCACCCGTAGGCGAAGTTCATGAACGAGCCGTCGATCGTGTCGAGCAGCGACATCCCGGCGGCGAAGAGGATGGGCAGGCAGAGGATGGCGTAGAACGGCAGACCGCTGGCCACGGCCCCCCCGGCCATGACGAGCAGCGCGATCTCGGTGGCAGTGTCGAAGCCGAGCCCGAAGAGGATGCCCATCGGGTACATCTTCCAGGGCGCGTCCACGCGTCGGGCCAGCGGTCCGAAGAATCGGTTCATCAGCCCACGCGAGTCGAGCTGGCGCTCCAGCTCCTCGTCGTCGTAGCGGCCGCGGCGCATCTCCAGGAACACCCGGACGATGGACACCAGGATGATGACGTTCAGAATGGCGATGAGATAGAGGAAGGCCCCCGAGACGCTGGTGCCGACGAGGCCCGTGTAATGATGGAGGGAGGAGCTGTCGTTCTGGACCTGGCTCTCCAGGGCCTTGATCCCGAAGTTGAGCAGCACGGCCAGGACGAACACGACGCTCGAGTGCCCGAGGGAGAAGAAGAACCCGACGCTGAGAGGGCGCTTGCCGTCGGCCATCAGCTTGCGGGTCGTGTTGTCGATCGCCGAGATGTGATCGGCGTCGAAGGCATGACGCAGCCCGAGGGTGTAGGCCAGCACGCCCGTGCCGAAGCCGAAGGCTCTCGCCCCCAGGTGATAGTGACCGGGGACCACGACGAGAGCGAGGATGCCGAAGCCGAGGATGTGCAGGAGGAGGATGAACGCGGTCATCGCTCCTGCCCGGCGCCACTCCGCCGGGCTCAAGCGGTCTCGCACGGCCATCGCCGCGAAGCCTGTCTCAGATGCGAGCTGGACGCAAGTAGTTCGGCTGGGAAGAGCAGCTACGAAAATACGGTGTGCGGCCGCTCCTGGCGCTCCCCGTCGACGTAGAGCTCGACCTTCTCGTTGTAGAAACACGCCAACCCGGCGATCCTCACGCTCTCGGCCACCGGTGCCCGATAGATCCAGGCCAGGTCGGGCACCAACTCGCTGCCGGCCTCGATCGACCAGTAGCTGGCCGTGCCCTTGTAGGGACAGCGCGTGGTCGTGTCCGAGGGGTGCAGCAGGTCCAGGCGGACGTCGACGAGAGGGAGGTAGTACCGGGTCGGGAGCCCGGTCTCGAAAAGCAGCCGGGGCTGGTGGGAGTCGGCGACCTTCACGCCGTTCACGACCACCTCGACGTGACGGGAGCTGGGCAGGATGTCGACTCGGGTATGTGGGTCGCGTGGATGGACGTAGACCTCCTCGTCCTCTTCGAACCACGCGTCCATTGCCTCCCAGTCGAAGCGCACGAGCCCACGGAGCTCTGGTAACGGTGACTCCGGATAGGTCCACGCGGCGTCGGTCACCACCTGGCTCCCGCCCTTGACGCTGAAGTAGCTAGCCTCGCCCCTGCTGGGGGACTGCTCCCGGCGCTCGGTAGGCGTCAGCAGCTCCATGCGGACATCCTGCTCAGGGACGTAGTACGACGGGTAGTACGGCACCTCCCACACCAGCTTGGGCCGCACGGTGTCGGCGACGACCTCCCCGCCGAGGTAGGCGCGGACCCGCTTCGGTCCGTCCTCGACGCGAACGCGGCCTCTTGCCTCGGTCACCATGGCGTAACCCCTGTCGGTCGGCGGCAGTGTCGGTCTCTTGTGGCAACCGCCTTGGCTTCGTCGCCATTCCGGGCGGGGCGATGTATCTAGACTACGCGTCGGTGCTCGGCGTGTTCTGTGCTCCGGGTCGTTACGTGCAGGGGCGCGACGCGACGGAGCAGCTCGGAGACGAGATGGCAAAGATGGGGCTCGGGGGACCGGCGCTCATCGTCGCCAGCTCCTCACCCCGGCGCCTCCTCGCCGCGATCTGGGAGAAGAGCCTCGGGGGGGCAGGGTTCGGCTATCGGGTGCACGGGTTCGGGGGAGAGTGCACCAGGGCCGAGATCGAGCGGGTAGCGGAGGCGGCGCGGCAGCTCCAGGCTGCCGTGGTGATCGGGGCGGGGGGTGGCAAGGTGCTCGACACGGCGCGGGCCGCCGCGGCGACCCTCGACCTTCCGGTCGTGAACTGTCCCACGACGGCGTCCAGCGATGCGCCATGCAGCGCGCTCTCGGTTGTCTACACCGACGACGGCAACTTCGACCGGTACCTGTTCTACCGCCGGAACCCCGACCTGGTCCTGGTGGACACGGCTGCGGTGGCCCAGGCCCCGTTGCGCCTCCTCGTCGCCGGGATGGGCGACGCCCTGGCGACCTGGTTCGAAGCTCGCACCGTCGTCGAGGCGCACCGTCCCAACCAGCTCCACGGAGGGACGACCGCGGCGGCCGCCGCCCTCGCTCGGCTCTGCTACGACACACTGCTGGAGGACGGACCGGCGGCCCGCCAGGCCGTGCAGGCGGGTGTGGTCACCCCGGCGCTCGAACGACTGGTCGAGGCCAACACGCTCCTGTCGGGCGTGGGCTTCGAGTCCGGCGGCCTGGCCGTCGCCCACTCCGTGCACAACGGCCTGACGACGGCTGCGCCGACCCACGCCTACCTCCACGGCGAGAAGGTCGCCTTCGGGCTGGTCGTCCAGCTCGTCGTCGAGGGGCGGCCCTCCGAGGAGCTCGGCCAGGTACTCGAGTTCGCCAACGCGGTCGGGCTTCCGTCCACCCTCGCCCAGCTGGGACTCGGCGACCCCAGCCAGGAGACCATGGCCGCCATCGCCGAGCGCACCCTGGCCCCGGGCGAGACCGCCCACAACGAGCCCTTCGACCTGACTCCCGCCATGGTCACCGACGCCATCTGGGCTGCGGACGCCATCGGACGGACCCGTCGACGCTGAGCCGCGGAAGACGACGTCCATGCAGTCCGGGATGACCAGCGGCGACGGTTGCTCGTAGGCTGCCGCCATGTCCGACGCACCGTGGGCGGGTGACGCCTGTGCCCTCATCGATGCCTATCGCTCAGGGGAGCGATCCCCGAAGGAGGAGCTGGAGGCGACGCTCGACGCCATCGCCGCCAGCGGGCTGAACGCCTTCAGCTATCTGGATGTCGAGGCGGCCCGCGAGCGTGCGGCCGTGGCCGACGTGGCGGCGCCGCTCGGCGGCCTCGTCGTCGGGGTCAAGGAGCTCGACGCCGTCGCCGGGTGGCCGCTGACGGAGGCGTCACGGGCCCTCGCCGACCGAGTGGCCGACCACGACGCCACCGTGGTCACGAGACTGCGGGAGGGCGGAGCGGTGCTCGTCGGCCAGACCACCTCCAGCGAGTTCGGTGGGCTCAACGTCAGCGTCAGCCTCCTCCACGGGGTCACCCGCAACCCGTGGGACCTCACCAGGACGACAGGCGGCTCGTCGGCCGGGTCCTCGGCAGCCGTCGCCGGCGGGCTCCTGCCATTGGCCACAGGAGGCGATGGTGGCGGGTCGATCCGGATCCCGGCCGGATTCTGCGGCCTGCTCGGCATGAAGGGAACGGCGGGACGGATCCCGCGGGGACCGAAGACGGTCATCGGACCGCTGACCGTGGTCCTCGGTTGCATGGCCCGATCCGTGCGTGATGTCGCCCGCTATTTCGACGTGTGCAACGGCCACGACGGACGTGATCCCTACAGCCTTCCCCGGGTCGAGGGCTGGGAACGCGACCTCGACCAGCACGACCTCGCCGGCATGCGGGTGGCGATTGCCCCGACGCTCGGATCGGCGGTCGTGCGTCCGGAGGTCGAGGCGTTGGTCGTCGAGGCGGGTCAGGCGCTGGCTCGGGATGCCGGGCTCCGGGTGGTCGACGTCCCGGTCCACCTGCCGAGCTCGGGCGCCGAGTGGGCGCTGGCCAACCTCGCCACCCTGGTCGGCGAGCTGGGCGACCGCTATCCCGACTGCCTGCCCGAGCTGACCACGGAGATGGCGTTCGGGCTGCAGATGGCGTCCCAGGTGGTCAACATCGACGTCGTCGCCAAGGCCGAGGTCAACCGCACCACAGCCAACGAGGCGATGGCGGACGTGTTCGACCAGGTTGACTTCGTCGTGTCCGCCACCAACCCCGACGTGGCCTATCCCGCCGACTGCACGCTCAACACCAAGGTGGGCGACTTGACCGTCGGCCCCGAGAACAACGGCGCCCTGACGATCCCGGCGAACGTCAGCGGCAACCCGGCGATCTCCATTCCCGCCGGGCTGATCGACGGGTTGCCGGTCGGTATGCAGGTCATCGGCCGCCAGCACGCCGACGCCCTGCTGCTCGACCTCGCTCGGGTCGTCGAGCGGGAACGACCCTGGCCGCTGGTGGCGCCGGGATCGCCTCGCTGAGGCCACCGTGGAGCCCCTCCGCTTCGGTTGCCTCGGCGCGGCCCGCATCGTTCCCAACGCGCTCGTCAGCCCGGCGAAGGCCTCGGCCGAGGCGGAAGTCCGAGCGATCGCCGCCCGCGATCCCTCCCGGGCGGCGGTGTTCGCCGAGCGCCACGGGATCCCCGTGGTCCACAAGACCTACGAGGCACTGCTCGCCGACGCCGACGTGGACGCCGTGTACAACCCCCTGCCGAACGGGCTCCACGCCAAGTGGACGCTCATGGCGCTCGAGGCCGGCAAGCATGTGCTGTGCGAGAAACCCTTCACCGCCAACGCACCAGAGGCCGAGCGGGTGGCGGCGGTCGCCGAGGGATCGGGTCGGGTCGTCATGGAGGCGTTCCACTGGCGGTACCACCCCTTGGCGGCCCGGGCGCTCGAGATCGTACGAAGCGGCGAGCTGGGTGAGATTCGACGGGTGGAGGCAGCTCTGTGCTTTCCCCTGTTCCGACGCGACGACATCCGGTGGAACCTCGACCTTGCCGGGGGTGCCCTGATGGACGCGGGCTGCTACCCGGTCCACATCGTTCGCACCCTGTCCGGACGCGAGCCCACCGTCACCAGCGCCACGGCGCGGCTGCGCTCTCCGGGAGTCGATCGGTTCGCGCAGGCGGAGCTGTCGTTCGGTGCCGACACGACCGGGCGGGTGACGACGTCCATGTGGTCGTCGAGCATCCTCAGATCCAGCGCCGCCGTCACCGGCGAGCGGGGCAGGATGCACATCCTCAACCCGATCGGCCCCCAGGTATTCAACCTGTTGACAGTCAAGAGCGGGAACGGGACTCGCCGCCGACGCGTCCGCGGCGGGTCGACCTACTCCTACCAGCTCGCCGCGTTCGTCGATGCCGTGCGGCGATCCGTCCCTCCGTTCACGCCGCCGACGGACAGCATCGCCAACATGCGGGTCATCGACGACATCTACCGGGCGGCCGGGTTGGAGCTCCGGCGGGGGGCGACGGACTAGCGGTGTTCGGGGCCGCCGACCAGGCTGACTGGCGGCGGGCCTTCACGCCTCACGGCTGTGACGCCACCACCTGACCCGGCACGGGCTGCGGACCGGGACCGTAGTCATAGGTGATGTCGAGCGTCTGCTGCGGCAGGTTCGGCGTCGCCGTCGCCGGGTCCATCGTCGACGTTGCCGCGGGGGCTGGGTTCGTGGCCACCACGGCTGGTGTGCTCACCGAGGGCGACACCGACGCGCCGCTCGCCGGCGTGGGTGAGGACGGCGCCGACGTCGCTCCGGCCCAGACGAGCACCGCGACCAAGCCCAGGCTGAGCCGGAGGCCCCACGACGAGTGCCAGGCTCCTCGCGGCGCCCGCTGGTCCGTCGGCGCTTCCCCGCCCGGCTCTTCGGCTCGCTCACTCCTCACCAGCATCTCCCCCCAGGCGAACACCGTTATCGGCTGTTCTGCAGGTTTGTCGAGACCTCACTCACAACGAGATCCAGCTTGGCCCTGGCCACCGGGAAGCGAAATGGGTAGAAAGGTCCATTTTCGGACCCTTGACGGACTAGTCCGGTCGTAGGATCGACCGTCCCCCCCGCCACCCCGGGCGCGATCGCTCTTGATCCCGACACCGGGATGGCGCTGGGAATTACGCCCGTCGTGCGCGTCGGCGCCGGACAGGCGTGATGGTGCCCAACCACTCGCCCACGACCCCCGCCACCTCGGCGTCTCGTCGCCGCAGGCCGTGGTCGCCGCCGTCGATCCAGACGTGGGTGACGGTACCGGGGATGGCGGCCGTCGACGCCTCAAGCTCGTCGGGGCTGGCGAAGGCGTCTCGTGTGCCGGAGACGAACAGGCAGGGCACGCCGATGCCCGAGAAGTGCTCGTCCCGGAGGCGCTCCGGCCGGCCCGGGGGATGAAGCGGGTAGCTCACCAGCACGAGGGCCGCCGCCGGCTGCCCCTCGGCCACGGCCAACGAGCACATGCGGCCGCCGAGAGATCGTCCACCAAGCGCGATCTGCTCCCGACGGACGCCGGCGCGCTCGGCGAGACCCGCCGCCGCGTCACCGATGGTGGCCACCAGCACCCGAGGCGGGTCCGGGCTGCGCCGCCCGGCGAGTCGGTACGGAAAGTCCACCCGCTCGACCAGCAGGCCCAGCGCCGTGGCGGCGTCGTCGATCGCCACGAGCGCTGGCTGGTCCCGCCCCGCGCTGGCGCCGGGCGTCAGGACGATGCCAGCAGGACCGCTACTGGTCGGCATGGCGGGTGCGAGGACGGACGCCGAAGGGCTGTCGACTCAGGAGACCTGCACCAGACCTTCGAGTGACCGCCGGAGCCCGGACAGCTCTTCGAGCGCAGCCTGTCGCTCGTCCTCGAGACGAGCCAGCTCCCGCCGCACCTCGGAGATCCGACCCTCGGCCCGCTGCCAGACGACGCGTTCGCGTTCGGCCGCCTCAGCCCTGCCCTCCTCGATGTGCCGTTCGGCCTGGCGCCTGACCGCTTGCGTCGAGGGCGCCGCCTGCTCCTGACGCCGCCGTACCGAGCCGGCGATCTCCTTCGCCTTGGCCCTGGCTGCTTGTGTCAGCCGAGTGGCGTCGCGCTCGGCCCGCTCCCTGTCCGTTCGGGCCTCGGACTCGGTGGAGGTCCGGAGCTCATCGGCAGCCTCTCGCGCCGCGCCCAGGACCTGCTCGACGCGCTCGGTCAACACACGCACCGACCGGGGCGGTTCGCCGCCGCCATCCTCCAGCTCGGACAGCCTTGCCTCCAAGGCCTGGGCGCGGCGGTCTGTCTGGGTCAGCTTCTCCTCGGCACTGTCCATGTGGTACTGCGCCTCGCGCGCCCAGCGCTCGCACGCCTCCAGGATGGCGTCCACCTGATCTCGGTCGTAACCCCGCATCACCACGGCGAAGCGGGACCGGTCGAAGGTGTCTTCGTTCATCATCTCCGTCGTCCTCCGTGTGGCCAAGCAACTCGCGCCCAGCCGGACCGCCCCGATGCCTCGCACGAAGATTGCTGCACACCGCGCACCGCCAGCTCGCCGCGACTGCCGCCTCTACCGTAGCTGCCCTCGTGCAGCTGACCGCGAGGTTTGCCCGACCGGTCGAGTGGGAACAACAACCTGCCCGATGCAGAGTTCGCGTGTGGGTCCCAGGACCCCCGCGTGGGTCGGCGGGGGGTGGTCGGGTAGTCACGGGCCCGACCACCCCTACCAACCATTCGCTTGAGATGTGACGCGAGCGAAACGTACATCGAGCGCCGCGCGGCTCAGTCTGCGCTCGCCGAGGAGTCGTGGGTGACCAGTTCGCGATCGAGCGCGGCGATCGAGTCGGCGCCGACCAATGCCATCGTCCGGCGCACGTCGGTCTCGAGGAGCGAGAGCACGTGGGCGACGCCGCGCTCGCCACCGGCGGCCAGACCGTACAGATACGCGCGGCCGGCCATGCAGGCGCGGGCACCGAGGCACACCGCTTTGACGATGTCGCTGCCGCGGCGAACGCCGCCATCGCAGATGACCTCGAGTCGGTCGCCGACCGCGTCGGCGACGGGGGCGACGAGGTGGAGGGCGGCGGGGGCGTCGTCGAGCTGGCGGCCGCCATGGTTCGAGAGGGCGATTGCCTCGACGCCCGCATTGGCGGCGATGCGCGCGTCCTCCACGGTCTGGATGCCCTTGATGACGATCGGACCGCTCCAGGCCGTCCGCAGCCACTCGACGTCGTCCCAGCACAGTCCGGGGTCGAACTGGGAGTTGATGTAATCGGCGAGTGAGGCCGCCCTCGCTCCGTCTCCAACCTCGCGTCCGACGACATTTGCGAAGCGGATGGGCTCGCCTCGCAGCAGTCCCCAGGTCCAGGCGGGGTGGATGGCGCCGTCGACGATGGTATCGAGCCCGGCCTTCGGCGGGAGGGTGAAGCCGTGCCTGACGTCGCGCTCCCGTCGCCCGAGCACGGCGGTGTCGACGGTGAGCACGATGGCGTCGTAGTGCGCCTCGGTGGCCCGATCGAGCATCTCCTTGACGAGACCGCGGTCCCGCCAGACGTAGACCTGGAACCATTTGGGGCCGCGACCGGCCGCTGCGACCTCTTCGATCGATCGGGTGCTGAGCGTGGACAGGGTGTAGGGGACCCCGACCTCGGCAGCGGCGCGGGCCACCGCCAGCTCGCCGGCCGGATCGGCGATTCGGGTGAAACCGGTCGGCGCCAGGACGAGCGGCATCGGCAGGGGTTGGCCCAGCAGCGTGGTGGATGGGTTCACCGTGCCGACGTTGCGCAGCACGCGTGGCCGGAAGGTGGTTCGGGCGAAGGCGCGGCGGTTGGCGGTGAGCGTGCGCTCGTCCTCTGCGCCGCCGTCGATGTAGTCGAACGCCCCTCGTGGGAGTCGCCGGCGGGCGATGCGCCGGAGATCGTCCACGCACACCGCCCGGGCGAGCCGCCGCTGAACGCGGTCGAGGTCCACCGGGCTGAACCTGAGCACCGACCGGAGGTTCTCGAGCATCTCGGCTCCGATCTTACGGACTCCAGCGATGGTGTCTCATTGGCGCCCGGCGACTATGCCTCGCTCGACTACGGCGCCTTCCAGGCCAGCGGCCAGAGCGTCAACCTCGTCGTCGACCACAACGGCGCCCAGACGCAGGAGCCGCTCACCGACCAGGCCTAGCCCAGAGATCGGTGATGGCCACGCCGAGACCGGCGAACATCCGTCGCAGGAGCGGCAGGCTCAGCCCGATGACGTTGGAGGGATCGCCGTCGATGCCGTCGATGAACGGCGCACCGAGGCCTTCGAGGCTGAAGGCCCCCGCCATCGCCAGCGGCTCGCCCGTGGCCACGTAGGCGTCGATCTCCGCCTCGGTAGTGGTGGCAAAGCGGACCAGCGTGGCTGCCACCTCGGACACGGCTCGTCCACGAGGGTCGACCACGCAATGGCCCGTGTAGAGCTTCGCCTCTTGTCCGCTCAGGCGCCCGCACCAGCTCCGCGCCTCCTCCGATGAAGCGGGCTTCCCCATGGTGAGCCCGCCAGCGTCGAGCATGGAGTCGCAGCCCACGACCAGGGCATCCGGGCGTCGCTCGGCGACGGCCAGCGCCTTTCGGCGGGCCAGGGCTAGCACGGCGGCCGGCGTGTCGAGCGCCTCGACCTCCTCCTGCACCCCGCTGACGACCACCTCGGGATCGAGACCGGCGTCACGGAGCAGTCGGAGCCTCGGCGCCGAGCCCGAGGCGAGGACGAGGGTGATCGGCACCGGCGGATCAGCCGGTCGTGGGGATGCGCAAGGAGGAGCCGCCGGCGCCGGTGGCCACCGTTACGGCGAGAGGAAGGAGGGGCTGGGCTGCGGCCGGCGCCGCTGACAGGCAGCAGCTCTGCTCGCCGCTCTCGAGCAGCAGCTCGAGGTGGTCTCCCGCCGCGATCCGATAGTCGACGTGCCAGAGGGGGACGGTGTAGTCGATCGGCCGGCCGAGGGGGATCGTCGCCGGATCGGAATGGGACTTGTACTGGCTGGCCTTGAGGTACCCACGAGTGACCAACGTCTTGGTCCCCGCCGCCGTCACGTCGTAGAGGTGGAAGACGAAGTTGGTGTCCACCGACAGGGCGGTGCCGGCGGCTCCCCGGCTGGCGGCGATGGCCCCTGACGGGTCGGTGAGCGTGGCGACGAGGTGCACGACGCCGGCGCCGCCGATCGTCTCGGCCGTCCGCACCGGCGAGCCGGTGAAGTCGAGGTGGTCTCCCGACGGCAGGTCGACGGCGCCGGCACCCGTGTTAACGACGTAGGACCGTCGCCCGGCCGGCGCCTGGTCGACCGACAACGCCCCCGCCGTCGTGAGGCCGAGTATCTGGGTGCGAGCCTGGGGCACCGGCCAGGCCGGAAGGGCCTGCCAGGGGCCGCGGGGCATGAGGTAGCTGGCGACGTGGGTCGGGGGCATCGGGGCGTGTGGGTCACGGTAGAGCCAGTGGTCGAACCACGCCAGGAGCGTGCCCGTAGTAACGGTCGAGTCGAATGTGCTGCCATGGGTCCACGGGCCGTCGATCAGGTACGTGTCGGGTCCGGCAAGGGCCGTGTAGTTGCGGACCATGCCGTCCTGGAAGATGTCGAGCCAGCCGCCGTACCCCAGGATCGGTAGGTCGATCTGCTTCCACTTGGTGTCGATGTCGATCTGCTGCCAATAGGCGTCGAGCAGCGGGTGCTGCAGCCAGTCAACTTCCTGGGTGGAGACCACGTTGCGTCCGAGGCCCACGGCGGCGGTGAAGAGGTACCAGTAGGGATCCCCGAGCGAGCGGATGCCACCAGGGTAGGTGTAGTCCAGGTAGAGGCTGTCGAACGTCTGCTGGGGCGCGATCGTCACGAGGCCCGGAGGGTGCAGCGAGGCGACGCGGTAGGCCGTCATGCCTCCGTAGCTGTCGCCTTCCTGGGCCACTCTCCCCGTGGAGTCGGGCTGGTGCACGAGCCACTCGATCATGTCGTAGTCGTCGCGGTTCTCGATGGCGGACAGCCACCCGGGGAAGACGCCGTCGGACAGGCCGGTGCCACGGGGAGTGCACTCGAGGTCGAGATAGCCGTGGTCGGCGAAGTACGTGCCGCTGAAGGCGCCCACCGGGTAGGCGATGTAGTAGGGAGTGAAGTTGTCGATGATGCCCGGGAACCGTCCTGGCGCAGGCACGGCGGTTCCCCTGGTCGCCGGTTCGTACAGGTAGCAGCCGAGGTGGGCGCCGTCGCGCACCGGTACCTGCACCTCGAACCGCACGCTGGCGTAGTCGGCCGGTCGCTGGTACCCAAAGAAGCGCTGAAGGGCGGCCGGCGTGCCGGCGGCCGACGAGGAGGCGGGGGAGCTCGGGCCGGCGGCCGCCGGCAGTGCCAGGAGGAGAGGAAGACCGGTCCCGCACACCGCCATCGCCGCCAGCCGTCGGCGTCCTCGCACGAAGGACGATTCGGCGTCGGGTCGCCGAATCCTCCCGGCGCTCGTTACTGCATGACCCGGCAGTTGGCCCCGGTGCCGCACCCCTGCCCACTACCGGGTGTCCCTCGGCACTGTCCCGTACCACAGTCCCGTCGGCTACCCGGAGTGTCGAGCGTCGTGACGCAGACCAGGCTGCAGATGAACGCGGTCGTGTAGAAGTTGGCCGAGTAAGGCGTGACCTCCGCGCTGACCAGGCGCCGCAGGGCGTCCTCGTCCTGGGTCGCGAGAGCTGTCAGCTCCGCCGGGCTCAGGTCGAGCTCGTCGATCGCGTGCTTCCAGTCGTTCTGCATCCTGTCACGAAAGGCCTCATCGGCAGTCACGCGCTCCAGGAACCGTTGCAACGTCTCCTCTGACATGTGCTTCTCCTTTCATGAGCGAATCGTGCAAAGGCCCGAGAATGAGATCCGAGGCAGTCACCGGCTCGACGAGACGGAGCAGCAAGCTGCCGACTCCGGCGTAGCCCAACATGAGGTCGGGCGAGACAGCATCCTCGCCGTGCATGGCGTAGACCCCCTGTCGTCCCTGTACTCGGAACTCCCCCAGGCGATCGCCTGCCTCACGGGCGAACACGAGCCACTCGGGATCGCCGAAGGCCTGGTAGCAATCGACCATGAGGTGCCCGGTGCCGCTCAGTCCGTGGCAGATCCCGGATCGTGTCTCTGTTCCGCGTTGCGAGGCGACAGTGCGAGCGGCGACCTCGGCAGCCTTGGGGTAGCGGGGATCGGGGGCGAGGCGATCGAGGTAGAGGAAGAACTGGGCGAGTCCCCCTGCGCCGTGACAGTGCGCCTGCAGGCCCGGCGCCGTGTCGCCCAGGTGCCGCGGCCATGTGAGCCAGGAGAGCGGCTCGTCCTCATTGGCCTCCTCGCCTGGAATGCTCGTCGCTGACAATGTCGCCTGGGCGAGGAGCAGCTCGGCCGCCCGTGTCGCAGTGACCAGGAAGCGCTTCGCGCCGGTCACGCGGCCGAGGTGGGCGAGCGCGAGCGCGATTCCGGCTGACCCGTGCAGGAGCCCGAGATAGGGGATGACGGGCCCGCCCGGGGTGGCCGAGACGACCTCCCAGTAGCACCCGTCGTCGCCCTCGGGAGCGTCCAGGGCCGCCGCGACCAACTGATCGCCGGCGGTACACGCATCCGCCAGCACCTTGGAGTCGCCCGTGACGGCGTGCATTGCCAGGAGGCCCAGCAGCGTGCCCGCGGTGCCGTACATGAGATCGACGGTGTGGCAGGACGCACCTCGTAGCCGGCGCAGGCGCAAGTCCGCGGCGGCGACGTACCCGGGTGCGTCCAGGAGCTCCGCCAACCGCAGGAAGAAGTAGGCGACACCGGCCTCTCCGTCGTGGAGCCCGTGCTGTGCGCGCCCGCGTCCCCACGCAGGGCCAGCGAGCCACCGCGCCGCGCCACGGGCCGCGTCCGAGTAGCGTCCCTCGCCCGTCTGTCGCGCCAGGTCGGCAAGGAAGAGGCCGACGCCGGCCGCTCCACCGTAGAGATCCGGACTGTACGCGGTGCGTTCGCTCCATTCGAAGCGCCGCTTCCAGCACAGGCCTCCATCCCGCTCCTCGGCAGCCGTGCAGAGCGCGTCGCCGACCTCCCGGGCGAGATGAAGTGCCCGGTCGGGACCGAGCTGCGTCAGCGCCGCACGATTGCCGTTTGGGTCGCCGACGCGCACAACAGACGGCATCATGCTCACGTCGTCGAGCCGGGCAGCAGCCTCGGCCAATGCCTCGAGTGCCTGGTGCATCGTCGCGTACCGGTCGGCGCGCTCCCAGGCGACGGCTCGATCGATCACGCCGGCGAGCTCGGGCGGGAAGGAGGGCCGGAACTCGGAGAGTGGCCGGCGCGGGAATGGTCGCTGGAGGTCGCTACCCTTCGGCATGTCCGTGAACGACTCGTCGCCGCCGGCGAGGTGGTAGAGCACCGCACCCCAAGCGAAGACGTCGTCCGCCGGGCATGGAGCCTCGCCGTCGTACTGCTCGCGGGGTAGAAGGGCGGCGTCCCCGTGCTCAACGGTGAACCGCTTTCGCGGAGGTACTCGTAGGTGATGCCGAAGTCGATGAGCCGATAACCACCATCCGGCGTCTTGATCAAGTTGGCCGGCTTGAAGTCTCGAAACACCAGACCGAGCTGGTGCAGGCGCGCGAGGGCCTCGCCGGCCGACAATCCGATGGCGACGACCTCCTGAGGATCGATTCCCTGCTGGAGCTCGTGCTCGTCGGCCAAGACCCTGTCGAACGACTTCCCCTCGATGTACTCGACCACGATGTACCGGTCTCCGTCGACCTCGAAACGGTCGTAGAAGCGGGGGAGGACGTCCTCGCCGCCGTATCGCGAGAGGATGTGCTCCTCGTTTGCCGCCCAGTCGCGAGCGTCGCGGCCAAGAGGATCGAGACCGACGTCGTGCCACGCCTCTTTCACCAGGCACAGGCGCACAGGCCGAGCACAGATGTCGACGGCCCGAAAGACCCCTCCGCGGGCGCTCTGTCCGAGGGCATCCGTCACGAAGTAGCGGCCATTGAGGAACCGCCCGCGCCCTGGCGGCGGGACACGCGCTCCAGCCGCCTCGAAAGGATCGGCGATCGCCGGATCGGGCGGTTGGTAGAAATCGAGGCGGACGTCGTCGGCCAGGCGGCCGACTGGATCGAGCAGATCGTTCCCGCTCTCATCGTCGTCGCCAGGGACCTTGGGCCCGCCTCGCCGGACCATCGCCCCATAGCGGTAATGGACGAGGCTGCCAGGCCGCAGTGCCCGGTCCGTCGGGACCCGTGGGCCTCGCCGTCCCCGCGTCGTCGAGTCCAGCTCGAGTGCGAGGCGGACCGCGTGGGCGTCGTCGCTGGGATATACCGTGATGAACTTGCCGATCTGCGAGATGCCGAACAAGCCCGAGTTGAGTGCGGCGAGGGATGCGATCGAGCTCAAGACCTTGAACCGCGCTCCGTCGGCGAGGAGCACATCAAGCGCCGCTTCGAGGGTCTCTACTGCCGAGAGTGGCGTGGCCGAGACGTGGAGCTTCCAACCTTGATCTGGCCATCGGCCGGTGCCGAACGATTGCTGGCTGAACTTCTCGTCGTGGGTCGCCCACGGCACCCGCTGATCGATCATCAGCCGGATTGGATCTTCCTCGATCGGAAGGTCGTAGCGGAACAGCGGCTCGCGGGACGATCGGGATCCCGCGGCCACGTCCAGGACCGGGTGGGGCGAGGACACTCCCTGCCCCGCAGGTCCCCCGGATGCCCGATCGTCGACGGCCTTACCCGGACTCTCCGCCGCCTTCACCTCAAGTCGTTCCATTTGCTGTCCTGACGACTCGGGCGTCTGGTGGTTACAGCCGCGGGCCCTGTTTGCACCCAGCATGGTCAGGTCGGCGAAGATGGTGGGATGACGCCAGCTGAGGACTATGCCTGCTTCCCGAAGGACCGGTTCGTCACGACCACCGACGGGACGCCGATCGCCTACACCGTGGTCGGGGACGAAGCCCTCCCGCCGAGCCGGCCTACCGGGCCGGCCGAGGTGCCGATTCTTTTCGTCAACGGGTGGAGCTGCACGGACACGTACTGGTCCGGCATCGTGCCGGCCGTGGTCGCGTCCGGCCACCGAGCCGTGCTCGTCGACACGAGGGGGCACGGCCAGTCGGGGCTGCCCCGCCCGCCCGGCTACAACGCGCACGCCCTCCGCCCCGAGGACGTCTCCGTCGAGCGTGTGGCCGCCGACTTCCTCGAGGTTCTCGACGATGCCCGCATCGAGCTGGCGGCGCTGGTCGGGCACTCGATCGGCGTCCAGCTCATCTTCGAGATCTACCGTCAGGCACCCGGTCGGGTCGCCGCCCTGTTGCCGGTGGCGGGCACGTTCGAGAACCCAGTGCAGACCTTCGCCGACCAGCCCGTGCTGGACCGGCTGTTCCCGATCGCGGACGCGCTGTTCCGGGTGCTGCCGTTCGGGTTCCTCCAGCCGGTCATCCGGCGTATCGCGGCACCCGAGACGGCCCTCACCGCGCTGCAGGCGATCAAGGTGGCGGGACCGAAGGTCACGGCCCAGCGGATCGGGCCACACGTGACCCAGATCTGCGCCATCGACTTCTCCGTGTTGTGGCGGATGATCGGGAGCTTTCGCGACCACCACTCGGTCGAGATGTTGCCCGACGTCACCGCGCCGACCCTCATCTTCGCCGGCGGAAAGGACTACTTCGCCCATCCGAGCGTTCAGCGCTGCATGCAGGAGCTGATTCCCGAGAGTGAGATCGTGTGGTTCGAGGAGGGTGGCCACATGCTGCCCGCGGAGGAGCCCGACAGCATCGCCACCGGCATCGTCGAGTTCCTGGCCCGACGGACGCCGGTTGCTGCAGCCGCCGCCGATGACGCCGGCTACCGGTCCGCCTCGACCAGCTGACGCAGCGCCGCGAGGACCCCGCACCCGGGGGATGGGTCCGCCGGGCAGACGGACGGCGGGGTGTCGGGCGCGATGGCCGGCCGTCGACGCACGGGACTAGAACGGCGCGCATGACCGACTTCCGTGAGGTGGCGACGGGCCTGCAGTTCCCCGAGGGACCGGTGGCGATGGCGGACGGATCCGTGCTCGTCGTCGAGATCAGGCGGGGCGCCCTGAGCCGGGTCCACCCCGACGGGAGCGTGACCGTGGTCGCGGACCTCGGTGGAGGGCCCAACGGCGCGGCCATCGGTCCCGACGGCGCTGCGTTTGTCTGCAACAACGGCGGCTTCCCTTGGACCGAACGAGGCGGCATGTTGTTCCCGGTCGACATCGCAACCGGGGCCAGCGAGCCGCCGGACTTCGAGGGCGGCTGGATCGAGCGGGTCGACCTGGCCACAGGCGGAGCCGATCGCCTCTACACCCACGTGGACGGCCATCGGCTGCGTAGCCCCAACGACATCGTCTTCGATCGGGAGGGTGGCTTCTGGTTCACCGACCTCGGGAAGACCCGGGTGCGCGACGCTGATCGAGGCGGCCTGTACTACGCCCAGGCAGACGGCTCCGAGCTGATCGAGGTCGTCTACGGGCTCTGGGGTCCCAACGGGGTGGGCCTCTCACCTGGAGGCGACCGGGTGTACGTCGCCGAGAGCTTCACCGGTCGGCTGATGGCCTGGGACCTCGAATCTCCGGGACGAGTCCGCCACCCGCGGGGCGTTTGCGTCGCCGCGACCGGGGGACACTTCGACTCGCTCGCCGTCGAGGCCAGCGGTGCGGTCGTCGTGGCCGCGCTGTCCCAGGGTCTCTGCGTGGTCGATCCCGACGGCCACCACGATTACGTGGCGCTGCCCGATCCGATGACGACCAACATCTGCTTCGCCCCAGACGATCGCCTGACCGCCTACGCGACCTTGTCGGGCACGGGTCGGCTGATCACCATGGAGTGGCCCCGGCGCGGAGCTGGCCTGGCCTTCAGCGCCTGACCACCTCGATCGCCGACTCGAGCGCGTCGAGATGGTCGTCGACCGACGCCAGCTCCGCCCCCATGGTGTTGATCGAGAGGTGGGTGGCACCCGCGTCCGACCATCTCTCGGCCTGCTCGGCCAGCTTCTCGGCGCCACCCCGACCCCAGGTCACGCGGCCCTCCATGCCGAGCGCCTCAGGGTCCCGCCCGGCGTCGGCGGCGGCCTGATGGACGATGGCGCGAGCCTCCTCGAGACCATGGCCGGGGGGAACCTGGGGGAACCAGCCATCGGCGAGCCGACCGGCCCGGCGGTAGGCAGGGGGCGAGGCGGCACCGAACCACACCGGGATCGGTCGCTGCACCGGTAGCGGCGCCAATCCGGCCCCGGTCACCCTCTCGAAGGTGCCCTCGAACGTGACGGTCTTCTCGGTCCACAGCCTGCGCAGGAGCTCCACCTGCTCGCCGACCCGCTTGCCCCGGTCGGAGAAGCTCTTGCCCAGCGCCTCGTACTCGACGGCGTTCCACCCGAGGCCCACGCCCAGGCGGTGGCGACCGCGGCTGAGGAGGTCGACCTCGGCCGCCTGCTTGGCGACCAGGGCGGTCTGGCGCTGGGGAAGGATGATGATGCCGGTAACCAGCTCGATGGAGGTGATCGCCGCCAGGTAGCCGAACAGCACGAAGGGCTCATGGAACGTCGTGCTGACGTCGTACGGACCCTGCCAGCCCCGGTGGACCGTGGGGTCGGCGCCGACCACGTGGTCATAGGCCAGCACGTGGGTGAAGCCGAGCTCCTCAACCCGCTGGGCGTACCGGCGGACGACCCCCACCTCGGCGCCGATCTCGGTCTGCGGAAAGACAACACCGATGTTCATGGACTCTGTCTAGTGGGCACAGGGCCGGGGTGGCGATAGGGTCGACGTGCGGGGCCGGAGGACGGCTAGACGACTGCGAGGTGCTCGATGAAGTACGTGAATCTCGGCGCGACTGGTCTGCGGGTGTCACGGGTCTGCCTGGGCATGATGGGGTTCGGGAACGACAGCGACCGTCCGTGGGTGATCGACGAGGACACCGCCGACCCGATCGTCCGGACCGCCGTCGACGGGGGTGTGAACTTCTTCGACACCGCCGACACGTACTCGAACGGGGCCAGCGAGGTCGCCACCGGCCGGCTGGTGGGGAAGTACCTGGGTCGGGACGAGGCGGTGATAGCCACGAAGGTGTTCATGCCCATGACCCCGGGCGAGAACGGCGGTGGCCTTTCTCGCAAGCACATCCTGTCCGCCATCGACGCGTCCCTTCGGCGCCTCGGCCTCGACTACGTCGACCTGTACCAGATCCACCGCTGGGATCCCCGGGTGCCGATCGAGGAGACGATGGAGGCGCTCCACGAGGTTGTTCGCGCCGGGAAGGCCAGGTACATCGGCGCCAGCAGCATGTTCGCCTGGCAGTTCGCCAAGGCGCAGCACATCGCGGAGCGCCACGGCTGGACCCGGTTCGTGTCCATGCAGAACCACTACAACCTCATCTACCGCGAGGAGGAGCGGGAGATGGTCCCGCTGTGCGTCGACCAGGGGGTCGGCGTGATCCCCTGGAGCCCTCTGGCTCGAGGCGTGCTGGCCGGGACCCGGAGCCGCGAAGGCGAGAAGCGCACGACGCGCTCGGAGACCGACCCGTTCACCGACTATCTCTACAGCCAGCCCACCGACTTCGACGTGGTCGATCGGGTGGCCGAGATCGCCGGCGAGCGAGGGGTACCCTCAGCTCAGGTGGCGCTGGCCTGGCTGCTCCACCGCCCCGGCGTGACGGCGCCGATCGTCGGCTCCACCAAGCTCGGCCACCTCGAGGACGCGCTGGCCGGCGAGGAGCTCGAGCTCGGCGACAAGGAGATGGAGAGGCTCGAGGAGCTTTACGTCCCGCACCCCGTGCTGGGGCACTTCTAGACGGCCGGCGGCGGGGTTGGGGCCCCCGCCGCTCGGAGGAGGGTGGGGGTGGGGCCCCGCCCGGGGCGGCGAAGCCGCCAGAGACAAGCCTCACTCGCGAGCCAGGAGATCCTGGACGATCAGCGTCGCCGCCGCCGGGGCTCCTTTGACAAAGCCGAAGAACGGACCGAAGTCCCTGGTTGCGAGGAACCCTGGCAGGTAGAGGCCGGGCAGGCTGGTGCCGAAGGCCTCGTCCAGGATCGGGAAGCCCTCGGCCATCGCTACGTCGCCGAGGACACCGGTCAGGTAGGGAACGCTGCTCAGCGCGGCCCGGTAACCGGTGGCGAACACGACCTCGTCCACGAGCAGGCGTTCGCCGTTCGACAGGCGGATCTTGACCTGCGCGCCGGTGGTGACGGCGTCGACGACTTCCGTGCCTGGCCATCGCACGACGTTCACGCTGCTCAGCCTTGGCGTCAGCCACGCCTCGAGCGTCGACCGGCCGACCTCCCAGAACCGTCTCGAGATGGCGTCCTGCTCGGCCGCCGGAAGGTGGCGCCACCACCCGCGCACACCCAGGGTCGCCTCGACGTACCCGTCGACGAACTGCCAGCTCACCTGGTCGAAGCGCGGTACGTCGTGGCGGTGGACCACGTCGACGCGCTCGGCACCCTGCTCGCCTATCAACGCCGCCCACTCGTAGGCGCTCTGCCGTCCTCCCACGATGAGGACCCGCGCCCCCGAGAGCTCGTCGAACCGGACGAGGTCACAGGTGTGGGATCGATGTTCCGGGGCCAACCCCGCCGCCCAGTCCGGCACGGCGGTGAAGTTGGAGAGGCCAGGCGCGGCCACCACCGCGTCAGCGGCGAGATGATCGCCGCTGACGAGGGTGGCCTGGAAGTGGCCGTCGAGCGTCGTCAGCTCGGCCACGAGATCCTGTCGGACCTCGATCCTCTCGGCCCGCCGGAACCAGTCGGCGTAGTCGATGAACACATCGACGGGTATCGGGTCGACGTCGCCTGGCGCGATCGCCTGCTCTTCCAGGTATGCGTCCAGGGTGTGCAGGCCGGCGGCGTCGAGGTGCCAGTCGAGTCCCGAGCGGAGGAACATCTCGGCCGGCATGTGCTCCCGCCAGAAGCTCATCGGCTTGCCGAGCACCACCGTCTCGAGGCCGTGACGGCTGGCGAAGGCGGCGGCCGACAGCGCGTACGGTCCGGCCCCTATCACGAGCAGCGGCGTCGTCACCATCGGCGGGTCCCTCCCCGCAGCCGAACGTGCCAACTCAGGGTAGCCTCGCCACTGCCGGCCCGGGAGGCCGGCCGTAGACGGAGCCGGCCCGGGAGGCCGGCGGTGGACGGAGCCGGCCCGAGCAAGGGCGAGCAGCTATGGCATCTTCGGTGATCGTCTCGGCGGTGAGGACGCCCGTCGGGCGCTTCGGCTCGGCGCTGCGGAGCTGCGCGGCGGTCGACCTGGGCGCGGTCGCCATCGCAGAGGCCGTCGCCCAGGCTGGAGTCGAGCCCGCTGATCTCGACTACGTGCTGATGGGCCACGTCCTCCAGGCCGGGACGGGCCAGATCACCGCCCGCCAGGCTGCCGTCGCCGCCGGCGTTCCACCGCACGTGCCAGCGATCACCCTCAACAAGGTGTGCCTGTCCAGCCTGACCGCCGTCGCCCTCGCCGACCAGCTCATTCGAGCGGGAGAGATCGACGTCGCCGTGGCCGGCGGGATGGAGTCGATGACGGCTGCGCCGTACGTGCTGCGCCGTGGGCGCTGGGGGGCGCGGATGGGCGACACAGAGCTCGTCGACACCATGATCCACGACGGCCTGTGGTCCACCTTCACGGGCCAGCACATGGGCGAATCCTCCGACGAGGTCAACGCGGCCCTGGCGATCACGCGGGAGGACCAGGACGAGTGGGCCGCCCGCTCCCACCAACGGGCCGCCGAGGCCTGGCGCTCCGGCTGCTATGCCGAGGAGATCGTTCGTGTCCCTGTTCGGGCGGGGCGGGAGGACCAGTCGGTCGCGCGCGACGAAGGAGTCCGACCCGCCACCACGAGCCGATCCCTCGCCCGCCTGCCCCCCGCATTCACGGCGAACGGCACGATCACCGCCGGCAACGCCTCCCAGCTGTCGGACGGCGCTGCTGGCATGGTGGTGATGAGCGCTGAGCGTGCGCAGGTCCTCGGCATCGAGCCGTTGGCTGAGATCGTGGCCCACGGGATGTGCGCCGAGCGATTCGAGTACCTGCACACGGTTCCCGCCATCGGTCTGGAGCGGGCGCTCAAGAAGGCGGCGCTGCAGGTCGACGACCTCGGGGTCATCGAGATCAACGAGGCCTTCGCGTCGGTCGCCCTGCACGCCACGCGGATGCTCGGCGCCGACGGGGACAGGGTGAACGTCAACGGCGGGTCAGTGGCGTTGGGCCACGCCCTCGGCTCGACCGGAGCTCGGATGCTCGTCACCCTGGTCCATGAGATGCGTCGCCGTCGGGTCGACCACGGCGCGGCGACGCTGTGTGGCGGCGGTGGTCAGGGTGACGCCCTGATCGTGCGCCGTCCTGGACTCACCTGAGAGCCGGGAGACCCCGCCGCTCAGCTCGAGTTGGCGGTCACGCTGGCTGAGCAGACGATCTGTCGGAGCTCGTCGACCGAACGGGCCAGGGCGTCGACCTTGGCCTCGATCCCGGCCAGCCGGTCCGGATCGGGGCGGTCGTCACCGCTGCCTGCGGCGCGCAGGCACTCGTGACAGGACCGCAGCATGCGGGCGCTGTCGCGCTCCTCGGCGATGTAGCGACCCAGCAGCTCTCCGGTTCGGATGTCGATCGAGTGGTCCTTGAAGAGGTCGTCGAACAGGTCGGGACGGTCACCAGTATCGAGCTTGTGGAGCTCGAGGGCTTCCATCTTCTCGAGGTCCGACCGGTCCGATCGCACGATCTCCAGGGCCTCCTTGGCCCTGGGGAAATCCTTGTCCCGGACCGCGAACCCGAGCTCGTTGATCCTGCGGGCGAAGCTCATCCCGTGCTCGCCCTCCCTCGCCGCCACCGCGAGGAGCACCTGGCGAACCTCGGGGCTCTCGGTCACGCCCGCCCACTCCGTCAGATAGCAATGGGCAGCGGACTCGGCCACGGCGATGGCGTTGAGGAGGCCGAGGTAGCGAGGCTTGTCCTTGTCCGGCACGGGTCGGCTCCCTTCACGCGGGCGTCGCCTGGACGATAGCGCTCGGCGGATCGGCACGACGATCGCCCGCGGGCAGTGGCGCCCGGCGATCCGATAGATTTCGGTACAACCCGGCGGTACACCGCACGCAACGGGTCGCATCGCGTCGATTCACATCTCCTGGAGCAGGCGAATGAACCCCCTCGCTTCGGTTGGCCGCTTCTCAGTCAGGTTCCGATACCTGATCGTCCTCGCCTGGATCGTCGGCGCCGTCGCCGCGGGGGCCGCCCTGCCGACGCTCAACAGCGCGGTCAAGGCCAACAACCAGAGCTTCCTGCCGTCCAACTCTCCGAGCCTCGAGGCGGCGAAGCTGGCCCAGCCGTTCCAGCCCCTCAACTCGGTACCGGTGCCCATCGTGGCCTCGCGGTCGGGGACCCAGCTCACGGTCGCCGATCAGGCCGCCGTCTCCCGCATCAAGGCGGCAACCCAGGGTGTGGCGAGCGTGAAGTCGGTGCAGCTGGTCGGCGTGTCGCCCGACGGCCAGGCCATCGAGCTGCGGGTGCTCGCCAATCTGCAGGGCGGCATGAACGCCGACAAGACCCTGGTCGACGCCTTGCGCTCGGCCATCGCGACCCAGCCCGTTCCTCCGGGCCTCAGCGTCCACCTGGCCGGGGAGGTCGCGGCCGGGGTCGACAGCCAGAAAGCCTCCAACAACGCGGGCAACCGGACCGAGCTGTTCTCGATCATCTTCATCCTCGCCCTGTTGTTCCTGGTGTTCCGGTCGGTGCTGGCGCCCATCCTCACCGTGCTGCCCGCCATCATCGTGTTCTCCATCGCCGGACCCCTGATCGGTGAGGCGGCCCAGGCGGGGCTGCAGGTCTCGCTGTTCACCCAGGTCCTGCTCATCGTCCTCGTGCTGGGAGCAGGGACCGACTACGGGCTCTTCCTGGTGTTCCGGGTGCGGGAGGAGATCCAGGGGGGCCTCCCGCCCAGGGACGCGGTGGTCAAGGCCGTGTCCCGGGTGGGCGAGACGATCAGCTTCTCGGCCGCCACGGTGATCGCCGCCCTGCTCAGCCTGCTGCTGGCGACGTTCGGCATCTACCAGAGCCTCGGCGTTCCACTGGCCATCGGCATCGCCCTCATGCTGGTAGCGGGCCTGACCCTGCTGCCCGCCCTGCTCGCCATCTTCGGGCGGGCCGTGTTCTGGCCGTCGCGGCCGAAGGTCGGACCTCATCGCTTCGGCCTCTGGGGTCGGGTCGCCGGTCATGCCGTCGAGCGCCCGGGTCTGACGCTGGGCATCGGCGTGGTGATCTTCGGCCTCCTGGCCACTGCCGCGCTCGGCAACAAGCCCTCCGGCTTCGGGAACCAGACGCCACCGCCGGCCAGCGACTCGGCCCAGGGCAACGCCGCCCTGGCCGCCCACTTCCCGCAAGCGGCCGCGAACCCAACCAACCTGGTGTTCAAGTACCCGACCTCGGTCTGGGTCGATCCCGCGCCGCTGACGACGCTCCAGACCCAGCTGGGCCACGCCTCGGTGTTCAAGTCGCTCGCCACCCCGCTCGACCCCAACGGGACCACGCTCACCCCCACCGAGCTGTCCGCCCTGCACGCCACGCTCGGGCCCGCGCAGGCCCTGCCGGTGATCGCGCCACCGGCGCTGGGCGTGCCGGCGACCACCTACAACGCTTACCGGGCGGCGTCGCAGCTGGTGAGCACCGACGGCCGAACGGTGATGATCAACGCGTCGCTCACCGTCGGTGACCCGCAGACCACGGCGGCCCTCAAGCAGACGCCCGCCATGCGCACTGCCGTCACCCAGGCCGCCCGCGCCTCCGGTGCGACCGACAGTGGGGTGGCCGGTATCGCTCCGGCGTCCTACGACATCAGCTCGGTGTCGAGCAGCGACCTGAGGACCATCATCCCCGTCGCCGTGGCCATCATCGCCGTGCTCCTGGCCCTGGTACTGCGCAGCCTGCTCGCCCCGCTCTACCTCATCGCCAGCGTGATCCTCTCCTATCTGGCCGCCCTCGGCCTGGCCGTCATCATCTTCATCGACCTGGCCGGGGACTCGGGGCTGATCTTCTTCCTGCCCTTCTTGATGTTCATCTTCCTGTTGGCCCTGGGGGAGGACTACAACATCCTCGTCATGACGAGGATCAGGGAGGAGGCCCAGGACCTTCCGCTCCGCCACGCCATCACCGAGGCCCTCGGCGCCACCGGCACGACTATCACGTCGGCCGGCCTGGTCCTGGCCGGGACCTTCGCCGTGCTCGCCCTGTCGGCCGGGAGCGGCTCCAGCGGGAGCCAGCTGCGGGCCATCGGCGTCGGCCTCGCCCTCGGCATCCTCATGGACTCGTTCCTCGTGCGAACGTTGCTGGTGCCCTCGGTCGTGGCCCTGCTCGGCCGGTGGAACTGGTGGCCGTCGCCCCTCTCCCGTCCCGAGCACGAGGCCGCGCTGGCGGCCGAGGCGCCGGCCACCGAGGACGTGCGTCAATAGCGTCCGCGGCGCCAGCGGTCAGATGCGCTCGAGGTCGGCGCCGTCGAACAGTGGTTGCAGGTCCTGGGCGACCCAGTCGTCGCGGAGCTGGGCATCCGAGGGGCGCCGGACGGGAGACGACGCCGCCTCGAGGATCGGCCGCAGCAGACGGGCGTCGCTCGACGTGATGAGGAAGAGCTGCGGTCGGGCGAGCACGTACTGCACGGCGCGCTCCAGGGCCGGGCCGGCGGGGAGAGGCTCGTACCAGCTGAACCGCGGCTGCGCGTCGTCTCCCCACCGGCGTCGGGCGGCCGACTTGATGGTCTGGGTCGCGACCCGGCGCTCGTCGCACACCGCGAGCAGCTCGTCGACGTCCGCCCGGTAGCCGTCGTCGGCCAGCAGCGAGAAGTTGTACGGGAAGAGCACGGAGTCGAAGTCGAAGCGGTCGAGGCTACGGAGGTGCATGCGGACGATCCGCAGGCCGTGCCCCGTCACGCCGATGAACCGGACCAGGCCCTCCTGCCGGGCCTGGTCCAGGGCCTCGACGGCGCCACCAGGGCCGTGGGCCACCTGCCACTCGTCCTCTTCCACCAGGTTGTGCAGCTGGATCAGGTCCACCTGGTCGACCCCCAGGCGTTCGAGCGAGCGCTCGAGGCTGGCCCGGGCGTCCGGCCCATTGCGGTCGCCGGTCTTGGTGGCGAGAAAGAACTCGTGGCGGCGGCCCGCCAGCCACGGCGCCAGCCGCAGCTCGGCGTCGCCATAGGCGGCGGCCACGTCGAGGTGGTTGACGCCGAGCTCCGACAGGACGGGGAGGAGCTCGTCCGCCCGCTCCTGGCTCATCCGGGAGAGCGCCGCCGCCCCGAAGATGGCGCGGCTGCTCTGGTGGCCCGTCCGCCCGAACTCCGCTCGTTCGATCACTCGAGCGACGCTACCGTCCGCCTTCGGCCCGCGCCCGACGGCTGCGCCCGAGGAAGGCGGTGAGTTCGCCTAAGCTCGCCACATGCCGCAGATCGTCAACGGCGGCAAGTGGGCGGAGAACCGCCTCCGCCATCTCCGCCAGCTGCGCGAGCAGACGTCGAGCGAGGACGAGCTCCGCCAGATCGACCAGGAGATCGAGCAGCTCAAGTCCGAGACCGGGTTCGGTCGTCGGCTCCTCCGTCTGCTGCTACCGGGCATGCACTAGCGTCTGCGCGCCGCGCCGGATCGGACCTCAGGGGATGGGCGGGTTCTTGGCCACGCAGCCCACCGCTGCGGATGACAGCCGGGCTGCTGGCAGCTCCGGCGGTGCGGCGAACGGCGGACGGCGGGCCGAGAGCTGCAGGCAGTCGAGCAGGTTGCTGGCGTTGGCGTCCCGGTAGGTGAGGGCGGGCAGGTTCCACTTGGTCTCCACCAGCTTGAGGATCGACGTGTGGTCGTGGACGACCGACGACACGTAGTCCCGGCGGGCCCACGGCGACACGATCACGGTCGGCACCCTGAACCCGTAGCGGTCGAAGCCTCCCGGCTGGTCGGGCGGCACGGTGATCTCGGGCGGCACGAGGTCAGGGGGCACGGCTCGAGGCGGCGGGACGTGGTCGTAGTAGCCGCCGTGCTCGTCGTAGGTGAACACGAGGACGGTCTTCTCCCAGGCGGGGCTGTGGAGCACCGCGTTGATCACCGACGCCGCGTAGCTCTCGCCGACCGTGATGTCCTGGGGGTTCTCCTCCGACCCCTCGAAGCTCTCGGGATCCACGAGGCTGAAGGCGGGGAGAGTGCCGGCGGCGGCGTCGGCGAAGAACTCGGCGACGGGCACGACCTTGCCGGGATTGTCCTCGATCAGGTAGGGGAACAGTCCCGCCGTCGGCAGGTCGGCGAAGTAGTCCTTCCAGCTGATGCCGTGGGCGTTGAGCTTGTCGAAGATGGTCCCGTTGGGGGGACGCGGGTCGGTCACCGACGGGAACGGGTCGCCGACCATGCCGAGCGACGTGCCGGCCATGAGGTACCGGCGGTTGGGGTACGTCTGGCACAGAGTTGAGCAGAAGTAGCGGTCGCAGATCGGGAACGTGCTCGCCAGCCCGTAGTAGAAGGGCAGGTCCGCTCCGGTCCAGTAGGCCATGGCCTGGTTGCTGGAGGCTCGCACGAAGCCGTCGTTGCGCCCGCCGTCGAGCGATGTGTGGCTGGCGTCCCAGCTCTGGCTCACGCCTCCCTGGTCCTGGCAGGTCGTCGGCGAGTGATAGGCGCGGACCGGCCGGCCCTGCTTGTCGGGGCAGGTGGCGAGGGGCCGGCCATCGGCTCCGATGCCGAAGCCGTCGCCCCTCGGCTGTTCGCCCGGCCCTCGACCCAGCATCCCGAGGTAGCAGTCGTAGGAGTGGTTCTCCATCATCAGCACGATGATGTGCTCGATCCTGGGCATGGTGTCGGTTCCGGGTGGCAGCGACGGGTGGGGCAGCGAGCCCGGACGCCGCAGCGACTCTCCCCAGGCCGGTCCCACGGTTCGTCCCAGCACGGATCCGGCGAGGGCGAGGCCTGTGCCGGCAGCCATGCTCCGGAGCAGCGCTCGACGGGACAGCTGATCGTGCACGGGGCGAGGTTCGCCTTCGGAGCGCCCGGTCCTTCCCTGACCCCCGAGAGTTCACCCGCTGTTGGCCCGGTCCCAGGCCTGCCGGCTCGGCACCGCCGGGGCTCGAAGCTCCGGATCGCCACAGCCTCGACCGCCGGGCCGAGCTCCCCGCTCGCCTACGATCGTGGCTGTTCTCCTCGGGCCGGCCATGTTGGGCCGGTCCGAGCCACACGGACCTCGGGGACTCATGAGCGACCGCCTGTACTTTCGTCAGCTGCTCGCTGGACGGGATTTCGCCACGGCCGACTTCGTCGCCCAGCAGATGGTGAACTTCGTGTACCTGATCGGCGACCGGGAGACCGGAGACGCCGTCGTCGTCGATCCGGCCTACGGCGTAAGTGACCTGGTCGACCTGCTCGCTGCCGACGACATGCGGCTGACGGGCGTGCTGGTGACCCACTGGCATCCCGACCACGTGGGGGGCGACCTCATGGGCCACGGCATCGAGGGCCTGCGCGAGCTCCTGGAGCACAAGGAGGTCTCAGTGCACGTGCAGGCCGACGAGGCGCCCTGGGTGACGCGGGCGACGGGGGTCGCCGACGTCCTCGTCCAGCACCAGAGCGGCGATGTCGTCGACGTCGGCGACCTGGGTGTGACACTCCTCCACACGCCCGGCCACACCCCGGGCAGCCAGTGCTTCATGGTCGAGAACCGGCTGGTCGCCGGGGACACCCTCTTCCTCGAGGGCTGCGGTCGCACGGACCTGCCCGGCGGCGACCCCGAGGCGATGTACGACAGCCTCACCCGCCGTCTGGCCAGGGTTCCCGACGACACGATCCTCTTCCCCGGTCACCTCTACTCGGCCGACCCCTCCGCCACCATGGGCGACACCCGCCGCCTCAACTACGTGTTCCGCCCGCAGACGCCAGAGCAGTGGCTGATGATGTTCGGGCGATAGCCGGCCGTGGGGCAAGCCCGGACGGAGACCCGGCGGGGTGTTCGCCGCCGATGAGAATTCCGAGGGGTTCGGTGGCTCACGGGCGGTACTGTGCAGGGCATGGCCGACAAGGCGACGTTCGCCGACCAGGCGATGGAGTTCATGCCTGCGCTCTACACGGCCGCCTTGCGTATGACCCGCAACCCCGCCGAGGCCGAGGACCTGGTCCAGGAGACATACCTGAAGGCCTACCGGGCATTTGGGAGCTTCGAGCAGGGCACCAACCTCAAGGCGTGGCTGTACAAGATCCTCACCAACACGTTCATCAACGCCTATCGATCCCGACGCCGGCGGCCCGAGCAGACCGAGATCGAGGACGTCGAAGACCTCTATCTGTACCGACGGCTGGGGGGTCTGGAGGCGGCCACAGCGGGGCGGAGCGCCGAGGAGGAGGTCCTCGACCACTTCACCGACACCGACGTGAAGGAGGCGCTGGAGTCGCTGCCGGAGAGCTTCCGGATGACCGTCCTCCTCGCCGACGTCGAGGGATTCTCGTACCGGGAGATCGCCGACATCATGGATATCCCCATCGGAACGGTGATGAGTCGACTCCATCGTGGAAGAAGGGCGCTCCAGAAGGCGTTGCTGGAGTTTGGTATGGAACGTGGCCTCGTAGGTGATCGAGACTGATGAGGCGTAGGGAGCGATTCGTGGGAGTTGGTGATGGGCGTACCGGACCACGATGAGTGTTGGGAGGCGGTCCACCGTCTCTACCATTTTCTCGACGGCGAGCTGACCAGCGAGAAGCGTTTGGAGATATCGCGGCACCTGGACAGCTGTCATCCCTGCCTCGAAGCCTTCGACTTCGAGGCGGATCTACGCCAGATGCTCGCCCTCAAGTGCCGTGATCACGTTCCCGAGACCTTGCGGGAGCGGGTCGCCTGGGTCCTGAGCCACGAGCAGGAGGTCGACCAGCACCGCTAGAGCGGGCGCGGAATACCGCCGCCCGGCCGCTCGTTGTCACGAAGCGTGACAGAACGTGTGGTGCGAGGGACGTCGTTGTCGGGCAGCGATCGGCCGTCCCGCTCCTTCGGTGCCGGAAGGGTGTGTCGGGAGCCGGGCTGCAACACGAAGCTGTCGATCTACAACAACGGCA
The DNA here is from genome assembly GCA_963717645.1 of uncultured Actinomycetes bacterium. Lineage (GTDB taxonomy): Bacteria > Actinomycetota > Acidimicrobiia > Acidimicrobiales > AC-9 > AC-9. The sequence continues at coordinate 7,987 of CAVQWQ010000023.1, read as the reverse complement.
GGTACTGCTATCAGCACGAGCCGATGGCCGTGCCCCGGACCCGGGGCAAGAAGATCGCCTGATCGGCGGATCGCCCACCCCGAGCCGTCAACCGGACGACGATGGCAATCGTGGGTCGGCTGAGCGCGTCGGGGATGATGCGAGGTTGCGCCCGGTGCGGGTGCATGATGGCGTGATCCCCACCGCGCCTGGAGATGCCGTGACTGAAGCAGTGTCCTGGGATCTGGCCGAGCGGGTGGCCGTTCGGGTCGCCGGCCGAGAGCCCTTCGCCGAGTCCTATCACTACTCGTCGCTGCAGCCTGATTTCGAGGAGCTGACGGTCGAGGCCGAGGAGCTGGTCGCCCGGGCGACCGGGCTGCGCTCGCTTGCGGGCCCGGCTCGGGCGCGGGTGACCGATCGTCCGGGATGGGTCCGGGCCAACGTGGCCTCGTTCCAGCGGTTGCTCCGTCCGGTCACCGAGCGGCTCGGGCCCCGACTGCTGGCGAGCCCGATCGCCCCGGTGAGCAGGGCCGCCGCCGGCGTGCAGGTGGGCACCGTGCTCGGGTGGATGTCCACCCGGGTGCTCGGCCAGTACGACCTGCTCCTGACCGAGGACGAGCGGATCGAGGAGCAGGACATCGTCTACTACGTCGGCCCCAACGTGCTCAGCCTGGAGAAGCGGTTCTCGTTCCCGCCCCGCCAGTTCCGCCTCTGGCTCGCGCTGCACGAGGTGACCCATCGGGCCCAGTTCACCGGCATCCCCTGGATGCGGCCCCACTTCCTCTCCCTCGTGGACCAGACCCTCGGGGCGATGGACCCCGACCCTCGCCGGTTCCTCGAGGGTCTCCGGAGGGCGGCTGACCAGGTGCGTACGGGCCGCAATCCCCTGTCGGACGGCGGGCTGCTGGGCCTGGTCATGGGGACGGAGCAGCACGCCGTCCTGGGCAGGGTCCAGGGCCTGATGAGCCTGCTCGAGGGGCACGGGGACGTGACCATGGACCGGGCCGGTGCGGCTCGGATCCCGAGCGCCGAGCGGTTCAGCCGGGTGCTGCGGGACCGCCGCCGCCAGGTGCGGGGACCGGCCCGGTTGGTGCAGCAGCTGATCGGTCTCGAGGCCAAGATGCGCCAGTACGAGGACGGTGAGCGGTTCGTGGCGGCCGTCGAGGCGGCCGGCGGGCCCGAGCTGCTCGGGCTGGCCTGGAGGGCGCCGGACGACCTCCCCACCCTGGACGAGATCCGCGACCCGCCGAGCTGGATGCGCCGCGTCAGGGCGGGGTGAGCCCGATCGTCGCCGACCTCCTGAGACGTTGCGCATTTCCGCCGCTGGGGTCGACGCTCACCTGCGCCGTGTCGGGCGGAGCGGACTCGCTGGCGTTGCTGGCCCTGGCCACCGAGGCCGGGTGCGAGGTCACGGCTGTCCACGTCGACCACGGTCTGCGCGCCGGGTCGGCCGGCGAGGCCGGCGTGGTCGAGGCCGCCGCCCGGCGGTTCGGGGCGAGGTTCCGGGGCGAGCGACTGGCTCTCGCTCCCGGGCCCAACCTCGAAGCCCGGGCCCGGGCGGCGCGTCTGGCTGTCCTTCCCGCCGACGTGGCGACCGGGCACACGGCCGACGACCAGGCCGAGACGATGGTCCTGAACCTGCTGCGGGGCGCCGCGGCCGGTGGGCTCGGTGGTATGCGTGTCGGACGCCGACACCCGATTCTCGGGCTGCGCAGGGCCGAGACCGTGGCCGTCTGCAGGCACCTCGGCCTGATCCCGGTGCTGGACCCGTCGAACGAGGACCCCGTCCATCGCCGCAACCGGGTCCGCCACGAAGTGATGCCGCTGCTGGACGAGGTCGCGCAGCGCGACGTCGTCCCCGTGCTCATCCGCCAGGCTGCGCTCCTGGCCGACGAGGCCGACTACCTCGACTCGCTGGCCGCGGGCATCGACCCTACCGACGCGCGGGCCGTGGCTCGAGCCCCCGTGGCGCTCGCCCGACGGGCCGTGCGCGCCTGGCTTCGAGGCGATGGTCCCTACCCACCGACAGCTGACGCCGTGGAGCGCGTCCTCGACGTCGCCCGCGGCGTCGGTCGGGCGTGCGAGGTGGGTGCCGGCCTGAGAGTCCGTCGCTCCCGGGGTCGGCTCGCGCTCGAAGGTGCGCCCGACGATGCCGCGGTCCCGGTCGCTGATGCACCCTGACCACCTCACCGCTAGGGTCGGGCAGGTGGACGGCCCGGACACCGACGGCCGCTTTCCCGCCAGCCTCCAAGACGAAGCCAAGCTGGGACGGGTGGTGGTGGCCGAGGACGCGCTGATGGCTCGAGTGGAGGAGCTCGGTCGCCAGATCACCGTCGACTACGCAGATCGTCCTCCGCTGCTCGTGGGTGTCCTCAAAGGTGCCTTCGTGTTCATGAGCGACCTGGCCCGCTGCATCCGGTTGCCAGTCGAGTTCGACTTCATGGCGGTGGCGTCGTACGGAAGCGCGACCAAGACCAGCGGCGTCGTCCGCATCGTCAAGGACCTCGACCTGGATCTCTCTGGCCGGCACGTCCTCGTGGTGGAGGACATCGTCGACAGCGGGCTCACGCTGTCGTACCTCCGGCGCAACCTGCTGGCGCGTGGCCCGGCCAGCCTCGAGGTCTGCGCCCTGTTGGTGAAGGAGGGGCTGCAGCGGACCGAGCTCGACCTGCGCTACGTCGGGTTTCGCATCCCGCCCGACTTCGTGGTGGGTTACGGGCTGGATATCGGCGAGCGATACCGCAACCTGCCCAGGGTCTGCGTCTACGTGGGCGACGACATGCCGAGGCCGCAGTGAGCGTGGACCGCGGTCGCATCGAGAAGGCGGTGGGCGAGCTCCTGGAGGCGATCGGCGAGGATCCGGACCGGGACGGGCTCCAGGCGACGCCGGCGCGGGTCGCGGCGATGTACGAGGAGCTGTTCTCGGGCATCCACGACGACCCGGAGCGACACCTGACCGTGACGTTCGCGGCCGAGCACGACGAGATGGTGATGGTCAAGGACATCGCCTTCGCCTCGTTGTGCGAGCACCACATCGTGCCGTTCATCGGCAGGGCGGCGGTCGCCTACATCCCGAACGACGACGGTCGCATCACCGGGCTCTCCAAGATCGCCCGTCTGGTAGAGGCCTACGCCCGGCGGCTCCAGGTCCAGGAGCGGCTGACCAGTCAGGTGGCGGACTCGCTCGAGCGGGGCCTGGCGCCGAGAGGCGTCCTGGTGGTCATGGAGGCGGAGCACCTCTGCATGTCCATGCGGGGCGTCAAGAAACCGGGGGCCCTGACGGTGACCTCGGCGGTGCGGGGCCTGTTTCGATCCGACGTCGCCACCCGGGCCGAGGCCATGCAGTTCATCCACGGCCGATAGGCGGACCCGGGCGACCGGCCTCGAGGGCACGGGCGCGTTGCACCCCGCCAGCGGCGCCATACGCCCTCGAGCGGGCCCCAGCGTCCACCACTCAGCAGGCTGAGAACCTACGCTGACTCCCATGCGGCCGTTGGTGATGGGTGTGCTCAACGTGACGCCGGACTCCTTCTCCGACGGCGGCCAGTTCTTCTCCCACGAGGCCGCGGTGGCTCACGGCCTCGAGATGGCCGCCGAGGGGGTCGACATCGTGGACGTCGGCGGCGAGTCGAGCCGGCCTGGCGCCGAACCCGTCCCCGAGCCCGAGGAGCTCCGGCGGGTGATCCCGGTCGTCGAGGCGCTGTCGCCTCACGTGCGGGTATCGATCGACACGACCAAGGCGCCGGTCGCCGAGGCGGCGGTGCACGCCGGAGCGACGCTGGTCAACGACGTCTCCGCCACGCTGCACAGGTTGGCGGCGGCCGAGGGCGTGGGCTGGGTCGCCATGCACATGCGGGGCACGCCCCGGACGATGCACCACGACCCCCGCTACGACGACGTGGTCGGCGAGGTCGTCGCCTTCCTGGAGGAACGGGCCGAGCGGGCGCTGGCGGCCGGGGTCGGCGAGGTCTGGGTGGACCCGGGGATCGGCTTCGGCAAGACGGCCGAGCACAACCTGAGCCTCCTCCGCCACCTCGGCCGGCTGGTGGCCAGCGGCCACCCCGTCCTGATCGGCACCAGCCGCAAGAGCTTCCTCGGCCGGCTCGTCGAGGGTGAGCCGGCCCCCCTTCCCACCGAGGAGCGCCTCACCGGCTCGCTGGCCACTGCGGTATGGGCGATGGCGAGCGGTGCGGGCATGGTTCGGGTCCATGACGTGGCCCCGACGCTCCAGGCGGCCAAGATCGTGGGCGAGGACGGCGGCGACGTGCTCGTGGGGGAGAGGTGAAAGGCCGCTGGGCGGCCGGCATCGCCCCACGCAACTTCGCCTGGGTGATCAGAGATCACCTGGCGGTGAGCGAGCGCCCCGGCGGCTACGCCCGCAACCACCGGCGGGTGCGCCGTCAGGAGGAGATCATCTGGCTCCGGGAGCAGGGCTTCACGCTCGTGGTGTCTCTCCTCGGCTCCCCTCACAACCTTCACGCCTACGACGAGATGGATCTCCCCTGGGCGCACTTTCCGTTTGGTCCCAGCGCCGAGCCCCGCCTGGTGCTCCCCGACATCTTCGTGCACCTGCAGGGTTGGCTGGGCCACGGCGAGCGGCTCCTGGTGCACCAGGAAGAGCTCGGTGACCGGGTCATGGGTGTGATCGCCGGGTTCCTCCGCTGGTCCGGCAAGGTGCCCTCGGGGCCACAGTCGATCGCCGCCGTCGAGCGGATCGTGCGCCGGCAGATGGGCCCGCTCGGCCGACAGCTGGTGGCCCTCTCACCGGAGCTCGAGACTGGCCCGGCGGGCCGGCCCGAGGAGACAGCCGGTGAGGCCGATGACCTCCGGTGACGGCTCGGACCGGATCGAGATCCGGGCCCTCCGGGTCGTGGGTACCCACGGGCTCCTGCCCGAGGAGCAGAGCCGGGGTCAGCCGTTCGAGATCGACCTCGACGTGGACGCGGATATGACGACCGCCGGCCGCAGCGACGATCTGGCGGGCACGGTCGACTACGGCGAGGTCGTCGGGCGGGCGGCGGCGGTCGTCACCGGCCGCAGCTATCGCCTGCTCGAAGCCCTGGCCGAGGGCATCGCCGAGGCGGTGCTGGCTGACACCCGGGTGACCTCGGTGAGCGTCGGCGTGCGCAAGCTGCGTCCCCCGCTGGCTGTCGATCTCGCCTCGGTCGGGGTGCGGATCACCAGGTCCCGCCTGTAGCGCGTGCGCGCCTTTCTGGGCCTCGGATCGAACGTCGGGGACCGGCGCGCCGCCCTGCGACGGGCGGTCTCCTCCCTGCCCGACGTCGTGTCCGTCTCGCCCGTGTACGAGACCGAGCCAGTCGGCGGGCCGCCCGGCCAGACGCCCTACCTCAACCTCGTCGTCGAGCTGGCGACCGAGCGGGGCCCCGGGAGCTGCTCGAGCTCGGCGGCCGGCTGGAGTCGGCGGCGGGAAGAGTCCGGGCCGAGCGGTTCGGCCCGCGGCCCCTCGACGTCGACGTGCTCCTGGTCGATGACCAGAAGGTCGAGGAACCCGATCTCGTCGTGCCCCATCCCCGGATGTGGGAGCGGCGCTTCGTGCTCGCGCCGCTGGCCGATCTGGCACCCGAGGTGGTGCCCGAGGGCTGGGAGACGGGCGTTTCCGGCGAGGTCACCAAATTGGGTACGCTCTAGGCACTGCACGAACGGCACCCTCGTGGAGGGGCCGGAACGTCGAGAGAGGTCGTTTGACCAGTTTTCGCCTGATCGGGCCGGGTCGCGCCGGCCGGTCGCTCGCCACCGCCTTGTCGAATGCTGGCTGGGGCCTCGCCGGCATGCTGGGACGACACGACGACCTGTCCTCCGCAGCGCGTGGCGTCGACGCCCTCGTGATCGCCACCCCCGACGGTGCCGTCGCCGCGGTCAGCGCCTCGGTCGACCCATCGCCGAGCACGGTGGTGCTCCACTTGGCCGGGTCGCTGGGGCTGGACGTGCTCGATCCCCATCCTCGGCGGGCGTCGGTGCATCCCCTCGTCACCCTTCCCGAGCCCCGCTCGGGCGCGGCCCGCCTCGCGGCCGGAGGTTTCTTCGCCGTGGCCGGGGATCCGCTGGCGCTCGACCTGGTGGCGGCGCTCGGAGGCAGGCCCCTGGCGGTGCCCGACGATGCACGGGCCGCGTATCACGCCGCCGCGTGCATCGCCGCCAACCACGTGGTCGCCCTCCTCGGCCAGGTCGAGCGGGTGGCGGCCAGCGCGGGCGTCCCGCTGGCGGCCTTCCTGGAGCTCGCTCGCGGCGCCGTCGACGACATTGCCGCCGTCGGCCCGGCGCGGGCCCTCACCGGTCCGGTGGCCCGAGGCGATCAGGCAACGGTGGAGCGACATCGCGCCGTGCTCGACCCCGCCGAGCGTCCCGCCTACGACGCCCTGGTCGAGCTGTCCCAGCGCCTGGTCGAGGAGCGCGCCGCGGCGGAGCGGCCAGCAGAAGGGCTGGCGCCGTGCAGGTGATCGAGACGCTCGAGGAGCTGACCCGGACGCTCGAGAAGGAGCGGGCCACGGGCCGCCAGGTGGGCCTGGTCCCGACCATGGGCGCCCTCCACGCCGGTCATCTGGCGCTGGTCGATCGGGCCCGGTCGGCGTGCGACTCCGTGGTGATGACCATCTTCGTGAACCCGCTCCAGTTCGATGCCCGCGACGACCTGGCGAGCTACCCGCGGGACCACGCAAGGGACGTCGAGCTCGCTCGCCGGAGCGGCGTGGACTACGTGTTCCTGCCGGCCGACCAGGAGATGTACCCGGGTCCGGTACTGACCTCGGTGCGCGTGTCGGCATTGACCGAGGGCCTGGAGGGAGCCGTCCGCCCGGGGCACTTCGAAGGTGTGGCGACCGTGGTGGCCAAGCTGTTCGCCGCCGTGGGCCGATGCCGCGCCTATTTCGGCGAGAAGGACTACCAGCAGCTGCTCGTCGTGCGCCGCATGGCCGCCGACCTTTCGTTCCCGGTCGAGGTCGTCGGTTGCGAGACGGTGCGCGAGCGCGACGGCGTGGCCCTCTCAAGCCGCAACGCCCGGCTGACCCTCGAGCAGCGGGCCGCCGCCCCTGTGCTCCACCGCGCCCTGCAAGCCGGTCGGAGCGCGTCGACGCCGGCGAGCGGACGTCGAACGGGTCGCAGCGGCGATGGCGGCGGTCGTGGAAGCCGAGCCGCTCGCCCAGCTCGACTACGCCGCGGCCCTCGACGCCTCCGACCTCACCGTGCCTGCGACCCTCGCCGGCGATGTCCGGCTGTTCGTCGCCGCTCACTTCGGATCCACCCGCCTCATCGACAACGTCGAAGCGCGGACGCCATGAGCGCCCTCCCGCGCCCGACTCTCCCGAAAGGCAAGAGATGCGACGCCGCATGATGAAGTCCAAGATCCATCGGGCCACCGTGACGGGAGCCGAGCTCGACTACGTTGGCTCGATCAGCCTCGACACCCGCCTGATGGAGCTGGCCGACATCCGAGAGCACGAGCAGGTGGCCGTGCTCGACATCGACAACGGCGCCCGCTTCGAGACCTACGCCATCGCCGGACAGGAGGGTGAGGTCTGCCTCAACGGCGCCGCCGCCCGCCTCGTGCATCCGGGCGACAAGGTGATCGTCCTCACCTACGCCGATTACGAGGACTCCGAGCTCGACGGGTTCGAGCCGCGCGTTGTGCACGTCGACGCCGCCAACCGGATGGTGGCCGGCCCGGGAGGCTGGCCCGCGGAACTCGAACCGATCGTGCTCCAGCCCACCCGCCCTAGTGACGACCCCCGACCTCCCGGCGGAACGTCCGGCGGCGCTGGACGTCCTCATCGTGGGGAGCGGGATGGCCCGGCTCTCAGCCGCCATACGAGCCACCGAGGGCTCGGGACTGCGGGTCGGCGTGGTGACCAAGGCCGAGCTGACCCAGTCGACGACGCGGTGGGCCCAGGGCGGCGTGGCCGCTGTGCTGGGCGTGGACGAGGACTCGACGGACCTCCACCTGGCGGACACGTTGGCCGCGGGAGCCGGCCTGTGCGATGTCGACGCCGTGAAG
>CAVQWQ010000022.1:0-35858 GCA_963717645.1 uncultured Actinomycetes bacterium | reverse complement strand
TCCGACGAGACCGACACCGGCCCTCCATGGGGCGACGGGCGATCCGCTCCGGCGTGCCCGTGGGAGAAGGCGGGCGAGCTCACCCACGCCTGGAAGGCCTCGTCGTCCCGCCAGGTCGTGACGACGAGCCATTGACGCCGGCCGTCGGTCGGACGCAGGAGCTGAAAGCCTTCGAACCCGTCCTGGTCGTCGACGGCGTGGGCACGGGCGGCGAAGCGCCGGGCGAGCTCGTCGCCGGCGTCCTCCGGGACGGTGATGGCGTTGATCTTGATGACGGTCATGGACCGATTTGATCAGAGACGGGTCGAGCCAGGCACATGGGGGGAGCTCGCTGCGGTCAGGTGGGACGATCAGGTGGGACGATCAGGTGGTGTTGGCGGCCGGCGGCCCTTGGCCCAGCAGCGGTCGCACCCGCTCGAAGATGCCGTCCACGCCGGAGGTGTGGAGCGTCAGGCCGCCGTCCACGACGAGGTTCTGGCCTGTGACGAACCGGGAAAGGTCCGAGCACAGGAAGACGACGACGTCGGCCACGTCCTCCGGCTCGCCCGCACGGCCCACCGGGGTCTGAGTGACGACGTGATCGACGTGGTCGGGTAGGAGCTGGAGCATCGGCTCGGTCAGCCCCGTCCGGATCAGGCCCGGCGAGACGGCGTTGACGCGGATCTTCGGCGCGTACTCCAGGGCTGCGCTGGCGGTCAGCGCCGCGATGCCAGCCTTGGCCGCCGAGTAGGGCGCCTCGCCCGCGGCCGGGCGGACTCCGCTGATCGACGCCGTGTTGACGATACGCCCGTGCCCGTGCTCGAGCATGAGAGATGCCGCCGCCCGCAGGCCATGGAAGACCCCGTAGAGGTTGACGCGCATGACCCTGTCCCATTCGTCAAGCGAGTACGTGTCGATGGGGGAGAAGGCGCCGACGCCAGCGTTGTTGAACATGACCGAGAGCCCTCCCATGGTGCCGGCCGCCTGCTCGACCACCTGGTGCACCTGGTCGGCGTCGGCCACGTCGACCTGGTAGCCCCGGCCGCCGATGTCGTTCGCCAGCGCCTCGGCGAAGTCGCCGTTCAGGTCGAGCACCGCCACCGCCGCTCCCTCCTCGGCCATGCGCCTGCAGGTCGCCCGCCCGATGCCTGAAGCTCCCCCGGTGACGATCGCACGATGTCCCTCGAGCAGGCCCATGGCACCCTCCCTCGCCGCACCCGGCAACCGTAGCGACCGTGACGGGGCACGGGACGGGCCCCGCGCGACGGCTGCAATTTCCGAGCGCCCCCGCACCACATTCCCCGTCGACGGGGCGCGAGAGCCGCAATATCCTGACGGTGAGGAGGGCGCGGTGGCCTTCCCGGAGGACGAGGAGGGGGAAGACATGCCGTTTGCAGCCGTGACGTACGTCAGCCTGGAAGGACGCGACCCGGCCTCGGGAGAGAAGATGCTCCGTGAGCAGCTGATCCCGATGCTCAAGGGCCTGGAGGGCTTTCGGACCGCCCGATTTCTGCGCTCCCAGGATGGGAAAGCCGGCGTCGGTGCGGTGGTCTTCGAGTCCGAGGGCAACGCCAAGGCCGGTCTGGACGCCATGACGACCGAGCGTCCCGCCGAGGCACCGCCAGTCGAGAGCACTGCGATCTACGAGGTGATCGCCGAGGTGTAGCGCCAGCGGGCTGACGGCGTCACCAGTCAGTCGTCGATCGCCGCGTACGCCCCGGTCAGGAAGTCCAGGGCGATAGCCGGTGGGTTGGGGGAGGTCCAGGCCGCGTTCGTCATCAGCATCGTGACCATCTGCTCGACAGGGTCGTTGCGCCAGATGGTTCCGAGGCCGCCGTCCCAGCCGTACTGTCCGACTGGCACCGCCGGATGCTCCCGGCGCGTCGCCATGGCGACGCCGAAGCCCCAGCCCCGAGCGTCGAAATCGCCCGGGAAGAAGCCCGACACCGCCTTCTGCTCCGGAGTGAGCTGGTCCGTGGTCATGGTCTCCACCGATGGCCGCGACAGGATGGGTTCGCCACGGCGCAGCAGCATCTCGGCGAAGGCGACAAAGTCGTCGGCGGTCGATACGAGGCCCGCACCGCCTGAAGGGAACGCCGGCGGCGTGCTCCACTGTCCCGTCGGCTCGTCGAAGACCGCGAGCGCTCCCGTCTCAGGATCAGTCAGGTAGCTCGTCGCGAACCGGTCGATGTCGGCGGCAGGCACGGAGAACGCAGAGTCCCTCATGCCGAGCGGCTCGAAGACCCGCTCCCGCAAGAACGTCTCGAACGGCTGTCCGGAGGCGCGGGCGATGAGGACGCCCAGCACGTCAGCGCCAGTGTGGTACAGCCACCGCTCACCCGGCTGGCACATGAGCGGCAGCGTGGAGAAGCGGCGCATCCACTCGTCGGGCTCGGGTGGCACCGACGGCTGCGGCGGCCCGACGCTCAGCTGAAGGGGCGCAGCGGCGTCATTGACCGGGCAGGGCCCGAAGTACCCGCCGAAGCCCATGCGGAACGTGAGGAGGTCGCGCACGGTGATCGGACGGTGGGTGGGCACCGTGTCGTCCACAGGTCCGTCGATGCGACGAACGACGCGCCGGTTCGCGAGCTCGGGCAGCAGCCGATCTACGGGATCGTCGAGCCGCAGCACACACTCCTCGAGAAGGATCATCGTCGCCACGGCGGTGATCGGCTTGGTCATCGACGAGATGCGAAAGATCGTGTCGCGCCGCATCGCATCGCCGTCCACGGCCATGGCGCCGATGACGTCGACGTGGACCTCGCCGCGCCGGCTGATCACCGAGACGAGACCCGGCGCTGCGGCACGGTCGACGTGGCGCCGCATGACGTCGTGGAGGCGGCCGACGCGGACTTTGGAGAGCCCTGAGCTGGTCATCATCGGTTCGACGTCACAGCGTCCTCCAACTCATCGGTCGGCGAGCGCCTGCCGGCGCCCTTCGAGGAACCTCCGTTCGGAGGTGTTCGTAGCCCTGGCGAGCGCCGCCTCGTAGGCCTCGGCAGCCTCGCCTGACCGGCCGAGGCGCTGGAGCACGTCCGCCCGAGCTGCGTGGAACAGGTGGAAGCCATCGAGGTCCAGGCCGTCGATCACGGCCAGGCCCGCCTCCGGCCCCTCGACCTCCGCGACGGCGACGGCTCGATTGAGCGCCACGACCGGGGTGGGGCTGTAGGCCATCAACTGGTCGTAGAGCGCGAGGATCTGCCGCCAGTCGGTCTCGGTCGCCGTCGAGGCGTCGCTATGGACGGCGTTGATCGCCGCCTGGATCTGATAGGGGCCGGGCATGTTCCGCCGGAGGCACACTCGGACCAGCGCCTGGCCCTCGTCGACGAGCGCGCGATCCCAGAGCGACCGGTCCTGCTCGGGCAGGAGCACGAGCGAGAGGTCCGGGGTCGTACGGGCCGCTCGGCGCGAGTGGGTCAGCAGCAGCAGCGCCAGCAGGCCGAGCACCTCTGGCTCGTCCGGCATCAGCTCGGCCAGCAGACGGGCCAGGCGTATCGCCTCGGCGCACAGGTCCTCACGTACCAGTGTCTCGCCGCTGGAGGCGGCGTAGCCCTCGTTGAAGACGAGGTAGATGACGGCCAGCACGGATCGCATCCGGTCTGGCAGCTCGACGTCGTCGGGAATGCGGTAGGGGATACCGGCGTCCCTGATCTTCGCCTTGGCGCGAACGAGACGCTGGGCCATCGTCGCCTCGGGGACCAGAAAGGCCCGGGCGATCTCCGGGGTCTGGAGCCCCCCCAGCAGCCGCAGCGTCAACGCCACCTGCGCACTCCGGGCCAGAGCCGGATGGCAGCAGGTGAAGATCAGCCGCAGGCGATCGTCCTTCACCGGTCCCACCGGCTCAGGTGGTTCGTGGCGTTCGTGGAGGAGGGCAGCCTGGGCGTGGTGGTCATGACGTGACGCCTCTCGTCGCAGCCGATCGATGGCACGGTTCCGGGACGTCGTGGTTATCCATGCCCCAGGGTTCGGCGGAAGACCGGTGACAGGCCAACGGTCGATGGCGGCGATGAAGGCCTCCTGGACCGCTTCTTCGGCGACGTCGATGTCGCCGAAGGAGCGGACCAGGGTGGCCACCGTCCGGCCGTACTCACGCCGGAAGTGACGTTCGATCTCCTCGATATCGAAGGCCACCGAGGACCTCTAGCTCTCGGGTTCCTCTTGGAAGGGGCGGACCTCGACCGGGCCTCGGCAGGCTTTCGTCGCCTTGGCCGCCCAGGCCAACGCCGCATCGAGGCTCTCGGCCTTGATGACCCAGAACCCGCCGAGCTGCTCCTTCGTCTCGGCAAAGGGGCCGTCGGTGGTCAGGACGTCGCCGTCCTTGACCTGCACGACGGTCGCCGTGGTCGCCGGATGGAGCCCACCGGCGAAGACCCACGCACCCTCGGCCTGCATCCGGCTGTTCAGTGCGTCGACGTCCTTGAACGCCTGCTGCATCTCGTCAGGGGGCGGCGGCTCCTCGCCCTCGACCATATGGACCGACAACAGGTACTGCTTCATGACGCCTCCCATTCCTCGTGGCCGGCACCGTGCCTGCCTGTCACTGCCACTACGAAGTCGGTCCCGCTGAATCGACGCGCAAGGCAGGAATTCTTCGGTCAGCCTCGCCGCGAGAGGTCACTCCCATCAAACGCCATGACCTGCACGTACGCACGTTCGGCAAGGAGCGTCACGCCTGCTTCAGCCGGCTCCGCAGGGCGCCGAAGCACAGGGCCATGCTGACGACGGCGACAACGGCGATGGCGGCGAGCGCCTGGCCGAGCTCGGTCCACTGCCAGCCCTGCATCGTGAGCGATCGCAGGCCACCCAGGACGTAGGTGACGGGGTTCCAGGAGGCCACGGTGTCCAACCAGCCCGTGAGCTGCGACCGGGGCACGTACGAGGACGTCAGGAACAGGAAGGGGAAGAACAGCAGGAAGGCGCTGTTCACGGCGGCCGGGTTACCCGTCTTGAGGGCGATGGCGTAGCCGAACCCCGCGAACGCCAGGCTCCAGAGGGCCGCGAGCAGCACGAACACGACCACGCCGAGTGGCCCGGCCTGGAAGTGGACGCCCAGGGCGAAGCCCAGGATGACGATGGGCACGGTGAGGGCGCAAGCCACCGCCACGTCAGCCACCATGTGCCCGAGCAGGATGGCCAGACGTCGCACCGGTGTCAGCAGCAGCCGATCGAAATAGCCGTTCTCGACATCGAGCACGAGGGCCGGCGCCCGGGAGATCCCGGTGACCCCGAGGAGGATGGCCGTCGCCATCATGAAGGCCTTGAAGTCGAAGCCCCCGATGCTCCTCTCTGTCAGCCGCTGCAGCGTCCCGATGTTGACCACGAAGAAGAACAGCGCGATGAAGACAGGCGGGATGACCGCCGTCATGTCGCGGGGTATGGAGCGCAGCGCCCGTCCGGCGATGGAAACGACGTCACGGACGAAGCCGGCCTGCCGGGGTCGAACTGCGCTCGGCCGGATGCTGCTCTGCCGGCCCGTCGTGACCACGGTCGCTGTCATTGGGTGACCTCCTCGATCTCCTCGTCGATGCCCTCGTCCGGGCGGATATGGGTACCGGTCAGCTCGAGAAACACGTCGTCCAGCGTCGGGGTGCGCAGCGTCAGGTCCCGGACCGGGATGCCGGCGCCGGCGAGGGCGACCGCGATGGGACCGATGGTCCCAGCGCCGTTCGCGGCCGTGACGACGACCTCGCTGCCGCTGGCATCGACGGCTTGGACGCCTTCCACGCGGGTCAGGGACGCCAGGGCCTTGCCCGCGTCGCCGTCCACGCGGGCGACGATCACGTCGTTTCCGACGCTGCGCTTCAGGTCTGCCGGCGTGCCCTCGGCGACGAGGCGACCGGCGCTGAGGATACCGACGCGGTCGGCCAGCTCGTCGGCCTCCTCCAGGTACTGGGTCGTCAGGAAGATCGTGACCCCGAGCTGGTCGTTGAGCCGGCGGACCTCCTCCCACACGCGGGCTCGACTCATCGGATCCAGCCCCGTGGTGGGCTCGTCGAGGAAGAGGACCTCCGGGTTGTGCACCAGGGCGGCGGCCAGGTCGAGGCGTCGGCGCATCCCGCCCGAGTACGTGCTGATCGGCCGCCCTAGGGCGTCACCGATGTCCACCAGCTCCTTCAGCTCTTCCAGCCGCTCCTCGATCTCGGTGCGAGTCAGCCCGTAGAGCCGGCCCTGGAGCCGCAGCAGCTCTTCGCCGGTCTGGCGGGGGTCGAGGGCGGCCTCCTGGAGCGCCACGCCGATCCGCAGCCGCACCTGCCCCGGCTCGGTGGCGACGTCGCGGCCAGCCACGGTTGCCCGCCCGCCAGTGGGCGCCAGCAGCGTGCAGAGCACGCGGACAGTCGTGGACTTGCCGGCGCCGTTGGGACCTAGGAAGCCATAGATCTCGCCCTGGCGGATGTCGAGGTCCAGCCCGTCGACGGCGGTCACACCGTCGAACGTGCGGACGAGGCGTTCGGTGGTGATTGCTGGCATGCGGCGTCTCCTTGGCTGATCGGCGGGACGGCCGATGAGGGCGTCGTCGTGAACGGTCAGGGTCGTCATGGGTCCATCTTCATGCTGGAAACCGGCCATCTGATGGCCGGTTTGTTGCGAATTTCTCGAATGTCATCGGTCACCTCCCGGCCGCCGTCTCCCGGAAGGGGGACGTCGGGTGGTGAGACGACGGCCCCCGGCGAGACTCATCGCCCACGACGGCCGGATTTTGGTCGCGGCCGCGACCGACTCTCGTTTCAGCGCGCGCCGTAGGTGGCGGTGAGCTCCGCCCCCACGCGCGCGAGGCGATCGCGCAGCTGCGGTGGGTCGAGGACCTCGAGGGCGCCGCCCAGCCCGGCGATCTCTCCGGCGAGCGACTCGACGTGATGTCCTCGAAGCTCGATCTCGACCCGACCGTCAGCGACCGCGGCGCCGATCCGGACGCGGTTGCCGAGGATCCAACGGCAGAGCTGGACGACGTCCGCGCTGGCCAGGGCCCGAGCCCGGACCGGCGTTCGACGCTGCTCGATCTCGTCGGTGATCAGCTGCCACGCCTGGGCCAGCTCGAAACCGGGGGGGCGCACGACCGGTTCCCCTGTCGACTCGGCCGCCGTCATGCGGTCGACGCGAAACGTTCGCAGGCCCGCCTTGGTGTCCGCCACCAGGTACCACGTCGAGCCCTTGGCGGCCAGCCCGAGCGGGTGCACGACGCGCGTGCTCGGTTCGCGATTGCGGGCGACGTAGCCGAGGGTGACCTGCTCGCCCTCGACGACGGCGCGCTGCACGGCATCGAGGAGCGGCGGCGGCGGTCGGTGGCGGGCCTGGTCGTCCCAGCCGCTCGGGTCGACCACTACGGCCGCCGAGGCGGCCTCGGCTCCGGACCGCAGCGGCTCGGGGAGGGCGCGAACGAGCTTGCGCAGGGCCGCCTTCACCTGGGGCGTAGCCGACGCCGAGGACGGCCCCGCGATCAGGAACAGCGCCCGAGCCTCGCCGGCAGTGAGGCCGCTCAGGTCGGTGCGTCCGCCGCCGGCCAGCCGCCAGCCGCCGTTGCGACCCTGCTGTGAGTAGATCGGCAGGCCGGCTACGCCGAGGGCCTCCAGGTCGCGACGCGCCGTTCGCTCCGAGATCTCCAGCTCCTCGGCGACCTCGGCCGCCGTCAGCTGCCCGCGGGCCTGCAGTAGTAAGAGGATGGCGACGAGCCGGTCGGCACGCACGAGCTCATCTTCTCAAACAAACTGGCCAGAAGCTGACCGGTTTCGGGATCTGCTGCGTGACCCTGCGCCCCGGAGCCCTCCTGTCTGCCCCCAGATCGGGATGGTCCACGGGTTACCGCTGTTAACCCGGCCAGTGCTGCCTCCAGCCTCACGGTCCACTAGAACCTGAGCATGTCCATGTTCCATGTGGTGATCCGCCGCGCTGGCCCCCAGTGGGACCGCTCGCGGCCGATCGAGGAGCAGACCGACTGGCTCGCCCATGCATCGTTCATGGACGGGCTCGTGGATGCCGGGTTCATCGTCCTGGGTGGGCCGCTGGACGACGAGCACCGCGTCGTGCACGCCGTTGAGGCCGAGTCGGAGGACGCAGTCCGGGCCACGCTGGGTCGCGACCCGTGGAGCGGCACCCACCTCCTGATCGACGCGATCGACCCGTGGACGACCCCGCTCGACGGCCGACGCTCGTAGCCGAGGCGCTCAGCTCGTCGGGATCGAGATCAGTCGCCGGTGACGGATCGCCGCCCGGGAGGGCCGCCGGTCGGCTGGCGTGAGCGCACGGGGGACCGCCCCGAGCCAGCACGCAATCTCCCCGTTTACTCCAGCCCGAGCTGCTCGAGGAGGGTGTCCACGTCGACACCCTCGGGAATGAGACCGAGACGATCGGCGTCGGCCAGCAACTGGCGCGCCGACTTGGGCCACCACGGTGGCGAGGCCGCACTTTCGATCGATGCCGGATCGATGGGCGCGCGGGTCGCTGACGCCTGGTAGACGGCGAAGCAGAGCTGCAGGACCTCGATGGCACGTTGGCCGGACATCTCCGGCTGGGTTCCCTCGAGCAGGGCATCGACGAAGGCGCGCCCAGCCAGGCGAAAGCCCGTTCCCCAGTCGGCATCCAGATTGGAGAAGCCGACCGTCGTGCCGTCGGAACGGTGCCAGAGCAGGGGAGACAGGTCGAGCATCTCTCCCGTCGCCCGGGTGACCCAGACGAAGCCGTCGGTGCCTTGCACCTCGAAGACCTCGTCGGCGCCGTAGTAACGAGTTCGCAGTCGCATGTGGGGGGCGTGGGTCACCTCCATGGTCCCGAGCAGGTCATCACGTTCGTACTCGAAGATCGCCGCCGTCGGGGTCTCGAAGAACAGAGCGCCGGGGCGCACGACCGCCTGTACGCTGCGGATTCGCTCGGGGAACAGCCACAAGGCAACTGCGTACTTGTGGACGATGTCGTCGAAGAGATGCCCACCGGGGCTCCTGCTGTCGAAGCGCCACTCGTAGCCGGCCGGGTCGAGGGCGGCCTGGAACGGCGAGTCGGTGTCTCCGACGACCGTACGGATACGCAGCATCGTGGGCGTGCCGACGGCACCGTCGGCGATCAGTCGCCTGGCTTCGACCAGGGGCGGATAGTGGTAGAAGCACTCCGAGACGCGGAACACGATCCCTGCCTCGTCCGCAGCGGCCAGCATGGCCCGGGCGTCGGCCACACTGTTGGCCATGGGCTTCTGACAGCTGACATGCTTGCCTGCACGTGCTGCGGCGATGACATGTTCCTTGTGCAGGTGGGTCGGTGTCAGGATCTCGACGGCATCAACGCCGCGGTCATCGAGCAGGTCCTCCAGACGTGCATAGACGCGTGGTACCTCCCACTCCCGAGCCCGCCGTTCAGCAAGCTCGAGACGCGGATCGCAGACCGCGACGACGTCGCAGCGATCGTGCTCGAGGTATCCCGCCACGTTCAGTGGCGCGATGTTGCCCGCGCCCACGACTCCGAGCCGTACCCGGTCCATGGACCACCTCCTGGTTCATCGATCGTCGTGATCTTGATCGCCATCGCGCTCGTCACGGTCGGCCCACTCGACCAGCTCATCGAGGGAGAAGACGGCATCGTCGATCCCTTCGTGAAGGTCGCCGACCTTCGCGAACCGTCTCACGACGCTGGAGACGGTGCAGTCCTCCGGCACGACGTCGTCGATCTCGTCCCAAGTGACCGGCGTCGATACAGTTGCCCGGCTCACACCCCGCACCGAGTACGCCGCCGCGATGGTGTGGTCGCGGCTGTTCTGGTTGTAATCGACGAAGACCTTGCCCGGCTCGCGGTCTTTGCGCCACCAGGTCGTGGTGGCCGATGCCGGCGCTCGGCGCTCGACTTCTCGCGCGAAGGCCAATGCCGCCCGCCGGACCTGCCCGTAGCTCCACCTCGGCTCGATTCGCACGTAGATGTGAAACCCCGAACCGCCCGAGGTCTTCGGCCACCCCGTGGCCCCGAGCTCGGCCAGCACGCCCCGAGCGACCTGGGCGACGCGTCGTACGGTATCGAAGCCGCAGTCGGGCATGGGTCGAGGTCAATGCGCCATTCGTCTGGCCGCTCGACATCGGGGCGACGGCAGTTCCACGGATGGAACTCCACGGTCGACATCTGCACCGCCCAGATGACACTTGCCAGCTCGGTGACGCACAGCTCGTCGGCGTGTCGTCCTGATGGGAAGTCGACCCGCACCGTCTCGACCCAGTCCGGGGCACCGCTCGGAAGTCGCTTCTGATGGACCTTTTCGCCGTCAACGCCTCGGGGGAACCGGTGCAACATGCAGGGTCGGCCCGCCAGGGCCCGCAGAATACCGTCGCCGACGCTCAGGTAGTACTGGACCAGGTCGAGCTTGGTTACACCGATCGCCGGGAAGTAGATGCGATCGGGGTTGGAGATTCGGACGATCCGTCCCCCAACGGGGACATCGACCCCCGATGAGGAATCGGTCCTAGCCACGGCGACTCGTTGTCAGTGTAGGTGCGTCGGGACGGGTCGCCCGATTCCGCCCGCCCCGTGTGCCGTCAGCCGCCCCGCGTCATGTGGAAGGTGAACATCTTCTCGGCGTCGATGCGAGCGTACGTGGGTCCGGAATCAAGGAAGGTCTCCCATTCGTTCCCGTACCTCGGTCGGTACACATCCAGAAGGGTTTGCCGAAAGCCCGCACCGTCGCTGCTCCGAACGTCGACCGGTGTTGCCCGTCCGTGGACCGTTACGGCCAGCTCTTCGCCCGGGAGATGGGTCGCACTGACCTGGGGGCGACGGCGGATGTGGCGAAACCTCACCGAGTCCGGCGAGGACCCGAAGTAGAAGGACCCTTTGTAGAAGATCCCGTCGACCGGGCCGACGAGCGGTCGCCCGTCAGCTGTCACAGTCGCCAATGCCAGGAGGCGCATGCCTGTCAACCGTTCGCATACCTGGTGGGCGGTCAGACGACGATCCGGAGTGATGATGCTCGACAAGTGAGAGCCCGCTGTCGCCATGCTGAGATCGAGCAGGTCCTGGAGAGCCGCCAGGTCGGAAGGGGTCTCGTTCATTCGGATCCCCCCGATGCAGGCCGATCGGGTTCGGTCAACGGGTGTTGGGAACCACCCTGGAGATCGCAAGCCCGACAGTGGCGATACCGCCGGCCACGATGACCAAGGCCACGAGATCTGATCCTCGCAGGCCGATGACGCCAAGGTTGTCTAGCAGCAGCGCGAGACCGAGCACCAGGTAGATGCAGCCGGCGAAGAGCGGCAGCGGTTGGGCGTGGCTAGGTCGACTTGCCAATCTGCACCTCCACGGTTCCAACGCCGACCCGCAGATCCGCCCGGGCCAACGCCGGGACGTTTGCGGCAGCGAGAGGGACTTCGAGCCCGACCCCGTTCCTGTTCACACCGACGACGGACACCCGACCCTCACCGACGGCGATCGAGCCCTGGAGAATGGTTCCCGGCGGCACTATCACGACCAGGCGACCGACTCCGATGCTTGCGACCAGCGGCGTTGGGGCTGGGGGTCGTAGGTGCGTGAGGTCGATGGTGAGCGAGCCCGCCGTCTGCTGGTAGGGCGCTGCCAGATCTGCCGACGTGGTCGGGCTGACGGTGTGCCACCTCATGCCACCCCGCAGCGGGACATCAGCCCGCCACACTCCGATCATGATGATGGTCAACAGGAGGCCCACCACCAGCAGCCCCCGCCGGCTGTCCGACCGACGGCTGCCGACCACGAGGACCAGCCCGATCACAGCCAGGACTGCGTCGAGGAGCCCGCGCCAGGCCACCTGAGTACCACCCAGCAGCAGCACGCCGAGAACGATGAGTGCGACGCCGGCGGCCAGCGCTCCTAGGTGGATCCGCTCCGCGATACCGAAGAATGTGTCGCTCTGGAGCCGGAACCAGCCCCGACCGGCGGGCGGTGTCGCCTCTGTGTCGGCGCCGTCGCCGGTGCCCGCGGGCTGAGGCCTCCCTCGCGGCCCACCTGCTGCCGGGCCCTTGCCGTGCGGGCCATCCGGTCCGTTGCCGACTGGCTGATCGGCCCGTTGCCCAGGGGCGGCCCGCTGGGTCTCGTCGGCCTGCTCCTGGCGGTCGTCGGCCCGCTGCCTGTCGTCGACCTCGTCGACCGGCTCACCCTGGGCGCCGTCGCCTCCGGCGCCGACCTGTGCTTGCTCGTGTTGGGTCATAGTGGTCGAGAACTCACCCGGGGATTCGGCAGATCCCACGGCAGCACCTTCCCCCAGCGGCGAGACCACCCGCTCGCAACAGGAATTGGCCGCCCCAGCGTGCCCCCCGGCAGCTGCTCACACCGTCTTCACTGTAGGTAACTATCTCCCGACGGCCGGCATCACGAAACGCAACGAGTGTCGGCGACATTGTGAGTTGGGAGCCCCCGCCGCTGGCTCGGCGCCAGCGGTCCGTGCGTCCGGAGCGACCCTGAGACTGCTCCCCGGGATGATCACGAAATCACCTGACTTGCACGTACAGAGGTTCGGTCCGCGTTCCGGGCTTCTCACCCCATGGTCTTGGCGCCGTCGAGTGACTCGCGGATGATGTCAGCGTGCCCGGCGTGCTGAGCGGTCTCGGCGATGATGTGCAGCACGGTGTGGCGGGCGGACCAGCGAGCGCCCGGCTCGAACCACGGGGCCTCGGGGAGGGGATGAGACCGGTCAAGGTCCGGCAGGTTCGAGATCAGGTCGTCGGTCTCCTCGGCAACTCGCTCGTACCGGTCGAGGAGCGCTGCCAGCGCCTCGCCTTCGACCATACGGAAACCCCGAGAGTGGGCCTCGTACGCCGCTTCGTCCGGGGGGCCTTCCGCGCCCGGCCCTTCGAGAATGAACCTCGCCCATTGCTGCTCTACCGCTGTCACGTGCTTGATGAGCCCACCGACGCACAACTCGCTCACCGTGGTGCGCTTCGCGGCATCGTCGTCCGAGAGCCCTCGTGTCGTCTGGCGCAGAAACGACCTGGTGGTCCTCAGGCTCTGAAGCAGGTCGGCCCGTTCACCGGTCGGCAGGTTCTTGCTCGTCATCACGGATCTCCTCGTCACTCGGTCGTGTTGTCGCATCGTCATTCTGACGACCTTAAGTGGCCATCTCATGACCGGTTTTGGCCGGGAGGCGCTGGCGTAGAGCAGCCAACGAAGCGGCACTACCGGTGAGTGAGCGTTCAGTAGCGGGGCGGGTCCGAATCCATTTGGGCCTCGACGGTCCCGGCCTGGATGGCGTCGACGAGTCGAGCGTGGTCTCGCTCGTTCTGATCGGCGTAAAGCTGGGCGAACTCGCGGATCGGAGCGTCGAACTTGGGGCCCTTCCCGATATATCCGTCGATGGCCACCGGGTCACCGGTGCGGGCGTGGGCCCGCGCCAGCGTCTCGCCACACGCCGTGGCGAACTCGACGAGGACTGGGGCGATCAGCTCGGTTGTCGGAATGATCTTCATGTCTCGGAACTGCCGCACGTAGTAGTCCTTGCCGTGCAGCGAGCCCCAACCGACGAAGATGTCGGTGGCGCTCTGGACCAGCCGTTTGCCGTTGATCACCCGTGCGCCATGGCTCTCGTGCCGGCTCGGCCGGGCATGGGCCTCGTAGACCGAGGGGCCGGCCTGCTTGACCTGCAGGAACAGGGGGTCGGCACCGGTGCGACCTTCGAGTAGCACCAGGTAGACCTGCATGCCCACACTGCCAACTCCCACCACCTGGCGAACGACATCGACGACGGTGAACCGATCGAACAGGCTCCTTCGATCCTCCTGAAGGGTGAGCCGGTACTCGGTGAAGAGATGATCGACGAGGTCGGCCTGTTCGTCGTCGCTGATCTCGACGCGAATGGGTGGGTCCTCGGTGATCCGTGGCCGCCCGTGAGCCACGGTCGTGAGCTTTGCGAACGCCCCACGACTCGTGCGGCGGTTGCGCCCCTTGTCGATGTGGATCGACACCCGTCCACGGTCTGCCGGCTCGAAGTAGCTGATCCAGCGGTCCACGTGCATGCCGTCGTACCAGATGTCGAGCTCGGTCATCGTCGTGTACCGGCGCATGCGCTTGCGATAGGCCTCGACGCCTGCCGCGACCGCCGCATCGGCCGTCGCTGGCCTGATGCCATTGTGTCGTCCGGCGACCACCAGGCTGGCAGCGAAGCGCTTGACGTCCCACTCGAACGGGCCCGGCAGCGTCTCGTCGAAGTCGCGCAGGTCGAACATCAGGTTCCGCTCAGGAGTGGCCCACAGGCCGAAGTTCAGCACGTGGGCATCACCGCAGAGCTGGACCATGAGCCCACTGTCAGGTCGAGAGGCAAGGTCGGCCGCCATGACGGCGGCAGCTCCGCGGTAGAAGTTCCAGGGGGAAGCCGCCATCCGCTGGTGGCGAAGCGGAACGAGATCTGGGATCCGGATCTGATCTTGAAGAAGGATCGTCCTCAGCGCATCATGCCTGCGATCGTCTTCCCCCCAATGTCCCAAGATGGCCCGCGGTGCTCGCCTCCGCGCCAGCCTGCCTGCTTCTCGGCGTTCGTCGCTCGTCGCTGGAAGATCGTGTGGATCAGCGGTCGGGACCGATGATCTCGGTGAGCTCGACTCCGCCATCGGCCTCTCTTTCTCGGGGCGTGGCCGCCCGGAACGTGCCAGTGAGACGAGCCTACGCCGGGCCGCGGCGGATGGGATGCCTTCTCGGCAGATACCTCCCCGATGTCTCGAGCGGAGTGCCGCTCGTCACGGGTGGCGAGATCGGGTGAGTCGAGACGCTCATCCGCCTCGACCGATGGCGCCGAATACCTGGTGTCGGCGAGCAATGGCCCGCCGACGAGAGGAGGGATCGTTCATGTCACTCGTGCGACTTCTGCCCGCGTGGTTTCACGCCATTGCCGACTATGCGGTGGCAGCGCTGCTCATTGTCGTGCCGGTTGCGGTTGGTGGCTCATCGGGCGCGATCGCAACGGGGGTCGTCGTTGGGGCGACTGTCCTGGTCGTCAGCGCCCTCACCAAGTATCCACTTGGGGTCGTGAAGGTCCTGCCCTTCACTGTCCACTCGGCGGGCGACTACCTCGCCGCCGGGCTGCTCCTCGCCGCACCCTGGGCGCTGAACTTTGCCTCCGGCGATGGCGGTCTCGCTGCCTTCTACACGGTCGGCGGCATCGCGGTCCTCGCGGTGAGCCTCATCACCAACTACCAGTACAGCCCGAAGCGGTCGTTGACCGCGGCGGTATCGAACCCGGTCTAGACGAGCGTCGATGAGCGACCCCTGCCTCGGCTCTCAGCTGTGACGAGCTGGTTGTCTCCCCCTCTCTTCGCACCAGCGGAGGAACTTCTCGGGAGGCTGGGGCCGGCTCCACAGGAACCCTTGGGCCTGTTCAGGCCGATGTCGCTGGAGCGCCGTTAGCTGGCCCTCGGTCATGACCCCTTCGGCCACGACCCTGAGGCCGAGTTGGTGGCCGAGCTTGACAATGGCTTCGACGATCGCCTCGTCTTCGCCGTCCTCGCCCAGCCCGTCGACGAAGCTGCGGCTCGCCGTCGACGACTTCGGCACCGCACCGTCGGCCGACGTGCAGAGCGGTGTTCATCAGGACGCTTTCGGTGATCTCAAGCCACAGCGCCGAAGGCTCGAGGGCGGCGGCGGCCAGAATGTTGCTCACATCAGCGGCCAGTCCTGGCTGGGAGAGCTGACGGCTCGAGAGGTTGACGGCGAGCTGGCTCAGCTGTGAGCCACTGTTTGGGATCGGACGGGGAGGTTGGAACAATCGTTCATTTGCGGCTTTCGACTCTATGGTTGGTGGGCGGACAAGTCCACCATAGACGGAGGGAAGAGAGCGTCGGAAAGGACGGTCACGGTGCTCGTGGCCAACGCTCGCGCCGCCAAGGCGGAGACCAGACGGGTTACTGGTCATAAGAGGCTGTGCGCACCAGCTGCAGCCGGGGCTAAGAGAGGCGTTCCCGTCGCTGACGAGGAGGAGATGGATCGTGCAACCACGTGTGCTTAGCGACGATCAGGTGAGCGACGCCCCATGAGCGCCAGTCCGTTCCGCGCGCACCATTGGGATTCACGGGCACGACGTCAGCTATCGGATGGCTGGCGA
The DNA here is from genome assembly GCA_963717645.1 of uncultured Actinomycetes bacterium. GTDB lineage: Bacteria > Actinomycetota > Acidimicrobiia > Acidimicrobiales > AC-9 > AC-9. Next base: position 19,858 of record CAVQWQ010000022.1, on the reverse strand, counting down.
CGGACCGACGATCCTGCTGATCCATGGGATTGCGGGCAGCTCGACGACGTGGCGTGCGGTCATGCCCGCTTTGGCTGAGCACTACACCGTGATCGCTCCCGACCTGCTGGGACACGGGCGGTCGGCCAAGCCCCGCGGCGACTACTCACTGGGCGCCTACGCGAGTGGCATCCGGGATTTGCTGGCCGTGCTGGGCAAGGAGCGTGTCACCTTGGTCGGCCACTCACTGGGGGGTGGTGTGGCCATGCAGTTCGCCTACCAGTTCCCGGAGTGGGCCCAACGGTTGGTGCTGATCGCCTCGGGTGGCCTCGGCAAGGAGGTCAGCCCGCTGCTCAGAGCGGTGACGCTGCCCGGCGCCGAATACGTGCTCCCGCTCCTGTTCCATCGGCGGATCCGGGAAACGGGTGAGTGGCCCGGCGCCATGGCCCGCCAGGTGGGCTGGCGACCGAGCGACACCCTGGCCGAGGTGTGGCGGAGCTACACGACCTTGACGGATCGACATGGCCAGATGGCCTTCGTCCACACCATCCGCTCGGTGATCGATATCGCCGGTCAGCGCGTCAGCGCCCATGACCGGCTGTACCTGGCCGAGGCGGTCCCGACCCTCATCGTCTGGGGCGACCGCGACCGCATCATCCCCGTGGCCCATGCCTACCGGGCCGCGGAGGCCATTCCGGGCGCCCGTCTCGAGATCCTAGAGGGTGCCGGGCACTTCCTGCCGTGGCAGGACGCCGACCGGTTGCTGGCCGTACTCGAGGACTTCCTCAAGACCACGACGCCCGCCCACGTACCCGAGGAACGCTGGCGGGAGCTCCTGACGAGCGCGCCAGCCGATGACGAGGAGGAGTAGGGGCCACCTCCATCCGGCAACCCGCGGATCGACAACGAGCATGGGACGGGATCCTCGCCCGCCGGGCTCTCGGCAACTGATGAAATTGGTGCGGCGTGGCACTTCGAACAAGGCGGCGACGGGATGATCACGAAAATCATTGATTCTGCACGTACGCATGTCGGAACGGCGTACCCAGAGCTTTGACGGTCGGGGTACCCAGGGTTCGTATCTCGAGGCGGCGGGACTGATCGTCCTCGGCCAGCTCAGCGCGTTGCGCGGCCTCGTTTGTCGGGTGCCTCAGCTCGGCAGCGACCGGCGCCTGATAAGATAGGTACTGAGGGATGGGTCGGGGTCTAGCAATCAGGGCAGCGGCCCCGTCAGCCGACTTGCAGGACGAGGGGACCGGGCCTTCGGCGCTTCGGATGGCCCTTCGTCTCGGCGTCGGGCTGAGTCCTGACTTCGCGACGGTACCCAACGCCCCGGACAGGGCGGCGGCCGTTGGAGGGACGAGACTCGTCCTACGAGAGCGGGTCGAAGACGACCACGCCGAGTTCGACAGCGTCGATGGCATCGGCGCCAGGCGGGCATGGAGTGAAGTGGTGATTGACAGCGACACCAACGCCTTCGAGGCAGCCGCCTTCGCGGACGCGGAAGGCTTCGCTACCGCAGAGCAGCGGGGGCTACTCGAGGCCGACGCGCCTGCCTGGCGACGAGTACTGGAGCGCCTCATCACGGAAACCGAGGAAGCGCTGGCGTCGGCCCGACGGGTGAAGGGGCCGGAGCGTGCCCAGGTCGTCGCGGACTTCCAGACCACGCTACGGCGCCTCAACTCCGCCTTTGAACGCGCCGGATGGTCGCTGCCCGATGGATCCGCCGGCGTCGGAAGTGGTTCCGACTCGACACCGGCGGTAGGTGCGTCGCGAGAGGCTCGCCTCCAGGGCTCGTGGTCGGCAGGTCGTCTCGTCGTTTGGGCAGGTGGGCCAGGCGCGGTACCGGATGACAACGGTGCGCTGGCCGATCGCCTCGAGGCAATCGGGGCGCCACCCCTCGGATGGGAGCTGCACCGCGACGTCCGGCTTCCGAGCGGCGAGCGGGCCGCGGCGCTGTCGATCCCGCTGGCAGACGGGCTCGGGTGGCTCGTCGAGGTCGGCAAGTCTGAAGAGGGGACGACGGCGACAGGCAGCGAGCCACGCGAGATCGGCGCCGATTCCTCCAGGAGCGATGGCGTGGGGAAGAGCCTGATCTGGCTGGGACGGGTGGCCCTCCTCGGAGTGCGGCTGGTCATGGAGGGGTCGGTCGTGCCGACGCTGCACAGAAGCAGGCGGCAGGATCGAGCGGCGCAAGAGGACGTGGCCGTCGAGTGGATGCCCGCTCTCGTGGGCGATGCGGAGGTACGGAGCTTCGCCAGGGCGATGCCTCCTGCCGTCGCCGCGATCACGCCCAGCGCCCCCGGCGCCGTCGTTCGCGCCGTCCTCACCTCCGTGGTCAACGCCATCGTCACCGAGGCCGCGGCTCGGGTCGACGTCCCTGCGCCTCCACCGGTCACGTCGTCTGCCGCGTTGGTGGCAGAGGCGGTCGTCACCCGTCTCGACGGCTCGAAGTTCGCGGCGCCCATCCGAGCCGCAGCGGAGGTGTCGACGCAGCTCGGCCGATGGGCCGCCACGGTCACCGCAGGGGACCGACCGGTCCTCACGGTGGGGCTCGACGCCCCCGACGAGACCGGAGCATGGTTGCTGTCCGTTCTCGGTCCCGGCGCTGACGGAACGCTCCTCCCGATCGAGCGGGCGCTCGCCGACTCAAAGAGCGCCGGACGTCTGGAAGAAGAACTTCTCCGCCTCGAGCGGGCCTTTCCCGCCTTGCTGCGTCCCGGCGGGGCACGTCGGGGCCAGGTCTACCTGTCCCCGGACGAGGCCTGGGACCTGATGACCCGGAGCGGGCCCTCGCTCCGGACCGCCGGCTTCGAGGTTCGCGTTCCGGCCGTGTCCCGCCGCCGACCGGCGGCCCGGCTGCAGCTGTCCACGACCCCCTCGGGCGATCCCGCCGTTGGCGCCCGACAGCTGTCCGACGTGCGCTGGTCGGCCGTCTTCGACGACGTCAACCTGTCCGCCGGCGAGGTGGCACGGCTCGCGGCCGAGGCCAGGCCACTGGTTCGCTCCCGAGGGAGGTGGGTCGAGCTCGACCGTGCCGACCTCGACGCGGCGGCCGCAGCTCTCGAGGAGCGTGCGGCGAGGACGCAGATGACGGGTGCCGAGGTCCTGCGCTACGCCGTGGGCCTCGAGGGATCTCCACTCGCCGGGGGACTCACCGTGGAGGGCGAGGGATGGGCCGCTGATCTGCTGCGCAAGGCAGACACCGCGGCAACCGAGCCGGTTGACGCACCCGAGGGGTTTCGGGGCGAGCTGCGCAGCTACCAGGCCGACGCCCTCGGTTGGCTGGTGTTCCTCGACGCCGTCGAGCTCGGGGGCTGCCTCGCTCTCGATATGGGCCTCGGCAAGACCCCGATCGTCCTGGCCCACGTCCTCCGCAACCTTGGCAGCGGTCCGACGCTCGTGATCGCCCCTGCCGCCGTCGTCGGCAACTGGGCTGCCGAGGCCGCCCGCTTCACACCGTCGTTGCGTGTGGTCGTGCACCACGGCGCCACACGATCCTCGGCTGCCGACCTCAGGGACGAAGCGGCGGGAGCCGACATCGTCGTGACGACCTATGGCACCGCCCTTCGCGACGTCGATGCCTTGGCGGCGGTGGAATGGTCCCGTCTCGTCGTCGACGAGGCTCAGGTCCTCAAGAACCCGGCCAGCGACACCGCACGTGAGCTGCGCCGGATTCCGGCGGGAGCACGTCTCGCACTCACCGGTACTCCCATCGAGAACGGCCTCGGAGACCTGTGGGCCATCCTCGACTTCACCAACCCTGGTCTGGTCGGATCCCGCCCGGCGTTCATCGCCCAGCTCAGCGGCGAGCCCGACGCGGCGCTGAGCGCGTTGAACGGCATCCTTGTGTTCAGGCACACCAAGGAGGAGCCGGCGATAGCCACCGAGCTGCCTGACAAGGTCGACGAGCTCGACCACTGCGCCATGAGCGCTGAGCAGATCGGCCTCTACCAGGCGGTGCTGGATGGGCTCGTCACCCACTCCACCGACATGGACGAGTCCCGGACGGCCAAGCAAGGACAGATCCTCGCTGCGATCACGGCGCTCAAGCAGATATGCAACCATCCGGCCGCGTACCACGACGACGGACGACCCCTTGCAGGCCGGTCCGGCAAGCTGGCCCGCCTCGAGGAGCTCGTCGACTCCATCTTCAGCGCCGAGGAACGGTTGCTGGTGTTCACGCACTTCGCAGAGTGGGGCAAGCGCCTCGCCGATCACCTGACAGATCGGACCGGATTATCGATCGCCTGCTACCACGGCGGGCTCCCTCGGCGGGCCCGCGACACGATGGTGGGCGAGTTCCAGGAGAGCAAGGGCGCCGGGGCCCTTGTCCTGTCCCTGAAGGCGGGCGGTACCGGGCTGAACCTGACCGCGGCCAGCCACGTCGTGTTGTACGACCGCTGGTGGAACCCTGCCGTCGAGGACCAGGCTCGCGACAGGGCGTGGCGTATCGGCCAAGACCACACCGTCGTCTCCCACCGGCTCATCTGCCCCGGCACGGTCGACGAACGCGTCGAAGAGGTCGTTGCCGGCAAACGCCGAGTGGCTGACCTCGTCCTGCCGCGATCGAGCTCCCTTGCGGACCTCGAGCCCGAACAGCTCCGCTCCGCGCTCGGCCTGCGAGAGGACACCTTGCTCACGGATGAGGACGCATGACCCCGGCGCCGAAGAACGCCCGACGCAACGGCCGCCGCCGCAATCCGCGAGCGGACCTGTGGCGCGCCGTCCCCCCGGTACCCGATGTGCAGACCATCACACCGGCCGTTGATCCCGCCGCGCTCGTCCGCTCGCTGGGTCCGCCACAGTTGCCCGGTCAGACGGCGTACGCCGAGCATTACGTGGCGGCTGTGGTCGAGCGGGCCGCCGCCATGGCGGGGGCCGTCGCTGCTGCCGCCGGGATCATCGCCGAGCCGGACGACGACCGAGGGAGGTTGGACGAGGCGTGATGGCCACCCGTCGCGCTTGCGGCCCCGAGGCGCTCCGCTACCGCGGCGCCGATGCCTCGGCTCGCCCCGTCACGATCGCTCGACGACACTCGAGTGGCCGGTTGCTCACGGCGGCACGGTGTAGTCGTGCGCCCAGTCCCTCTCTTCGACGTCCCACGCGACATCAGCCCCGACGTACTGGACCGTGAGGTGGGCCATTGCGGAGTGGGGAAGGCCCCCGTGCCAGTGCCACTCGTCAGGCCGCACGGTGATCGTGTCTCCTGGACGGACTATATGCCGCCCGTCGTCGTCGGCGACGATGCCCTCGCCGGAGACAACATGGAGGATCTGTCCCGAGTGATGAACATGTTGCTGATCCTCAACGACGAGACGACTTCGTCAACGATGAGTACGGCCGAAGCTGCCCATCTCGCGTAGCCATTCGGCGGTGTGCCGGAGGCCCTCGTCCAGGCTGATGGGGTTGTACCCGAGCCTCTTGTAGGTCTTCGACTCAGTGATGTCTCGGCGAGGTGTCCGGACCGACGCCAACTTGGAGGCGATCGCCATCAGCGTCGGTCCGAAGACCGCAAGCAATTCGGGATCGTCCGACGGTGCCACGTCTTCGACGTGATGGCTGACGCCTGCCACGGCGCAGATCCGGTTGCAGGCCTCGGCCGTGCTCACCACGTCGTCGGGACGGCCGTCGAGCATGTAGCGCTCACCCGACACGCCGCGATCGAGAGCCAGAATGCAGCCGCGCGCGATATCGGCGGCGAAGACCCAGCTCACTGGAAAGGTCAGATACTGCGTGACGCGTTGACGAAGCGCGGACAGCAGGACCCGATTGAAGCTCGTTCGACCAAGGGCGTTGCTTGCCACGGGAGACGGACCGAAGATGGCGCCGGGGTGGGTGGTGACGACGTCTCGGCCGGCAGCAGCTCGGGCCATGGCGTCCTGGAATGCCGCCATCTTGGTCACCGTGTACGGGTCCGAGCTCGGTTCTTTCGAGACAGGAGCGTCCTCGCGCTCCAGGCCTCCCGCGGTGTCGAAGAACGTGCCCGTGCTGACGGCGACCACCCGGCGCATATCGAGTGCTTCCGCGACGTCGAGGACGTGCTTCGTCCCTTGAACGTTCACGGCCTCAAAGTCAGGCAGGTGTTGGCTCGCCCCGCCCAGTAGAGCCGCACTGTGAATTGCTGCATCAGCGCCGGTGGCGGCGCGACGGACGTCGTCGGGATCGGTGATGTCGCCGGTCACGATCGTGACACCCAAGGCCGCGAGAGGCTCAGTGTCAGCCGTGCCGCGGGCCAGTGCGCGGACCGTGTCGCCGCGCGCGACCAGGTGTTTGCAGATGTTGGCACCGGCCAGCCCGGTGGCGCCGGTGACGAGGATCGTCTCACTCATGCTGGCGTCTGCTCGGGGGAATCGGCGTACGCGGCATCGATCTGGTCGTGGTCATAGTGGATGACCGGAGGGCTGGTTCCGAAGATATCGAGGGTGTGGATGAAGCGATGGAGACCCATGGTGTTGGCACAGGTGAATCCGAGCTCGACGATCTGGGCCGCAGTGAAGACCTCACCGAGACGTCGGTACACGTCGTCGTCGATAGCGTGATGGTCGGCCGAGAGTAGGTCGAGGAACTCGACAGCCATGCGCTCCTGCTCCGTAAGCTGGGACCCGCCCGGAGCAACCAGGCAGGCGACGTCCTCGTCGGTTATCGAGTCGTGCTTGCGAGACTGCATGCAGGGCTGGCACTCGCCCAACTGGGCGCTGCGTATCCGGATCAGCTCGATGATCCGTCCACCGAGGAGGCTCTGCTTCCCCATGACGCCCCGCGCCGCATGGGTCATGAGAATCTGCGCTGTCTTGTAGGCGAAGATCTGAAGTGGGACGGCCGTGGCATAGGTACCGTCGGCCACCCCTTCTTCGATGATCCGTCGTGGTTCGTCGGCCAGCTGGTCCAGCGGGATCGGTTCTATCCTGGGGCATCTGCATACCTACTCTCGGCCGGTACAGCGGACTCTTGGCGCTGTCGTCTCGAAGCTACAAGGCAGGTGATGTCGTGTCCATGGTGCCTTCGTCTGTGCTGCTCACCGACCAGGTGGCTGTCGTGACCGGCGGCGGAGGGGGGATCGGCCGGGGTGTCGTCCGCGCTCTGGCCGCCTTCGGCGCCACGGTAGTGGTATGGGAGCGTGATGCCGCGACTGCGGCATCGGCGGCCAAGGAGGTCGGTGGGCTCGGACTCACCACTGACGTCCGCGACGCAGCGGAGGTCGATGCGGCACTCGCCCACACCATGACGGAGCTCGGACCAGTGAGCATATTGGTGAACAACGCCGGTGGTGTCTTCTCCTCCCCACTGCTGGAGACGTCCGAGAAGGGCTGGGACGCGCTCTACCGTGCCAACCTGAAGCACGTGATGCTGTGTACCCAACGTGTCGCCCAGAAGATGGTGGAGGGCGGAACGAAGGGCAGCATCATCAGCGTGACCTCGATCGAGGGAGTCCGGGCGGCCCCGGGATATGCGGCCTACGCGGCGGCGAAAGCCGGCGTCATCAGCTTCACGAAGACCGCCGCATTGGAGCTCGCCCCGTACGGCATCCGGGTGAACGCACTTGCCCCCGACATCACGCTGACCGAGGGCATGGCGGCAGTGGCCCCGCCCGGAGCTGAGGCCCGTTTTGGCCTCACTATCCCCATGGGGCGCCCCGGTCACGTCGACGAGATGGCCGGTGCCGCCGTCTTCCTGGCCGGCTCACTGTCGAGCTACGTCACGGGCCAGACCATTCATGTCGACGGCGGGACCCAGGCCTCGAGCGGCTGGTATCACCACCCGGGGGACGGCTCCTACATCCTCGGGCCTCCCTGACGGGCCGACCACATACTCATCTGTCATCCTGGCCAGCTGAGCCGACGTGGGCAGACATGCCACCGTCGATGGTGATCATCTGCCCCGTGATGTAGCGCGACTCGTCCGACGCGAGGAAGACGACGAGATTGGCGACGTCCGTGGGCTCGCCCACATACGGTGTGAGCGTTGCCCGCCCGAGTCCGGCCAGCATGCCGTCGGTCAGGTAGGCACGGACGGCGTCGGTGATGATGAGGCCCGGAACGATCGTATTGACGCGCACACCCTGTTTGCCATGAGAGGTCGCCACGTACATGGTCAGCGTGTTGACGCCCGCCTTGGAGACGCCGTAGGCGGTGCGAGTCCGGTCGCCTTTGAGCGACGCGCCCGAGGACATGTTGATGATGGAGCCACCACCGTCGCGGACCATCTCAGGAATGGCGTGCTTGCACATCAGCATCTGGCTACGCAGATTGACCGCCATGGTCTTCTCCCCGACCTCGAGAGACAGATCGGTCACCTGAGCGTCGCTCGACAGGAAGTCGGACTCCGTCATGGCCGCATTGTTATGGAGCACGTCGAGACGTCCATAGCGGGTCACGGCTGCGTCGATGGCTACGACGACCTCGGTCTCCTGTGAAAGATCGGCGGATACGCTGAGGGCGGTGCCGTTCGATGAATTGATTGCCTGAGCGACCTGTTCCGCTCCTGCTCCGTCGATATCGACGACGACGACAGACGCGCCTTCCCTCGCCAGTGCCCGCGCCGTCGCCCCACCGATCCCTCCTGCTCCACCGGTCACGATGGCCGCTCTGCCGTCCAAACGCCCCACGATCAGATCACCTGGACGCCACGATGGCACCCTTGGCATCGCCATCGCCAGCTTCGAGCAAGGTTTGGGACGTCGGCACGGTGATCGACGCTACCCGTTCCCCGCGACGTCCTCGCCCCGAGGAGAGGGCGGTTCCCGAATCGGCATACGACCTATTTGTATATATAGAGTCATGCCTATGACCGTCGTCGCCACTCGAGCTGGGTCGCTCGATCCGAGGGAACGGCTGACCGGCCCCGCGCTGTCGCACTGGCGCCGCTGACCCGCCACGCCCGATGCCGACACGACTCACGCGTCGGAACGGCAGGCGGAGCGCTGAGAGCCGGTCGAATGGGTCCCGTCGCCAGCGCGGCGTTCCGCACCGGTTGCCCGAGTCCCCTGGCCCCTGGGTGTAGGTCAACGGCTAGCGTGATGAGGCATGGTCTCACTCGGACGCACCCACCTCGATGTGTTCCCAATCTGTCTCGGCGGCAACGTATTCGGCTGGACCGCCGACGAGTCGCAGTCCCAAGCCGTCCTCGACGCGTACAGACGACAGGGTGGCAACTTCATCGACACCGCCAACTCGTATCTCGTCGAGCACGGCCGTTCCGAGACGATCATCGGGCGCTGGATCGCCGATCGGGACGACCGCGACGAGATCGTGCTGGCCACGAAGGTCGGCGGAGGGCGCGGGGCGGTGCGTAACCTGCGGGCGGAGACGATCGACCATGAGGCGCACGCCTCGCTCGAGCGCCTTCAGACCGACCGCATCGACCTCTACTACGCGCACTTCGACGACAAGGAGACGCTGCTGGAGGAATCGCTCCGAGCCTTCGACGCACTCGTCCAGGCGGGCATGGTCGGTCATATCGCCGCTTCCAACTACGCGCCGGAGCGACTTACCGACGCACTCGAGCTCCAGCGCAAGCTCGGGCTGGCTGAATTCACGGTCCTCCAGCCGCACTACAACCTTGTCGAGCGCGACTTCGAGCGTACGCTGCTACCAGTCGCCGATGCGTGGGACCTCGCAGTCGTGCCCTACTTTGGGCTGGCCAAGGGCTTCTTGAGCGGGAAGTACCGCCCGGGTGGGGAAGCCGTCAAGTCCGAGCGCGCGGAGGCTGCCGGCGCATACCTCGACAAGGGCGGGGTGGCGGTGCTCGAAGTGCTTGACAAGATTGCGGCGGCCAACGAGACCACGGTGGCGGCCGTCGCGCTTGCGTGGCTGCTCGCCCAGCCACGTGTCGTCGCGCCAATCGCCAGCGCGCGCACCACCGAGCAGCTCGAGCAGATCCTGCCCGCTGCCACACTCACGCTGTCGCCCGCCGAGGTCCGGCGGCTGTCGGCCGCCATGCTGGCGGGGTGAGCCAGACTGGCGACATGAGCTAGGTCGACGTGGGTGGAGGTTGCTTCCAGGTGTTCCAGTAGGCGATCTCGGAGGCCGGACGACGCGGTGCCTCGCTCCAATTTCCAAGGGGTAACCGACCGGGATCATGGCGAAAGTTGTAAACGCGTCGGGCACGTCGAGTACCTCCTTGACTTCGGCCTCGCGAAGACGATGGACCGTGGTGAGCGTTGTACCCAAGCCCAGCGCCCGGGCTGCGAGCATGAGGTTCTGCACAGCAGGCCACACGGACGCATCAGCTTGGCCCTGCGCGCAGGGAATGACGATGGCTGGCGCATCGCCCATGTGCTCTCCCAGATGATCGGCCGAACGGAGCAACCGCGTCGCCGCCGTATCCTCGTCCCCCGACTCGAGCGCCGACTGGTAGCTCACCCGCGCCCGCTTCCAGCACGCCCGGTAGAGGTCGCCGAGCTGCCGACGCTTGTTCTGATCAGTGACGATCACCCAGCGGGTTGGCTGGAAGTTGCCACCAGAGGGCGCCTTGGTGGCCGCCTCGACGATGGTGAGCAGATCTGCGTGTGCGACGGGGCGCTCGGGGTCGAGCCGACGCATCGCCCTGGTCGTACGGATGGCCTCGAAGAGCTCCATGCCGACATCCTCGCACGGCCGGCGTCGAGCGCGAGAGCTCAGGGCTGGGTGGGGTAGCGCTGGGCTGGTGATCGAGCATCCCGGTAGGCTGCCTACCAGTGAGCTCGATCCCGCCGGTGATAGCCCGCAAGACCTGGCGATCCGTAGAGCCCGTGCACGCCATGATCTACTTCGCTCCCGAGGCGGCGGAGCGTTACGTCGCCCTCGGCCTCGACGGGCAGACGGGCTACTTCGCGTCGCGGTCTGCTCCGATGGGCCCAGTCGGCGTCGAGGTCGTCATCGCCACGTTCTTCAACTTCAATCCGGACCTCGTCAGAAGCGCCATCCCACTCGCTTGGGAGAAGGCGACATGCGGGGAGATCCTCGAGGCGAGGTTGGCAGGTGCTGACTCCGCCCTCCGCCGGGTACTGGGCGACGCGGTCCGCTCACCCGAGATGGCTCGCGCCGCGGAGCTCGCCCGCATCGCTGGCGAGGCCGCCTCCGAGCGTCCCGAGGGACGGCCGCTCTTCGCCGGGCACTCGGAGCTGCCGTGGCCGACTGAGCCCCACCTCGTCCTCTGGCACGCCCAGGCGCTGCTGCGGGAGTACCGCGGTGACGGGCATGTAGCCATCCTCAAGGGAGCCGGGCTCACCGGCATCGAGGCTCTGGTGTTACATGCGGCGACCGGGGAGGTCCCGGCCGAACCCCTGCGCGTGTCCCGGTCCTGGTCGCGTCAGCAGTGGAACGAGGGCATCGACGCTGTCCGCTCACGGGGCTGGCTGGGTCCGGGAGACGGGCTGTCATTGTCGGAGGATGGCCGGACTCATCGTCAGCAGGTCGAGGACGCCACCGACCAGCTGGCAGTCCACCCATATGAGGCCCTCGGTGACGAACGCTGCGCAGAGCTGCGCGCTCTGGCCCGGCCCTTCAGCAGGACGATCGTTTCGGCCGGCATGCTGTTCGGGACTCCACAGAGCGGCTGAATCGAGCGCGAAGACCGGTGATCGTGAAGATCCCGGATTCGTCTCGATCGGATCGGTCACTTCACTGCCCGGTTGGCTTCGAGATCGTCGATCCATCGTTGGATCCAGTCGAGCAGTTCCCTGCGGCCGTCCTCGACGCCGGATAGGCCCTCGAGAGCTAGCTCCGGCGGTCGCGTGCCGCGCAGCCGGGGCACAGCCCCCGATACGTGACCTCCACCGTGGTCACCAGGTAGCCAGCTCGGGCGCCTTCGGAGATAGTCGGTGGCTTCCGGGAGCGAGGGACGTCGCGAATGGCGCGGCACCTGGTGCACACGAGGTGATCGTGCTCCTCGCCGACGTTGGGGTCGTAGCGCTTCGCGCCGTCAACGACGTCGACCTCGAGGAGCTCGCCCATGGCCACGAGCTCGTTGAGCGTGTTGTACACCGTGGCCCTGCTGATCTCGGGGAGCCGCTCCCGAGCGAGGTCGTGAAGCTCCTCGGCGGTCAGATGCACGTGGTCGCCGACGAGCACCTCGGCCACAACCCGCCGTTGTGGGCTGAGGCGCCAGTTCCGGTCCCGTAGGCGCGATAGTAAGCCCGTTGCCACCGGGGCAATGGTACGTCTTGACGTGCGAACGTGTCGAGACTTACGATTGGTCCAACTTCAAGGCCGAGAAGAGAGTTCATCTACCGGTGCCGACACCTAGGTGTCTCGCGGCAACTTCTACCTCGGCTGGTGACGAGAACCGGACACGGTGTGCACCAGCCGGGCGACGCAATCTCGGACTGAGCAACCAAGGTCAAGAGCAGAGAGCCACCCAGAAGGAAAAGAAGACAGCGAGAGAAGAGAGGGGAAGGACCGACGTGCCCGACCGCAGCGAAAGCGAGAGCCCAGTACTCCCGTACCCGGCCCCGATCCGGCGCAGGACGAACCTGGACTGGTGGCCGAATCAGCCCAACCTGCAGGTTCTTCACCAGCACTCGCCCCTGTCCAACCCGATGGGGGAGGACTTCAACTACGCAGAAGAGTTCAAGACTCTCGATCTGGACGCGTTGAAGCGGGACGTCGTCGAGGTGATGACGACGTCGCAGGACTGGTGGCCCGCCGACTACGGCAACTACGGACCGCTCTGGATCCGGATGTCATGGCACGCCGCAGGCACCTACCGCATCCACGACGGCCGGGGCGGTGGTGGTACGGGCGCTCAGCGGTTTGCCCCCCTCAACAGCTGGCCCGACAACGCCAGCCTCGACAAGGCGCGCCGCCTTCTCTGGCCGGTCAAGCAGAAGTACGGGCGGAAGATCTCCTGGGCCGATCTGATCATCTTCGCCGGCAACGTTGCCTACGAAGCGATGGGGTTCAAGACGTTCGGCTTCGGCTTCGGGCGAGAGGACATCTGGGCGCCCGAAGACGACATCTACTGGGGGCCCGAGGAGACCTGGCTCGGAGGTGACCGCTATAGCGGCCCCGGGGAGTTCTCCGATCCCTTCGGTGCCGTGCAAATGGGCCTCATCTACGTGAACCCCGAGGGCCCCAACGGCAACCCGGACCCGCTCGCTGCCGCCAAGGACATTCGCGAGACCTTCCGTCGCATGGCGATGAACGACGAGGAGACACTTGCGCTGATCGTCGGCGGCCACACGTTCGGCAAGTGCCACGGTGCAGTCGGTGCCGAGTACGTCGGTCCCGAACCCGAGGCTGCCCAGCTCGAGGAGCAAGGGCTCGGCTGGAAGAACACCTTTGGCACCGGCAAGGGCGACGATACCGTCACCAGTGGGCTGGAGGGCGCATGGACCAACGAGCCGACGAAGTGGGACAACGGGTTCCTCGACAACCTGTTCAAGTACGAGTGGGAGCTCACGACCAGCCCCGCCGGTGCGAACCAGTGGACTCCCACGGATCCCTCGGCTGCGGACGACGTGCCGGATGCTCATGATCCGTCCAAGAGGCACGCCCCCATGATGCTGACGACGGACCTTGCGCTGAAGCTTGATCCGATCTACGGGCCGATCGCCAAACGCTTCCACGAGCATCCGGACCAGTTGGCTGACGCGTTCAGCAGGGCGTGGTACAAGCTGCTGCACCGCGACATGGGCCCTGTCACGCGCTACCTCGGGCCGTGGGTTCCGGAAGCGCAGCTGTGGCAGGACCCCGTTCCCGCCGTCGATCACGAGCTGATCGGTGAGGCGGACGTCGCCGTCCTCAAGGGCAGGGTCCTGGCGTCAGGACTGTCCATTTCTCAGCTGGTATCCGCCGCATGGGCGTCGGCGGCAAGCTTTCGCGGTACCGACATGCGCGGCGGGGCGAACGGGGCACGCATTCGCCTTGCGCCGCAGAAGGACTGGCCGGTCAACAACCCGGCCGAACTCGCCAAGGTGCTACAGACCCTCCAGAAGGTCCAGCAGGACTTCAACAGCTCACAGTCCGGCGGCAAGAAGGTCTCGCTGGCTGACCTGATCGTCCTGGGCGGATGCGCGGCCGTCGAACAGGCGGCGAAGAACGCCGGGCACGGCGTGACGGTTCCCTTCACGCCGGGGCGCACCGACGCCTCGCAGGAGCAGACGGACGTGGAGTCGTTTGCCGTGCTCGAACCGATCGCCGATGGGTTCCGCAACTACGTGCGAACCACAGAGAAGTTCCCGGCGGAGCACGCCCTCGTGGAGCGGGCGAACCTGTTGACGTTGACCGCTCCCGAGATGACGGCTCTCGTCGGTGGCATGCGTGCCCTGAACACCAACTTCGACCAGTCGTCACATGGCGTCTTCACCGACTGGCCCGAGGCGTTGACCAACGACTTCTTCGTGAACCTGGTCGACATGGGCACGGAGTGGAAGGCATCCGTCTCGGCTGAGAACGTCTACGAGGGTCGCGATCGGGCGACGGGCGAGGTCAAGTGGACCGGCACCACCGTCGACCTCGTCTTCGGTTCGAACTCCCAGCTCCGAGCGATCTCGGAGGTCTACGCATCTGACGACTCGAAGGAGAAGTTCGTGCGTGACTTCGTGGCCGCATGGGACAAGGTCATGAACCTCGATCGCTTCGACCTCACCTGATCGGCGTCCCGCTTTGGTGACCGGTTCATATCGAACCGGTCATCAAACGCGACGACGCTGCGTGCGGGGGTAGGTACTCACGGGTCCTGGATCAGCCCGAGCACGTTGCCGTCGGGGTCGGTGACGGTGGCCACCAGGCGGCCCTCACCGACGTCGCGAGCGGGCTCCTTCACGGTGGCACCCGCAGCGGTCACCTCGGCCAGCTTCGCCTCGATGTCCGGTACATGCCAGTAGGCCACCGGCGAGGTCATGTCCTGCGGTCCACCGCGCGGGACCAGCCCGATGTGCTGGCCCTCGGCCTCGAAGCCGACGTAATAGGGCGCGTCGGCCTGCGGCGGTACGCCGAGCAGGGCGGCGTACACCGCCTTGGCCGTCGCCAGGTCGGACACGGGATGCAGCACGGTCTTGATTCCCTTGGTGGAAGAGCCGGTCATCGTCACTCCTGAAGTCGTGGGTCATCGGTGAGTCTCGTCGGCAGTATGACGACAGCGAAGCAGAGGATGTGACCGTGAGGCGACCGTGGCCCGCCGCCCCGGCGCTTCGAGACCCACCGGGAGCACCTTCGGGTGGTCGCGCTCCGCATCCCCAGGGTCCGGTATTGACATGCAGCTCACGAGCTGCGTAAAGTTAGGCAGCCCAATGGGTGCATGATCGGAGGAGATGGACGAGGTCTTCAAGGCGCTAGCGGACCCCAGCCGGCGCCAGCTTCTCGACAGCCTGAACGTCAAGGGCGGCCAGACCCTGAGCGAGCTGTGCTCGGGGCTGGACATGGCCCGCCAGTCGGTGAGCAAGCACCTGGCCGTCCTTGAAGCCGCCAACCTGGTTACCACGGTGTGGCGGGGCCGGGAGAAGCTGCATTACCTCAACGCCGCGCCGATCTCCGACATCGCCGACCGCTGGATCAACCGCTACTACCGCCGCCGAGTCTCCGCTCTGGCGGGACTCAAGAGAGCACTGGAGAACCCATCCATGGCAAGGCCCGAGTTCGTCTATGTCACGTACGTTCGCACCACGCCCGAGGCACTCTGGCAGGCGCTCACCGACCCTTCGTTCACGGCCCGCTACTGGGGGATGACCTACGACACCGACTGGAAGAAGGGGTCGCGCTACGGATTAACCCAGTCCGGGGTGCGGGTCGACGACCCGGACCAGGTGGTATTGGAGGCCGACCCACCACGCCGGTTGTCGTACACCTGGCACACGGTGAGCCCCGAGCTTGCCCGGGCGCGCGGCTGGAGCGACGAGTACTTCGCCCGGATCGCGGCCGAGCCTCGCTCGAAGGTGACCTTCCAGCTCCAACCAGACGAAGACGACAACGTCCGGCTGACCGTTATCCACGATGGATTCGAAGATGGCAGCGCCATGCTGGAAAGCGTCAGCGGCGGCTGGCCCCGGGTGCTGGCGAATCTCAAGACCCTGTTGGAGACTGGCGAAGCCCAACCGCCCTGGGTCTGCAAGTGAGGGCGGCCTTCGGTCCCGAGGTGATTTGGCCCCGGACGGATGCGACGCTGACTCCTCGCCCTCGCTCGAGGACCATCGCGACGGCAGTGGCGCTGGTGGCGACGCTCGGGGTGGCGGCGGCGGGCTGGGTCGTCTCCATCCAACAGATGAACGGGATGGACATGGGGGTTGCGACCGGGGTCGGCTCGCTGGCGTTCTTCATCCCTCTTTGGGTGTGGATGATGGCGGCGATGATGCTGCCGGGTGCCGCCCCCGCAGTCGTGCGGCAGGGGCAGGAGCGCGGCGTGTTGGCCGTGCCGCTCTTTGTCGGTTACTACCTCGGCGTCTGGACCCTGGTGGGCCTGGCGGTGTACGCGGTGTACGGGTCCCACGGGACGGCCACCGCCGGTGTCTTCGTGGTCGGGGCAGGTGTCTATGAGCTGACGCCGGTGAAGCAATACTTCCGCCGGCGCTGTCTCGAGCGCGTTGGCTCGGGACTCGAGTTCGGGCTTTGCTGCGTCGGCTCGAGCGTCGGGCTCATGCTGATGTTCGTCGCCTTGGGCGTCATGAGCATCAGGTGGATGGCCGTGACCGCCATCCTCATCGTGACCCAGAAGCTCCTACCCCCGAGAGCTGTCGTCGACGGGCCATTGGCATTGGCGATCGTGGGATTTGGAATCTCGATCCTCGTCGCCCCCTCGTTGATTCCCGGGCTCGCGCCAGCCATGTGAACCGCGGGTCCAACCGAACCACAGACTGAAGGAGTACACCTGCAATGGCTGACCACAAGATCGCAACACAGGAGGAATGGCTCGCGGCCCGACGGGAGCTGCTGGAGGCCGAGAAGGCGCTGACCAGGCGCGGCGACGAGCTGGCGCAGTGGCGTCGGGAGCTGCCCTGGGTTCGAGTCGACAACGAGTACCGATTCGAGACCGACGAGGGCACGGCGTCCCTTGCCGACCTCTTCAGAGGTCGCTCGCAGCTGCTCGTCTACCACTTCATGTTCGGGGCGGATTACACGGCCGGGTGCCCGGCCTGCTCGGCCATCGCCGACGGGTTCAACGGCTTCGTCGCTCACCTCGCCAATCACGACGTCACCCTCTCCGCCGTGTCGCGGGCTCCGCTGGCCAAGATCCAGGCCTACAAGCGGCGGATGGGTTGGAGCTTTCTCTGGGCCTCGTCCCACGACAGCGACTTCAACTACGACTTCCAGGCCGCGTTCACCGAGGAGCAGCAGCAGACCGGAGCCGCCGAGTACAACTTCCGCGTCTCTGACCTGCGACCGCCGCCCGACACCAGCGAGGAACGCAACGCGATGGGCACTGGCGTGGACTGGGCGACCTATAGGCGAGAGATGCCGGGCATGAGCGCGTTCGCGCTCGACGACGGCGTCGTCTACCACACCTACTCGGCGTACACGCGTGGGCTGGACGGCCTCTGGGGCATGTACCAGTGGCTCGACCGCGCCCCACTGGGTCGCAACGAGAGCGGCAACTGGTTCAAGCGGCACGACGAGTACGAGGACGCGAATTAGCGTCGTGCCGCAACAGATGTTGACCTACAGCCCCCCGTAGAGCGGCACCCACAGTGCCCTCAGCCCCCTGATCGGGTTGAGGCGGACATCGAGCGAGCGGTTACGTCTCACCCATCCGGGGGACACGGATCGTCGGCGACCGATGCGGCCACCGGCGCCTCTGGACGGCGCCCAGGAACCTCGTCTTCACCCACGCTGGTTCAGATTTAGTCCCAATCCCGACAGCGTGGGACAATTTCGGACAATCACCGCACTACACGGAGACGATGGATACCAAAGGAACACCGTCGGCCGACTACTCCTCGCCCGAGGCCGGCTATTCCTCGCCTGAGTCCGCAGCTGGGCTCGCCGACGAGGTCAGTGCATCCCCCGACCCGGGCGTAGCGCTCTCGAGTCGCCTTCCGCCGAAGTGCCGCAGAAGGCGCTCCAGCGCGACCGTGGGGGGTACCTCAGTGTGGCGTCATCGGGGTTGCGATGAGCACGCAGGAAGGGGCTCGACGCCAGAAGCCGGACCTGTCCAGTCGTGTCCACCGCGAGGTACACGCTCGCGTAACCGCACGGGACACCGGGGAGCGAGTCCGACGATGGAATGTGCCGATCATGGTCGTCGCCGCACTTGTCATCACCGGTGGGCTGTTTGTCGGCTTGGGGGTGAGCGGCGGTGCTGAGCAGAAGGTCCGCAGCGGCGGCCCCACGGGGTCGGGCCCCACGAGTAGCGCGCCTGAGACGAGGTCCGCGACACCCACCACCCCATCGTCTGCGCCGTCCTCGGTCGTCTCGACAACGTCTACAACCTTCTCAAGGTCAACCATTGCCTCACCTACGTCGGCGGGGCCAACGAGGGCGACCACCTCGAGCACCCCAGGGCCGCCTGGCGCTGGAGAGTGGTCACCGTCTAGTCCACCGACAACGTCGAGCTCACCGACAACGTCGAGCCCACCGACAACGTCGAGCCCACCGACAACATCGAGGGCACCTACTCCGTCGACAACGTCGACGACATCCTCGACCCCGACCACTACGACGACAACCACCTCTCCGACGACCTCGACGACCGCGGGCAGCTGAGCTCTTGCCGAGCCCAAGATCTGACAGGGGCATGGCGGATGGAGTGCGAGACCTACCGGCGTCACTCGTCCCTCGACGGGCTCACCTCGGCTGAGTATGCAAAGCGGTGGGCCATGGACCACCAACCAGCGCTCTGGTAGCAGGTGGACCACACAGCGGGGGCCGGTCACTGAGGGTAAGGACACGGCTTCGCTCGAGCGCCGTCGTTGCTCCGCCGATAACGGCACGTACCGGTGTGTCTGGGGACTACCAATCTGATCATCCCATCGGTCACATTCCTTCGCTCTGGCGAGTCATAGGAATGACCGATCACAAACCCCTGTTGTGAAAAGGAGACACCCGTGAAGGCCATCCGCATCCAGAAGCCAGAGGGCTTCGAAGGAATCGAGGGCCTCGCCTACGAGGACGCCCCGGATCCCCAGCCTGCGATCGGCGACGCACTCGTGCAGGTGCGCGCCGCCAGCTTCACCCCGACCGAGCTGACGTGGCCGCTCTATACCGATCGCGCCGGACACGACCGGGCGCCACTGATCCCGGCCCACGAGGGGTCGGGCATCGTGGTCGCGCTCGGCTACGGCACCGCCGGCGTGTCGGTGGGCGACGAGGTCTATGGCCTCATCGACGGGTACCGTGACGGGTGGGCCGCCGAGTACGTGGCCATCGAGGCTCGCAGCCTGGCACCCAAGCCGACGACGGTCGATTTCGTCGAAGCCGCTGCCATCCCGCAGGCCGGGCTCACGTCGTGGCAGGCGCTGTTCGACCACGGCCACCTCGAGTCCGGACAGACCGTGGTCATTCACGGCGCCGGCGGTGGGGTCGGGTCGATGGCGGTGCACCTCGCCCGCTGGGCCGGCGCCCACGTCATCGGAACCGGTCGGGCCGGCGCGCGCCGACGCGTGCTCGATATGGGCGCTGATGACTTCGTCGACGTGGAGCGGGACGGCTGGGAGACCGCCATCGGCCAGGTCGACCTGGTCTACGACGCCATCGGCGGCGACGTGCTCGCCCATTCACCGGCGATCGTCAAGCCCGGTGGGGCGCTGGTCTCCGTCATGGCTCCCCCGCAAACCGATCGGGACGACATCCGCACGGTTCATTTCGTGCGGGACCCGAGCGGTGCCCAACTCCGCGGCATCACTCGCCTCGTCGACGAGGGCACGCTGCGCCCCCACGTCGCCGCGGTCTACCCGCTGGCGGACGCGCAAAGGGCCTTCATGGCCAAGTCCACCGAGCACATTCCGGGCAAGGTCGTGCTGACACCC
>CAVQWQ010000021.1:0-38962 GCA_963717645.1 uncultured Actinomycetes bacterium | reverse complement strand
AGCAGGGCCTGGAGCAGGAGGGCCTCGTTGGGGTTGTACTCGAGGGCCTCGTTGGCGTCATGGACCGCGTCGATGGCGTCGAGCGTCGCCGCCACCGCGAGAGCCGGCACTGCATCGGATGTAACCGGGCCCTGAAGTCGCTCCCGGTACACGGCGGTGAGAGCCGCCAATCCGAAGCGCAGCTCGTCCATCCGCAGCCGGCGCTGCTCGCGGCGGTGACGGTCCTCGATCTCCCGCCGGCCGGGCAACCCTCGCTCCCCGACCAGACGCGCCCGCTCGGTGAGCTCCTCCACCTCGGCCCGCTGGATCGCACGCAGCGGCTCGAGCACGCCTTCGCCGTGGGCCAGCAGGTCATCGACCAGCGTCATCACCGTGGAGCCCGTGCCATCGAGTCGCCTGGGCACCTCCTCCCACGCCCGGCGGCGTTCGGCCGAGGTGGGATCGGAGACGAGGAGCCGGGCGCGGTCCATGCGACCACCCGAGGACATCGCCGCGCCTGTCGCCAGAGCCTCCTCGGCGCCCTCTGCCACGAGCCGGGCGGTGACGGCGTCCGATGTCAGCGCCTTGAACCTGACCTGGACGCAACGGCTGGCGATCGTCGCCAGCTCCGGCGCCAGACGGTCGGCGAGAAGCACGAACACCGTCGTCGACGGCGGCTCCTCGATGGTCTTGAGCAGTGCGGGAGCGGCCCGGTCCACCAGGTGCAGGTCGACCAGCACGAGCACTTGCCGATGGCCCTCCATCGGGCTGCGCCACGCCAGCCGGGCGATCTCGCGGGCGTCGTCGACGGTGATGGACGGCCCCGCCCGTTCGCGCACGACGAGGTCGGGATGCCTGCCCGCGAGGACGCGCTCTTCGCAGCCGCCCACCTCCGGACAGAGCAGCGAGGCGGCAAACGAGAGCGCCGCGGCGCGCTTTCCGGTGCCTGGCGGACCGACGAGCAGATAGGCGTGCACCGGCGAGGCGGCGGCCGAACGGAGCTGGGCCACTGCCTCGTCCTGTCCGATGACATCGTCGTACAGCGGGGACATGTCTGCCCTAGTCGGGGCCGGCTCGCGCCAAGCCACCGGGCACGCCTAACCGCTGGGTCACCACCGCCAGCACCCTACCGGCCACCTCGGCCTCCACCCCCGACCCGTCGACGACCGCCCAGCCGGCCCGGTCTGCGGCGGCGAGGGCCTGGTAGCCCGCCACCACCCGTTGGTGGAAGGCCACGTCCTCCTGCTCGAGCCGGTCGAGCTCCCGGCTCTGGCGGCCCGCCGCCTCCTCCGCGGCGACGTCGAGCAGGATGGTCAGGTCGGGTGACAGGCCTCCCGAGGCCCATGACGTGAGGCGCCGGAGCTCGGCCACGTCGAGGCCGCGCCCGAAGCCCTGGTAGGCGAGCAGCGACCCCGAGAAGCGGTCGGTCACGACCCAGCGACCGGAGGACAACGCCGGCTCGAGTACCTCGCTCACGTGCTGGGCCCGGTCGGCCGCCATCAGCAGCGCCTCGGTACGGGAATCGATTCGAGTCGCCTCGCTGTCGAGGAGCAGAGCTCGCACCCGCTCGCCCGTCGCCGTTCCGCCCGGCTCCCGGGTCAGCACAGCCCCGAGCGCCTCGGCGAGCAACCGGGCTTGGGTGGACTTGCCGGACGCCTCCCGCCCCTCGAGGGCGATCAGGCGCCCGCGAACACCCACGGCGCCCCGGTCCAGCTCCGGCGCCACCGGCTCAGGACCGGCTGCGCGTCGCCGCCCGGGCGGATGCCTTCTTCGTGGCGGATGCCTTCTTCGTGGCCGCCTTCTTCGTGGTGGAAGCCGTCTTCGTGCCCGCTTTCTTCGTGGCGGCCGTCGTGCGCGCCGCCTTCTTGGCGGTGCCCTTCCTGGTCCCCTTGGCCGACCCAGGGGCGGAGCCCGCCTTGGTCGATCGCGCGCCCTTGCGAGGCGGCGTGGGTCCCGCGGCCCGCTTCTCGGCCAGCAGCTCGGCGGCGCGCTCGGCGGTGAGCGACTCGGGGTCGTCGCCGCGGCGCAGCGACGCGTTGACCTCGCCGTCGGTCACGTACGGTCCGAAGCGGCCCGACCGCACCACCATGGCTCCACCGGTCACCGGGTCCGGGCCCAGCTCGCGCAGAGGAGCGGCCGCCGCCCTCCGGCCACCCCGCTGCTTGGGCTGGGCGAAGACGGCCAAGGCCTCGTCGAGCGTGATGTTGAACAGCTGCTCCTCGGCAGCAAGGCTGCGACTGTCGTCGCCCTTCTTGAGGTAGGGGCCGAAGCGTCCGTTCAGGGCCAGGATCTCGGCCCCGTCGCCAGGATCGGTCCCGACAACCCGAGGCAGGCTCAGCAGGCGGAGCGCCTCCTCCAGGGTCAGGGTGTCGGGGGACATGGTCTGGAACAGCGACGAGGTGCGGGGCTTGGTCTTGGACCCGGGATCGCCCTCGCCGAGCTGGACGTAGGGCCCGAACCGCCCGGCGCGCACCAGCACCGGCAGTTCGGTCTCGGGGTCCTGGCCGAGCACCCGATCGCCGCTCGGCGCCGCCAACAGCTCGTCGGCCCGCTCGACCGTGAGCTCGTCGGGGGCGATGTCGTCGGGAATCGAGGCCCGGTCCTCGCCCCGCTGGACGTAGGGCCCGTAGCGGCCGACCCGGACCACGATCTGCTCACCGTCGCCATCGAGGCCGATCGGTATGGAGTTCACCTCGCGGGCGTCGATCTCGTCGAGGTGGCCGGCGACGCTCTCCTTGAGCCCGGGCTTGCCGTTGCCGAAGTAGAACCGGCTCAACCAGGGCACGGCCTCCTCCTGGCCGTCGGCGATCTCGTCGAGATCGTCCTCCATGCTGGCCGTGAACCCGTAGTCGACCAGCTCGGTGAAATGACGCTCCAGCAGCCCGACGACGGCGAAGGCGATGAACGACGGGACGAGCGCGCTTGCCTTCTTCCAGACGTAACCGCGGTCCTGAACGGTGCTGATGATCGTGGCGTAGGTCGACGGCCGACCCACGCCCAGCTCCTCGAGGGCCTTCACCAGGGACGCCTCGGTGTAGCGGGCGGGCGGCTGGGTGGCGTGGCCACGCGCTTCCAGTGCCTCCCTGTCCACGGCATCGCCGGCGGCCAACCTCGGGAGGTGGACCTCGCGATCCTCCAGCTCGGCCTCGGGGTCGTCTGCGCCCTCGACGTAGGCGCGGAGGAAACCGGGGAACGTGATGACCTTGCCGCTGGCGGCGAACTCCGCCTGCTCGCCGGCCGCCGGCGTGCCCTCGGTCGACGCGGCCACGCCCGCCAGACGCACCTGGACGCTCATCCCGTTGGCGTCGGCCATCTGCGAGGCGACGGTGCGCTTCCAGACGAGGTCATACAGGCGGGCCTCGTCCTGTGACACCTCGCCCGCAACCTGATCGGGCCGACGAAAAGACTCCCCTGCCGGTCGGATCGCCTCGTGGGCCTCCTGGGCGTTCTTCACCTTCCGGTCGTGGCGGCGGGGCTGGGGCGACACGTATTCGGCCCCGTACAGCGCCGCCGCCTGGTCGCGAGCAGCAGTCACGGCGGTGGTCGACAGGGCGGTCGAGTCGGTCCGCATGTAGGTGATGTAGCCGTTCTCGTACAGGCGCTGCGCGGTCTGCATGGTGCGAGCGGCGCTGAATCGCAGCTTGCGTCCCGCTTCCTGCTGCAGCGTCGAGGTGGTGAACGGCGCGTAGGGAGAGCGCTTGTACGGCTTCTCGTCGACCGAGGTGACGGCGAAGGAGGCGTCGGCGAGCCGCTCAGCCAGGTCCCTCGCCTTGGGCTCGTCGAGCAGGACGAGGCCGGGCGACCCCTTCGCGGCGCGCAGCTCACCGGTCTCGGAGAAGTCCTTGCCCGTCGCCAAGCGCCGGTCGTCGACCGCGACCAGGGTGGCCGAGAAGGGCTGCGCCTCCCGGGCGAACCGTCCCTCCAGATCCCACCAGTTGGCCGAGCGGAAGCGGATCCGCGCCCGCTCGCGCTCGACGAGGATGCGGGTGGCCACGCTCTGCACGCGCCCCGCTGACAGCCTGGGCAGCACCTTCTTCCACAGCACCGGCGAGACCTCGTAGCCGTAGAGACGGTCGAGGATGCGGCGCGCTTCCTGGGCGTCCACCAGCCGTCGGTCCAGGTCCCTCCAATCATCGACGGCCCGCTCGATGGCGTGGCGGGTGATCTCGTGAAAGACCATGCGCTTGACGGGCACACGGGGCGCGAGCACCTCCATCAGGTGCCAGGCGATCGACTCTCCCTCGCGGTCCTCGTCAGTCGCCAGGTACACCTCGCTGGCGTCGCGCATCAAGCTCTTGAGCTTGCTGACTTGCGCCTTCTTCTCTTTGGCCACGACGTAGAGAGGCTTGAACCCGTTGTCGACGTCGACACCGAGGCGCGCCCACGGCTCCGTCTTTAACGCGGCCGGCACGTCTGCCGCGCTCCGGGGTAGGTCGCGAATGTGGCCGATCGACGACTCGACGACCACATCGCGCCCGAGGAACCCCGCGATGGTCTTGGCCTTGGCGGGTGATTCGACAATTACGAGCGGTTTAGGCATGTCTGGACCCCAGGCTGGGATGACGGCCGGACGCTGTCAAACCTCCGGGCTGACCAGACGACGGTACCGTCCGCCGGGGACCCCGGCGCGCAGGGCCGGGCAATGGCGCGCCCGAAGCGGGCGACACCCCCCCTGAGCTGGTGTCACGTCTGGCCGTCCTGGTGGCCGACCGCCGGTGCCGAGGACGGCGACTGGAGCCGGCCCTTCACCTCGAGGAGCCGGTCCCGGAGGTCGTGCTCATCCTGGCCGAGGTCCACCACCCACTGGTCGATAGCCGCGCTCAGGGACGCCTTGGTCTGGGTCCGAGGCATCGCGCTGGCACCGGCGGGAGCGCCGGCCGCCACCTCGACGGGCTCGTCAGCAGGAGCGCCACCGCCCACGCCCTCGGTCTTGCGCTTGGAGAAGGCGATGGCGGCGAGCAGGATGGCCAGAGCGACCGCAGCGATCGCGTAGCGCGCCGCGGTGTTGTGACGCTGGGTGATGACGAGGGGCAGGATGAGCAGCGACACCAGGTTCATGACCTTGATGAGGGGGTTGAGGGCGGGCCCTGCGGTGTCCTTGAACGGATCGCCGACGGTGTCGCCGATGACCGCAGCCTTGTGCGCTTCCGAGCCCTTGCCGCCTTCGTGGCCGTCCTCGATGTACTTCTTGGCGTTGTCCCATGCACCGCCGGAGTTGTTCAGGAAGTTGGCCATGAGCTGGCCGGTCAGGATGGCGGCGGCGAGGAAGGCACCGAGAGCGAGGTAGTTGATACCGAAGCCGATGATGATCGGCGTCAGCACGGCGAGCAGGGCGGGAGTGGCCAGCTCGCGCTGGGCCGCGCCGGTGCATATCTCGATCACCCGTCCGTACTCGGGCTTCTCGGAACGGTCCATGATGCCCGGGTGCTCACGGAACTGCCGCCGGACCTCCTGGACCACGGTGCCCGCAGTTCGCCCCACGGCCCGGATGGCGAGTGCCGAGAACATGAAGGCGACCGATCCGCCGATCAGCAGGCCGATGAACGTCGTCGGGTTGGCGACGTTGATCTGCGTCAGGGCGTTGTTGAACAGCGCCGACCCCGTCGCCCCGATGTTGAGCTGGTTGCCGATCGTCTCGATGAACGACGCGAACAGGGCGACGGCGGCGATGACCGCCGAGCCGATGGCGACACCCTTGGTGATGGCCTTGGTCGTGTTGCCGACAGCGTCGAGGCTGACCATCACCCGCTCGGCCTCGCCGCCGAACTCGCCGGACATCTCGGCGATGCCGGCGGCGTTGTCGGCCACCGGACCGAAGCTGTCCTCGGACACGACCATGCCGGTTGTCGACAGCAGGCCGATCCCCGTCAGGGCCACGAGGTACAGCGAGAACTCGATGTTGCCGTTTCCGAGCCCGACGGCGATGGCGATCGCCACGGCGATGGCGATGATCGCCCACACTGTGGACTCGAGCCCCGACGAGATGCCCGACAGCACCGTCGTCGCCGGCCCGGTGCGGGCCGACTCGGCGATCTCCCTCACGGGCGAGGTCTCGGTCGAGGTGAAGTACTCGGTGATGCGGCTGGCCGCCTGGCCCAGGAGCACCCCGGAGAGGACCGCCCAGAAGACCCGCAGGTTGTGCACGTAGAACTGGGCGACCAGGAAGGTGCCAGCGACCGTCAGGGCGCCGGCGGTGAGAAAGCCGCGATTGATGGGCGCCATCGCCGTGCGGTCCTGGCTCGTCGCCCGGACCATCAGGATCCCCACCGCCGAGGCCAGGATGCCTATGGTCACGACGATAACGGGGAAGATGACGCCGAGGGCGGGATTGCGGCCGATGGAGCGGAAGGCGGCGAAGCCCAAGATGAGCGAGGCGATGATCGTGATCTCGTACGACTCGAACAGGTCGGCGGCCATACCTGCGCAGTCGCCGACGTTGTCGCCCACGTTGTCGGCGATGGTGGCGGGGTTGCGGGGGTCGTCCTCGGGAATGCCGGCTTCGACCTTGCCGACCAGGTCGGCGCCGACGTCGGCAGCCTTGGTGAAGATGCCGCCGCCGACTCGCATGAACAACGCGATGAGCGAAGCGCCGAACCCGAACCCGATGAGCACCGAGGTGGCGGTGTTCTGGAAGATCAGGACGATGGCGGCGGCGCCGAACAGACCGAGGCCCACGCAGAACATGCCCGTGATACCGCCGGTGCGGAAGGCGACCCGCAGGGCCGCGGGCAGCGAGCCACCCCTGGCCGCCGCTGTGGTGCGGACGTTGCCTCGTACCGACAGGTTCATGCCGATGATGCCGGTGATGCCGGAGAAGGTGGCGCCCACGAGAAACGCCAGGGCCCGCCACAGGCCGGACTGGCCGAAGCTCAAGGCGACAGAGCCGTCCGGCCTCACCACCTTCGTCGCGGTGAGGAACACCAGCACGGCCAGGGGCACGACGATGATCAGAATCACCCGGAACTGCCTTCGCAGGAAGGCGACGGCCCCCTCCTGGATAGCGCCGGCGATCTCGCGCATGGTGGCCGTGCCCTGATCGGCGGCGAGGACGCCGCGCATGAGGAAGATCCCCACGCCGACGGCTCCGATGCCGGCGAGGAGGGCGAAGACGAGCCAGACCTTCTCGCCCCCGCCGAGGGTGAAGGCCTGATAGCCCCCTTCGGCGGCGAGGGTATGCGTCATGCCGACTGCTCCTTTCTGTCCTGCTGTTCGTGCTCGGGCCCGGGACCGTCGAGGCCCCGGTTGTCGAGGGCCGGCGCCGGAGGCGCGTCCCGCTCGTCGATCTTCACGAAGACCTGATTGGCGACCCGGTGCCCGACGGTCCGGTCATGCCCGTCCACTCGGATGACGAGGGGTCCGTCGAAAGGGTGCTTCTCGCGCACCTCGACCCGGACGCCCGGTCGCAGGCCGAGCGTGTCGAGAAATGCCACCACGGCGGGGTCGGTCGAGCCCGGCACGGCCACCTCGGCGACGTCGCCCGGCTCCAGGTCGTAGAGCGGGGGGATCTCGGGGATGTACCCGACCTCGGGCTGGGGAACCGGGAAGCCGTGGGGGCAGGTCGAGGGGCGGTGGAGGGCGACGAAGAGACGGTCCTCGACCTCCTGGGGCAGCTCGTGCTCGAAGGAGGTGGCCAGCCGGTCCGCCTCGTTCCACGGGTAGCCCAGCATGTCCGAGAGGAAGCGTTCCACGATCCGGTGGCGGCGGATGGCGGCCACGGCCGCCTGCCGGCCCGACGACGTCAGCTCCACGCCCCGGTACGGGCGGTGGTGGGCCAGATCCCGCTCGGCCAGCCGCTTCACCGCTGCGGTGGCCGTTCCGGGGCTTACGCGCAGCGCTTCGGCCAGAGCTCCGGTATGGGTGTCCGAGCCCGCCTTGGTCAGGCGGTACATGGCCTTCAGCGTCTCCCGCTCCGATCTCGACAGTCCCTGGTCCATAGATTCGGCTCGGCGCAAGCTAGTTTTTGTGCCCCAAAAACGTCAAACGGGGGCGCGGAGGATCCTCGCTCGATCCGCGCGGGCGATCCGACCCGGCGCCTCGTCGCCGTTCTTCGAAATCGGCGCCGATGCGCCAGCTGGCTCGCCCTGTCCGATCGACCGTTTCCGCCGAAGGCTCTTTGCGCGCCGCCGCCCTGTCCGCGGGCAAAGAGGGAGTGGCACCTCGGCTGGGCCGCATCGTAAGAATGCGGGCCAGCCGAGGGTGCTGCTACCTCACCGCCCTGCGGCGCGTCAGCCTTCGGGGTCGGCGCCCTCCGAGGCCCCGGGAGCGATGAGCTCGTAGTCGGGGCTGAACATGGCCAGCCGGCCCCCCTGCTCGCCCACCGTGCCCTCGGCCACAAGGCGGGCACCGGGCTCGATGCCGGCCACCTTGCGACGGCCCGGGAACACCAGGGTCAGGCCGCCGGTCGGGTCGACCAGCTTGCACAACAGGCTGGGAGAGACGGAGGACGGCTGCACCGACACGGACTTCACCCGCCCGGCGACCCGGGCCCGCTGCCGCCACTGCACCTGGCCGATGGGCGTCGTTCCCATGGTCGGCCGGTCGGAGCGCGTCTTGTCCGCAGCAGTGACCTGACGGGCCCGCCGGCGGCCCTCGGGCCGGAGCGCCGGCGAGCGGCGAAGCACGCGCTGGCCCGCAGACACACCCTTGCCCACCTGGAAGGGGACGATCGTGGCGCGGGCATTGGGAAGCTGGTCGACCGCCTCGGCGATGCTGTCGGCGGTCCGGTCGTGCAGCAGGCGTGTCCACTGTTGGGGATAGAGCCGGCGCGGCAGCAACACGGTCGCCTCGGTCCCCTCGTCGCTGAGCGCCTCCGCGACCATCTCCAGGATGGCCCGGCGGAGCCGCCGGTCAGGGACGTCGACCATCTCGAGCGAGAGACCCGCCATCCCGAGCCTCGTCCACTCCTCCTCCAGGAGGCGTGCGGCACGCTCGTCGAGCACGAAGTGGACCAGGTGCAGCTGGTCCGGGCCCAGGGTGCGGGCGTACTGGATGGCCCGGACGGCAGCCAGGTCCAGCCGGTCGATCAGCAAGAAGACGATATGGCGACGAGGGATCGGGACTTCGGCCAGCTCGGGCGCCCCCTCTTCGAGCTCCGCCTCTTCGTTGCGGTACTGACGATTGAGGCGGATGAAGAGAAAGACGAGCGCCGGTAGGAGCACCACGACGAGCCAGGCACCCTCGGTGAACTTGGTCACGATGATTACCACGTCGACCACGAACGACAGCAGGGCTGCGGCGCCGTTGATCAGCAGTCGGTGCCGCCACCCGCTCCCCCGGAGGGTGAGGTGATGCTTGACCATTCCCGCCCCGGCCATGGTGAAGCCGGTGAACACGCCGATGGCGTACAGGGAGATGAGCGAGGCCACCTTGGCTCCCGTGGCGACGAGCAGCGCAACGGACACGACGGTCAGCACGATGATGCCGTTGGAGAAGACCAGGCGGTGCCCCCTACGGGTCAGCTGGCGAGGGAGGAAGGAGTCCTCGCCCACGAAGCTGGCCAGGAACGGGAAGCCGGTGAAGCTGGTGTTCGCCGCCAGCACCAGGATGAAAAGGGTGGCGATCTGGAGGAAGTAGTACAGGAACGTGCCCACCGGGTTGGTCCCGTAGACGAACTTGGCCACCTCCGAGAGCACGGTCGGGCTCTGCGAGATGTACGGGACGGCGTGGACCCAGCTGGCCAGTAGCGACACCCCCAGGACCAAGGAACCCAGGATCAGGCTCATTATGACGAGCGTCGCCCGGGCGTTCTTGCGCTCGGGTGGGCGGAACACGCTCACGGCGTTGGAGATGGCCTCGGTGCCGGTGAGCGCGGACCCGCCGTCGGAGAAGGCCCTCAGGATGATGAACAGGGAGGCGCCAAGGAGCAGCCCGCTGCCCTGGCTTCCGGACGAGATCGCCCCCGCCGCGTGGATCGTGTGCGCATGCAGCTCGCCGAGCACGCTCTTCACCAGGCCGACGCCGATCAGCAAGGCCATGTTGGCGAGGAACAGATACGTCGGGAGGGCGAAGAGGCGCCCGGCTTCCCTGATCCCTCGCAGGTTGGCGTACGCGATCAGGAGGACGAAGGTGACCGACAGCTCGACGGTGTAGGGCGTCAGCGACGGCACCGCCGAGGTGAGAGCCGAGACACCGGCGGCCATGGAGACAGCGACCGTGAGGGTGTAGTCGATGAGCAGCGACACGCCGGCGATCTGGGCGATGTTGGGGCCGAAGTTCTCCCGGCTCACGACGTAGGCCCCCCCGGCCTTGGGGTAGGCCCAGATGACCTCCCGGTAGGAGAGCGTCACGAAGAGCAGGACCACCAAGATGGCGAGGGTGACGGGGACCGTGAGCGAGAAGGCAGCCACGCCGACCGCCACGATCAGGACCCGCAGGATCTGCTCGGTGGCGTAGGCCGAAGACGACAGCACGTCGGAGGAGAGAACCGCCAGCGCCGTGGGCTTTCCCAGTCGCTCGGTGCGCAGCTGCTCGCTGACAAGTGGGGGCCCCAGCAGCCGCTTCTTGATGCGATAGCCGAAGGACTCGGGGAGCTCGAGGGATTCCGGGGTGGGGAGCGCGGCCGGGGTCCTGCGGTCGACCCGGGGGGCGGCGCTCCTCATGCGTCCAAGTAAACACTTCCCGGCCACCTCTCCGGACCCTCGGCCGGCGGAGCGGAAGAGTTGTGCAGCGTGGCAGGGCCGTGTTCCATGTAGCCGTGCACGTCGTCGTGGTGGGCTGCGGGCGAGTGGGTTCGGAGCTCGCCATCACTCTGGCGCGGGACGGACACGACGTGGCGGTCATCGACAAGGACCCGCGCTCCATGCGGCGACTGCCCCCGGAGTGGAAGGGGCTGACCGTCGTGGGCTTCGGCTTCGACCGGGACCACCTCGAGCTGGCCGGGATCGGGGACGCGGGCGCCGTGGCCGCGGTGACGAGCGGGGACAACACGAATATCCTGACGGCCCGGATCGCCCGGGAGACCTACCAGATCCCGAACGTCGTCGCCCGGATCTACGATCCCCGCCGGGCCGTCATCTACCAGCGCCTCGGTATCCCGACCGTGGCCACCGTGACGTGGACGACGGAACAGGTCATGCGCCGGCTCTTTCCTGAAGCCGCCGTCACCGAGTGGACCGACACCAGTGGCCAGCTCGTGCTCGTTGAGCGCGCCCTGCCGGATGAGTGGGCCGGCCACCGACTCGACCACATCAACATGGAGGGTCGGGTCCGGCTGGTCGCCGTCACCCGGGCCAGCACGCCCCGACTGACCACCCGCGACGTGGTGGGCCAGGAGGGCGACCTGCTCCACATCGCCGCCCGCAAGGACAGCCTCGACGAGCTCGAGCATCGACTCCTCGCCGGTCCCGAGGGGATGACGTGACGGTGATCACATGAAGGTGATGATCGCCGGGGCGGGAAACGTCGGCACGTTCATCGCCTCGGACCTGCACGCCGCCGGCCACGACGTGCTCGTCATCGAGCAGGACCCGGATCTGGTGGCCCGCCTTCGCCCCACCCTCGACATCGGGTGGTTGGCAGCCGACGCCTGCGAGGTGACGTCTCTCTACGCCGCCGGTATGGCCGACGCAGACGTCGTGGTGTCCGCCACCGGCGACGACGAAGACAACCTCGTCATCTCCCTGCTGGCCAAACAGGAGTTCGCCGTTCCCCGCGTCGTCGCCCGGGTCAACCATCCCAAGAACAGATGGCTGTTCAGCGAGGCCTGGGGTGTCGACGTCTCGGTCTCCACTCCGCACCTGCTCACCGCCCTGGTCGAGGAGGCCGTGTCGGTCGGATCTCTCGTGCGCCTCCTCCAGTTGGAGGGGGGCAGGGGCGGCGGTGCCAGGCTGGTCGAGGTCACGCTGGCAGACGACTCGCCCGCCGCCGGCTACTCCATCGCCGATCTGGAGGTACCCCGGGACGCCACCATCGTCGCCGTGGTCCGAGACACCCACGTCGTGGTTCCCCGGGGTGACACGGTCCTCGATACCGGCGACGAGGTGCTGGCCCTGGTCACGGCCGACTCCGAGGATGTCGTCCGATCCCTCCTCGCCGGCGGGTGAGCGCTCGAGGGCTGACCGCTAGTCGTCGCCGGGCGGGACGGGCGGGCAGTACAGGATCATGATCACCGACGTGCCGTCGTCGGAGGACGCGAACTCGACTTCGTCGACCAGGGCCCGCATGAGGGGGACCCCCAGACCCCGCTCGTAGTTGGGGCGCACGGGGTCGGCCACCGAGGGGCGCTCCGGCAGCGTCGACGGATCGAAGCCGTGACCGTGGTCCAGGACGTCGACCTCGAGATGGTCCTGTTCGTCCCGCCAGCGCAGGACGACGCGCTCCTCGCCGGCTGGCTCGTAGGCCTCGATGGCGTTGGTGCAGGCCTCCGACACAGCCAGCTTGAGGTCGTCGATCCGGTCGTCGGCCAGCTCCCGCCTCGACGAGGCCAACGACGACACGACCAGGCGGGCGAGGGAGACGTACTCGGGGCGGGCGGGGATGTCGAGCTCGACGTCCGCCTCGTCCCACCCCAGCGGCCGTACCGCCTCCCCCTGCGCCACCACGATCAGGGGGCTGTCGCCGATTCGACCGTGTCGTGGATCGAGAACACCTTGGTAAGACCGGTGATCTCGAACACCTTGAGGATGCGGGGTTGGGTGCAGACCAGGATCATGTCGCCGTCATGGCTCCGGAGGCGCTTGAGGCCTCCGACGAGCACGCCCAGGCCGGTGGAGTCGAGGAAGTCCACGCCCTCCAGGTCGACCACCACCTGATGGCTGCCCTGGCTGACCAGCTCGATGAGCCGCTCGCGGAGCCGGGGCGCCGTGTACACGTCGACCTCGCCACGCACCGCGAGCACGGTGGAGCTACCGCGCTCGATTCACCTCGAAGCCAAGATCCATGGCCAAGCGTCCTCCTCGGGCGCCGCTTCACGGGGCAACGTGCCTAAGACACCAAGCTAGTGCGTGGGTCGTATGGCCATCACACCGGGGGAGCTGAGGGGGCTCAGCGCCGACGCTGGCTCGCCGTCGCCCTGGTGACGTCCGAGCGGTCGGCACCGCCCCGCTGGGTCGCCATGGACCTGGTCACGTCCGAGGCGCCTCGCCCGCTGCCCACCGTGGTCATCTGCGCCGTCTCGTCGACGCCCGCCGTGTGGCGATCCCACTGGTCGACCCCGACGGGCGCCAGGGTGTCGTCGACCGCCCGGCGCATGCGGATGAGGTGGGCGGCGATGGCGAGGAGAATCAGGGCTGCGGCCACGAACAGCGCCGTCCGGACGATGTTGCTTCCCGATCGGCCTTTGGGGTCCTGGGCCCCTGGAGTGCCAGGCTCGGTGAGCGCCGCCTGGCCGCCGTAGGGGAGGTTCGAGTAGCCGCCGGCGCTCGGTGACCCGGTGACCGGACCACCCGGGCCCTGTCCGGGATGTACCAGTCCGGCGACTGGGTCGGTGATCGCCTGGACGGCCGCCGGAAGCTCCAGCACAGAGCCCCCCGGTCCGAAGAGGCTGCCCGCAGGCGGGGCGGCGGAGCTCGCCGGTGCCGACGGGGCGGACGAGATCGTCTGGCCCGGCTGGGCCCCGGAGCGGACGGCGATGACGCGGTACTGGTAGTCGGATCCCTGCTGAACGCTGGAGTCCTGGAAGTTGGTGTCAGTTGTGGGCGGGTCGGGACTCACCGTGGACCAGTTCGAGCCGTTCGGGGACGTCCGCTGCACCTCGTAGCCGACGATGTCGCGCTCCGGATTGGCCTGCCAGGACACCGTGACCGAGCTCCCGTTGGCGTCCTTCGTCGCCGACACCCCGGTCGGCGCCTGCGGCGGCACGCCCTCGGCGAAGTCCCGCGGCGGGCTCGGCTGCCCCTGGTGTGTCGAGCCACCCGGTTCCTGCTCGGTCGCCGTCACCACCACCTGGTACGGGCCGTTGTACGCCAGGTCCCCCGGAGGCACCGCCTCCGAGAAGGTCCATTGGCCAGGGCCTGGTGAGGTCACCGGGACCGAGGGGAAGCCGGGCGTCTGGTGGTTCGAGGAGATCTGGATGTCCACCGAGACGGGCCGGCCTGTACCCGGACTCACGGTGCCACTGATGATGATGGGCTGCGTGCTCGACGACTCCACTGCGTTCTCGCCAGGCGAGTTGATGGTGACAAGAGGCGGACCCGAGGCCGCGCTGGCGGGAGAGGCGGCCACGACCAAGCCGCCTGCGCCGCCGGCGAGACCTGCCACGGCGACGGCCGCGGCCGCGAGCCGGGTGCGTCCCATCAGGCCGTCGTGGCCGGGGCGCCCTTCATGACCGCCTTGACCACGATCCGGTTGACGGCGAGGCCCTTGGGGGTGCACGAGGTGAGCGTCAGGGTGGGCGTCGCCGTGGGCGCCACCACGGACATGTCGGTGGGCGACACCTCGAAGGGCAGCTGACTCACCGTGTAGGTGCACGAGCCGACCGGGGTCTGAAGGGTGATCGGGTCACCGGGTCGCAGCTTGTCGACGTCGGCGAAGGGCTTGCCGTAGGTGGTGCGATGGCCGGCGATGCTGACGTTGCCGGCCGTGCAGGGCAGCGGGGTCTCGGGGTAGTGGCCGGCACCGGCCCTCAGGGCCGCCTCCGTCGTTCCCTCCACCACCACCACGTTGGTGCCGATGGTGGGGATACGCAGTCGGGTCAGGCTCTGCCCGATCCCCACCCGGTGCTGGAGGTAGGCCTGGCGGGTGTTCGGGCTCGCCAGCTCGTTCCCCAGGTCACCCTCGACGTGCGACTGGTACAGGTTGGTGAAGATCGGGTAGCCCAACAGCCCCACGGCAGCCAGGAGGAAGAGCCCGGCCAGCCCGGATAGCCCGCTCCGGGCCCACCGGTGGGTCCTGAGATAGGTGGTCAGGCTGGCCATGGGCTCACCTCTTGGCGCCGCATCGGTCCCCCCCGATCCGGTGCTCAGGACCGGCGGAAGCCGAACCGGAAGCCGCCCCGGTAGGCGAGGAACCCGAGGCCCAGGGCCCCAACGAGGAAGCCGAGGCCGGCGTAGGGGATCCACGGATGCTCACCGGTGAAGGGCAGCGTGGGCTGGTGCGGTGCCGGGGTCACGGCCGCCAGGGCCCCGCCCGCCGACGCCTGGGCGTGGGCGAGCTGGAGGTCCAGCACGTCCTTGCCGCCCGGCGCCATGCCCGGGAGCACGGCGAGGGACAAGGCGTCGGCCACGCTCGACACCGAGCCGTCGGGGTTGGTGGTGCTCTTGCCGGATCCGACCTTGAGGGTGACCAGGGTGGGCGCGCCGGGGTGCCTGCGGGCGGGATGCTCTGGTCCACGCCCGGGACGACGCTGAAGGTCTGCGGTGGCTGACCGGGGATGTTGAGCGAGACCCTGACCAGCGCCGGGTCGAAGGTGCCGCCGGACTTGCCGGTGTGACGGTCGTAGGTGGCGGTGGCGGCGGCCTGTCCGATCGTGATGGTGACGAGCGGTCCGAGCGAGACGGTCGGAGCGGCCGCGGTGGCGCCGGTGGTGCCCGTCCTGCCGACGTTCGGCGCGAGGTTGAAGAGCTTGATCACGGTTCCCTGGGCCGACGCCTGTGACGTCACGGCCCCGGCGTCAGTCGTGATCTTTGACTCGGACGGACCGAACTGGGCGTCGAGGACCTGACCGCTCTGGACGCTGCTCACGATCTGGCTCAGCGCCGGGCCCAGCTGTGGGATCGCCTTGAGCTGGCTACCGAGCTGCCCGAGGGCGCTCGACAGCTGGGGAACGCCGTTCAGGTTGCCGACGCCGAGATGGGCGATGAGGCCGGTGGCATCAGCGGTCGGGTTGTTGCCCGTCACCGAGGAGGTCGACGAGGAGCAGGCCAAACTGAGGCTCAGGGCGTTCAGCGGCGCCGGCAGCGCCGGCAGGGTCTGCAGGCAGGCGTTGGGCTTGCTCTGGGTCTGGTTGTTGCCGTTGACCGAGGTCTTGAGATCCTGGACCTGGCCGGGGGTGAAGATGCCGGCGCCCTCGGCGTCGGCCGTGAGGTTGGACTTGGCGTTGACCACGCTCAGACCGCCGGTCAGGTTGGTCCCGGCGATGGACAGGTTCAGGGCGTTGCCAGAAGAGCTCCCGGCGTAGACCTCGGGCGTGCTCGCTCCGGCCGGGCCGGATAGCAGCGCACTGGCGACTGCGACGGTCCCGAAGGCCATCCCCAGCCCAGCCAACCTTGACCTCATGCTCGCACCTCTCTGTTCCCCTCCGTCGGGAGGCCGACCAATCACCCATTTGGGTAGAACCCGGCCAAATCGGCCCAAGGCGCCCAGACACTAGCTCCGGTCGCCGCCGCCCGCGCGCCCGAATGGCCCGAGGTCGACGCCTGGGCCTATTTGTTCGCCGATGGTCGAGGTGTTCCTGCCTCGAACCTGTGCCCCTGATCGGCCCCTTCCGCCCGTATGATCGCCGGGGATGGAGGCCGCCTTCTTCGACGTCGACAAGACGGTGATCGCCAAGGCATCGATGGCGGTGTTCGGTCGCACGCTGTACCGAGAGGGCCTGATATCCCGGCGTACGGTGCTGCGGGGCCTGTGGGCCCAGCTCGTCTTTCTCCACCTCGGGGCCGGCGAGGAGAAGCTGGCGCGCATCCGGGAATCGGTGCTGACGCTTACTCGCGGGTGGGACCAGGCAAAGGTCAGACAGATCGTCCGTGAGGCGATAGAAGAGCTGGTCGAGCCCATCATCTACGGCGAAGCGCTGGAGCTCATCGAGACCCACCAGGCGGCGGGACGCAACGTGTACATCGTCTCGGCGTCACCGGAGGAGATCGTGGGCCCCCTGTCGCGGTACCTGCGGGTCGACGGGGCCATATCCAGCAAGGCGAAGATCGACGAGGACGGGCGCTACACGGGGGAAATGGACTTCTACGCCTACGGGCCCTACAAGGCTGACGCCATCCGGGCCCTGGCCGAGCGGGAGGGGATCGACCTGGCCGCCTCCTACGCCTACTCCGACTCCTACACCGATCTTCCCATGCTGGAAGTCGTGGGCCACCCCGTGGCGGTGAATCCCGACCGCGTCCTGCACAAGCTCGCAAAGGAGCGCGAGTGGGAAGTGCGCAACTTCGTCCGGCCGGTCTCGCTGCGGCCGCGAGTAAGCGCGCCGGGTCTACCGGCTGCCGCCGTCGCCGGCGCGGTGGCGATGGGAGTCGGAGGTGTCGTGGGTTGGCGCCTGGGGCTCCGCCTCAGGCGCCAACCGGTCAGTCTGCCCGCAGCTTCCTGGCAGCAACGGCTCCGAGAGCAATCAGCACGGCCAATATCAGCAGCTTCTTCATGGCTACCCAACCTACCGGCTGACTGGCTCCCCCACTAGTGGTCAATCCGTCCGGGCTGTTCGGGCCCTACTAACCTGCCGGGTCGGAGGTGTCCGGGCACCTGGTGGGCCCCCCCGCCTTCAAAGCGGGTGGGACGGGCGATCCCCGTCCGGCGGGTTCGATTCCCGTCCACCTCCGCCACATTCATCGGGTGGGACGGGGGCTCCTTGCGCACATCGGACCACCGACCGATCGTGCCTTCAACGTGTCGCGTCCGGGGTCGGTAGATGACCCGGATCGCTACACGAACGGTTCCCAGAAGCGATCAAGGGCGAACTCGTCGTGTTCAGGGCCGGGGGCCACTTGGGAGACGCAGGCGCAGGGCCGGCGGCGACCCACGGCGGGGCGCCCAGACGGTTCAGACGGTCAGCAGGTCCCGTGCGCCGGTGTCGCTCGAGGGGTGGCGCAGCTTCGACATGGCCCTCGCCTCGATCTGGCGGATGCGCTCGCGGGTGAGGTTGAAGTGCTCCCCGACCTCCTCGAGAGTCCGGGGCTCCCCCCGGTCCAGCCCGAAGCGGAGCCGGAGGATCTCCCGCTCCCGCTCGTCCAGCGGCGCCAGGAGGCGGGCGATCTCGACGGGCAGCAGCGACGTCGCCGCCATCTCGAAGGGCGACTCCGCCGAGCGGTCCTCGACGACGTCGCCCAGCTCGGCATCGCCGTCCTCGCGGAGGGGCTCGGACAGCGAGAGGGGCTCGGCCCGGAAGCGGAGCGCCTCGATCAGCTTCTCCTCGGGCATCTCGACCTCGACGCCGAGCTCAGCCAGTGTGGCCGGACGGCCGAGCTTGAGCTCGAGCCGGGCCTGCGCCTTCTGCACCCGGGCCAGGGTGTCGCCGGCATGCACGGGCAACCGGATGGTCCGACCCGTGTTGGCGATACCCCTCGTGATGGCCTGGCGGATCCACCACGTCGCATAGGTGGAGAACTTGAACCCCTTGCGCCAGTCGAACTTCTCGACGGCGTGCATCAGGCCGAGGTTGCCCTCCTGGATGAGGTCGAGAAGGGGTAGGCCCGATGCCTGGTACTTCTTGGCGATCGAGACCACCAGTCGCAGGTTGGACTGCACGAAGGTCCGCTGGGCGTCCTCACCACCCTGGACCTGGCGCCGCAGCTCCCGACGGCGGGCCGGGGTCAGGTCCTTGGTCTTGCCGTCGAGCTCCGCCTGTCCGGCGTAGCCGGCCTCGATGGCCTGGGCCAGCCTGACCTCGTCGTCCTTGGTGAGCAGCGGATATTGCCCGATATCGGTGAGATACAGACGGACGAGATCCTCCTCGTCCCGCTCGACTCGCTCCTTTGCCAAAATGATGAACCTCTCCTGAGCACCCACGCGGCCAAAGACAGCCCCGCCCCTGGTTACCCCTGCTCGTCACACGGCGAGACGAACCCGCTCATAGCTTACCGGGAACGTCAAGGCAGCCGGTCAACGCCCAGCCCCCCGCTCAACGCCGTAATTCCCCATTTCCCGCGGTGGCACGGACACTGAGGGGTTCGACAACGTCCCGGTCCCTCCCTGCTCGACGGCCGCCACCCGCCACTACTCTCAGCGCCGTGGACTCCGATACTGCGGACCACGACCTAGAGCTTACCGTCGTCACCCTGGGGTTCGACGCCCGCGCCGCTGACGACGGGAGCGCCGAGCGACTGCTCGCAGCCTTGGCCAAGTACGTCGTCGTCTCGCGCGGACAGCCGGGCTGTCGAAATATCGACCTGTGCGCATCGCGTACGGAGCCAGGGCGGTTTCTGGTAATCGAGAAATGGGAGACACCGGCGGCGCAGCGGCAGCACTTCGACTCCCCCGAGATGGTGGAGATGGCGGAGGCGTGCCGGGGCCTGGTCACGCGCCGACCGGCTGTCGACCTGCTGGCCGGGATCTCGGCCCACGATCTGGCCTAGTACCGCGCCCGGAGCCTCTCCGCCGTTCGGTCCTTACGCCGGTTGGCGGGCGGCCTCGGTCTCGGCGCAGGCCGCGTCCAGGTCGAGCCACGCGAGCCCGGTCGCCGACCACAAGCGGTCGAACGTCGCGTCCGCCACGTCGGTGAAGCCGTGACGGTTGCGGAAGTGGTAGCGCCATCGGCCTTGGGAGTCCCCGAACCCCAGACGCGCGCACCGCCCGACCGAATAGGCGTCCCACGCCGCGCTCTGGGCCAGGGTGAGTGCCTTCTCTTCCGGTGGGTCGCCGAAGGCCGGGTCCAACCGGTCGCCGGCGCGAAAGAGGAGCCGACCGAGGATGTCCTCCACGCTGGCGACCCTGAGCCGGCGAGGATGCTTGGCGTCTTCGAGAGCGCCGCTCTGCACCGAGATCGTGACCGGATCCAATGCGACGAGGCGACCCGCGCCCAGGGGAGAGGTCTCGTCGACCTCGACCCGGACCTCGAGGTCCTCGGGGAGGCCGACCGCCTCGGCCACGCGCCCGGCCGTGGCCGCGATCACTCCGCCGTCGAACGCCACCAGGTGGAAGTGCTCAGGTCTGACGACGATCCGCGCCACTCTCACCGACTCCACGGCGTCGAGGCGGTCACGCCGGGACCTCGGCCTGTGAGGGCTCGGACGGGGTCCCGATGCTGCCCCGACCGGCGATTCCACCCGCGTGCAGCATGATCTTCTCCAGGGCGGCCTGGCGGGCGGCCGCCCGTTCGACCTCGTCGTCGGTCTCGATGAGCGACTGCAGCAGCATCTCACCCTCCCGCCAGTCCTCGAGCTCGTCGTTCAGGACCAGCCGCAGCGAGCGGATGGTGGGCGCGTCAGTGATGGTCGAGGTGTTGTTGAGGTGGTAGGTGTAGGCGGCGATCTTGTGAGGGATCAGGACGCGGTAGACGCCCACCAGCTTCTCGATCGTCTGCCCCGGCTCCTCGGGCTCGGTGATGGCCGTCATGAACCGCTCGACGTGCTCGTTGGCCGGCATCGTCAGACGGTCGGGGTTCATCTCCCGCAGCTCCGGCAACCGCTTGTGCCATAGCTCGGCGTGCCAGGCGTGCTTGTAGCAGTGGGTACCGAGACGCATCTTCACGTCGAGCTCGGGAACCGTGGCCACCCACCCGCCCAGGGCCTCGAAGAGCCGCATCTCGACCCACTTGTAGCTCCCGACCCGTCGGGCCGTCTCCTCGACGGTGAACGCACCGGGGAGCTCACGGCGGTCCCAGGGAGCGAAGGCCTGCCTCGGTTTCTTGGGATCAGCCATGGCCCAGCATCACCCCCGGTTGACCGGCCGGTCAAGACGGGCGTGAACCCCCTCTGCCGCCTAGTCAGCTGCGCCCTCTGCCCCCACGCTGCCGGCATAGCGGTTGGTGATCGGCATCCGCCGGTCCTTGCCGAACGCCTTGTGGCTGACCCGCACCCCGAGCGGTGTCTGGCGCCGCTTGTACTCGGCCCCGTCTACCAGCCGCACGACCTGATCGACGAGCGTCTCGTCGTAACCGGCAGCCACGAGCTCGGCGGCGGTGTGGTCCTCCTCGACGTAGGCGGCGAGCACGGGATCGAGGATCGCGTAGGACGGGAGCGACTCGTCGTCGCGCTGGCCGGGCCGAAGCTCGGCCGACGGCGGCTTGCCGAGCACCGAGGAGGGGATCAGGTCCGTCCCGGCCCTGGCGTTGCGCATCTGGCACAGCCGGTAGACGAGCGTCTTGGGCACATCCTTGATCACCGCGAACCCGCCCGCCGTGTCGCCGTAGAGCGTCGAGTAGCCGGTGGCGAGCTCGCTCTTGTTGCCGGTCGTGAGGACGATCCACCCGAGCGCGTTGGACAGCCCCATCAGGACCACCCCCCTGATCCGGGACTGGACATTCTCGGCGGTCAGACCGGTGAGGGGCCCGCCCAGGCTCGGCTCCAGCATCTCGAGCAGCGACGCATGCGCCGGCTCGATGGGGATGGTGCGCAGGTCGATGCCAAGACGGTCGGCCAGCGAGGTCGCATCGGACAGGGAGGCCTCGCTCGAGAAGCGCGAGGGCATGGCCACGCCGTGGACGTGCTCGGGACCGAGCGCGTCGGCCGCGATCGTCGCCACCAGCGACGAGTCGATGCCTCCCGACAGTCCGACGAGGACCCCCGAGAACCCGTTCTTGCCCACGTAGTCACGGGTGCCGAGGACGAGCGCCTCGTAGAGCTCGTCCTCGGGGCCCAGGGGCGGAGTGAACGACGGCTGACGCCGGTCGGAGTTGTCCCTAGGTCGCTCGCTGATGACGACGGCGTCGAGATTGGGTGCCCGTTGTCGTCCGCGGGGGTCGAGCAGACGGGTGCGGAACGCGGGTCGGACCTCCATGTCGACAACCAGCACCTGCTCCTCGAACTGCGAGGCCGACGCCACCACCAGTCCGGCCTCGTCGAGCACCAGCGAGGCGCCGTCGAACACCAGCTCGTCCTGACCGCCGACCAGGTTGACGTACACCAGCGAGCACGAGGCGTCTGCCGCCCGGGTCGAGAGCATGCGCGCCCGCTCCTCCAGCCGACCCTGAAAATAGGGCGAGGCGTTGATGTTGACGATCAGCTCTGCCCCACCTGCCGCCTGCTCGGAGACGGGCCCGGTCGGGCTCCAGGCGTCCTCACAGATGGACACGCCGACGCGCACCCCCGCGATCAGGTACAGCCGCGAAGCCGGCTGTCCCGGCGTGAAGTACCGGTCCTCGTCGAACACCGCGTAGTTCGGAAGGATCCGCTTGTGGTACACCCCGACGACCGACCCACCGGCGCACATCGCGGCGGCATTGTGGAGATCGCGCCCGAGATCGACGAACCCGACCACGGCGGCGCACCGACGCGTGCTGCGGGCCACCCGCTGCAGTGCTTCGAGGTTGTCGCCCACGAACCCGGGCTTGAGCAGAAGATCCTCGGGCGGGTAACCGGTCAGGGCCAGCTCCGGGAACACCGCCAGGTCGGCGCCGGCCGCCTCGGCCTCGGCCAGGGCGGCGACGACCCGGTCCACGTTGCCGCTCAAATCACCGACGACGGTGTCGAGCTGGCAAGCGGCAACTCTGAGGCGACCCACGCATCGAGCCTACGCCCGAGGGCGGTTTTGTCCGGCCCAGAGTTCTGCGGTGGGGGTCGCTCGCCGCGGCCGACCAAGTCGCCGGGGCCTGACACACTGGTCTGGTGACCACCTTGGCCTCGACCGGCCGGTTGGCCGCAGCGGTCGAGGGCTCGGCTGCCCCCGTCACCGTCAAGGTCCCGCTGACGCGGCTTGTCGAGACCCGTCCCGGGCTCACCGTCCGCCTGGAGCAGGACGACACGCTGGCCCGCGCCCTGGTGGCGGTGCTGGCAGCCAGCAGGTCGCTCACGCGATTGTGCGAGAGCGATCCGCGCTGCATCGACGTGCTCGCCGACCTCGAGGGCCGGCCGCCCGTCGATGCCCGTAGCGCGACCGCCCTCGCGGCCTGGAAGCGCCTCGAGCTGCTGCGCATCGCCGCTCGCGACCTGACCGGGCTCGACGACTTGGAAGCGGTCGTCGCCGCCCTGGCCGACCTGGCCGACGACGTGCTGCGCGGCGCGGTCGACCTGGCCGAGGTACCGCGCGACGAGAGCCTCGCCGTGATCGGGATGGGAAAGCTCGGCGGCCAGGAGCTCAACTACGCCAGCGACATCGACCTGCTGTTCGTCGACGGCGACGGGAGCTTCGGCCCGAGGGCTGCGCGGAAGGTGATGGACGTGGCGCGGGGTTGCTTTCGTGTCGACGTCGACCTGCGCCCGGAGGGCCGTGACGGGCCGCTCGTCCGCTCGCTCCGCTCCTACCAGGCGTACTGGGGGCGCTGGGCCCAGGCGTGGGAGCGGCAGGCCCTGCTCAAGGCGCGTCCGGTGGCGGGAGACCGCGCACTCGGCGACGCGTTCCAGCGCGAGGCGGAGCTCGAGCTCTGGGGGCGGACGTTCGGGGCCGACGATCTGAGAGACATTCGGGCCATGAAGGCGCGCGCCGAGGAGCACGTGGCCCGGCAAGGGCTGTCGCACCGGGAGATCAAGCGGGGCTGGGGTGGGATCCGCGACGTCGAGTTCGCGGTCCAGCTCCTCCAGCTGGTCCACGGACGAAACGACCCAGCCCTGCGCTCGCGTTCGACCCTCGCGGCCCTGACCGAGCTCGGAGACGCCGGCTACGTGGCGGCGGAGGACGCCCGCTCCCTGGCCGACGCCTATCGGTATCTGCGCACGGTCGAGCACCGCCTGCAGCTGGTCGACGAGGCCCAGGTGCACTCGGTCCCGTCCGATCCGGCCGCCCGCGCCCAGCTCGCCCGCGTCCTCGGCCATCGTGACGATGCGTCGGGCACCGCCCTGGCCCGCTTCGACCGCGAGCTGAGCGACCACCAGGCGGTGGCCCGGTCGATCCACGAGCGGCTCTTCTTCCGCCCTCTGCTGGAGGCCTTCTCGGCCGTCTCGGAGCCACCGCCGGCGGCCGCCCCGGGAGGGCGGCCCAAGGGAACGGCCGCCCCGGGAGGGCGGCCCAAGGGAACGGCCGCCCCGGGAGGGCGGCCCAAGGGAACAGGCGCCACGGCAGGGCTCGGGTCGGACGACGCCGTGCGGGCCCGCCTGGCCGCCTTCGGCTTCACCGACGCCGAGCGAACGAGGGCGGCCATGAAAGAGCTCACCAAGGGCCTCACCCGCTCGTCGCGGCTGATGCAGCAGACCCTGCCGTTGCTGCTCACCTGGTTGTCGGAGTCACCCGATCCAGACCTGGGTCTGCTCGGCCTCCGCACCCTGGCGTCAGGCGCCCATCGTCGCGATCGGCTGGTGGCCACGTTCAGGGAGTCCCCTGAGTCGGCGCGCCGGCTGTGCCTGCTCATCGGGACCGGCCGCGCGCTACTGGAGCCGATCCGGCGCAACCCCGAGCTAACGGCCGAGCTCGGCGACGACGCCGCCCTGGCTCGTCGCAGCTCGGCCCAGCTGGCCGACCTCGCCGGCGCCGTCCTGGGTTGGCGCCACGACCACGAGCGGTGGCGGGCAGGTCTGCTCCGCCTGAAGGACACCGAGATGGCGCGCATCGCCGCCCGGGACGTCCTCGGCATCGACGACGTCGATGCGACGGCAGCGGCCATCAGTGACCTCGCCGAGGTCACTCTCGAAGAGGCCCTGGCCTCGCTGGACCCGCCCGTGCCGATGGCGATCGTGGCCTTGGGCCGCTTCGGTGGGGCGGAGCTGTCCTATGCCAGCGATCTCGACGTGCTCATCGTCTTCGACGGTCACACGACCACCGAGGTCACCGCCGCGGAGGAGACGGCGGAGGCCCTGATACGCACCGTCAACGGGACGACACCGGCGGGGCGGCTGTTCACCGTCGATACTGCGCTCCGACCGGAAGGTCGCGACGGGCCACTGGCACGCAGCATCGACGGGTACCGCACCTACTACGGGCGTTGGGCTCGCACCTGGGAGCGCCAGGCCCTCATCCGAGCCCGGCCCGTCGCAGGTGATCCCGACGTTGCCCGGAGCTTCATGGCCGCGGTCGACGACTTCGTCTGGCAGCAGCCACTCGACGACGACGGGCAGCGGGAGATCCGTCGCATGAAGGCGCGGGTGGAGCGCGAGCGCCTGCCCGCCGGCGAGGACCCCCAGTTCCACCTCAAGCTCGGCAGGGGCTCGCTCTCCGACATCGAGTGGACGGCGCAGCTGCTCCAACTCCGCCACCAGATCGCGTCGCCCGGGACCGTCGCCGCCCTCGTTGCGCTCGCGGAGGCGGGGGTGCTCGACCCCGCCGACGCCGGCGTCCTCACCGTCGCCTACCGG
Organism: uncultured Actinomycetes bacterium; assembly: GCA_963717645.1. Classification (GTDB taxonomy): domain Bacteria; phylum Actinomycetota; class Acidimicrobiia; order Acidimicrobiales; family AC-9; genus AC-9. The sequence continues at coordinate 14,006 of CAVQWQ010000021.1, read as the reverse complement.
TTCCTCGAACGCACACGGAACCGGCTGTACCTCGTTCGCGGCGAGCCCGGCGATGCCCTGCCGACGCAGGCCGACCAGCTGTCCCGGCTGGCCCGAAGCCTCGGCACCAGCGCCGTAGCCCTGCGGGAGGAGTACCGGCGCGCGACCCGGCGGGCCCGACTGGTCGTCGAGCGCCTCTTCTACGGGATCGACCACCAGAGGCGATAGGGAGTGGCGTCCGCTTCGCCCAGCTTTGGGCAGCGGGCGGCGCGGACGAGCGGCCGCTCTGTACGGTTGCTGACAGAAGCGGTACCCTGGTCAGGGGTCCGATCCACGAGGGCAGGCTCGGCGAAGGCACCAGCGCACTTGTGATCCTTCGGAGTTTCGAGCCCTCCGCGGAGTCGAAGTGTCAGGTAAGGAGCCGCAATGAGCCTCTCAGCCGGTGCAACATACGACGGCCAATTCGGAGCTGCCCGCGACCAGCAGGCGCATCCCAACGGCTCCCACGCGACACCCAGTCGTCCGGTCCGGGTGCTCCTCGTCGCCGACACCGAGATCATCATTCGGGGCCTCTTCGGGCTGCTCAACCGCAGTCGCGACCTGGTCGAGCTGCTCGGTCCCGTCTCTTTCGCCGATGACATCGGCGCCGTCGCGGCCACTCTTCGCGCCGACGTGGTGCTCGTCGACACCGATCGCAAGGGCGGGGCCGACATGGGTCTGCTCGCCCAGCTGCTCGCCGAGACGGACGACCTTCGCGTCGTGGCGTTCACCCACAGCAACGACGAACGTCGCATGTTCGAGGCCCTCCGGGCGGGATCCGCCGGTTACCTCCTGAAGTCGCTGGGAGCAGCCGAGCTGGTCTCTCACCTCGAGCGCGCCCGTGACGGGCAGGTGGTGATCGATCCGAGCCTCGCCTCCCGGCTGGCCCTCGCCATGGGCCGTTCCAGGGATCTGGGCGGCTGGCCCGGTGCCCGTCTGGGCCTGAGCCAGCGTGAAAGCGACGTCCTCGCCCTTGTGGTCGACGGCCTGGCCAACCGCGAGATCGCTGAGCGCCTGTTCGTCGGTCAGGAGACGGTGAAGACCCACCTCCACTCGCTGTACCGCAAGCTCGACGTCCGAGACCGGGCTGGCGCGGTGGGCCTGGCTCTTCGCGACGGCATCTTCAGCTGATCCCTGCCTGCGCCGTCATCAGTACGTGTACGTGCTGGTGGCCACGCAGATGAGGACGTCGGGTGGAACGGGGGTGCACCCGGGCGAGGGCAGGAATGACGATCCCGCCGGCGCCGTGATGGTGTCGACGTAGCTCCCCTGGTAGCTCACCCCCGCGGCCGGTAGAACCGTGGCGCTGTCGTGCCCGATGAGCGACGTACATGCGGTACAGGAGGCCGAGCTTGTCGACAGCGGCACCGACAGACTGACCAACGGGATCGGGGTCAGCAGCTCGATGCTCGTCGTGGCGTGCTGGGCCAGCAGACCACTGCACACCGAGGTCCCGACCGTTGTCAGCGTGCTGGCGCCCGTCGGTGCGATCGTGTCGGTAGCGGAGCACGTGTAGACGAGCGTCAGCGGCGGAAGCGATGCCGCGCTCGCCGCCTCCGCTGGAAGGACGACAGCGGGCCCCCCGAGCGCCCCCAGAACGAGAACGGCCAACGCCCCAGCCCGCAGCTTCATGTCCTCTCCTCCTGTCCGGGGTCGGCAATGCAAGGCTCTCCAGGGTCACGCCGTCAAGTCGCCCAGCTTCGAGGAGCTGAGCTCGGGCCTGGTGTCGACCGCTCCCGACGTCCTCGCCTTCTTCTGTGCCTTGGCCGACGGCGGCGGACCGGTGCTGAGCGCCGAGTCGGTCGCCCTCATGACGACCGACGCCCTCACGGATGCGCAGCGGCGGTACGCAACGCCAATCGTCGGTCCCGGGGCGTCGTGGGGCCTGGCCACCGCGGTGGACGTCGACGTCGCCCGGCCGTGGATGGCACCGGGTCGTTGGGGCTGGACCGGCGGGACGGGGACAGCGGCGCACGTGGACCCGACGCGCGGCACCGTCGCCGTCTTGTTGACCCAGCGGGCCATGACCAGCCCGCTGGACGGCTTCGGCGACTTCTGGACGGCGGTGGCCGCCGCGGCGTGATCCCCCTACGACGTTCTCGGAGCTAGATAGGTGATTTCATGTCGAGAACATCTGACCGGCTCCGCTCACCAGGTGACGGGCCACGACAGGCGCGGCCCACGACACCAGGAGACCACCATGCCGAAGTACCTGCTCCTCAAGCACTACCGCGGCGGCCCGGAGCCGCACCGTCCCGTGCCCCCGATGGACCAGTGGGCCCCCGAGGACGTCGAGGCGCACATGGCCTTCCTCAAGCACGTCAGCGAGCTGCTCGAGGAGAACGGCGAGTATGTCGACGCGCAGGCGCTCACGCCGGCGCGCACCTGGGTGCGCTACGGCGGGCCGGACGCTGCGCTAGTCACCACCGACGGCCCGCTGCCCGAGACCAGCGATCTCGTGGCGGGCTGGTACATGATCGACGTCGAGTCGCACGAGCGCGCGGTCGAGCTCGCGGCCTACGTCTCCTCCGAGCCCGGGCCGGGCGGGGAGCCGCTGTACGAGTGGATCGACGTCCGGGAGGTCATGTCCGAGGCGCCCTCGGACGACTGACCCGACGGTGATCGACGAGCCGACGCGACGGCTGGACGAGGGCGCGCTGCGCGCCCTCGTCCCGCGGGTGCTCGCGGGCCTGGTCCGGCGGGGCGAGAACTTCGACGCCGCCGAGAACGCGCTCCAGGAGGCGCTGCTGGAGGCGCTGCGGGTGTGGCCCGAGCACCCGCCGCGCGACCCGCGCGCGTGGCTGACCACGGTCGCGACCCGGCGGCTCGTCGACGTCCGCCGCAGCGAGGAGGCACGTCACCGCCGCGAGGAGGCGACCTACGCCGAGCCGCGGCCCGCCGCCACCGAGGAGGGCGACGACACCCTCTTCCTGCTCTTCTGCTGCTGCCACCCCGACCTCACGCCCGACTCCCAGGTGGCCCTGACCCTCCGCGCCGTCGGCGGCCTCACCACCCGCGAGATCGCCGACGCCTTCTACGTCCCGGAGGCGACGATGGCGCAGCGGATCAGCCGGGCCAAACGCGCCCTGCAGGGGCGCCGCCTGGACCAGCCCGGCGACCTCGCCGTCGTGCTGCGCGTGCTCTACCTCGTCTACACGGCCGGCCACGCGGGCCGGCTCGACCTGGCCGGCGAGGCGATCCGGCTCGCCCGCCAACTCAACCTCGCCACCGAGGAACCGGAGGCGCGCGGGCTGCTCGCGCTGATGCTCCTCAACCACGCCCGACTCCCGGCGCGGCTCGACCCCGAAGGCCGGATCGTCACGCTCGACCGGCAGGACCGCGGCCTGTGGGACACCCGGGAGATCACAGAGGGCGTGCGCGTCCTGCAGTCGGCGCTGGCCGTTCAGTGCTTCGGCCGCTACCAGGTCGAGGCCGCCATCGCCGCCCTGCACGACGACGCGGCAAGCGCCGAGGAGACCGACTGGCCGCAGATCCTCGCCTGGTACGACGACCTCGTCGCCCTCACCGACGACCCGGTGCGCCAGGACCCCGCCGCGGTGCTCGGGCGCGCGGTCGCGGTCGGCCACGTACTCGGGGCCGCCGCCGGGCTGCGGGAGACCGACCGGCTGCGTGAGGTGATCGGCGAGCGGCACCGCTGGCACGCCGTCCGCGGCCACCTGCACGAGCTGGACAAGGACCTCCCCGCCGCCGCGACAGCGTATGCCGAGGCCGCCCGCCGGGCCACGAACGTCGCCGAGCGCGACCACCTGGTCCGCCAGGCCGCCCGCGCCCGTGCCTCCTAGCTATGCACGAGCACCGGGTCGGCGAACCGCTATGTCGCTGGTATGTCGGAGGCCCTCTGGAGGGACAAACGTCCTGGTCAGAGCCTTAGATGTCGTAGTAGAGCATGAACTCCCACGGGTGGGGCCGGAGACGGATCTCGTCGATCTCGCGCGTCCGCTTGTAGTCGATCCACGTCTCGAGCAGGTCGGGGGTGAAGACGCCACCGACTTGGAGGAACTTCTGATCGGATTCGAGAGCGTCGAGCGCGGCCTCGAGCGAGCCGGGAACCTGGGGGACCATGGCCAGCTCCTCGGGCGGAAGGTCGTAGAGGTCCTTGTCGACCGGGTCGGGGGGCTCGATCCGGTTCTGCACACCGTCGAGGCCGGCCATGAGCATCGCCGAGAAGGCCAGGTACGGGTTGCACGACGGATCGGGGCAACGGAACTCCACTCGCTTGGCCTTGGGGCTCTTGGAGTAGAGCGGGATCCGGCAGCACGCCGAGCGGTTGCGCTGGGAGTAGACGAGGTTGACGGGCGCCTCGTAGCCGGGCACCAGGCGCTTGTACGAGTTGGTCGTCGGGGCGGCGAAGGCCAGGATGGCCGGGGCGTGATGGAGAAGTCCACCGATGTACCAGCGCCCTTCGTCCGACAGCCCGGCGTAGCCGGTCTCGTCGTAGAACAGCGGCTCGCCACCCTTCCACAGCGACTGGTGGGTGTGCATACCTGAGCCGTTGTCCTGGAACAGCGGCTTGGGCATGAACGTCGCCGTGTACCCGGCGTCCCTGGCGACGCTCTTCACCACGTACTTGTAGAGCATGAGCTTGTCGGCCATCGACAGCAGGGTGTCGAAGCGCATGTCGATCTCCGCCTGGCCGGCGGTGCCCACCTCGTGGTGGTGGACCTCGATGTCGATCCCGACGCGCTCCATGGTGAGGATCATCTCCGAGCGCAGGTCCTGGAAGTGGTCCATCGGCGGGACCGGGAAGTACCCCTCCTTGTAGCGGGGCTTGAACCCGAGGTTGGGTCCTTCGTCCTTGCCGGAGTTCCAGATGCCCTCGATGGAGTCCACGGCGTAGAAGGCCGACCGCTGGTCCTGCTCGAAACGGACGTCGTTGAAGACGAAGAACTCGGCCTCCGGGCCGAAGTACGCGGTATCGGCGATCCCCGTCGAGATCAGGTAGTCCTCCGCCTTCTTGGCCACGTACCGCGGGTCACGCGTGTAGCTCTCTCCAGTCACCGGATCCTTGACGAAGCAGTTGATGTTGAGCGTCCGGTGCTGGCGGAACGGGTCCACGACCGCGGTGTTGGAGTCGGGCACGAGGATCATGTCCGACTCCTGGATCTCCTGGAACCCCCGGATCGAGGAGCCGTCGAAGCCGTAACCCTCCTCGAAGGCGTCGTCCGTCAGCTGGGTGACGGGCACGGAGAAATGCTGGGTCAGGCCCGGCAGATCGCAGAACCGGAAGTCCACGATCTCGATCTCCTCGTCCTGAGCGAGGCGCAGCACCTCGGCCGGTGTCCGATCCACTGGTCCTCCTGTGTCCTCGGGCCGGCCCGCGGGCCGGCAACTGGCTCGGCGTCTACCTCTGACATGGCGGCCGAGAGCCTTGTCGCCCGCCATTTCCCGCCTGTTGCCTCAGTGTGAACATGCTGTGAACCGGGCTTCGAGGGCGGTTGGCGCCTGCGAGACTAGTGCGCGTCGGTCGAGGCGAGCCCAGCGGGCAGCCATCGGGAGGACGCGATGCAGACCCAAGAGGAATACGTGCTGAGGATGGTCGAGGAGCGGGGCGTCCGCTTCGTCCAGCTCTGGTTCACCGACGTCCTGGGGACGCCGAAGACCTTCAGCATCACCCCCGCCGAGCTGGAGAACGCTCTGGAGGAGGGCATGACGTTCGACGGCTCCTCGATCGACGGCTTCAGCCGGATCCAGGAGAGCGACGTGCTGGCCCGGCCCGACGCCAAGACCTTTCAGATCCTGCCCTGGCGGACCGACGAGGGAGCGGTGGCCAGAGTCTTCTGCGACATCTCGAACCTGGACGGCTCGCCCTTCGAGGGCTGCCCCCGCCACGTCCTGCGCCGAACGCTGGAGCGGGCCCGGGAGCGGGGGTTCTCGTTCTACGCCGCCCCCGAGCTGGAGTACTTCTACTTCGCCGACGCCGATCCGTCCCATCCGCCCCGTGTCCTCGACCGGGGCTCGTACTTCGAGCTCACGGTGGCGGACCTGGCGGGTGACTTGCGCAAGCGCACCGTGCTGACGCTCGAGGACATGGGCATCCCTGTCGAGTACGCCCAGCACGAGGACGCCCCCAGCCAGCACGAGATCGACCTTCGCTACACCGACGCGCTCACGATGGCGGACACGGTCATGACCGTTCGCCTGGTGGTCAAGGAGATCGCCCAGGAGCGCTCCGTGCACGCCAGCTTCATGCCCAAGCCCATGGCCGGTGTGCAGGGATCGGGCATGCACACCCACTTCTCGCTCTTCGAGGGCGACGTCAACGCCTTCCACGACCCCGGTGACGAGCACGGTCTGTCCAAGGTCGCCAAAGGCTTCATCGCCGGGCTCCTGCGCCACGCCTCGGAACTCACCGCCGTCACCAACCAGTGGGTCAACTCCTACAAGCGCCTGGTACGCGGCTACGAGGCCCCGGTCCACCTCTCCTGGGCCCGCAACAACCGGTCGGCCCTCGTGCGGGTACCGGTGATCAAGCGCGGCAAGGTCGACTCGACCCGGATCGAGTACCGGGCCCCCGACCCGGCGTGCAACCCGTACCTGGCGTTCGCTGTCATCCTGGCCGCCGGGCTGAAGGGCATCGAGGAGGGGTACCAGCTGCCGCCGGAGGCCGCGACCAACCTCTACACCATGACGCCGGAGGAGCTGGCGTCCGAGGGCATCCGTCCGCTGCCGGCCAGCCTGGCCGACGCCATCGCCGCCATGGAGAGCTCGGAGCTTGTGGCCGAGACCCTCGGCGAGCACGTGTTCGAGTGGTTCATCCGGAACAAGCGGGCCGAGTGGGTCGACTACAAGACGCAGGTGAGCCAGTTCGAGCTCGAGCGCTACCTGCCCCAGCTGTAGTAGACCGAGCAACCGCAGTGGAGCCCCTCCTCCTCTTCCCGGACCCGGCTCCGGTCAATCTGGTCCAGGCCGTCGAGCTGGCCGGCTACCGGTGGCGGAGTGCGGGCATGGCCGAGCAGGCTTCGGCCAGCGAGCCCGTCGAGGGGTGGGCGGGCGCCGTCGTCTCGTTGGAGGAGGATGCCGAGGCCGGCCTCGCCCTGTGCCGGGCGCTGCGCAAGCGGGAACCGCCGCTCGAACCCATCATCCTGATGGCCAGCGGCCATCAAGTGGGTGACCTCCCGGTGAGAGAGGACATCTTCGACGACTTCTGCTTGACGCCGTTTCGTCCCTCCGAGCTCGGCGTTCGTCTCGAGCACCTGCTCGTGCGCACGGGACGCGGCGCACGACCCGAGTTGGTCGAGCACGGGCCCCTGGCGCTCAACCTGGAGACGTACCAGGCGGCCGTCGAGGGCCGACCGCTCGATCTCACCTTCATGGAGTACGAGCTGCTTCGGTTCCTGGCCACGCACCCCAGCAAGGTGTTCACGCGGGAGATCCTGCTCAGCCGGGTGTGGGGCTACGAGTACTACGGCGGCGCGCGCACAGTCGATGTCCACGTGCGGCGACTGCGGGCCAAGCTGGGCGAGGAGCACGCCAACCTCATCCAGACCGTCCGCTCCGTCGGCTACCGCTTCGGACAGCCGCGCTGGACGCTCTGACCTGATCGGGCCGCGCCGCTCAGCGCCGGCCGTCGGGTCCGCCGGTGGGCCAGTCCTGGGGCAGGCCGTCGGCGATCCATGCTGCCGCGGCCACGGCGGCGAAGACGGCGTCGGAGCCATTGACGGGAGAGCCCTCGCTCCGAGCGATCTCGACGTCGACCGCTGGCATATCTCGCGCCGACAGGATCCCGAACGAGCGGATGGTGAGATCGAGGGGGTGGCCCTCCTCGTCGACGGCGAGGCCTTCGGACCGTACCCAGCTCAGCGCCATGTGGGCGGCCCCGGTGCAGTAGGAGCGCAGCACCACGTCGTCCAGGGACATCCCGCAGGACACTCGAACACCGACGCCACCGTCGGGCGCGATCGACGCCTCGGCCGTCGACCCCGACGCCACCGTCACCCGCACCCCCGAGCCGCGCTCGGGGCCGCCGTCATCCCGCATTCGCGAGACCACGGCGAGGAGCACGGCCGCCTCCACCCATCCCGCGCCGCGAATGGCACCCGAGGTCGGCGGGCCGGCGACGTCCACCTCCTCGACGACGATCCCTGGGGCCAGCGAGCGGACGGCGTCGGCGACGCCTGGAGTTCGGACGATCCGCATCACCCCCGTGCCGTCCAGCCCGATACCGGCGGCCACCGGCGGCCGCTTGGGGCCCAGCCGCACGGTGTCCTCGCGGGAGAGCAGGACCCGCACGGGCCGCCCGTGCTCGTCGGCCAGGCGGCGGGCGACATGTGGGGCGGGCGACGCCAGCTTGGCGCCGAAGGCGCCGCCGTTGGCCAGGGGCGAGGCCGGCTCGCCTCCGGGGCGACACCAGGAGGCGTCGGTCTCGAGATAGCCGGGCTCCACCCACGTCGTGCGCAGGGTCTGCTGCCACGGGCCGGGCGGCACCTCGAGCGGGTGTCCCAGCTGGATCGTGCTGCGGCGCCCCTGGACCTTGCCCGCGACGGCCCGAGCTTCCCGCAGGGTCTCGGCCACGGCCCACCCGCCATCGGCTGCCAGCACGGCCACCAGCGCGTCCGGAGGCGCGAGATCGTCGGCGAAGCCGCCCTCGCCGACGGGCACAGACGGACCCACCGCCTGAGGCGTCCCACCCTCGAGGGCGGCCCTGCGGGCGGCGGCGGTGAGGTCCCGACCCGCCCCTGCCCCGGTCGTGCCGGTCCGGCCGGTCTCGGCCAGGTGGGCGGCTTCGACGATTGTCCGCCAGCCTGTGCACCGACAGAGGTGAGCAGCGAGCGCACGCTCGACGGCTGCCTCGTCGACCGACCCGTCGGCCCGCGCCTCCAGCGCCGCCAGCCGCATGACGATCCCTGGCGTGCAGAACCCGCACTGACTGGCCCCGGTGGCCGAGAACGCCTCAGCCCAGCGCTCCCGGCTCGCCTGGTCGAGACCATCCAGCGTGGTGACGGCGCGGCCGACGACCCGCCGCGCCGGCGTCACGCATGCGACACGGGGCGCCCCGTCGATCCACACCGTGCAGCATCCGCACTGCCCCTGAGGGCTGCAGCCGTCCTTGGCCGAGCGAACCCCGAGCCGGTCGCGCAGGACCTCGAGAAGCGAGGATCCGTCGTCGGGAACCTCGACCGACCGACCGTCAACGACCAGGCTGACGGCCATGGCTACTGACGAGACAGCGACCGCGAGGGGCGCCGGTCAGCTGAAGGACGAACCACACCCGCAGGTGCGTGTGGCGTTCGGGTTGGTGATGTGAAAGCCCGCCCCCTGGAGGCCGTCCTTGTAGTCGAGGGTGGCGCCGGCGAGCTGCTCGGCGCTGGCCGGGTCGACCACCACCTTGACTGGGCCGAAGCTGCGCACGATGTCGTCACTCTCGAGCTCGGAGTCGAAGAACATCTCGTAGCTGAAGCCCGAGCAGCCGCCGGGTCGCACGGCAACCCGCAGAGCGAGCTCGGCGTTGCCCTCCTGGGCCAGCAGGTCCGCCACCTTGGTCGCCGCCTGGTCGGTCAGCATGATGGGGCTAGGCCGCCGGCCGATGTTCACTGAGGTCATGCTCACGGATCGCGCCTCCTCGGACTCTCCAACGAAAGATTACCGGACGACGAGCTCTACCCGGCAGGGGTGCTGATCCGCCAGGGTGGCGAAGTTGGCGACCGACGCCCCGCCCATCCGCTCGACCATGCCCTCCACGATGCCCCGGTGCAGGCAGCAGACCAGCTCCGGATGTGCCTCCGCCAGCTCCCGGTACGGGCAGCGGGTGAACGACACCGTCGTCCTGGACCCGGCGCAATCGGTGGTCGGGTCGAAGCCCAGCTCGGCCAGCTCGGCCACCAGGGTGGCGACGCAGGGGCTCTCCTCCGCCACGCTGGTGTCCCCTACCTCTTCCTCGGCCTCGCCGAGCGCCTCCGCCTCGTGCCGCCCCCACGACCGGCCGACTTCGGCGACGTCGTCGTCACGCGGGCCGAGCTCGGCCGCCAGCTGGGCCAAAAGGTCGGCGAGCAGTGGGTACGCCGGCCGCTCGAGGCCGAGGGAGGGAGCGTCGGCGGTGAGCATGTAGCGATGCTGGGGCCGGCCCACGCTTCCCTTGCTGGCCGACTCGACCTCGAGCAGGCCGACCTCGCGCAGCCGCTCGAGGTGTGGTCGGACAGTGTTGGGGTGGAGGTCGAGGACGTCGGCGATGTCGGACGTGGAGAGCGGCACCGACGACGAGGCCACCTCGCTGTAGACGGCGAAGCGCGTGCGGTCTCCCAGGGCCCTGAACACCGACAGCCGGGTCGGTGGCGCCGCCGACACAGCGAGCGGGGCCGCCTCCCGAGCTGCCGCCGGCCGTGCCGCTAACTTCGCCACGGACGAATACTACTGGTCGAGGCCGGTAGAATTCACGCGTGCCCACAAAGGTCGTCTCTCCCCCGCCCCACGAGGCTGTCGTCGCCGCCCTGCGCGGCGTCATCGACCCCGAGCTGGGTGACAACGTCATCGACCTCGGCATGGTCCGTGGCGTGCAGGTGGCCGAGGATGGCGGCGTCGACGTGGAGCTGGCCCTGACCATCGCCGGTTGCCCCCTCCGCACCCTGCTGCGTGGTGACGTCGAGGCGCGGGTCGGCGGGCTCCGGGGAGTGGTATCGGTGCAGGTCCACATGGCCGAGATGACCGGCGAGGAGCGCAGCCGGGTGATGTCGCGGGCCAGGTGGAAGGCGCGGGAGAAGCCCGCCGAGACGGAGATCCCCCCGAGCGCCCGGGTGGTGGCAGTGGCGTCGGGGAAGGGCGGGGTCGGCAAGTCGTCGGTCACCGTGAACCTCGCCGCCGCGCTGGCGGCCCGGGGCCTCACCGTGGGGTTGCTCGACGCCGACATCTGGGGCTTCTCGATCCCCCGCATGCTCGGCATCGAAGGACGCATCGAGGCCGAGGGGACGTCCGAGGCGTGGTCCATGATCCCCATCACCAAGCCCGTCGGCGCCGGGCAGCTGAAGGTGGTGTCGATGGGCTTTCTCGCCGAGGGTGAGGACGAGGCGATCATGTGGCGGGGCCTGATGCTCAACCGGGCCCTCCAGCACTTCATCGAGAACGTCCGCTGGGGCGGGCTCGACTACCTCCTCGTCGACATGCCGCCTGGAACCGGAGACATCCAGATGGGCCTGGCTCGCATGCTGCCGCGAACCGAGCTGATCATCGTGACCACGCCGGCGCTGGCGGCCGCCAAGGTGGCCACACGGGCCGCCGACATGGCCCGCAAGGGCTTCCTGCGCGTCGCCGGCGTCATCGAGAACATGACGGCCTTCGTGTGCGAGCACGGCCAGTCCTATCCGCTGTTCGGAGGGGGCGGAGGCCAGCGGGTGGCGGACGAGATCGGCGTCCCTCTGATCGGCTCCGTGCCGCTCGATCCCGCGGTGGCGACCGGTGGCGACACCGGCGACCCGGTGGCGCTGGACGGCGAGGGGCCGACAGCGGAGGCGTTCGCCACCATCGCCGGTCGGCTGGCCGACGAGCTCCTCCCACTCGTCGAGATGTCGGGCTGTACCGCCCGCATGCTCGACCGGGTCGAGGCCGCGCTGGACGGCTGACCCCGCCGGCTGATCGATCAGCTGTCGATCGATGCGGCGTCGTGGGGCACGGGGAGGGTGACCACGAAGGCGGCGCCACCCTGGGCCGCCGGCTCGTACCAGACCCGGCCGCCCATGGCCTCGACCAGGCCCCGGACGAGAGAGAGACCGAGACCGGTCCCCCGCGCCCGATCCCGTTCGCGCAGGGCCAGGATCTGGAGACGGTTGAACAGCCTGGGGATCATCACTGGAGCGACCCCGGCGCCGCGGTCCACCACGGCCAGCTCGACCTCGGAGCCGTCGGTGCGACGGAGCTCGACGGTGACCGGCGGCGCCCCGTGGACCAGGGCGTTCTCGACCAGGTTGGCGACGACCTGCTCCAGCCGTCGGGGGTCGGCCAGCACGGCGGTGCCCATCGGCACCTGCACCTCGACGAAGGCGCGGGGGTCGGTCGAGAGCAGGTCCACCGAGTGCAGGGCCACGTCGACGACTCGCGCCAGGTCGACAGGTCGGGGGGCGAGCAGTAGCGAGCTGGCCTCCAGCCGGCTCACGTCGTAGAGGTCGTCGGCCAGGCGGGCGATGCGCTCGGCGTGACGGCGGATGGACTCGCCCGTGCGCTGGATGTGATCGGGCCCGAGCTCGCGACCGTGGGCCTCGAGGGTGGAGCCCAGACCCAGGATCGTGCTCAGCGGGGTGCGCAGGTCATGGGTGACCAGGGCGAGGAACTCGTTCTTCTCCGCCTCCAGGTCGTGCGCGGTGGTGGTGTCCCGCACCACACCCTGGAAGCCCACGAGCTCGGCGTCGTGGTAGCGGGGCATGGTGCGGACCTCGAGCACCCGTCGGACGCCATCGGCCCGCACGATCGTGAGCTCGAGCACCTCGGCGCCTTCGAGCGGCTCGGTGATGAGGGCGTCGAACTTCGAGCTCGGGTCGAGAGGAACGACGATGTCGGTGAGCGGGGTGCCCACCAACCCCTCGGTCGGGCGACCGAGGATGATCCCGAGGGCGGGATTGGCGTACTGGATCCGACCCACGAGATCGACTTCCCAGATCCCGCTGAAGGAGTGCTCGACGACGTTCTCGTAGCGGGCCCGGCTCTCCTTCTGCTCCTCGACCACGGCGGCCCAGTAGCCCTGGGCCAGGGCATCGGTCAGGCGGTCCATGGCCGGCAGGACCCGGGTCAGCAGCAGCGACAGGGCCAACCCCCAGTGGCGGCCCCGCTCCTCGGCCAGCTCGACCGCGGTCTGGACGACGAGGTCGCGTGAGATTCGCAGCACGACCAGCAGCTGCGGGAGCGGTGAGCCGGCCCAGGCGGCGCTCGCTCCGACTTCCTGGAGGTCACCGACGAGCGCCTCGTCGACCTCGGCCCCTTGTCCAGTGACGGCGAGAATCGCCTCGAAGCGTGCCCGGGCCTGATCGACGAAGCGCGCCTGCTCGGACAGCGACCAGCCGCGGGACTCCGGGAACACGGTCGAGAAGATCTCGAACGCCCGCCGGGCCATCTCCTCCGAACGCCCATCGAGGGCATCGAGCAGGGTCTGGGGGTCGACGCTGTCGAGCGCGGCGTCGAGAATGTTGCCCGATCCGTTCTCGGCGTTGCGGGCCAGGAAGGCCTTGAGGTCGACGAGGGCGAACTCAGGCCCGCCGGACCCGGGACCGAGCGCGGCCAGGTACCCGGTGTCGACCAATGCCTCGACCGACCCGGCCGGGAGGTCGAGGTATTCGGCGGCCTTGGCGAGGGAGACCGGCCGCCGGCTTCCGGTGTCTCGGTCGGGCATGACCCAGTTCTAGTTCGACGCGGGCCAAGAATCACCTACCGAATCGACCGCCAGGCCAGGCAGCGTTCATCCCCACGCCCGCTGCAAGCTACCCTCGCGGTCCGATGGGGAGCAGCAAGCTCGACCCGGACGATGCCGGGTCGAGCGCAGGGGAGCTGAGGGAAGAAATCCGCCGGATCCGATCAGCGCAGCGCGAGCGGTCCGGCGGTCCACCCGGCACGCGACGCGCCGACCGCGACGCTGCGTCGCGCCGGGACCCGGCCTCGAGGCACCCGCTCCCTCCCCCTCCCCGACGGATGACCGGTAACGGGCGTGGGGTGGCGAGCGAGCCGCCCTTCGACGTCGCCGAGGCCAACCAGGAGGCGGGCGGCGCGGCGGCGGGGCCGCAGACGACGCGCGGCGGGCCGACCACACCGCTCACGTGGCGGGAGCGGCTCCTCCCCAAGACCGTGCGGGGCATGGTCTCGCTGATCGTGGCCGCCTCGGTGGGCGCCGCCTTGAGCGGCACCATCCTGTACGCCTACTACCAGTACCGCCTCAACCAGACCGAGCAGCGGGTGAGCTCCTTCGTCGACGGGTTCGACCAGCGCTTCAAGACCGCTACAGGCACCATCCAGGCCGACCAGGCAAACGCCCAGGCGGCGATCCGGCTCTCGCTCGG